>JANOQT010000120.1:0-19023 GCA_031415015.1 Paracoccaceae bacterium
CGGAGAATTCCCTGAAAACGTGGAACTCGCGGGCCCCGCCCGCCGCCGTTTTCCCGGCCCGGGAGAGATTTGTAAAGGAGTGATCCGATGTCGAAGCCGCTCATGGCCAAAGCCACCGCCGTCTGGCTGGTGGACAACTCCACCCTCAGCTTTGCGCAGATCGCCGATTTCTGCGGCATGCACGAGCTTGAGGTGCAGGGCATCGCCGATGGGGACGTGGCCGGTGGCGTAAAGGGGTTCGACCCCCTCGCCAACAACCAGCTGGACCCGATCGAGATCGACCGCGCGCAGAAAGACCCGCTGTACCGGATGAAACTGAAGTTCAACGCCTCGGCTGTGGGCGAGGAAAAGCGGCGCGGGCCGCGCTATACGCCGCTGTCGAAGCGGCAGGACCGGCCTGCGGCGATCCTGTGGCTGGTGAAGTTCCATCCTGAACTGTCGGACGGGGCGATCGGCAAGCTGGTGGGCACGACGAAGCCGACGATCCAGTCGATCCGCAGCCGCAGCCACTGGAACATTTCCAACATCACGCCGATTGATCCGGTGGCACTGGGGCTATGCCGCCAGACCGAACTGGACGCGGCTGTGCAGGCCGCGGCCCGCAAGAAGGCGGCGGACGGGGTGGTGATGTCGGACGATGAGCGTCGCAAGCTGGTGTCGACCGAGCAGTCGCTGGGCATGACCCCCGATCCGAAGATGCCGGAGCCGCTGACCGGGCTTGAGGTGTTCGGCGATGAGGAGAAGGAAGTGGCCGGAGATTTCTCGGATGCGGAAAGCTTCTTCAACCTGCCGCAGGGCGATGATGACGAGGACGACGACGACGATCAGCCGCGTCGGTGAGGTCGTTCGAGGGCCGTTTGGGAACCCCGGTCCGCTGTGGCCGGGGTTTTGTTTTGGGGTGTCCACGCGTGGACAAATGTGCAGGACTTTTGGAATCAATGGGTTAGTATGGGCGGATTAAGGGTTTGTTAGGATTTGTGCTACAACTTGCTTTTTCCGCAAGCTATGCTAAACTGCTTGCATGAACAGCAAGCATCGCCGTGTTCTGGAGGCTGTCTACACCGACCCCGTTTCCGGCACGATTGCCTGGGCCGCTATCGAAGGATTGCTCATTGCTGCCGGGGCAACGCTGGTCGAAGGGCGCGGCTCGCGGGTTCGGTTTGTGGCCGGGACGGAGGTGGAAACATTTCACCGACCCCACCCCGCCAAGGAAGCGAAATGCTATCAGGTGCGCGCGGCGCGGGGTTTTTTGGAACGGATGGGGATTGGGCCATGACCAATACGATGACGCACAAAGGCTATGCCGCGCGGATCGAGTATGACGACGAGGACGGCATCTTTACGGGCAGTCTGGCGGGCATCCGCGATGGCGTGGGATTCCATGCCGACACCGTGGAAGGTCTGCGCGCGGCCTTTGTCGAAGCGGTGGAGGACTATCTGGAAACCTGCGCTGCGGTGGGCCGCGAACCGCAGCGGGCATTCTCGGGCCAGATGATGTTCCGGGTGAACCCGGAAGTCCACCGCAAGGCCGCACTGGCGGCGGAACTGGCGGGGAAGAGTCTGAACCAGTGGGCGGAGGAAGTGTTGGGGAAGGCGGCGGGGTGAGGTTTGGCATCTAGTCGAGCCAGCCTGGCTTCAATGTGGATGGGCCAGTCCATGTCCAGTCCCTAAGCATTTCCTTGATAGAGTCGATGTCGGCAATTACAGATCGAGGGGGCTCCCGAAAACTACTTACACTACAGCCTAAACTGCATAGTTCGTTCATCTGATCCCGATATTCATGCCACTCGGCGAAGCTCAACATTCCGTTTTTGCCACCGAAGTCTATAATGCGTGCCCAAGGCTGGACGCTCTTGCCGTCGCTCAGGGCGATCCGCGGTTCAACTTCTACACGGATACCAAGGGCAATCACAATTTGTGTGATCCATTTTTCGTTTAGCGGGAAAGAAAGTATTCGAACATCCTCCAATCAGATCATCACAACCAAAGGTCCACTGTGTAGCGGCGTTATTTGACAAGCATGAAGTGTGTTCGGCTAATCGAGTCCTTCGCGGAAAAATGCAGGGCTGGTGGGTTTCACCCACCCTACTTCCCGCCCCCAGCCGTCTCGCCCCCTCCGCGCGTCAGATAATACGCGGCGAGGATAGGGAAGAACGTTGCTGCGAAGACCAGGATGGCCACGACGTTGGTGACGGGCCGCTGTCTTGGGCGGATCAACTCGTCCAGCATCCAGATCGGCAGGGTTTTCGCGTCGGTGCCGGAGCCTGCGGTGAAGGTGGTGACGATGACCTCGTCGAACGACAGCGCGAAGGCTAGCATACCGCCGGCCAGAAGGGCTGAGCCGAGGTTGGGCAGCAGGATGTGGCGGAAGGTCTGGAAGGCGTTGGCGCCGAGGTCGGCTGACGCCTCCAGTATCCCGCCCGACAGGCGGCGAAAGCGGGCGACGGCGTTGTTGTAGACGATGACGATGCAGAAGGTGGCGTGGCCGAGCATGATCGTCCAGATCGAAAACGGGATGTCCATGACGGCGAAGGCTGACCGCAGCGACATGCCGGTGATGATGCCCGGCAGGGCGATAGGCAGGATGATCAGGAGGGAGATCTGCTCGCGTCCGAAGAATTTCGCGCGGGCCATTGCGGCGGCGACCAGCGTGCCGAGGATCATCGCCAGCAGGGTGGCGATGGCGGCCACCTTGAGCGACAGCCACAGGGGAGGCCAGATATCCTCGCGGTTCCACGCGACGGCGAACCACTGGGTGGTCAGGCCGGGGGGCGGGAACTGGTAGGTGCGTTCTTCGGTGGTGAAGGCGTAGAGGAAGATCAGCAGGATCGGCAGGTGCAGGAACAGGAGGCCCCCGAGTGCGGCAGCCCTCAGTGTCCACGGAGCGCGGTCAGAGAGCATCGAAGGCCCCCGCGCGTTTGGCGAGCATCAGGTAGATCACCATGATCACGATAGGCACCACGGCAAAGGCGGCGGCAAGGGGGATGTTCCCGGCGGTGCCTTGCTGCTGGTAGACCGCGAGGCCGATGAAGCGGGCGGAATTGCCGACGATCTGCGGGATGATGTAGTCGCCCATGGTCAGCGAGAAGGTGAAGATCGAGCCTGCAATGATTCCCGGCAGGGCGAGGGGCAGGACCACGGTGCGCAGGGTTTGTGACCGGGTGGCGCCGAGGTCGGCGGACGCTTCCAGCATCGAGGCGGGGACGCGTTCGAGCGAGGCCTGCATCGGCAGGATCATGTAGGGCAGCCAGACATAGGTGAAGACCAGGAAGGTGCCGATGTAGCTGGTGGACAGGGAAGAGCCGCCAAGGCCGGGGATGGCAAGGAGGCCGGAGATCAGGAAGCCGGTGCCGGTGGCGTCGGTGGCCCAGCTGAGGATGCCCTCCTTGGCGAGGATCAGTTTCCAGGCGTAGACCTTGACGAGGTAGCTGGACCACAAGGGCAGCATGACGCCGAGGTAGAAGGCGGCTTTCCAGCGGCCTTTGGCATAGCGGGCAGCGTAGTATGCGATGGGGAAGGCGAGGATGGCGCAGGCAAGCGTGACGGCGGCGGACATCAGCAGCGTGCGCAGGATGATGTCGAGGTTCTGGGCGCGGAACAGCTCGGCGTAGGTCTTGAGGGTGAATTCTTCTTTCACCACGCCGGAAAACTCGTCGATGGAATAGAAGGATTGCAGGAGAAGGGCGGCGAGGGAGCCTACGTAGACGAGGCCAAGCCAGAGGAGTGGCGGGGTGATCAGGAGGATGAGCAGCAAGTTCGGCTTGCGCCAGAAAAGCCCGGTGAGGCGATCGGCGGCGCTGCGGGCGGGGAGGATGGCGGGGGCGGTCATCGGAAGTCGCCATGGGTGAGAAGACGGGAGCCTCCGGCGGGGATATTTTGGCCAAGATGAAATCGGAGGGTCATGGGGCCTCCATCAAGTGGAGGGCGGCGGGGTCGAAGGCGATGGCGGTGGTTTGCCCTTCGGCGGGCAGGGGCTGGCCTGTGGGGACGAGGGCGGCGATTTCGGTGCCGGTGAAGCCGGGGCCTTGAGCGGTAAGGACAACGCGGGTTGCCGAGCCAAGGTAGCGCAGGGCGGTAACGGTGCCAGTGATTGCGCCGGTGGCGGCGAGGCGGGTGGCTTCGGGGCGCAGGCTGGCCCATTGCGCGGGGCCGCCGAGGGCGCGGGTCAGGTCGGGGGGCAGGACGTTGGAGGAGCCGACGAAATCGGCGACGAAGCGGGTGGCGGGTCGGTCGTAGATATCCTGCGGGGTGCCGATCTGGGCGATCCGGCCCTGGTTGAAGACGGCGAGGCTGTCGGCCATGGAGAGCGCTTCGTTCTGGTCGTGGGTGACGAAGACGAAGGTGATGCCAAGGCGTTTTTGCAGGGATTTGAGTTCGTCCTGCATCGCCTCGCGCAGTTTCAGATCAAGGGCGCCGAGGGGTTCGTCGAGCAGCAGGACGCGGGGTTCGTTGACCAGGGCGCGCGCCAAGGCGACGCGCTGGCGCTGGCCGCCGGAGAGCTGGGCAGGTTTGCGATCACCGTAGGCGTCAAGCTTGACGAGGGCGAGCATCTCGTTGGCCTGTGCGTAGCGTCTGGCGCGCGGGGTGCCCTTGACCATCAGCCCGTAGGCGACATTGTCGCGCACGTTCATGTGCGGAAAGAGCGCATAGTCCTGGAAGACTGTGTTGACGTTGCGCAGGTGCGGCGGGGTGTTCGAGACATCCTCGCCGAAAATGCGGATTACCCCACCGGTTGGTTTCTCAAAGCCGGAGATCAGCCGCAGGCAGGTGGTCTTGCCCGAGCCGGAGGGGCCGAGCATGGCAAAGAACGAGCCTTCGGCGATGGTCAGATCGACGCCGTCGACAGCGCGGATAGGGCCGAAATGGCGGGAGACGGCGCGGAATTCAACGGCGGCGGTCATGAGGTTTCCGACATGGGGGGTTTCCAATTTTGGAAAGGTCGGTGCGTACAGAGCACGCACCCTACGCTTGAAGTATGGGGTAGGGTGAGTGGTTTCGGGGCCTCTGGTCCGAGGCCCCGGGTTCACGCACCGTTAGCGGCCGCCGATCACGCCGATGTAGTCGGACACCCAACGGTAGTAGGGCACGCATTCACCTTGCGGGCAGGACGAGACCGGGGTGGTCCAGAACTTGATTTTGGCGAAGTCGTCCAGCCCGTTGGCGGTGCAGGTTTCCGCTGTGGCCATGCCGCGACCATCGGTGCAGGCGGCGGGCACGGAGGGGTTGGCACCGAACCACACGGCAAGGTCGGATTGCAGGTTCGATGACAGCGTGTGTTCCATCCACATGTATGCGCAGTTCGGGTTGGCGGCGTTGACGTGCATCATCGTGGTGTCGGCCCAGCCGGTGGCGCCTTCCTGCGGGATGGTCGAGGCGATGGGTTGGCCTTCGCCTTTCAGCAGGTTCACCTGAAACGGCCACGACCCCGACGCCACAACACCCTCGTTCTTGAAGTCGTCCATCTGGATGAAGGCGTCGTGCCAATAGCGTGCGGTCAGGTTGCGCTGGCCGCGCAGCAGATCAAGCGCTGCCTTGTACTGATCCTCGTTCAGCTCGTAGGGCGAGGTGATGCCCAGTTCGGGCTTGTGGAACATCAGGTATTGCGCGGCGTCGGCGATGTGGATCGGGCCGTCATAGGCCTGCACCCGGCCCTCGTTCGACTTGCCATCGGGCAGGTCCATCTTCTCGAACACCACGTTCCAGGAGGTTGGCGGTTCCTTGAACACCTCGGTGTTGTACATCAGCACGTTCGGGCCCCACATGTAGGGCACCCCGTAATGTACCCCGTCCACCGTATGCCACGGCGCATCCTTCAGCCGGTCGTCGACGGTGGACCATGAGGGGATAAGGTCGGTGTTGACCGGCTGGACCCGATCACCGGCGACAAGGCGCAGGCTGGCGTCGCCGGAGGCGGTGACAAGGTCGAAGCCGCCTTCGTTCATCAGCGCGACCATCTCGTCGCTGGTGTTGGCGGTCTTGACGTTCACCTTGCAGCCGCTTGCGGCTTCGAACTTGGTGACCCAGTCGAAGGTCTTGTCGGTTTCTCCCCGCTCGATATAGCCCGGCCAGGCGACGATGTTGACCTGACCTTCGGGCGCACCGATCGCGGTGACTTGCGCCACCACCGGTGCGATGCCGGTCAGAACGGAGAGGGCCGTGGTGGCCATCAGTTTGAGGGTCTTCATTGCAAACTCCCTTTGGATGGGCCGCACAAGCAGCGGCACGCCGGTTTTCTGGTCATTTTGTCAGGCTACGAGGGTGCAAAGAAATCGCAACAGAAAAACGTGGCGGCGCAGGATCGGCACTGGCGAGAGGGCCTGTCAGACGGAAACCTCGCCACGCAGCTGGTCCTTTGGCAGGTCATCCTTGCGGCCCTGCAAGGCGACAGCGCCCCGGCGGAAGACATAGATCTGATCGGCGCGGGCGTAGGCGAAGTCGAAGTATTGTTCGACCAGCACGATGGCCATGTCGCCTCTGGCTTTCAGGTAGTCGATCACATGGCCGATCTGCTGGATGATGTTGGGCTGGATGCCTTCGGTCGGTTCGTCCAGCAGCAGGACTTTTGGCTTCATGATCAGCGCACGGGCGATGGACAACTGTTGCTGCTGGCCGCCGGACAGATCGCCGCCGCGGCGGTGGAGGAAGTCTTTCAGGATGGGGAATAGGGTAAGGATTTCGTCTGGGATGTGGTGTTCGGCGCGGGGCAGGATGGCGAAGGCGGTTTCAAGGTTTTCGCGCACGGTGAGCAGGGGAAAGATCATCCGGCCTTGCGGCACCACCGACAGACCGCGCCGGGCGAGGTCTTGCGGGCGCAGTTTGCCGAGGGTTTCGCCGTTGAGAGTGACGGAGCCGTCAGAGCGGGGATGGGTTCCGGCGACGGCTTTCAGGAAGCTGGTCTTGCCGACGCCGTTGGGGCCGAGGATGCAAGTCACTTCGCCCGCTTTGGCGGCGAAGTCGATGCCGTGCAGGATCTGGCTGCCGCCGTAGTGGAGGGTGAGGCCTTGGGTTTGCAGCATCATCCGCGCCCCAGATAAACGTTGATCACTTCGGGATTCCGGGTGACGTGATCCAGCGAGCCTTCGGCCAGCACCGCGCCTTCATGCAGCACGGTGACGCGGCAGTTCAGGCGGCGGACGAAATCCATGTCATGTTCCACCACCACGACGGCGCGCGTTTTGGCCAGATTGACCAGCAGTGTCGTGGTCTGTTCACGCTCGGCTGGCGTCATCCCGGCGGCAGGTTCGTCGACCAGCAGAAGGCGGGGTTCCTGGGCCAGCAGCATGGCGATTTCCAGCCATTGCTTCTGGCCATGGGAAAGCTCGCCGGATTTTCTCGCCAGATGATCGCCAAGGCCGACCTCTTCGGCCAGCGCCTTGACGCGGGCCATGTCGGGGGGCTTGGGACGCCATGACAGCACGCGCCAGGGGCTGCGCGGGGCCTTCAGCGCGAGGATCAGGTTGTCGGTGACGGTCTGGTCTTCGAACACGGTGGGGCGTTGAAACTTGCGGCCCACCCCGGCGCGGGCGATTTTCGCCTCGTTGAGGCCGAGGAGCGAGACGGCGCGGTCGCCGAAGGTGACGGTGCCGGTGTTGGGCCGGGTCTTGCCGGTGACGATGTCCATGAAGGTGGTCTTGCCCGCGCCGTTCGGGCCAATGATGGCGCGCAGTTCGGCGGGGCCAATGGAAAACGACAGGTTGTTGATGGCGCGGAAGCCGTCGAAGGTGACCGAGAGGCCGGAAACTTCGAGCAGGGCAGTCATGGTTGCGCCTCTTTTTCTTGAAAGCAGCCGTCATCGGGACCCAGCGGCGCGCCTTTGCGGTCAGGCGTACCGATGTGCTGGAACCGGTCGAACAGGCCGCCGATGCCCTTGGGGGCAAACAGGGTGACAGCGACGAAAGCGAGGCCGAGCAGGACCAGCCACCAGTCCACCCAGTCGATCGTGTAAAAGCCAAGGTTGATCGACGGGACGCGGCCCGAGGTGAACCAGCTGGACACCAGCGACACGAAGGCCGCCCCGATCACCGCGCCGTACAGCCGTCCGCGCCCGCCGATGGCGACCCAGACGGCAAGGTAGATCGACGCGATCGGGGCCAGTTCGGCCGGGTTGATGATGCCCGCCTGCGGATAGTACAGCGCGCCCGCGATGGCGGCGATGATGGCGGTCAGGGTGAACAGGAACAGCTTGTAGCCTTCGACCGAGTAGCCGAGGAAGCGCACCCGCGCCTCGTCATCGCGGATGGCGCGGATCACGCTGCCGAATTTGCCGGAGACGATCCAGGATACAGCGAGGTAGGCGAGGCCGAGGGCGGCGGCAGAGGCCAAGAAGAACCAGACGGAGACGAGGTCTTGCGATGTGTCGCCAAGGCCGGGCAGGTTTTGCAGGCCGGACAGCCCGTTGTTGCCGCGCAGGCCGCTATCGTTCTGAAACAGGTACAGCGCCAGCGCGAGGGTCATCGCCTGCGTCAGGATCGACAGATAGACGCCGGTAACGCGGGAGCGGAAGGCCAGCCAGCCAAAGATCAGGGCCAGAAGGCCGGGGACGGCCAGCGCCAGGGTCAGTTGCAGGGGCAGGCTGTGGGCAAAGCCCCAGATCGCGGGCAGGTCGGACGCACCGACGACGCCGAAGATCTGCGTGGCGATGCCTTGGGAGATTTCCTCGGGCGTGGCGGGAAGCCCGCCTTGAGACAGGGCCGCGACGACGATTTCCTCGGTCCGGGCATACATCAGCCACATGCCGGTCATGTAGCCGCCAAGGGCAAAGAACGCCATGTGGCCAAGCGACAGGATGCCCGCGTAGCCCCAGATCAGGTCCATCGCCAGCGCGACGAGGCAGAGGCAGAGAGTCTTTCCAAGGGTTTTCACGAAGGAGGTGGAGACAAAACCCGCGCCGTAGGCCTCGGAGGCGACGGTGACGAGGAGGGTGAAGACTGCAAGGCAGGCGATGAAGATCAGGGCGGAGGGATTACGGGCAAAGAAGGCTTTCGGTCTGCCGTCGGCAGCGGGGGGTTTCACACCCCCCGCACCCCCCGTGGGATATTTTTGGACAGATGAATGGGGGGCCATGGTCAGTCTCCTGCCGCGCGGCCGCGCAGGGCGATGATGCCCCTTGGGCGGAATTGGATGAAAAGGATGATGAAGATGATCATGTAGGTCTGGGCCGCGAGGGTGTTGGAAGGGTTCAGAAACTCGATCATCTTTTGCAGAGATCCGATCATCGTGGCCCCGGCGAGGGTGCCCCAGACGTTGCCGACCCCGCCGACAACCACGGTCATGAAGGAGTGTACAATGTAGTCGGCCCCCATCTCGGAGGTGACTTTGGCGTAAAGCCCGATTGCGACCCCGGCTATCCCTGCAATGCCGGAGCCGAGGCCGAAGGTCAGCATGTTGATGCGGTCCGGGTTGATGCCCATGGAGGCCGCCATGGTTGGGTTTTGGGTGACGGCGCGGACCTCAAGACCCAGCCGGGTGCGCTTCATCAGGTAGAGAAAGAAGGCGAGGAAGATCAGCGCCAGGACGAAGATCGCAATGCGGATGTAGCTGATGGAGACGACGTCGTTGACCGATAGCGCACCGTCCAGCCAGCCGGGGGCGGTGAGGGGGCGTGCCTGCGTGCCGAAGACGTTTTTCAGGATCTGCTGGAGGGCGATGGAGATGCCGAAAGTGGCGAGCAGGGTTTCAAGGGGGCGTTTGTAGAGGTGGCGGATCACCAGCCGTTCCATCGCCACCCCGGCGGCGAAGGTGACGGCGAAGGCGAGCGGCAGGGCGATCAGGATCGACAGAGTGTAGTCGGGCACGAAAAGCTGGACGACAAAGCCGGTGTAGGCACCGATGGTGATGAACTCGCCATGCGCCATGTTGATCACGCCCATGACGCCGAAGGTGATGGCCAAGCCGATGGCGGCAAGGAAGTAGATCGCGGCGAGGGAAAGCGCGTCGAGGCCAAGGTCGGCGGCCTGCATCAGCGCGACCTTGCGGTCGATGGCGGTCAGGGCATCACGGGCGGCGGCGGTGACGGTGGGGTCACTTTCGGAATAAACCTCATAGAAGCGGTGGGCGGCAAGGGCGGCGGTTGCTTCGTCACTGGTCGCGGCGGTGGGGACGGTGCCTGCAGTTTCCAGCGCGGTATAGGCACGATCGCGGGCGGCATGGGTATCAAGGTCGGCCACGGAGATGCCGCCGACCTTGCCATCCACAATGTTCGCCACAAGGGCGGCGCGCTGTTCCTCCGGCGTCAGGCGGGCGGGGGCGAGGTTGGCTGCGACCAGAAGGTCGTAAGCCTCGGTTTCCGTGAGGTCGCGGCCAGGGGTCAGCGGGCGGGCGATATTGCCGGTGGGCGCATCTGCGGTGGCGATGCGGGTGGTGGTGGCGAGGGGGTTCAGCGCTGCACGGGTGTCGAGGGCCGTGTCAGCGCCCAGCGATTCAATGGCTTTGACGCGGGCGGCGGGATCTGGGTCGAAGCGCAGGGTGAGGAAGCGTTCGAGGCGTTCTTTCTGCACCTTCAGGGCGGGGTCGGCTTCGTCGGCGATCGAGGCGCGCAGGGGTTCAAGCGTTTCGGCCGTGGGGTCGCGGGCGATGGAGGTCAGCGCTTCGGCCCGGCGGGCGGGGTTGGGGTCGGTCAGGGTGAACCGGACGAGGGCGGCGGCGATCAGGCCACGCACCCCGGCGTTCGGCTTCAAAGCGGTCAGGTCATCCTTGGCGGCGGTGCCAGCGGGCGTGCCGTCCAGCGCGGTCAGGCTGTCGCCTGCGGGCGTGGCAAGGAGGAGCGCGTCATCGGATTTTCGGATCACAAGGCGTTTTTCGGCCCAGGCGGAGAGGATATCGTCGGCCGTCGGGTCGCCGCTGGCGGCAAGCGCCGTGATGACCGGGCCGATGGTCTGGCGCGACGGCTTTTCGATCTGGGCGCGGTTGTCGGCAATGATCTGCGCCGCCTCGCCTTCGGCAAGGGCGGCAGTCGGCGCAAACCAAAGGGTGGCCGCGACAAGGAGGGCGGTCAGGCGCATGGGCATTCCGGGAATGGGAGGGAGCGCGAGAGGACGTGATCCGCCCGCGCCTGTGGGATCAGTAGTTCGACTTCAGCTGAACGCAGGTCGCGGTGTCCTTGTTGTGCATCCCGCAGTTCAGGTCTTTCCAATCCGCCTCCAGCACCGCCGATTCGGGCAGGAAATCGGTCCAGGCGTCGCCGGGGACCGGGTCGGTCTGGCTGATGATGTCGAACTGACCATCGGCGCGGATTTCGCCGATCAGCACCGGTTTGGTCAGGTGGTGGTTGGCAAGCATTTCTGCCATGCGGCCGGTCAGGTTCGGGAATTTCTGCCCGATCATTGCGGCGGAGACGGCGTCAACAGCCGTGGTGCCAGCAGCGGTAACCGCGTTCACCCACATGTTGAAGCCGATGTAATGCGCTTCCATCGGGTCGTTGGTGACGCGGGCGTCGTCCTTGATGAAGGCTTTCCACTGCGCGATGAAGGCGGCATTCTCGGGCGTGTCGGCCGACATGAAGTAATTCCAAGCGGCAAGGTGACCGGCAAGGTTGGTGGTGTCGAGGCCCGACAATTCTTCTTCCCCGACCGAGAAGGCGACGACGGGCAGCGCGTCGGCGGTAACGCCCGCGGCGGCGAGTTCCTTGTAGAAACCGATGTTCGCATCGCCGTTGATCGTGGAGATGACGCCGACCTTTTTGCCGTCAGCCCCCAGCGCCACCACGTCGCCCACGATCTTGGACCAGTCGGAATGGCCGAAGGGGGTGTAGTTGACGAAGATGTCTTCCTTCGGGATGCCCTTCCCGATCAGATAGGCCTCAAGGATGTTGTTCGTGGTGCGCGGGTAGACATAGTCGGTGCCCAGCAGCGCGAACTTGGTGACGCCCAGTTCCTCCAGATAGTAGTCCACTGCCGGGATCGCCTGCTGGTTCGGGGCGGCACCGGTGTAGAAGACGTTCTTCGACGATTCCTCGCCTTCGTACTGGACGGGGTAGAACAGCAGGCCGTTCAGCTCTTCGATCACCGGCAGCACGGATTTGCGGCTGACCGACGTCCAGCAGCCAAACATCACGTCGACATTCGACACGGTCAGAAGTTCGCGTGCCTTTTCGGCAAACAGCGGCCAGTCCGAGGCCGGATCGACGACCACCGCCTCAAGTTGCTTGCCCAGCAGGCCGCCCTTGGCATTCTGCGCCTCGATCAGCATCAGCATCGTGTCTTTCAACGTGGTTTCCGAGATGGCCATCGTGCCGGACAGCGAATGCAGCACGCCGATCTTGATGGTTTCGGCTTGGGCAAAGGCAAAGCGTGGCGCGGCGAAGGCGGCGGCGGCGCTGGTCAAAAGCATACGTCGGTTCAATTTCATGTCGTGATCCCCTGTCACTCGGCCGTTTCAGGCCTTCCTTTCGGGGGAAGGCGATCCATGTTGAAACGGCAACCTTGGTTGCACCCCGTGCGGTGGTGATGTCCATCCAAGACCTGTCGCCACCGCACACCCCGGCTTTCCGTGTCGGATCACCGTGTGAGGGCAGCAAAGTGCACCCCCTGCGCTACGGCGACGGAAGGGACGCAACAGATCACGATTTGCGCATGTGGAGACAGCGTCTGCTGCTTATCGCGGCAAATTTCTGCATCGCAGCATAATTAATGGGCGGAAGGATTCGGCCTCAGGCCGGGGACCAGCGGGCCTGTTGCAGTGCCAGCCAGCCCGGTGGCGGGTCGGACGGCGGCGGAGTGCCGTCCTGCCAGAATTGCAGCCTCACATGGTCTGGCAGGGTGGCGGTATCGGCAAGTGCGACGACGGTCCAGACCATGTGAAAGCCGTCCTCCAGCAATCCTTCGGCATAAAAGACGATCTCTTCGGATTCGAGCGCCTGGTTCGGTGCATCGTCCCACCCTTGAGCGTCGCCCCAGAACACCAGCGCCTCAATCTCGGGCTGTTTGCGGGCCAGAGTGGCAAGAGGGGCAAGGAAGGCCTCGATCGGGGTTGGGTCGGCTTTGCGGTGGATCAAGGCATTGCTCCTGTCGATGCCGCATTGTCGTTGCGTGGCGGGCCAAGTCAATGCCGTCAGCGGGGGGCGAAATGCAATACGCAGTCAGCGCGTGGCGGGTGGATGGGACCGGCAGCCGGGCCACCGCGCATGGGGCGGAAGTGGCGCTGGGCACCGATCCCGAGGGGCGGCCAGAGGCGATGAACCCGGTGGAATTGCTGCTGTCGGCGCTGGCGGCCTGCATGATCAAGGGCGCGGAACGGGTGAGGCCGATGCTGGCGTTTCAGTTCGATACCGTGGAGGTGCGGCTGGAGGCAGACCGGCAGGACGCGCCGCCAAAGCTGGTGTCGATCAGGTACGAGATCGTCGTCGGAACCACCGAAAGCGACGCACGGCTTGACCTTCTGCACCGCAACATCCTGAGATACGGCACGATTTCCAACACGCTTGCGGCGGCTGTGCCGATATCCGGGACGATCCGGCGGGCTTAGCGGCGCGACATTGCGATGCGGATCAGCGCGCGTTCCATCAGGGCCATTCCGGGCGCACGGGACGACGAGCGCAGCGTCAGGTCGGTTTCCAAGAGTTGCGCCACAGCGCCTTCGAGCGCGCGCATGCCCCATTGCCCGGCTTGCCTGCCCATCGCGTCCTTTTGTTTGAAGTTCACGCGGGCGGATCGGATGCCGACATTCGCCCCGGCGGGGTCGGAGGCGGCGGCGTGCAGGATGCGAAAATGCCGCAAGGCACCGATGCAGATGGTGACAGGCAGCACGCCCTGACCTTCGAGCCTGCGGAACAGGGGGCCAATGGCCACGGCGCGGCCCTCGGCGGTGGCGTCGATCAGGTCATCCACCTCGGCCTCGATGGTGGCGGGGGCCATGGCGGCGACATCGGCGGGGGTCAGGGGGGTGGGATCATTAAATTTATAAAGCGCGATCTTCTCCAGCGTCTGGCGGAAATCGCCGGGGTCCAGCGCGCGGGCGAGGGTGGTCAGATCGGTCATCGCCTCGCGGTCGATATCGCGCAGGCCGGCCTTTTTCAGCGCGTCCTCGATCTCTTCACGGCTGGGCGGATCGTCATAGAGGGCGATGCAGACGGCGGCGGTGTGTTTTTCAAACAGCGTTTTCAGGGCGGACTTGGCCGTAAGCCCGCCGCCCGTGACCACGATCTGCGCATCGCCGGGTTTCCATTCCTTCAGCGCTACGGCAATCGGATCGGCCAGCGTATCCGTCGCATCCTCCACGAACGCCACGCGCGGGCCGGGGAAGAAGCCCGTGGCCTTGATCGCGTCCAGCAACAGGCTGCCATCTTTGCGCAAGTCGCCCCCGGACATGCGGGTCAGACGCATTTCGCCTTCACCCTCCGGCCCGATCAGCGCCAGAATCACCTCTTGCCGCCTGAGCGCCACGCGCATCGCGTCGGCGCCAAAGATCAGCAGACCCGCGCGGCCCGGATCGGGTTTGGCGAAATAGCGGCTGGCCTCGACCCCTTTCAGGATCATGGGAGTGTGGCGGAGGTGGCGATCAGGCGGGCCACGATCTGGTCAGCCAAGAGGCGCATCAGGCGGAAGGCCGCGTCTTCCTCGGCGGCCAGCCCGGCGACGGTCGATCCGGTGGCGGAATAGGCGGTGAAGCTTTGCACCCGGCCCCCGGCCAGCCGGTCGCCGGTAGCGTGGTCGGACAGGGTGTAGTCGATCACCCCTTTCAGGTTGAAGCGGGTGATCTCGTTTTCCGTGGTGATCCCGACGCCGACCGCTTCGGTGGTGATGGTATAGGCGAGGTCGTAGCGGCGGTCTTCCGGCCGGCCGAGGCGTTCTTCCAGCCGTTCAACCAGATCGAAGCCCTTTTTGTCGGTCGGGTCCTGCACCCAGACGGCTCCCAGCAGCTTCGTCGCCGCCCCGCCCGGCGCGTAAGCGGGGGTAAAGCCGCAGGCGGCGAGGGCGAGCGGCACCAGCAGAAGGGTGCGGCGGTTAAATGACGACATTGATGATGCGCCCCGGCACGACGATGATCTTCTTCACCGGCTGACCGGCAAGGAACCTGACCACATCCTCATCCGCCAGCGCCAGCTTTTCAACCTCTGCCACGGGCATATCCTTCGGCACGCTGATTTCCGCCCGGCGCTTGCCGTTGATCTGGATCGGCAGGGTGACGGTATCGAGGGTCAGCAGCGTCGGGTCAGCCTTGGGCCACGGGGCTTGGGTGCAAAGGCCAGCACCACCCTGATAGGTCCAGATCGATTCGGCGATATGCGGCACCATCGGCGACATCAGCTGCGCCAGCGTGCGGATCGCGTGCTTCATCGCGGGGGTGGAGGCGTTGGCTTTCGACAGGGTGTTGGTGAACCCGTACAGCGTGGCGATGGCCTTGTTGAAGGCGAAGGTCTCTATCCCCTTGGTCACCTCGTCAACCGCCTTGGCGGTAGCGCGGAGCAGCGCATCGTCGCCTTCGCCCTTGTGGTCGGCAGGCATCTCGCCAATCCGGGAACACAGCGTCCAGACGCGGGAGAGATGCTTGAACGCCGCATCGGCCCCGGAGGAGGTCCATTCCACGTCCCGTTCGGGGGGAGAGTCGGACATGACGAACCAGCGCGCGGTGTCGGCACCGAACTGCGCGATGATGTTCATCGGGTCGACGACGTTCTTCTTGGATTTGGACATTTTGGCGGAGGGGATGACCTCCACCATTTGGTTTGCAGCTTTCAGGCGGGCGAGGACACCGGAGCTGATGGTAGTTTCGCCCTCCTCCAGCCCTGCCTTGAGAAAGACGAATCTAGCGGGGCCAATTATGAACTCACCAACATGCTCTGGCAGGTGATAGACCGGGCGGCCCTGCGCGTCGGTGGTCTTGTAAATCTCATGCGTCACCATCCCCTGCGTGAACAGTGCGTTGAACGGCTCGATAGCGGACGCAGGCAGGTGGCCAGTCTTGTGCATCGCGCGGGCGAAAAAGCGGGAGTACAGGAGATGCAGGATCGCGTGCTCGATCCCGCCGATGTATTGGTCGACGTTCATCCAGTAGGCGGCGTCTTCGGCGTTGGTGGGCGTGTCCGAGTGGGGCGAGGTGAAGCGGGCGTAGTACCAGCTACTGTCCACGAAGGTGTCCATCGTGTCCGTCTCACGCTTCGCCGCAGCACCACACTTGGGGCAGGTGCAGTCGCGCCAGGTCGGGTGACGGTCCAGCGGGTTGCCGGGTTTGTCGAAGGTCACATCATCGGGCAGGCGGACAGGCAGGTTTTCCTTCGCCTCCGGCACCACGCCGCAGGTGTCGCAGTGGATCACCGGGATCGGGCAGCCCCAATAGCGCTGGCGCGACAGGCCCCAGTCGCGCAGGCGGTAGTTGGTGACACCGCGCCCCACGCCACGCGCTTCGCATTCGGTGATGGCGGCCAGAACCGCCGCTTCGCCGGTTTGGTCCGTCTGACCGGCGAAGCCGCGCACATAGGTGACACGTTCGGATTTCATCGGGACGTAGGCTTCGGTCAGCGCAGCCTCTTCCGTGCCTTCGGCGATGAAAACTGGCGGGATGGGCAGACTGTACTTGGTGGCAAACTCAAAGTCCCGCTGGTCATGCGCCGGGCAGCCGAAGATCGCGCCGGTGCCGTAGTCCATCAGAACGAAGTTGGCGATGTAGACCGGCAATTGCCAATCGTTGTCAAAGGGATGCAGGACGGTGATGCCGGTATCTAGCCCCAACTTTTCGCCCGTCTCGATGGCTTCGGCGGAGGTACCACCGCGCCGACATTCCGCGACAAACGCCGCAACTGCAGGATCGTGGCGTTCCAGATGCTTGGCAAGGGGATGATCGGGGCTGATCGCGGCGAAGCTTGCGCCCAGCAGGGTGTCTGGACGCGTCGTATAGACGTCCAGCCGGTCAAAGCCTTCGGGTGCGCCGTGGGTGGTGAAGGCGAACTGCAGGCCGCGCGACTTGCCGATCCAGTTCGCCTGCATCAGGCGGACCTTTTCCGGCCAATCCTTCAGACCGTCCAGCGCCTCCAGCAGCTCTGCGGAATAGTCCGAAATCTTGAAGAACCACTGCGTCAGTTCCCGCCGTTCGACCAAAGCCCCCGACCGCCAGCCGCGCCCGTCGATCACCTGTTCGTTGGCCAGCACGGTCATGTCGACCGGGTCCCAGTTCACCATTGCGGCCTTGCGGTAGATCAGACCCGCCGCCAGCATATCAAGGAACATCGACTGCTGCTGGCCGTAATATTCCGGGTCACAGGTGGCAAACTCGCGGCTCCAGTCGATGGACAGGCCCAGCGGCTTCATCTGCCCGCGCATGTCGGCGATGTTCTGATACGTCCAGTCCTTGGGATGGCCGCCCCGTTCCATCGCGGCGTTCTCGGCCGGCATCCCGAAGGCGTCCCAGCCCATCGGATGCAGCACGGAATAGCCCTTGGCGGCCATGAACCGCGCCACCACGTCGCCCATGGTGTAGTTGCGCACATGGCCCATGTGGATGCGGCCCGAGGGGTAGGGGAACATCTCCAGCACATAATACTTCGGCTTTGCCGGATCGCGGCGCGCCAGAAAGACCCCGGCGTCATCCCAGGCCGTTTGCCATTTCGGTTCGATCTGGGAAGGTTCGTAGCGCGACATTGGCGGCCTCATGCGTGGACGTGGGCAATTACACAGAGGCCGGACCGAACGTCCACCCTATTCATCTTGGCAAAAATATCCCGGGGGGTGCGGGGGGCTGGCTGACGCGGTTCAGAAGGTTTGACGGATCGCTGCAAATGGCGCAAGCCTTTTCAATGGGTTAGCGGGAGGCGGTTTCAGAAGGTTTGACGATTTCAGGGCAAAGTAGCCGGGTTTCCGGCGTTTGCCAACTCTGGTGGCAGAGATAAGCCATTGAAAAGGCTAATGTGCTTCAGAGGCCGTATGGCGTCGATGGGAACTGTTCTGTTCCCATTTCCCAAACCTTGCAAGGCCGTTTGCAGTCTAAATCCTAGGTCCAATCCTTAAGCCAGGAATTGTCCCGGATGTCCTCTGCGAGCTGAGCCGCGACACGCGCCTCTGTAGCCTTAGGGTCCCGAAGGTCTTCCTGAAGAATTAGCGCGGCAGCAGTGCTTAGCTCCACGTTCAAGGCTTTCATTTTTGCGCGAAGATCATGCACCGCCCGATGCATAATAAGCCAAAATGGCTTCACCTCCGCAAATGCCGAAAAGGCAAGTTCGACGTTTCCTTGCGTGGCGACTTGCTGTCGAAGAATGACATATCGCACGAGGGCAACCGCCGTCCCTCGATCAGTCAACTCGGGCCACACTTCTTCTTTTGGAAGCGGCTCCGGTTCCAGAAGCGCGGCGAAACGCGCTGGAACTCGCCCCCGAGCTCGCCAAGAGGAAATGGTACTCTGGTCAATTTTCAGCTGTCGGGCGAGATCGGCGTCGTTCTTGGCTCCGACCACTGCCCGCAAGCTACCAATTACCGTGTCAACAGTCTGCATCCAACCCTCTTGACTTGCTTGCAAGCAAAGTATTTACTTTGCATGTAAAGAAATGCTTGGAACGGCCATGCCAAATGTAAAGATATCCGACTCTGACAAAGAACTCCAGAGGCGGGTTCGGGCTGGATTTACCTTGCGGGGTACGAGCTTCACCGCGTGGTGCGAGCAGAACGGCTTGAAGCACCAAAACGCCAGAAAGGCCCTGACCGGCACTTGGAAAGGTCCCAAAGCAGCGGAGGTGGTGGAATCCATCTTGCAAGCCGCCGGGGTCGGAAAATGAGCCTGGCTGTCTCTGATATCGTCGGACTCTGCGGTCTCCCCGCAACCAATCGTGGTGTCCGCGACTGGCTCAAACGCCTCTCGATTCCTCTGTTGCAAGACGGGAACCGCTTCACTTTCAACCTCTCCGACATTCCGGGCCCGGTCCGCCTAGCTTACATCACCAAGCAGATATCAGCGGCGGGTCTGCCGGTCGGCACTTATGACGAAGCGGCACATGAGGCCTTTGCCGATCTGCCGCCGAAGATGCGGGCCTCGGCCGAGCGGAAGGCCGAGATTGCCCGGCTGTTGCTGACCGCTGGCAAGGCCCTCAGCTGGCCCCAGCGG
>JANOQT010000121.1:0-3178 GCA_031415015.1 Paracoccaceae bacterium
CCGGCATCCCGCCTTCGGCCTGCCGCAGGATCGCGAGGATCTGCGCCTCAGTGTATCTGCTTGTCTTCATTCGAAATCTCCTCGTTCATCTTGCCGAGAAAATTCTACTTGTGCAGCCCCTTCCTTTGGGGGGGGACTACCGCCGCACCTTGTCCGGCCCGGTGTTCATCACCGGGCCATTTTCCATGTCCGGAGATCGTCCATGAGCCATGCCGCCACCAACTGGGCCATCCATCAGCGCGGGCTGAAGCCTGCCACCAAAATCATGCTGTGGTTCCTCTGCGACCGGCACAACCCCGATTTCGGCTGTTTCCCGACACAGGCGCGGCTGGCCGAGGACGCTGAAATGTCCATCTCCGCCCTGAACGACCACCTGGCGACGCTGGAAAAATTGGGCCTGATCCACCGCATCCGCACCCAAAATCCGCACACGCACCGCCGCCAGCCGACGCGCTATATCCTCGGGTTCGAGGCCGGATTTCCGCAGGAACCACCTCCGGAAAGCGGAGATGGGTTTGTTGAAATCACTGCCGAAAATGACGACCCATCTCCGGAATTGCCAGATGGAGCCATCTCCGGATTTCCGGGTGTTCCATCTCCGGATTTTCCCCAAAGTCATCTCCGGAATCCGGAGTATAACCTTGTAAGGGAACCTTTAACTAAACCTGTAAAGGAGGAGGAGGATGCGCAAGCGCGCGAGATCGATTTTGATCGATTTTTCGCAGAGCTGCTGAACGCGCTGGGCATCGATCCGAACGGCTCCCTGCCCGCCTGGTGGCAGGGTTGGCCCGCCAAAACCCACGCGCGCCGCTGGATCGACGACCTTGGCCTCACCGAGGACCGGATCATCGAGACCGCCACCGAAACCCGGAGGGACCACCCTGCCCCGCCCGATGGACCCAAGGCGCTGGACCGAGCGATGGAACGCGCCGCCAAGTGCGATGCGCAGGCCGCAGCAGCCTCCCCGAGGACCCCGACCAGCAAACGCCAACCCAAGCGCACGGAGGGCGCCCGGCCGAGCGCCGATGAACTCGCGGCCTTCTACGCCGACATGGTCAATTCGGACGGATTCCTGCCCGCCAACACCATCAGCAACACAATCCGCGACGCCATGCTGTCACGCGGCCTCGTCACGCCGGAACGGCTCAGGGCGCGGGGCGTGCATTGATCGGGTGCAGACATCTGGAAATCCGCGCCAACGACGAAATCAAGGGACGAGGGACGCAAACAGGTTTTCTGCCTGATCGATCAGCACCTGATCCGGGCCGGTCGCTCGGAACCGTTGAAGGATGCGGGCGCGGTCCATCGGTCGGGATGCGGCGCAGGCTTTGATGAAGCTGACATCCTTTTCCGCCAGCCTGTGTAACTTCGCGACAATGACATCCTCGACGCTGGAGCAGACCACAACCGCGGTCCGGCCATAAACATCGATTTCCATCGTTTCGGCGTGGTCCAACCAGTCCGGCGGCATGCGCGCCGTATTCTCGTCAACACCGTCGAGATAAAAACCGAACCGCTCGTGAAACTGCGACATTTCACCGAAGAGCACGCTGATCTCTTCGGACGCCTCGAAGCCGGGATTGCGAGCTTCCCAATCCCGGTTGTTTTCGGGGTAGATGTCGATTTCCGGCGTGATCTTCATCACAACCGGCGCATCTGGCCAGGTCAGCAGGATCGCCTGGCTGCCGACGATGATCACCCGCTCGGCCGAAAAATGTTCGGCGACCGAGCGGGCGGCGCGCAGCAAATCTTCACGATCCCGAACCGGTTTCATGAAGCGGCACCCAGTTTCGCCTTCTTCCACACCCGGCGGCGCCATGCCTCGTCATCAAGGCCTTCCGGCAGACGGAAGGGCGACGAAACCCTGAGATGGGTCATCTGTTCCGACCGCGATCCGATCAGGTCTGCGACATCTTCTGCGGGCCGATCCAGCAAACGGGCCCACTTGATCACATAGTCCGGGGCAGGCCCCTCCAGCGATTGCAACCGCGCTTGCGCGTCTTCCAGAAGTGCGGGATTGGCCCGCAATCTGCGCGCGACAAGCCGGTGAAGAATGAGCTTTGCCCGGTCATTGACGGATTCGCGGTTGGGAACTGGTTTCGGAGCAATCGTCGGCGCCTTTTCGCGTCGCTGCCGCCGCAAGTCCGCTGCGAGCTTCAGGATTTCCTCGCGATCCTCAGTTGGCACAAGCACTTCGACCCGGACGAGGCCCACACCGCCACCGGTCGACTTGTAACGCTTGACGCGATCTTGCACGGACATTTCTGGTGCTCCTTGGCGCCCTGTATAGCGTATCCGGGACACGCGTCCAAGTGTTCATTCAATGCAGCATTTCCGCCAGCCCCAGCCCCTCAAACGCCGCCTTCATCGCCGGATCAAAGCCCGGATCGATCCGTGCTGGACCTTAGCCATGCGCCCGATTCCACGCATCGATCTCCCGCAGTTCGGCGGCGAACTCCTCAGGCGACGCGGCCTCCTTCAAGGTCGTGTCGCCCTCGCAGTAGTTGAAGACCATCAATCGGGTCGGGTTGGCCCAAGTGCCGAAGTATGACGCGTCCTGTGCCGAATCGACCTGCGCCCAGCCCTTCTCATAGCTGCAAAGCCCGAAATCGTAGGTCTAGCGATCGCCGGGGCAGAACTCGCGGGTGATCTTCATGCCGACACCGGCGCGCGTGCAGTGATGGCGATCACGCAGAGGTCGCGATAGCGCGCCATCGCTTTCGGGCTGGACGAGACCGGGTTGATCTCGAATGCCTGCAGACCGGCGATGTCGCCCGCCTCGGCCAAGGCAACGATCTGGGCCAGCTTGGCGCGAAACCGGGCGTGGGTAGGTTTGGAGAAATCCGGCGGCAGCGGCAGCGCACCGGCCTGCGCCTGATCAAGGATGGCTTGCCGTTTGCCGATCACCGGGGTGATCGCGGCCTTCGGTTGTTCCCCTTCCAACGGGATAGCCTCGCCCGAGGGGTGGGGGTTGCCGTAGTCCAGCACCAGGGTCAGCCGGGCCTCTGCCTGATCGGCAGTGTCGGCCGTCAGGATAGAGGTGAAGGCAAGGGCTGCGCGCTCGGCTCCGATCTTTGCCGCCAGCAAGCGGGCGAAGTTGTCGCCCGCCTTCTTGGCACTGGTGGCCGGTTCGATCGGGGTTTCGGAAAGGCGCTGGGCAAGCGTGTTGATCTCCGCG
>JANOQT010000122.1:0-16478 GCA_031415015.1 Paracoccaceae bacterium
GGGCGGTGGCGGCTTGGCTGGGGGCGACGGGGGATGTCGGTTTTGGGCGCGGGTTGTGCGGGCAGGTGGGGCGTGGTGAAAGGGGGGCTGAAGGAGTGCCCCATGCAAAGCGAGCCGATCCTGCAATCCCGCCTGCCGTTGCTGGCCTGGATGGACCCGCGCACCAAGCGGTTGCCGGGGGTGCTGCCGGTGGAGGGGGACGACTGGCTGCGGGTGGATGACGCCTTTGCCGGGCAGATGGCGTTGCGCGACCGGCTGATTGCCGGGCGGTTGGAGGCGGTGCATGCGGTGCTGCCCGAGGCGGTCGCGGCGGCGGCGGAGCTGTATGCAATGGTGCTGGCGCGGCTGGCGGGGGCGCCGGGGTACCGGGTGGGGGCGGCGTCCGTCGTCAGGCCCGACGGGGTGGAGGTGGCGCTGGATGCGGGCGCGCCGCTGGTGACGCTGGGGCGGCTGCTGCAGGAGGACCTGTGCCTGATGCAGGCGGACGGGGCGGAATACCGGCTGACCGGGGCGATCCTGTGCTTTCCGGCAAGCTGGACGCTGAGCCAGAAGATCGGGCGGCCCTTGGTGGGCATTCACGACGGGGTCGCGCCTTATTCCGAGGATATCGCGCGGCGGGTGCAGCGGATGTTCGAGGCGATCCGGCCAGAGCAGCCGTTGTGGCGGATGAACTACCTGACCTATGACGATTACGTGCTGCACCAGCCGCGGCGGGAGGGCGAGCGGAGGCCACGACCGCAGGGTCACGTCTTTGTGCGGTCCGAGCGGCAATGCCTGTTGCGGTTGCCGGTAAGCCGGGCTGTGGTTTTCACCATCCATACCTATGTGGTGGAGGCGGAGACGGTGAGCGCCGGGGAACTGGCTGCGTTGCGGGCGGCGGTGGCATGACGGAACGGTGGCAGCAATGACGGGAATGATCCGGCGGACTCTTCTGGGGGCGGGGCTGGTGGTGGTGGCGGGCGGCCTTGGCTGGTGGCGCTGGGGGATGCGCTTGGCGGAGGTAGCGTACGGGCCGGACGCGCGGCAGGTGCTGGACGTGACGCTTCCCGCAGGGGCGGGGCCGCATCCGGTGCTGGTGATGATCCACGGCGGGGCGTTCCGGGGCGGCGACAAGGCCGAGATGGCGGTGCCTGCGGCGGTGCTGGCGGCGGGGATTGCGGTGGTGCGGGTGAACTACCGGCTGTCAGGGACCGACATCTGGCCCGCGCCGGGCGAGGATTGTCTGGCGGCGGTGGTGCATCTGCAGCGCAACGGCGCGGCGCTGGGCCTTGATCCTTCGCGGTTGGTGCTGATGGGGCAATCGGCGGGGGCGTTTCTGGCGGTGACGACGGCTCTTAGTCTGGTGGAGGTGGGTCTGCCGCCGAAGGGCGTGATCAGCCTTTACGGTCCAATGGATTTTTCCACCATGGATGCGGATATGGCGGCGCTTGGGCGGGTGCCTGCGATGGGACCGACAGACGTGGCGGACAGCGCTGAAAGCGTGCTGCTGGGCTACGACGTGGGCAAGAACCGGGCTGCGGCGCGGGCGATGGGGCCGGTGGGACGGCTGGCAGAGATGAAGGAGCCGTTGCCGCCGCTGTTCGTGCGGCACGGCGATGCTGATCCGCTGGTGGCGGACCTGCAGGCGAAACGGCTGCGTGAGGCGTGGCTTGCGGCTGATCCGGGGGCGGAGGTGGATTACGCGCTGGTGCCCGGAGCGGGCCACGGGGGCGAGGCGTTCGAGACCGGAGAGGTTGCCGCAGAGATGCTGGCGTTTGTAACGCGGGTGCTGGGGTAGGGCTTTGTCGCCTTTAACCGGAGGCCACGGCCTGTGCGGGGGCAGGCGTCAGCCGGGCGGGGTCAGCTTGCGCAGGTCTTCGCCTTTGATCTGCGCCCATGTTGCCCGAAGCAGCCCGTAAGGCAGTGCCGCGATCGAGGCTGCCCAGCCAAGCGCGAACCCGGCGGCGTCGATCAGACCGTCGGCAACCGGGCCGCGCGGGGCGGGAGGCGTTGCCGGGCCGGGGGGCAGGCGGGACGGTCGGGCGGGTTTGGCCACAGGGCCGGGGGCGGCAAGATCGGCGCGGATCGAGGCGAGGGGGTCAGCCTCGGGCGCGGCTGTCGGTTCGGCAAGGATCAGCGGGGCGATGACGGCCGGATCGGCAGGGGTGGTGAGCAGGGCGGCAGGTTGTTGGGCGGGATCCGGGGCAGGGCTTGCGCCGGGCAGGATCTGTGACCAGTCCAGCGGCGGCACGCTGGCGCGCAGTGTGGCGGCGTGGACAGGATCGCTGTGCGCAATGAAGCCGCCCCGCGTCAGGATGTCGGCAAGCCCCATGATCCAGCCTGCAACGCGGGTGTAAGCGGGTACGAAAGGTTCGGCCCGGCCAAGACGGTCGGTCGGGATGCGGTAGTTGCCCTGTGCGACGGTGGTGGCAAAGCGGGCCGTTGCGCGGGCCATCATGCCGAACAGCGGCCCCACACCTTCGCGGGCGTAATGCAGGCAGGCGGCGGCAAAGGCGCGCGGCACAAAGGGCGGTCTCTGGCTGCCCTCGGCCCAGATCTTTGGCTGGTTCGACGGGCTGGAGGCTTTGCGGCGGAGGGGATTGTCGTCCATGAAGCGGGGCCGCCTGCGTTGGGAAAGTCTTCGGCGAGGTTAGCCAAGACGCGCCGCGCTGGCAACCAATGCCAGGGCGCATGTGGAAAGGGCGCCCCTGCGGGCGCCCTTGCGATGTGCGGCTGACGGCGTGGCCTCAGCAGGAGTAATACATCTGGTATTCCACCGGATGCGGCGTGTGTTCAAAGGCATAGACCTCTTCCCACTTCAGCGCCATGTAGCCTTCAAGCTGATCCTTGGTGAAGACGTCGCCTTTCAGCAGGAAGTCGTGGTCTTTCTCCAACTCCTCCAGCGCCTCACGCAGCGAGCCGCAGACGGTCGGGATTTCGGCCAGTTCTTCGGGGGGCAGATCGTAGAGATCCTTGTCCGAAGCCGGTCCGGGGTCGATCTTGTTCTTGATGCCGTCAAGACCGGCCATCAAAAGCGCCGCGAACGCGAGGTAGGGGTTCGCCGACGGATCGGGGAAGCGGGCCTCGACGCGCTTGGCTTTCGGCGATTCCGTCCACGGAATACGGACGCAGCCCGACCGGTTGCGGGCCGAATACGCGCGCAGGACCGGGGCTTCGAAGCCGGGGATCAGGCGTTTGTAGCTGTTGGTGCCCGGGTTGGTCAGCGCGTTGAGCGCCTTGGCGTGCTTCAGGATGCCGCCGATGAAGTAGAGGGCCTCCTGCGACAGGTCGGCGTATTTGTCGCCTGCGAACAAGGGCTTGCCACCCTTCCAGATTGACATGTTGACGTGCATACCACTGCCGTTGTCGCCCTTCATGGGCTTTGGCATGAAGGTCACGGTCTTGCCATAGGCGTGGGCCACGTTGTGGATCACGTATTTGTACTTCTGGATGTTGTCGGCCTGTTCAACCAGACCGCCGAAGATCATGCCAAGTTCGTGCTGGCAGGTGGCGACCTCGTGGTGGTGCTTGTCGACGCGGATCCCCATGCGCTTCATGGTGGACAGCATCTCGCCGCGGATGTCCTGGGCTTCGTCCACCGGGTTGACCGGGAAGTAGCCGCCCTTGTGGCCGGCGCGGTGGCCGTAGTTGCCGCCTTCGGTCACGGTGTCGGTGTTCCAGGCGGCAGCTTCGGCGTCGATCTCATACGACACTTTGCGCGGCGTTACCGAATAGCGCACGTCGTCGAACAGGAAGAATTCCGCTTCCGGGCCGAAATAGGCGGTGTCGCCGACGCCGGAGGATTGCAGATAGGCCTCGGCCTTGATCGCGGTCTGGCGCGGGCAACGGCTGTAGGCCTCGTTCGTGTCCGGCTCGACCACGTTGCAATGCACGCAGAGGGTTTTCTCGGCGTAGAACGGATCGAGATAGACCGAGGCCGCATCCGGGATCAGCTTCATGTCGGACTGGTCGATGGATTTCCAGCCGGCGATGGAGGAGCCGTCGAACATGAAGCCTTCCTCGAAGAAGTCTTCATCGACCAGATCGGCCACCAGCGTCACATGCTGCAGCTTGCCCTTGGGGTCGGTAAAGCGGATGTCGACATATTCGACCTCCTCGTCTTTGATCAGTTTCAGAGCTTTCGCAACTGCGCTCATCATGCTGCCTTTCGGTTTTTCAGGTTTCGCTTTGGTTTTGTCTTTGGCCATTTGGGCACCAATGGTTCGGGTGATCTTAAACTGCGTCGTCGCCGGTTTCGCCGGTGCGGATGCGGATGGCTTGTTCGATGGACGACACGAAAATCTTGCCGTCGCCGATCTTGTCGGTACGGGCGGCGGCGACGATGGCGGCCACGGCGGCATCGACCATGTCATCGGTCAGCACGACCTCGATCTTCACCTTGGGCAGGAAATCCACAACGTATTCGGCACCACGGTACAGTTCGGTGTGGCCCTTCTGACGGCCGAAGCCTTTGACTTCGGTCACAGAGAGGCCCTGAATGCCCGCCTCTTGCAGCGCTTCCTTGACCTCATCAAGCTTGAACGGCTTGATGATCGCTTCGATCTTCTTCATGGGTGACTTCCCCCCGGATATGCGTCGTCATCAGGTCTTGGGCCGACTGATCACTTCCCCGGGGCGGGGACAATTGGCTAGGGTGAGAGGCGGCGGATCGGGGGCGGGAATCCTGATGGTACGCCTAAAAATTGTGCAGTACGGCGCGTGAGTGGGCGGTTTGTGAAAACGGGGTGAGCGATGACGGAACTGCTAACAGCGGCGCAGATGCGGGCCATCGAGGCGGCGGCTATAGCATCCGGTGAGGTGACCGGACTGGAGCTGATGGAGCGCGCCGGGCGGGGCGTGGTGGAGGCGATTTTCGAGGAATGGCCAGAGCTGAAGACAACCTCGCACCGGGCGGTGGTCTTGTGCGGACCGGGCAACAACGGCGGCGACGGGTTCGTCGTGGCGCGGCTGTTGAAGGAGTGGGGCTGGGAGGTGGAGGTCTTCCTCTACGGCGACCCGGAGCGGCTGCCGAAGGACGCGCGGGTGAATTATGAGCGGTGGGTGGGGATGGGGGAGGTTTCCGCTTTCGTCGATATTGATTTGGCCCGCATAATTGAAGGAAGGCCTCCTGCTTTGACAGTCGATGCGCTTTTCGGGACCGGCCTGACACGAGGCATCGGCACAATCGTCAGGGAGACCTCGGAAGCACTCTGGATGCATGTCAGCATTCAGGGCGGGCATGTCGTAGCGATAGATGTTCCAAGTGGGATATGTGCCGACAGTGGCAGGGACCTTGGCCGGGCACTACCGGCAACTTTGACCGTAAGCTTCCACAAGCACAAGGTTGGGCACTTCATTGCCGACGGGCCAGTCCACTCAGGTCGAACGGCGCTTGCCGATATTGGTCTCCCAGATCGTTCAGGGCGCGGTCATGTCTCACTTGCCGATGTACACAGAGAAGCCCTCCAGAGGGATCGCCGACCACAAGCCCACAAATACTCCCACGGCCACGCCCTCATCCTTTCCGGTCCCTCCGGTCGTGGCGGGGCGGCGCGGTTGGCGGCGCGGGGGGCGTTGCGGATCGGGGCGGGGGTGGTGACGGTGGGGTGTCCTTTGGACGCGATCCCCGAGAATGCCGCACGTCTGGATGCAGTGATGCTGCGGGGGGTGGCGGATGGGCCGGGGTTGGCCGGGGTTCTGGAAGATCAGCGGATCAATGCGCTGTGCCTGGGGCCGGGGATGGGAACGGGCGAGCGGGAGGCGGGGTGGGTGGGGGTAGCGTTGGAGAGTCGGGGCACGCCCCGACCTACGGGGGCCGGTGCGGCCGTCAACACCGAAAATGTAGGCCGGGGCGTGCCCCGGCGGTCCGTGGTCCTCGACGCCGACGCGCTCACGCTCCTGTCGCAACACCCCGACCTCTTCGCCGCCCTGCACGGGGCTTGCGTCCTGACCCCCCATGCCGGGGAGTTCGCGCGGCTGTTCCCGGACATTGCCGAGAAGCTGGCCGCCCCTGCCACCAAGGGCCCCGCCTATTCCAAGGTCGATGCCACCCGCGAGGCGGCGGCGCGGGCGGGGTGTGTGGTGTTGTTCAAGGGGGCGGATACGGTGATTGCCGATCCGTCGGGGCGGTGCGCGATTAACTCGGCGCATTATGAGCGGGCGGCGCCGTGGCTGGCGACCGCCGGGTCCGGGGATGTGCTGGCGGGGTTCATCACAGGGCTTTTGGCGCGGGGGTTTTCGCCGTTCGATGCGGCCTGCACCGGGGCCTGGCTGCATGTGGAATGCGCGCTGAGCTTCGGGCCGGGGTTGATCGCGGAGGATCTGCCGGAGGAGTTGCCGAAGGTGTTCCGGGCGTTGGGGATATAGAGGTGCGCTTTAGCGCACCCTACGCCAGATACGCGGTCAGCACCTTTGCCGTGCCGTTTGCCCACAGCGCGTTCAGCGCCTTGGTGAAGGCCGCGACGAAGCGGGGGTCCTTGTTCAGATCGCCGTAGATCGGTTTCATCTGCAGCCAGACGACGGGCGCGTCTTTGGCGGCTTTTGACTGGGCTTGCAGGTAATCCCAGTTCGGATCGTTGGGCGGAATGTCGATTCCGGCGTCGCTGGTACCGTAACAATAGCGGCACCACAGCGCCGAGACGAGGGCGAGGCCTTCGACGCGGCCCCCGGCCGCCAGCGCGTCGCGCAACGAGGGGATGATGAACTTTGGCTGGCGGTTGGAGCCGTCGAGGCAGAGGCGGCGTTCGGTGTCGGCAATCTCGGGGTTGGCGAAGCGGTCGCGGATGGTGGCGTAGTACGCGCCGATATCGGTGCCGGGGACGGGGGGGACGTAGGGGATGATCTCTTCGGTCTCGACCTTGTCTAGGAAGGCGCGGATCAGCGGGTTGGCCATGGCTTCGTGGACATATTCGATGTCCATCAGACCGCCGGGATAGGCGATGGTGGCGTGACCGCCGTTCAGGATGCGGATCTTCATCGCCTCATAGGCGTGGACGTGGGGGGTGAAGGTGACGCCGACCATTTCCAGCGCCGGGCGGCCGGTGGGGAAGGTGTCCTCCAGCACCCACTGGCGGAAGGGTTCGCAGGTGACGGGGACCGGGTCGTCAAGGCCGAAGGCGGCGGCCATGTCACGCTCGCGCGGGCCTGTGGCGGGGGTGATGCGGTCAACCATGCCGTTGGGGAAGGCGACGTTTGCGGCGATCCAGTCGGCAAAGGCGGGGTCGTTGATGCGGGCGAGGCCTACGACGGCGGACTGGGTGACGTGGCCGTTGCCGGGCAGGTTGTCGCAAGACATTACCGTGAAGGGCGGGGTGCCGTTGGCGCGGCGGGCCATCAGCGCGGCGATGATCGCGCCGAATGCGGTGCGGTGGGGGTTTGGGGCGTCGGCGGCGATGTCGGGGGCGTTGGGGTCGAAGGTGCCGGTGGCGGGGTCGATGAAGTAGCCGCCTTCGGTGACGGTGAGCGAGACGATGCGGATGGCCGGGTCGGTCATCGCGGCGATCAGGGCGGCATTGTCGGGTTGCACCGGCAGAAAGCCGATCATCGCGCCTACACGCCGGGCGCTGCGGCCCGAGGGGTCAAGTTCGATCACGGTGGAGAGGCAATCCTGAGCGACGAGCGCGTCGCGCATCCGGGCATCGCCTTCGCGCACACCTGCGCCGAGGATGGCCCAGTCGTGGCCGATCCCGGTCGCAAACAGGTCGTCGAGATAGACGGCCATGTGGGCGCGGTGAAAGTTGCCGAGGCCGATGTGGACGATGCCAGCGGTCAGCTTTGTGCGGTCGTAGGCGGGAAGATGCAGGGTCATTCAGGCCATCCAGTTGCCGCCGTCCACGCCGAAGCATTGGGCGACGATGTATTTCGCTTCCGGCGTGGCGAGGAAGATCGCCATGCCGGTCAGATCGGCAGCGGTGCCCATACGGCCGAAGGGGACGGCGTCGCCGACTTCGCGCTTTTTCTGGCCGGGGGCCTTGCCTTCGTATTTGGCGAAGAAAGCGTCGACGCCGTCCCAGTGTTCGCCGTCGACCACCCCCGGCGCGATGGCGTTGACGGTGATGCCGTGCTGGATCAGGTCGAGGCCGGCGGACTGGGTCAGCGAGATGACGGCGGCCTTGGTGGCGCAGTAGACGGCGACGAGGCCTTCGCCCCGACGGCCCGCTTGCGAGGCCATGTTGATGATGGTGCCTTGCGTGCGCGGGATCATGTGCCGCGCGGCGGCTTGGGTGCAAAAGAGGGTGCCCGCGACGTTGACGGCGAAAAGCTTGTCATAGTCGGCGCGGGTGATTTCCACGATGGGGGCGGCGGTGAACAGGGCGGCGTTGTTGATCAGGATATCGAGGTGGCCCATGGTCTTGATCGCACTTGCGAAACCGGCGTCGATGCTGTCCTGGCGGGTCACATCCATCTGCACGGCAACGGATTTGGGGCCAAGCTCGGCCACCGCCTTTTCCAAGGCGGCGGCATTGACGTCGGCCAGCGCCACGGTCGCGCCTTCGGCGATGTAGGCGCGGGCGAACTCATAGCCGATGCCGCGTGCGGCCCCGGTGATAAGGGCGGTCTTGCCGTGCAGCCTCATAGTGCCATCCCGTTTGCGTCGAAGCGGTGGATTTTTCCGGCGGGGGCCAGTCTGATCCGGTCGCCGTGGTGAACGTTCAATTCGCCCGGGCCGCGCACGTTGATGATGCCGACGCCGGCGACATCGACCTTGATGAAGCTGTCGGAGCCAAGATGTTCGGAGAGGCCCACCACACCTTCCCACGCACCATCCCCGACGGTGATGTGTTCGGGGCGGATGCCGATGGTGTGGGCGCCGTGCTTTGCCGCCTCGGCCCCGGTGATCAGGTTCATCTTTGGGCTGCCGATGAAGCCTGCAACGAAGAGGTTTTTCGGGGTGTGATAAAGGGCAAGTGGGGAGCCCACCTGTTCGATGCGGCCCGCGTTCAGCACGACGATCTTGTCGGCCATGGTCATCGCTTCGACCTGATCGTGGGTGACGTAGATCATCGTGGTTTTAAGCGACTGGTGCAGTTCGGAGATTTCCTGCCGCATGCCGACGCGCAAGGCGGCGTCAAGGTTCGACAGCGGTTCGTCAAAGAGGAACGCGGCGGGTTCGCGCACGATGGCGCGGCCGATGGCGACGCGCTGGCGTTGGCCGCCGGACAGCTGGCCCGGCTTGCGGTCAAGGTAGTTGGTCAGGTTCAGGACGGAGGCGGCACGCTGGATACGCTTCTCTGCCTCGGCCGGGTCCATCCCGGCCATTTTCAGCGGAAAGCCGATGTTTTTCTTGACCGACATATGCGGGTAGAGAGCATAGCTTTGGAACACCATCGCAAGGCCGCGCTTGGCGGGGGGTAGGGCGGTGGCGTCCTTGCCGTCGATCGAGATGGTGCCAGAGGTGGTATCCTCCAGTCCTGCGATCAGGCGCAGAAGGGTGGATTTGCCGCAGCCGGAGGGGCCGACAAAGACGACGAATTCGCCATCGTTGATGTCAAGATCGACGCCGGGGATGACGTCCACCTCGCCAAATGATTTGCGGACGCCGGTGAGTGTGATCTGTCCCATTATTCCCTCACTTCACGGCGCCAAAGGTCAGGCCGCGGACAAGTTGTTTTTGGCTGAACCAGCCAACGATCAGGATCGGCGCGATGGCCATGGTCGAGGCTGCCGAAAGTTTGGCGTAGAACAACCCCTGCGGGGCCGAGAAGCTGGCGATGAAGGCCGACAGCGGGGCCGCGTTGACGGTTGTCAGGGTGATCGTCCAGAACGCCTCGTTCCACGCCAGAATGATGTTCAAGAGCATCGTCGAGGCGATGCCGGGAATGGCCATGGGGGTGAGGACATAGATGATTTCGTTGCGCAGGGATGCGCCGTCCATCCGCGCGGCCTCAAGAATCTCGCCGGGGATTTCCTTGAAGTAGGTGTAGAGCATCCAGATGATGATCGGCAGATTCATCAGCATCAGCGCAAGGATCAGACCGACGTGGGTGTCAAACAGCCCGGTGCGCTGAAAGATCAGATACATCGGGATCAGCACGCCGACGGCTGGCATCATCTTGGTCGACAGCATCCACATCAGCAGGTCTTTGGTCCGCTTGCCGGGCACGAAGGCCATGGACCACGCCGCAGGGATCGCGATGGCAAGGCCCAGAAGCGTGGAGCCGACCGAGATGATCACGGAATTCCAGAAGAACCGGGGATAATCGGACCGCTGCCAGACCTCGGCATAGTTTTCCAGCGTCCAGTCCGCCCCAAGGAATTCCGGCGGCGAGGCGACGGCGCTGACCTCGGTCTTGAGGCTGGTCAGGATCGTCCAGAGGACGGGAAAGAAGATCAGCAGACCCACCGCCCATGCAGCGGCGGTGTAGGCGATTTTGGCTTGGGTTGTGACGGCGCGGGCCATGTCTCGGGTCCTTCTCAGGCGTCCAGATGCTTGCCGATGGCACGCATCAGGAAGACGGCGACGATGTTGGCCAGGATGACCGCGATGATCCCCCCGGCGGCGGCACGACCGATATCCTTGGCGATAAGCGCCTGCTTGTAGATCATGTAGGGCAAGGTGGTGGAGGCCGATCCGGGGCCACCTTGGGTGGTGGTGAAAATCTCGCCGAAGATGCCCAGCAGGAAGATCGTCTGGATCAGGATGACCACAGTGATCGCCCGGCTGAGGTGCGGCAGGACCAGATAGCGAAAGCGCGAGAAGGCTGACGCGCCGTCCATCTCGGCGGCTTCCATCTGTTCGGAGGACATGGATTGCAGGGCGGTCAGCAGGATCAGCGTGGCAAAGGGCAGCCATTCCCACGAGGTGATGAAGATCACCGAGACCATGGGATAACTTTCCAGATACAGGATCGGTTCGGTGCCGAACCCCCGCGAGACGGCGGCCAGCAACCCGTTCTGCGGGTGCATGAACAGGTTTTCCCAGATCGACGCGGCCACCGGCGGCATCACGAAGAACGGCGAGATCACCAGAATGCGCAGCGGCCCCTGACCCCAGATCGGCTGGTCGATCAGAATGGCGATCAGGATGCCCAGAACCACGGTGATGATCAGCACGCCGCCGACCAGCAACAGCGTGTTGATGATGGCGGTCCAGAAATCCGGCGAATTCAGGAACCACATGTAATTGTTGAACCCGACCCAGCCCGTGCGATCAGGCGACAGCAGCCGGTACAGACGGAACGAGAAATAGACTGTCATCGCCAGCGGCACGATCATCCAGATGAACAGCAAGATGACGGACGGTGCCACCATCAGGCGGGCGGCAGCGCGGGTGCTTGTCGTGGACATGGGGGCGATCTCCCTGAAGCGGCGTGAACGGGCGGGCCGACGGACAGCGAAGGGAACGAAGGGCAACGCGAAAGGCCGGATGGCATCGACGTCTGGTGGGGGCCGGCCCGGTGCCTGGGCCGGTCCCCGACAGGAATTGACCGTTTGCCGGTTACTTGATGTAGCCGGCCGACGTCATTTCGTCGACAGCCAGAGCCTGTGCTTCAGCCAAGGCCTCATCAACGGTTTTCTGCCCGGCCAGAGCGGCCGAGAAGATTTCGCCAACCGAGGTCGCAAGACCAGCAAACTCGGGGATGGCGACAAACTGCACGCCGACATAAGGCACCGGCTTGACCGTTGGATTTGTCGGGTCTGCAGCGTTGATCGAGTTGATCGTCAGCTTGGCGAACGGCAGGGCTGCATATTCCGGGTTAGCGTAAAGCGAAGTACGCGTTCCGGGAGGAGCGGCGGCCCACCCTTCTTTGGACGCAACAAGCGCGATGTAGTCCTTGTTGGTTGCCCAGTTCACGAACGCCTTGGCAGCGTCCTTGCTGTCAGACGACGCCGGAACGGCCAAAGACCAGGCCCAGAGCCAGTTTGCACGCTTGCCAAGGCCCATGTCGGGGGCCAGAGCAAACCCAACCTGGTCGGCAAACTCGGACTGCTTGGGATCAACCAGCGAGCCGGCCGACACGGTGGCGTCCATGCGCATCGCGCACTTGCCTTGCAGCGACAGGGTCAGGTTTTCGTTGTAGCCGTTGTTGGACGCGCCGGGCGGGCCGTATTTGGTCAGCAGCTCGACGTAGTCGGTCATTACGGCTTTCCATTCCGGCTGGTCGAACTGGGGCTGCCAGTTTTCGTCGAACCAGCGCGCACCGTAGCTGTTCGCCATGGTGGTCAGGAAGGCCATGTTCTCGCCCCAGCCGGCCTTGCCGCGCAGGCAGATGCCATAGATCCCGGCTTCGGTATCGGTCATCGCGGCAGCAGCGGCCTTGATGTCGTCCCAGGTCGGCGCATCCGGAATGGTGATGCCAGCCTTTTCAGCCAGGTCCTTGCGGTAGTTCACGAAGGACGACTCACCGTAGAATGGCGAGGCCAGCAGGTTGCCGTCAACCGTCAGGCCGGCACGGATGGGGGGCAGAATATCGTCGATGTCAAAGTCTGCAGGCAGATCATTCAGGCTTTCCAGCCAGCCCTGCTTGCCCCAAATGGGCACTTCATAGGTGCCGATGGTTACAACGTCATACTGGCCGCCACCGGTGGCGATGTCGTTGGTGACGTTCTGGCGCAGGACGTTTTCTTCCAGCGTGACCCACTCGACCTTGATGTCGGGGTGCTTGGCATAGAAGTCGTCCATCAGCCCTTGCATGCGGATCATGTCGCCGTTGTTCACGGTGGCGACGGTGATGGTGGTTTCGGCCAAGCCTGCGCCCGCGAAGGCAACGAGGGCCGTCGCGCCGAGAAGCGCGCGTAGCGTCATTGTCATGGTATCCTCCCTGGATAAGCGTATGAGCAAATCATCGCCTGACGGGTAAATGCTCATACACAGGCCAGAGTCGTCAAGCGGATTCTTCGCCAAAACGGCAAGGATTGATGCTGCTTAGCGGCGTTGCATCTGCAGCGAAAGCAGCGCGCGGGCCGTCGGCTCATCGGTGATCAAGCCGTTGAGAATGCGGGACTTGAGGGCTGCAGCAATCGCCGGAACCTTGGAGGCCCCGGTGGCAAGGCCGATGGCAGGCCGGTCGAGGCCGGGGGCCACGCGCACCCCACCGGTGCGGGTATTGGTGCCAAGGTCCAGGTAGTGGCCGTCCGAATCAAAGACCCACCCCGCGACTTCGCCAACCGCACCGGATGCCTGCATTTCGTCCAGCTCGGCCCGGGTGACGAAGCCGTCGGCCAAAAGCGGCGCGTCGTTCGACATCTGGCCGACACCGACAAAGACCACGTCAGCGGCCATGGCCAGTTCCACCACACGCCGAACGGGGGCGAGCGCGTGGAAGGCCGCGTTTTCCGCAGCGGTGGTCGAGATCACGGGAACCGGCATCGGGTAATGCGGCGCGCGGACCTTGTCGGCAATCCGCATGACCACGTCGAAAAAGCTGGCCGAGCCGTCGGGGGCGATGTTGCCGATCAGCGAGACGAGGCGGTGCTGCACCGCCTCGACCTCGTCCATCGCATCGACCATGCCGCGCATCGCCCGCCCGGTGCCAAGGGCGATGACAAGAGGGTCGGGCATTCGCAAAAAGCGTTCCAGTTCGGCGGCGGCGGCAGGGGCGATGGCGCGCACCCCGTCCGCGCCGGCGCCAAGGCCCGGAGAGACGCGGACGCGGGTAAGGCCGAAGTGGTCTTTGAGGGCGGATTCAAGATCGAGACAGACCCCGATGCGGTGGTTGAGGCGGACGTGGATCAGCCCGTCGGCCATGGCGCGGGACACCAGCCGCTGGGCGCGCTGGCGACTGACCCCCAATTCGGCGGCGATCTGATCCTGGGTCAGCCCGCCGACATAGTAAAGCCAGCCCGCCCGTGCGGCATCATCATGCAGAGTGGGTTCTGAGTCTTGCCGGGTCATGCGGGTCTCTTCAGGTCGGGGGCAATGTGGAAGAAGTCGGCGAAGGCGTCAAACCTTGCGTGCGGGATGGCGTCCGGTGGTTCAGGTTCGACGGGGCCGACGAAATGGCTGCCGCCGGTAAAGCGCCAGACCTGCATCCCGGCAGCGAGGGCCGCGCGCACGCCGGTGAGGCTGTCTTCGATGACGAGGGTACGGGCAGGATCGGTGCGCATTGTGGCGGCAGCAAAGAGGAACAGGTCCGGCGCAGGCTTGCCGCGCGCGACCTGCGAGGCGGTAAAGAGGCGGGGGCCGACGGCACCCGTAAGCCCGGTCAGCGCCAGCGACATCTGGGCCCGGCGCGGCGACGAGGATGTGGCGACGCAGAACGGAACGCCAAGGTCGCGGACGGTGTCGGTCACACCCGGCATCACGCGCAGGTCGCGGCGAAAGGCGTCAAGCAGGCGGTCGCGGTACTGGTCCTCAAACCCGGGGGGCAGGTCGAGACCGAATTCGCGCCGGATCTGGGCCATGACGGTCGGATAACTGCGGCCAAGAAAGTGCCGCCCGACATAATCCAGGTCGATGTGAACATCGAGGCTGGCCAGTTCTTCGATCAGCATGCGGGCGCTGATGATCTCGCTGTCGATCAACACGCCGTCACAATCGAAGATCACCAGATCGAACAAAATCCCGCCCCCAAGCGCCGCCGCGGACGCCGGGAAGAGGGATCATTCCAGCAAGGGTCTGTCAACCCTGCGGTGGCGTGACGGGCGATCCCGGCGGACCGCCCGGCGGGACGTGACCGCACCTTCAGTTGTCGGTGGCGTTGCGCTCCTCATGTTCGCGCATGCGGCTCGTCAGAATGCTGAACCATGTGCCGTCGGCACGGATTTCCGCAAGCCCCTTGTTCAGGATCGCAATGTAGGCCGGGCCGTTGGGATTGTTCTTGGGGATGAGCACGTGGCTGGTCTGGATGGACGCCAGGGCCTTGATCTCTTTGATGTTGTCGCTGATCTTGAGCGTGACCAGATCGGCTTCGGCGGGGACGGCGTCAAAGGTCACCACGTCCACCTGACCGGCCTCCAGCGCGGCCCAACAGTCGAGTTGCGTGGCGGGCTGCACCAGTGTTACTGCCGGTTCGACAAGGCCTTCGGCTTCGAGATCCCACATGAACCAGCCGTCGGGGCGGCAGAGACGCTTGCCTTTGAGGTCTTCATAGCTGGTCACGCTTTGCAGCGGATCGCCCGCCTTGGTGTAGTAACCGACGGCATCCTCAAAGAAAGGGTCCGTTGCAAGATAGTTGTCGCAGCGCATCTTCGCCTCGGGGCCGTAGAGATCAATCTTGGAACAGTCGGGCAGGAACCACATGTAACCCGCATCATAGGTACCGCTGGGCAGAAGTTCGGACAGGTGGGCATCGAAGTCGTCGATCCAGGTGAGCCCGTACTCCTGATCCGGATTGCCGCGCGCCATCGCGGCATTGACAATCTCTACGTGCAGGCCGCCGCCGGGGAGGCTTTGATCCGCAAAGGGGGCGTAATCGCCAGCGGTAAGGAAGCGGAGCGGTGGCAGTTTGGCCGGTTCGGCCGCGGGCTCCGGGGTCGCCTCGGCCACTGGTTCGGCGGCAGGCTCCGCGACCGGTTCGGTTGCGGCTTCGGTGGTTGGGGCAGAGCCGTCCGCGCAGGGAATTGTCAGATTCTGGCCGACTTCGATGATGGTCGGGTCGGTGATGGCGTCACGATTTGCGGCAAGGATGCCCCTGTAACCGTTGGATACGCCGGCCGTCTTGGCGATCCCGGTGAGCGTGTCACCGGACTTGACGGTGTAGACCGAGCACAGATCCTGCGCGCTGGCAGCCGTCGTCATCAGGGCGACGGCAAGTACGGTCGGTGCAAGAACGGCCCGTGCGGGGCGAAGCGAAGAAAGCATTCGAGGGGTCCTTTCAGTCGTTGAGGAAATCGCGGCGCGAGTTGGGCCTGCCCCGTTTGGTAAAGATCGAATGTCGCGTAATCATGGTCGATCCGCGGCACCAATCCGGAAAACTAAAGCCACCGCACCGGAACTTGCCTCAATGCGCAGCCACCGATTGCAACTGGCCATGAGAAAGGCGGCCTAAGGCCGCCTTTCTCATGAGCCAGAGGAGCGCTTTGGTCGAACCGTCTCAGTTGTCGGAGGCGTTCATTTCCTCATGTTCGCGCATCCGGGTGGAAACGATGCTGAACCAGGTGCCATCGGCCCGTATTTCGGACAGGCCCTTGTTGAGCTTTTCGAGGTAGGCCTTGCTGTTCGGATTGGTCTTCGGAATGAAGACGTGGCTGGAAACGATGCCGGCCAACGGCATGATTTCCTTGACGTTATCGCTGATCTTCAGGGTGGCGATATCGGCTTCGGCGGGCAGGGCATCAAAGGTCACGACATCGACTTCGTCGGCCTCAAGCGCGCGCCAGCATTCAACTTGCGACGTGGCAACCATCATGCTGACCGCCGGTTCGACAAGGCCCTGCGCTTCGAGGTCGAAGGTGAACCAGCCATCGGGACGGCAGATACGTTTGCCCTTCAGATCGTCGTAGGTGGTGGCGTTGCTGGCCGCGTTGCCGGGTTTGGCGTAGAACCCGACTGCAATTTCGAACAGCGGTGCAGATGCGTCGAAGTCGGTGCAGCGCGACTTGGTGGCATCGCTGAACAG
>JANOQT010000123.1:0-33657 GCA_031415015.1 Paracoccaceae bacterium
CAAAAGCGCATCCCGCTGGCCAGCCATGGCTCGCCGCCATGCTGCACTGGCAGGGCCATTCCACCGCCCACATCGCCCGCACCCTTCGCGCGACAGACGTGACGGTGCGGGGATGGTTGAAAGGAAGAGCGGCATGATCACCCATCAATGATGCTGTGACAGCTGCGCTAAGGTGCTGCGGTGCGGACCTGAGCGACACCCCGCCCCTCATGGCCCAGCTGGCGCAATACCTGTACGCGGACGTGCGGGACAACTTCGCCAGCAAAAGCCGGTCCTGACGCGTCGCCATGGGCGTGGCGCTTGCCAGTCACGCCTCAAGCCTACCGCCGCAACAAGGACCCGTGGGGACTTGTCGTGCACAGCGAAGGCGAGATGTTTGACATGCTTTCCCCCGAATCAGGCGATGGGTTCGCCACGATCTTCGTCAACTGGCCTGACGGGGCGATAATGCAGTTTGGTGGCACCAAAAGCCATGTCCCGACCCTATGGGGCGACATTCCCGCGCGGCCGTTCCTTGGCTTCGCACTGAAGTAAAAGGACGCGATTCCTGAGACGGTCAGGGATTGGGCAGCGGAGCTATTCCGCTGATCGCTCAACGCCGGATCAACCCCGCAATGATCCGCAATGCCACCGACCTGGCGCGTCAGTCTGCCCGTCAGATCGGGAACCGACAGGCTGCGGTCGTCTGACGCCGCGCTAAGGGATCCGGGCTGCGGGAATGATCAGGACAGGGGACGTTGTCTCAACCACCGGGCTGATAACGCGCACCGCCGTCTCGAAGACGCGAGCGGGCGATGCAGCGGTTCCGGCGCATGCGACCATTGCAGAGGTTCGCTGCAGCCCCTGCCTCGGACCGCAACCCCTTTCCGACGAAGCGCCACTTCCAGAACCACAACCCCGACAAGCAAACCCGCGCCGCCGCTTTCGCAGAGTGGCGCAGCCTTCCCGCTGTCGCATCGAATAGTAGCGCAGGGGTGGGAACTGGTTCGCAATCGTCTGACTGCCCCGGAACAGGCCGTCCTGAACGCTCTTGGTGGTCAGCTCACTCTCCGGTCAGGCCAAGGCGCGCACGGGCGCGCGCGGCGGCGGCGGCGATCAGCCGGTCGGCGACGATGGCAATGGCCGCAACTGCCAAACCGGCGATCACCCCGCGCCCGACATCGGCGGTGGCGAGGGCGGCATACACCTCTTGCCCCAGATCGCGGGTGCCGACCAAGGCGGTGATCACCAGCATCGACAAGGCCAGCATGATGGTCTGGTTCACCCCCAGCAAGATGTCCGGCAGGGCCATCGGCAGGCGGATGCGCGTCAGCACCTGCCAGCGAGTGCAGCCGCAGACGATGCCTGCCTCGACCAGTTCCGACGACACCGACCGCAACCCGTGCGCGGTGTAGCGCACCGCCGGGGCCAGCGCGTACAGCACCACCGCGATCATGGCTGCAAAGTCGCCCACCCGGAACAGCATGATCACCGGGATCAGGTAGACAAAGCTGGGCAGGGTCTGCAGCGTGTCGATGAACGCGCCGATCACCCGGCCGGCAGTTTCGTTCGCCGCAGCCCAGATGCCCAGCGGCACCCCGATCACTGCGGCAATCATCACTGAAATGCCACACAGATAGACCGTGGTGACCGCCTGTTCCCACAGCCCGGTGATCACGATGAACAGACCCAGACCCAGGCTGAGCATCGCCAGCCGCGCCCGTCCCAATTGCCAGCCCGCAAGAGTGACCATGAACAGAACCCACGGCCACGGCAGCGCCAGCAGAAAGCGTTTGACCGGCAACAGCAGGTTCAGAAGGATCGCATCCTTGAAGGCCTCGATCTGGTCGAAGTAGTTGACGTTGATGAATTCGACGAGGTCCGACCAGAAGGTTCTGGTCGAAAGCATCGCCTCTTTCGGGTAGGTCTGCACGGCGGGAACCATCAGACCGATGATCCCCGTCGCCACGATCAGCCCCAGCACAATGACGGTTTTCGGGTGCCGCTTGATCCACGGGCCATGCGACACGTCGGCTTTGCCCGACCGTTCGGCCAGCGCCTGGGACAGCTGGTCCAGCGCCACGGCAAGGGCGGTGATTGCCAGCCCCGCCTCGATCCCGGCGCCGATCTTCAGGCTGCGCAGGGCGTTCAGCACGTCGAACCCCAACCCCCCCGCGCCGATCATCGACGCGATGATCACCATGTTCAGTGACAGCATGATCACCTGATTGACGCCCACCATCAGGTCGGGCAGCGCCACTGGCAGCAGTACCTTGCGCATCTGTTGTGCGGGGGTGCAGCCGACCATGCGGCCGAATTCCTGCAGTTCCGGCGGGACCTGTTGCAGCGCCAGCGTGGTGATCCGCACCATTGGCGGCATCGCGTAGATTACCGTGGCAATCAGCGCGGCCACCGGGCCAAAGCCGAACAGGAACAGGATCGGCACCAGATAGGCGAAGGTCGGGACGGTCTGCATCAGGTCCAGCATGGGCGATTGAATCCGGTTGAAGCGGGGCGACAGGAACGCGGCAATCCCCAGCGCCAGACCGCCCGCCACCCCGATCGGCACCGCAATCAGGATCGAGGCGAGCGTGGTCATCGCACTTTCCCACTGGCCGAACACCGCCAGATACAGGAACAGCCCGCCGACCAGCAGGCCAAGCCGCCAACCCCGTGCATAGACCCCAAGCGCCACCATTGCCGCAATCACCGCGATCCAGGATACCGGAGGCACGATGGTCGTGGCCCGGCGACCACGACCTTCGGTGATGCCGTCGACGATGGCGATGCGCGCCGCGTCATACGGCACCTCGATCAGTGCCGCGAGGCCGCGGGTGGCCTCTTTGACCGTGAACAGGCCGAAAGTGGCCTCTTCGACCAGCCAGCGCATTGCGGCGCTGGTGGCCCCGGCAAGGTCAACCAGCAGGGCCTCGGGCGGGCGCAGCAGCCATCCGGGCAGCTGCGTCGACACAAACGCAAGCGCAAAACTGGCCAGCAGGATGCCCGCCCACAGGGATGCACCCGGGCGGGTCACTTGCCCCGCCCGATCAGCACGTCGATCACCGCAGCGGCGCTGACATGGCCGATCACCCGGCCCCCGGCGTCGGTCACGGCATGGGGCAGGGGGGACGCCTCGATCCGGTCGGCCACGTCTTCGACACGGGCCGAAGCGGGCACCGTGCCGGCAACCGCGGCTGCAGCCCCCGGCGTCATGATGCGCCCGATGGTCACCACCTTGGCGCGCGGCACATGCGCGGTGAACGCCGCCACGTAGTCATCCGCCGGGGCCAGCACCAACTCCTCCGGTGTGGCGATCTGCACCACGGCACCATCCTTCATGATGGCGATGCGGTCGGCCAGCCGGATGGCTTCGTCAAAGTCATGGGTGATGAAGACGATGGTCTTGTGCAACTGGTTCTGGATGCGCAGGAATTCGTCCTGCATCTCGCGCCGGATCAGCGGGTCGAGGGCCGAGAAGGGCTCGTCCAGAAACCACAGTTCGGGTTCCACGGCCAGGGACCGGGCAATACCGACGCGTTGTTGCTGGCCGCCGGACAACTGGCGCGGGAAATAGTCCTCGCGGCCCCTCAGGCCCACAAGCGCGGTGACTTCGCGGGCGCGGGCCTCGCGGGCCTCACGGCCAATGCCTTGAACTTCCAACGGGAAAGCGACGTTCTGCAACACCGTCAGGTGCGGCAGCAGGGCGAAATGCTGGAATACCATGCCCATCCGGTGGCGCCGTATCTCGATCATCTCGGCCGCACTGGCCTTCAGCAGGTCCTGCCCGTTGAACAGAATCTCGCCGCCCGAGGGTTCGATCAGTCGTGACAGGCAGCGCACCAGCGTGGACTTGCCCGACCCGGACAGGCCCATGATGACGAAAATCTCACCCTCGCGGACATCAAGGCTGACATCGCGCACGGCGCCGACGTGATCCGATCCGCGGATATCGTCCAGCGACGGGGTTTTCCCGCCCGCCAGCAGCCGTTCAGGATGCGGGCCGTAGATTTTCCAGACATGCCGACAGGCAAGCTTGACGGGGCGTTCGGTCATTTGGGGGTCCGGTCGTGACATGTCGGTTATGGGCGGGGCGGGTTGGTCCCGCCCCGCAGTCACGGGATCATTCGATCCACGTTTTCCAGACGGCCTCGTTGGTGGTCATCCACTCGTCCACCACATCGTCCAGCGGGATGCCGTCGACATCAACCTTGCCGACCATCGCGCCCATCTCTTCGTTGCTGATGGTGAAGGCCTTGATCGCCTTGGCAGCGCCCGGCCATTTGCCTTCAAGCCCGACCCAACCAGCCTTGAAGATGCCGCCCGTCGGCTTGCCACAGTCATAGGCCTTTTCGGGGTTCTCGCCCACCGCCGCATCCGTGTAGCATTCGGGTGTGTAGGCCGGGAATTCGACCCATTCGCCTTCATACTTGATCGGCGCCCAGTGCGGCGAATAGATCCACAGCAGGATCGGGTCCTTGCGCTGGTAGGCGCTTTCCAGTTCGGCGAACATGGCGGCATCGGTGCCCGCGTGGATCACCTCGAAGTTCAGCCCCAGCGCCTCGATGCGTTCCTCGTCATAGCCGCCCCAGGTGACCGGGCCCCCCAGATAGCGGCCCTTTGGCGCGGTTTCGGCGGTTGAGAACAACGCGGCACAGTCGTTCAGCGCTTTCCAGTCGGGCAGACCGGGGCACTTTTCCTTCATGTACAGCGGAAACCACCACTCCTCTTTCGCCTGCATCCCGGTCTCGCCGAAGCTGACGGTGTTGCCAGTGGCGATCGAGGCGTTCATCGCATCGGCGGCGGTGGTCGCCCACAATTCCATCGCCACATGCAGGTCGCCCGATTCAATCCCGGAGAACTGGGCCAGATAATCGGCCTGCACCAGTTCGACGTTATAACCCGCCTCTTCCAGCACGGCGGCCATGATGTTGGTGGTGATGAACTGGCCGGTCCAGTCATGCAGGGTCAGCTTGATCGGGTCTTCCGATTCAACCTGCGCAAAGGCAGTGCTGGCAGCGAGGGTCAGGGCAGCCGCAAATGAGATCAGTCGAGTTGTCGGTTTCATCTTCATTCCTCTGTTGGTGGTGATGGTCTGCCCATTCTGCGGGGCTGTGACCTGCGCCGGCCTTCATGCCGGTCTCTTAGGGGGGATGGTGGGTGTTGGGTCCGGGCCTGTCAAATTCTCTCTGTTGCGGATCAGGGGTGAGACGTCATTGCCAGGCCGGCTTGCCCGGAAACCGGGCGTCAGTTTCGCAGATAGCTTTCCAGGCTGTCCTCCAGCGCGTCTTTCCACGGAGTGTGGTGCAGCGGAGCCATGGTGCCGGTGATCACGGATTTGTAGGCATTGTCGCGGAAGGTCATGATGCCCTTTTTCTTGTGGTCCTTCCATTCGAAGAAGGCCTCGCAGGCGCCGTCGACGTCAAAGGACGGATAGTCGGTTTCCGCGATCAGTTCCTTCACGTAGTCGCCCTGATAGTGGATGGCGTCATGCGCATCCTGCCCCGCATCCTCGGCGGCGATGCGGTCGGCGACGTCCTTGGCGCGCACCGCTTCATCGACAGGAATGTCGATCCGCCCCATGATCACGTCGCGCACCCACCAGGCCTGGGCGTCGAACATGTTGAAGGTGAACCACTGGTCCTGCATGCCAAGGTAGAACAGTTTCGGGTTCCGGACCCACGCGACACCCTTGTAAAGGTCAGCCGTGGCCAGCCGGTTGCGGGTTTTCAGCCGCAGGTCGTCCGGCAGGAAGGGGAAGTGGTGTTTGTAGCCGGTGCACAGGATGATCGCGTCAACCTTTGCCGATGAGCCGTCCTTGAAATAGGCGGTCGTCTCGTCCACCCGCTCCAGGATCGGCACTTCCTTCCAGTTCGTCGGCCAGTTGAACCCCATCGGCGCAGTGCGGTGCGCCACGGTGATCGACTTGGCGCCGTATTTCCAGCATTGCGACCCGATGTCCTCGGCCGAGTAAGAGGTGCCGACGATCAGCAGATCCTTGCCCGCAAACTCCATGGCGTCGCGGAAATCATGGGCGTGCAGCACGCGCCCGCCAAAGGCATTGAAGCCGGGGAATTCGGGGACATTCGGCGTGGAAAAATGGCCCGACGCCACGATGACGTTATCGAACACCTCGTCATACATGCGGTCATTCTTCAGGTCATGCGCGGTGACGGTGAAGGTTCCGGTCTTTTCGTCATAGCGCACGAAACGGATGGTGGTGCTGAACCGGATCCAGTCGCGCACCCCGGCCTTGATCACCCGGCCTTCGATATAGTCGAACAGCACCGCGCGCGGGGGATAGCTGCCGATCTGCTTGCCGAAATGTTCCTCGAACGAATAATCCGCGAACTCCAGCCCTTCCTTGGGGCCGTTGGACCACAGATAGCGGTACATGGAGCCGTGCACCGGCTCGCCGTATTCATCCAGACCGGTGCGCCAGGTGTAGTTCCACAGACCGCCCCAGGTGTCCTGCTTTTCAAAGCAGACAACCTCAGGGATATCGGCGCCGTTGGCGGCAGCGGATTGAAAGGCTCTGAGCTGAGCAAGGCCGGATGGACCTGCGCCAATGACTGCCACGCGTTTTTTCACCTGTCTCTCCCGTGTTCTTCGGGGCGCGTCTGTTCATCGGAACAGGCCCGCCTGCCGTCTTCATTACTTGGTTAACGCTAGCGATCTGGCGACGGTGATGTCAAACCATACTGTTGCAAAGAAACGCTTTTGTCGCGTTTTGGCGGTCGCAAACGATCACGATTGCGGGCGCGTTTTCTTCGGATCGTAGTGCGAAAGTGGCACAACCTTCGCGGGAAGACGTTTCTGCTGCCCGTCCAGCTTGCCGATCTCGACCTCCGTTCCGAACGCCGCATGGGCCACGTCCACCCGCGCCAGCGCGATGTTGCGGCCCAGGATCGGCGAGCGGACCGACGATGTGACCACGCCGATCTGCGCGCGACCCAAATGGATGGCGTCGCCGTGGCCCACGTCGACATTCGCGTCGATGTCGAGCCCGACAAAGCGGTGCATCGGGTTTTCCTTGCGCCGGATCAGCGCGTCGCGGCCGATGAAATCATCGGTCTTGGATTTCAGCGGCACGGTAAAGCCGATGCCCGCTTCGAACGGGTCGGTCTGGTCGCTGAAATCATTGCCTGCAAAGACCAGCCCGGCCTCGATCCGCACCATATCCAGCGCGGCCAGACCCATCGGGCGCAGGCCCAGATCGCGCCCATGCGCCCACACTGCATCATAGACGGCGGGGCCGTCCTTGGGGTGGCAGAACACCTCATAGCCCAGCTCGCCGGTATAGCCGGTGCGCGACACCACCACCGGCGCGCCGTCCGGTCCGCCGATGCGCGCGACGCTGAACCGGAACCAGCCCAACTCATCGACCGAAGGCTGATGCGGCGCGGTCCAGATCATCCGGGCCATGATCTCGCGGCTGTTCGGGCCTTGCACGGCGATGTTGTGCAACTGGTCGGTGGAGGACCGCACCATCACCGTCAGCCCCAGCTTTTCCGCCTGTTCGCGCAGCCAGACGCCGCCGTAATCATCGCCGCCAACCCAGCGGAACTGATCGCGGCCCAGCCGGAACAGCGTGCCATCGTCGATCATGCCGCCGTGCGGATAGCACATGGCGGAATAGACCACCTGCCCGACGCTCAGTTTCTTCACATCGCGGGTCAGGGTGTACTGCATCAGCGCTTCGGCATCCGGCCCGGTCACCTCGAACTTGCGCAAGGGCGACAGGTCCAGCACCACGGCCTTTTCCCGGCAGGCCCAGTATTCCTCGATCACCCCGTTCGCCGAATAGACCTGCGGCAACCAGTAGCCCTTGTATTCCACCACGTTGCGCGTCAGCGCCGAGGTGCGCGGCGTAAAGGCGGTGTCACGGGTCATCTTCGGCTCCGAATTGGGCGTGGCGCGCGACGCGATTGCGCGCTGAAACTTTTCAGCACCCGAATAGGTGCGCACATGAATATCGCTGAGGTACCAGCCGTTGGCCGGGCTGGTGTCATCCGGGCAGGCCGAGTTGACGCAGATCAGATCCGTCAGCGCGCGAAACAACACATAGTCGCCGGGCCGCGACCACGGCTCGTCCGAAATCAGCACCCCAAGGTTGTCGATCCGGGTGTTGAAGAACAAGTTCACCGCCATCCAGCCGGGCCGGGGCGTCACGCCGTGCGGAGTCAGCGCGGCGTTGAAATTGTCCGAACAGTTGACATGGCCGGGATAGCCGATCTCGTCGTAATACTTGGCCGCACAGGCCAGCGCAAAGGCATCGTGCCGGCCCACGGTATCTTGCACCACCTCGACCAGCGGCAGCATGTCCTGATCGTAGTATTTCGAGTGCAGCCCCGGCATCGAATAAGCGTGCCCCATCAGGGTGCGCGAGGTGGTCACGTCCAGCGCGTGCGCGATCCCCTTGTCCAGCTTGCGCGCGGCAAAGCACTGAAAATCGGTGCATTGGCGGCCATCAACGTCGATCACCTGAATGTAGTCGCCCGCCTTGACGAAATAGGCCTGTGCGGTGGCGGATGTCACCCGCAGGTCCAGCACAGGATCGGCCAGCGGATCGGGCAGGGCAAAGCCCTTGCGCTGGATCAGCTTGCTGCGCTGCACCCGCACGCCGATCGGGGTCAGCGTATCCTGTGCCCCGGGCGACATGACCGGACCGGGGGCGGCAACCACCAGCACCCCGGCGCGGGTGACGGTCAGGGTCTCAACCGTGCCCGCTGGTGTGTCACGCCCGAACAGCGCCACCGCGCGGGCGCGCGCCAGATCAATGCCCCGCCGTTCCAGCCCAAGCCGCAGACCGCCCAGACCGGGTCCCACACCGCCCGACAACAGCGCCTTCAGCCCCGCCGCATCGGAATTGGCCGGAACACCGAGGATTGCGGCATCAATCCGGCCCGTCTCATCGGCGGCCAGCAGTTCGGCCATCTGGCCGCCTTCGGTGTTCGCAATCGCCACCCGGTCACCGGCGGCAATCGCGATCAGCAGCGCGCCGCCACCCTGAACTTCATAGCTCTCGATCCCCGACGTGGCCGACACAGATGCCGGGCCAAGGATCCGGCTGGGGCGTGGCGGGCCCGGGATGATCTGTGGATAGGGGGCATCGAGCATCTGCGTCGCCTTCCCGGGTGAGTTGCATCTACAGAAAAAATGTTTCACAAGAATAATATCGACGGCCCCACGTTGCTGCAAGCTATTTGCGCGGGTGCCGGGCTATACTGCCCCACTTCCTGCGCGGAGCAATCTGAGTGCACTCTCTCTTCTTCGGTCTAGGTGCGGCACTTTTGTGGGGGGTGCATGATTTTACCATCCGCAAGATCAGCGGCCGTGCCCCGGTTGCCGTTCTGCTGGGGGTCGTGCTGGGTGTCGGGGCGCTGCTGCTGGCGCCGTTTGCCGCTCTGGCCGGCGGATGGCCCATTCTGACGCCGCAAACGCTGGGTTTGGCGCTGGTGTCAGGGGTTTGTTACGGGCTGGCCTGTTACGGTCACTACCGCGCCTTTGCCATCGGTCCGGTGCGTCTGGTGGCTCCGATCTGCGGTGCCTATCCGATGGTATCGGTGGGCTTCGCGGTGGCGCGCGGGCAAGAGGCGAGCGCGGCGATCTGGCTGGGTGCGCTGGCGGTGGTCAGCGGGGTGGCGCTGGTGGCACGCGGGAAGGACGGCGCGGGCAACGGCCCGTCCGTCGCAGCCATCGGCTGGGCGCTGCTGGCGGCAACCGCCTTTGCCGCGACCTTCGGTCTGGCGCAGTGGGCGGCCGAGGCGGGGGCGGAACTTCCCGTCAGCCTGATCGCGCGCGGCGCGGCTTTCGTGGCGGTGCTGGCCTTTGTCATCCTGCGCCGGTCCCCTGTCCATCAAGCCCTGCCGCTGTGGCCGTACCTTGTGCTGATGGCGGTGCTGGATGTGGGCGCGCTGGTGCTGATCACGCTGGCCGCAGGCTATGCCAATCCCGCGGTGGCCCCGGTCGCGGCCAGTATCTTCGGGCTGGTGACGATCCTGCTGGCCTGGCGGCTGCTGGCCGAACCGATGACGGCGTTGCAATGGGGCGGCGTGGTTACGGTGTTCGGCGGGATCATTCTGCTGGGGCTGGCATGACGGGGGTGGGGGATGTCTGAAATGAAGGGTCCGCATCGTCCCGTCGACGGGCAAGGCGGCGAGAAGTGGAAGGGTGGAAATTATGCGTTATTCCGGTTTCAGGGTGATCCGCGAGGCGCTGACCGGCCACAAGGGCTGGCGTCCGGCATGGCGCGACCCCGCGCCGCGACAAGACTATGACTACATCATCGTCGGCGGCGGCGGGCACGGGTTGGCAACGGCCTATTATCTGGCGAAAGAGTTCGGCCAGGCCCGGATCGCCGTGCTGGAAAAGGGCTGGATCGGCGGCGGCAACGTCGGGCGCAACACCACGATCATCCGGTCGAACTATCTGCTGGACGGCAACCAGCCGTTCTATGAATTCAGCCTGAAGCTGTGGGAAGGGCTGGAGCAGGACTTCAACTACAACGCCATGGTCAGCCAGCGCGGCATCATCAACCTGTTCCACACCGACGCGCAGCGCGACGCCTATGTGCGGCGCGGCAACGCGATGATCCTGCACGGCGCGGATGCCGAGATGCTGAGCCGCGATCAGGTGTGCGCGATGTACCCGTTCCTGAACTTTGACAACGCCCGCTTTCCGATCAAGGGCGCGCTGATGCAGCGGCGCGGCGGGACGGTGCGCCATGATGCGGTGGCGTGGGGCTATGCGCGCGGGGCGGACCTGCGCGGCGTGGATATCCTTCAGAACTGCGAAGTCACCGGGATGCGGATTGAAAACGGGCGCGTGCTGGGGGTCGACACCTCGCGCGGGTTCATCGGGGCGAAAAAGGTGGGCGTTGCGGTGGCAGGGGCGTCGTCGCAGGTGATGGCACAGGCGGGGATGCGGCTGCCGATGGAAAGCCATGTCCTGCAGGCGTTTGTTTCCGAAGGGCTGAAGCCGATCATCGACGGGGTGATGACCTATGGCGCGGGGCATTTCTATGTCAGCCAGTCCGACAAGGGCGGCCTTGTGTTCGGCGGCGACATCGACGGCTACAACTCTTATGCCCAACGCGGCAACATGGCCGTGGTCGAGGATGTGGCCGAGGGGGGCATGAGCCTGATGCCGATGATCGGGCGGGCGCGTCTGTTGCGGATGTGGGGCGGGATCATGGACATGTCGATGGACGGCAGCCCGATCATCGACAAGACGGATATCGAAGGCCTCTTTTTCAACGGCGGCTGGTGTTACGGCGGGTTCAAGGCCACGCCTGCCAGTGGCTGGGTGTTCGCGCATCTGCTGGCCACCGACACGCCCCATCCGACCGCTACCGCCTACCGGTTCGACCGGTTCCGCAAGGGGCTGATGATCGACGAAAAAGGCCAGGGCGCCCAACCGAATTTGCATTGAGCCGTGAGCATTTTCAGCAAAAGTGGGAACCGGTTTTGCGGTTCGAAAATGCGAAAAGGAAGCGTCCGATGATCATCAACCACCCCCTGCTTGGCCCCCGCGACGCGCAGGAATTCGTCTATCTGGGCGACGCCGCCCTGATCCACCGCCCCGACGGCATGGTGGCGGGCGAGGATGCCTTTCACGACTACCTGTATCTGCGCGACAACCCCGCCGGTCTGCACCGCGAGCTGTGGTATCACGAACAGGGCGACCGGTCGTGGCTGGTGGTCACGCGGCATACCCTGACGCATGAAATCACGGGCGTGGAACTGGCCCGCGACGTCGCGCGGGCCGCGGGGCGCAGCAAATGACCCGGATCGCAGGCGGCCAGATCGACCGCAGCCGGACCTGGGCGTTTACCTTCGACGGGCTGCCCTACACCGGCCATCCTGGCGATACCCTCGCCTCCGCCCTGCTGGCCAACGGCGTGCGGCTGATGGGGCGCAGCTTCAAGTATCACCGCCCGCGCGGGGTCATTGCGGCGGGGTCCGAAGAACCCAACGCGCTGGTCGAATTGCGCACCGGTGCGCGGCGCGAACCCAACACCCGCGCCACGGTGGCCGAGCTTTATGACGGGTTGCAGGCGGCCAGCCAGAACCGCTGGCCGTCGCTGCGCTTTGACGCGATGGCGATCAATGACCGGTTGTCGCCGTTCTTTGCCGCCGGGTTCTACTACAAGACCTTCATGTGGCCCGCCTCGTTCTGGGAAAAGGTCTATGAGCCGATCATCCGCCGGGCGGCGGGGCTTGGCAGCCTGTCGGGGCAGGATGATCCGGACAGCTATGACAAGGGCTTTCTGCACTGCGATCTTTTGGTCATCGGCGCGGGGCCTGCAGGGCTTGCGGCGGCGCTGACCGCAGGCCGCGCGGGCGCGCGGGTGATCCTTGCGGACGAGGATTTCCGCATGGGCGGGCGGCTGAATGCCGAAACCCACGGCGTCGGTGGCATAGCCGGGGCTGACTGGGCGGCGCAGGCGGTGGCGGAACTGGCCAGCCTGCCGTCGGTGCGCCTGATGGCGCGCACCACGGTGATGGGGGCGATGGATCACGGCATCTATGCGGCGGTGGAACGTGTGTCGGATCATCTGGCCGAACCCGCCCCGCACACGCCGCGCCAGATCCTGTGGCGCATCTATTCGGCCCGCGCGATCCTTGCCACTGGGGCCATCGAGCGGCCCATCGCGTTTGAAAACAACGACCGCCCAGGCATCATGCTTGCGGGCGCTTTGCGCGCCTATGCCAACCGCTGGGGCGTGGCGGCGGGCGACCATGTGGTGGTGTTCACCAACAACGACGACGGGTTGCGCACCGCGACTGACCTTTCAGCCAAGGGGCTGGAGGTTTCGGTAATAGACGCCCGCAACGGCGACGAGGTGACGGGCAGCGCGGGCAGCCTTGGCCTGAAATCCATCACGGTGCGCCGCGCAAACGGGCGCAGCGAAGTGCTGCGCGTCAACGCGCTTGGCGTGTCGGGGGGCTGGAATCCCAACCTGAACATCGCCAGCAATCACCGGGGCCGTCCAGTCTGGAACGACGCCATTGCGGCCTTCGTGCCCGCGCCAGACAGCGTCTCGGGCCTGACCTGCGCCGGCGCGGTTGCGGGGGTGATGTCGACCCACGCCGCCTTGGCCACGGGGGCTGCACGGGCGGTAGCGGCTTTGGCCGAACTGGGGCGAAGCGTCACGCCGATGGATGTGCCCGAGGCCGAGGATGCCCCGGTGAAAATCACCCCGAAATGGTATGTGCAATCGGGCAAGGGGCGCGCCTGGATCGACCCGCAGAACGATGTGACGGTCAAGGATATTCGCCTTGCGCATCAGGAAAACTTCGTCTCGGTCGAACATCTGAAACGCTACACCACGCTTGGCATGGCCACCGATCAGGGCAAGACCGGCAATGTGCTGGGCCTTGCGATCATGGCCGAACTGACCGGCAAGACCATCCCTGAAACCGGCACCACGATGTACCGACCGCCTGCCACGCCGGTGGCCTTGGGCGCATTGGCAGGCCGGTCGCGCGGGCCAGAGTTCAAGCCAGTGCGCCACACCCCGTCGCATGTCTGGGCGGCGGAACAGGGCGCGGTTTTCGTCGAGGTGGGCTACTGGCTGCGCACCCAATACCTTCCCCGCGCGGGCGAGACGACATGGCGGCAATCGGTGGACCGCGAGGTGCTGCAGACGCGGCGTTCCGTCGGCATCTGCGATGTGACCACGCTGGGCAAGATCGACATTCAGGGCACCGATGCGGGCGCGTTTCTGGACCGGGTTTATGCCAATACCTTCTCGACCCTCGCCATTGGCCGCGTGCGTTACGGCCTGATGCTGCGCGAAGATGGCATCGTGATGGACGATGGCACCACCGCGCGGATGGGCGCGGATGACTACGTCATGACCACCACCACCGCCAACGCCGTGCCGGTGTTCCGCCATCTGGAATACTGCCGTCAGGTGCTGTGGCCCGATCTGGACGTGCAACTGATCTCGACGACCGAGGCGTGGGCGCAATACTCCGTCGCCGGTCCGAATGCGCGCAAGCTGCTGCAAAAGCTGGTCGATCAGGATATCTCGGATGCGGCATTCCCGTATATGGCCTGCGGCGCGATCACGGTCTGCGGCGGGTTGCGGGCGCGGCTGTTCCGGATCAGCTTTTCGGGCGAGCTGGCGTATGAAATTGCGGTGCCCACGCGCTACGGCGACGCGATGATCCGCGCGTTGGTCGAGGCGGGGCAGGAATTCGACGCGGTGGTGTATGGCACCGAGGCGCTGGGCGTGATGCGGGTGGAAAAGGGCCATGTCGCTGGCAACGAGCTGAACGGCCAGTCTACCGCGCTGAACATGGGGCTGGGCAAGATGGTGTCGGTCAAGAAAGACGCCATTGGCCGGGTGCTGAGCCAGCGCGAGGGGCTGACGGCAGCCGGTGGTCTGCGGCTGGTGGGGGTGCGTCCGGTTGATCCGGCCCGTTCCCTGACGGCGGGGGCGCATTTTCTGGCGATGGGCGCGCCCGCAACAGCGGCGCATGACGACGGCTGGCTTACATCGGTGGTGTTCTCGCCGCATCTTGGGCACTCCATTGCGCTGGGATATCTGAAGAACGGCACTGCCCGGATGGGCGAGCGGCTGCGCGCGGTGAACCTGCTGGCATCGACCGAGGTCGAGGTGGAAATCGTCAGCCCACATTTCATTGATCCTGAGGGAGAGCGTCTGCGTGGCTGATCATCGTCTGAAACCGCTGAGCCCTCTGGGTCACGCCAACCCGCTGACCGAAACCGTCGGCCCGGTCACGATTGCCGAGATCACCGACACCGCGCTGGCCTCGCTTGCCACGCGCATCGGGCACGAAGATGACGTGGCACGGCTGGCGGCCGCTGCCGCAATCCCATTGCCGGGGCCGGGTGGCCATGCTCAGGGCGCAATCTGGGCCGCCTTCTGGCTGGGGCCGCAGCACTGGATGATCGAGGCACCGTTTGCCACGCATGAGGATATCGCCGCCGTCCTGAGGACCAGCTTTGCCGCTGCGGCGTCGGTCACCGAACAGACCGACGCCTGGGCGCGGTTCGATGTGACGGCACCCGACCTGCCTGCGATGTTCGAACGCCTGACCGCCTTTGATCTGCGGGGCGCTGCATCGGGGGCGGCCACCCGCACCGTGATCGACCATCTGGGCTGTTATCTGATCGTGCGCAACCCGCAGACCCTGACCGTCCTTGGCCCCCGCTCCTCGGCGAAGTCGTTGCACCACGCGCTGGTCACGGCGGCGCGGTCGGCGTTCTGACTGCCATTCCGGCAGTGCTGCTCCGATATGGCCAGCGCGTGGTGCGGTCGGTCAGCACAGTGGGGATTTTCACTTGAGGGAGGCTGTGTTTCACGGTAGTAAACACACAATGCGATCAAGCTGCGGAGAAACGCATGGACGGTTTGCCCGAAGAGCCTGACGAGATCGTGCTGCCAAAATCCAAACCGGCCTTCGATCAGGACCCGCACCGGGTGCGCGACCTGTCCGAGCGCAATCTGGAAATGGCCATCGGGCGGTCAGTCCGGGCGTTTCGCCGCCAGCAGGGCATGACGGTTGCCGATCTGGCGGGCGTCACCGGCCTGTCGATCGGCATGTTGTCCAAGATCGAGAATGGCATCACCTCGCCCTCGCTGACCACGTTGCAGGTCCTCAGCCACGCGTTCTCCACCCCGATCACCGCGTTCTTCCGAGGGTTCGAGGAACGCCGCGAGGTGCAGCACGTCAAGGCGGGCGAGCATCTGGAGATTGAACGTCGCGGTACCCGCGCTGGCCACCAGTATCATCTTCTGGGCCATATCGGATCGAACAATTCAGGTGTGGTGGTCGAACCCTATCTGATCACGCTGACCGCTGAATCCGACACCTTCCCCACCTTTCAGCACGACGGGATCGAGTTGTTGTACATGCTGGAGGGCGAGGTCGAGTATCGGCATGGCGATCAGTTGTTTCACCTGAAACCGGGCGACAGCCTGCTGTTTGACGCCGACGCCCAGCACGGGCCCGAGGTGCACGTGAAGCTGCCCGCGCGCTATCTGTCGATCATCTCGTATCAGCAGGCCCAATCCTCGCCAAAGCCCTAATCCGCCCAGAATCCCGGCGAGGTCGGCGCGCCGTCATCGTATTTCGACAGGTAGTCCAGCATCAGCGGCTTGTTGCGGAGGAACCCTTTGTACGTCGCCAACTCATCGGGAATGTCGCGCACCACGCGGTGCAGGCGGCGGGCCCATTTCGGCACGGTCACCAGTTCCTCGAACCTGATCAGATAGCAGCGGATCGGAAAGACGATGGCGTTGGACCGGGGCAGGCGATGTAAGGTCTGCAATTCCACCCGCAGATGCTGGCGATGGCCGATGGTCTCAGCCGTCATCGTGGTCTTGGACGGCCCCCATTTGGGATAGTTCTCGGGACTGGTGTCCAGCAGCGGGTCCACCGTCATCGTCCAGTTGAACCGCCGCACGGGGGCGCCCAGTTGCAGGTTTAAAAGGAACTTCAGCGCCCGGTCAAATACCCGCATCTCATGCGCCAAGGGCACCGGCGCGTGCCATTCGTGAAACGACATGCCGATATCGAAATCCAGCGACCAGTCGGCCTGCGTCGTGACCATCCCGGCCTCGATCCACAGGTTGTCGTCGCGCTGATCCTGCAGGGTGAAATCGCCTTGCGTCTGGCGGGTGATGTATTCCATCGGGCCGCAGGGCAGGGTGGTATCGTCCAGAAAGGTGAACGTCTGCTCGATCTGCAGGGGCCGGTTGATCCAGTGCCACTGGTGGCCATCCTTGGTCAGGCTGAACCATTGCGGATAGTCCCGCGCCTTTGCCTCCATGATCAGTTCCAGCAGGTCCCAGCCCGCCAGCGTCATGTGCGGCAGGGACTGGCAGCGCAGCGGGTCTTCGGCCAGCACCAGCGCCCGGTCGCGCATTTCGGCGACGTAGTGTTCGTCCACGTCGAACATGTGTTCGAACACCGAACCGGGGCGGCCGGGCAGATGCGGCTCCATGTTCACCGAATACATGTAGCTGTCTTCGTGGAACGGAAACGGAAACCGCGCAATCGCGCGTGCCGAGTTGCGAAAGGTGTAATCACCGCGAAACGTCTCGTCGTTGAATTCCAGACCCATCGCTTCCCCCTATCGGTCAAGGATCAGGGTCTTGCCCCCGAACCGCGACACGCATGGCATGATCTGTCGGTCGCCAGCCTTCTGCTCGTCCGTCAGCCAGTGATCGTTGTGCGCGATCTGGCCGTCGCAGCCCAGCACATCGGTTTCGCATTCCCCGCAAGCCCCGCCCCGGCACAGATAGGGGGCCGTAACGCCAGCCGCCTCGATCGCCTCCAGCAGCGATTGCGCGGGTCCCACGGTGATGGTCTTGCCCGAGGCTGCCAGCTGCACCTGAAACGGCAAGCCCACCGGCGGTGCCAGAAATTCCTCCGAGTGAACGGCGGCAAGCGGCCAGCCCAGTGTTTCCGCTGTCTGGCGCACCCAACCGATCATCCCCTTGGGTCCGCAGACATACAGATGCGTGCCAAGGGGCTGGCCCTGCAACAGGCTGTTCAGGTTGATGAGCTGCCCCTGATCGTCCAGATACAGGCGCACCTTGTCGCCGTGGCGGGCGGTCAGGTCATCGGCGTAGGCCGCAAAGTCGCGGCTGCGCGCGCTATAGTGCAACTCGAACTGGCCCCCGTGCGCCTGCAGCGCCGCAATCTGGGACAGGAACGGCGTGATGCCGATGCCGCCCGCAATCATCAGGTGCCTGCGCGCCCTTGCATCAAGGGGAAAGAGGTTGATCGGCGACGAGATGACCATCTCCATCCCCACCGTCACGTGACGGTGCAGAAACAGCGACCCGCCCCGCCCGGCTTCGTCCCGGCGCACCGAGATTTCATAGCCCGAGGTGTCGGCAGGGTCGCTCATCAGCGAATAAGGGTTCATCCGGCGGGTGCCGTGATCGTCCATATCGACCACGATATGCGCGCCGCCCGAAAACACCGGCATCGGCCCGCCATCGCGGCGCTGAAAGCGAAAGCGTTTGATCAGGGGATTGACCTCAACCACCTCGGCCACGCGCACGGGGATCTTCGCGGCACCGACGCTCATGTGAACCGCACCACTGCTGCGGGAACTTGGCCGGGGTCTTCGGCGTCGATGTTGACGCCCTGAAAGGCGGCGATGCGGCGCGAATAATGGTCGCGCACAAACAGGTTCAGCCCACAGTGGCTGCACGGGAACGGATCGGTGCGGACGTTTTCTGTGATGCCCTTGCAATGCACGCATTGCACCCGCCGCACGGTGGACCCGCGATGTTCGGTCTGCACCGCCTGCCAGGGCAGCCCCGCCAGCATCGCCTCGCGTTGCACCTGCCCGATCAGGCCTTCTGTCCCGGCCACATAGATCTGCAATCCCATATGTGCATCGCTCAGCACCTGTTGCAGGCGGGGCAGGGCGGCGGCAAAACTGGGGCTTCGGTGACATTGCGCCGCCCCCAGTGCGTTCAGGCTGGCCCACAGATCGGTGCCGGTCGGTCCGGGCATGTAGATGATATGACTGCGCGCCAACAGCCCCGCCGCATCCTGCGCCCGCGCCAGCATGTCGGTCAGCGCCGCCGCCCCTTCGCCGTCCGCCACCATCAGATGCGCGGTGCCGGGCCGGGCTGTCAGCGTGCCATAGACCGGCCGGCTGGGGATCGAGGGGGGAAAGCTGGCTGCCATCTCAACCCTTGGCGGTCCGGCGTTTCTTCTCGACGTCGTAGAATGGCATCGGATGCGAGGTCGCGGCAATCTCGCCGTGAGTGGCGCAATTGACCACCAGCGCCGTCCCGGTGTTGGCGCAATCGACCGGCAGGCGGGCGATGGCGATGGTGTGCTGGTTCAGGGGCGAATACATCGCCTGCGTGACCAGCCCGACCTGCTTGCCATCCCGGAAGACCGGCGCGCCATTGCCGGGTGCGTTGCGGCCCGCAAGCTTTAGCCCCCAGATCTTGAACCGCTCGCGTCCCTTCAGCCGGTAGTGTTCCTCGGCCCCGCGAAAGCCGGTCTTGCCCGGGGATACGGTGAAATCAAGGCCCAGTTCCCACAGCGTATCGCCCGGGCCTTCATCGGCAAAGGGATACATCTCGGAATTGTCAAAGGGGAAGAACAGCAGGTAGCTTTCCGTGCGCAACAGATCCAGCGTGGTGAACCGGCAGGGGATGATCCCCATTGCCGCCCCTTCGTCCAGAATCCGGTCCCAGATCATCGCCGCATCCTGCCCCCGGCAGAACAGCTCATACCCCCGCTCGCCGGTATATCCGGTGCGCGAGATCATCACCGGCTTGCCAAACAGCGACGTCTGCATCTGTGCGAAATAGGGCAGGGCGCGGATGCCTTCGACGTGGCGCTCAAGGTAATCCACCGCCAGCGGCCCTTGCAGCGACAGATCATGCAGGTTGTCGTCAAACCGCACCGACACATCGCGCCCGGTCGCGGCCATGGTCAGTTGCTCATGCGCGCCGCCAGACCCGTGCACCACCATGAACGCATTCGGCCCGGTGCGGTAGATCACGCAGTCATCAATGAACTTGCCCGCATCGTTCAGCATGGCCGCGTAAACCGACCGCCCCGGCATCAGCTTTTCCATGTTCCGCGTGCAGGCGCGTTCGATCACATGACTGGCCGCAGGGCCGATGACATGGACCTTCTTCAACCCCGACACATCCATCAGCCCGGCCTTGGTGCGGATCGCCATGTACTCGTCTTCGGGGTCGGCGTCATAGCTCCACGCGGTGCCCATCCCGCTCCAGTCCTCAAGGCTTGACCCCAGGGCGCGGTGCCGGTCGCCCAAGGCCGAGAATCTCCAGGAATTTGTCATGCGGTCCCCCGATGGCCGGTTTTTATCGTCGGCAGCTTGGGATTAACGCGCCCCAAAATCAACACCCATGTGCAAAAAGTTTTCCTCTCAGGGAAAGCTGCCGGGTTTTTTCGGGGATTGGGCGGCGTGTCGCCACCCGGCGCTGGATTGCCAGACAGTAAAAAAAGTTTCTCCACAGTTGAGGTGCGCCCGCTTCGATGCTAGCGTCACCGCAAGGACCAGAGCGGGAGAAGGCGGATGTGCGGAATTGTCGGGCTGTTCCTCAAGGACCCTGCGCTGGAGCCACAGTTGGGCGCGATGCTGACGGACATGCTGATCACCATGACCGACCGGGGTCCGGACAGCGCCGGGATCGCCATCTACAGCCGCCCAAAGCCGGGCCGGGCCAAGCTTACGGTGCAATCGGCCGATCCCGACCGGGATTTTTCGTCTTTGGCCACCGACCTCGGGCATGCCATCGCAAGCCCGGTGACGGCCGAGGTGAAGGACAGCCACGTCGTGCTCGACCTGCCCGCAGACAAGCTTGACGCCGCCCGGCACGCCATCCGCACCCTGCGCCCCGACGCGCGGGTGATGAGCGCGGGCGAGGGGATCGAGATTTACAAGGAGGTCGGCCTGCCGCGCGACGTCGCCGCCCGGTTCGATCTGGCGCAGATGTCGGGCACGCACGGGATCGGCCACACCCGCATGGCCACCGAATCCGCCGTCACCACGATGGGCGCACATCCGTTTTCCACCGGACCGGATCAGTGCCTCGTTCACAACGGCAGCTTGTCCAACCACAACTCGGTCCGCCGCACGCTGAAGCAGGCCGGCATGACCTTTGACACCGAAAATGACACCGAGGTTGCTGCCGCCTTCATCAGCCACAAACTGCACGAAGGCGCGGCATTGGGCGAGGCGATGGCGGCCACGCTGACCGATCTGGACGGGTTCTTCACCTTTGTCGTCGGCACGAAAAACGGTTTCGGCGTGGTGCGCGACCCCATCGCCTGCAAACCTGCCGTCATGGCCGAAACCGACCAGTACGTCGCCTTCGGGTCGGAATACCGCGCGATGGTGGGGCTGCCCGGCATCGACACCGCCCGGGTCTGGGAACCGGAACCCGCCACCGTCTATTTCTGGGAACGCTGAACCATGCAGACCTTCGACCTTGCGGCGCAGGGGTTGCGCGCACTGAATTCCGCGTTGCACGGGCTTCGCGGCCAGACCAACCAGACCGTGTGGCAGGTGGTGAACCCAAAGGGTGCCCATGCCATCGCCGTTGGTCTTGATGCGCCCATCGACCTGACGGTGCACGGGTCGACCGGGTACTACTGCGCGGGCATGAACAAACATGCCACGGTGCGGATCAAGGGATCGGCGGGGCCCGGTGTGGCCGAAAACATGATGTCGGGCGCGGTGATCATCGACGGTGACGCCAGCCAGTACGCTGGGGCCACCGGCAACGGCGGTCTGCTGGTGATCAAGGGCAACGCGTCGTCGCGCTGCGGCATCTCGATGAAGGGGATCGAGATCGTGGTGCATGGCAACATCGGCCACATGTCGGCCTTCATGGCGCAATCGGGGGCGATGGTGGTGCTTGGGGATGCTGGCGAGGCGCTGGGCGACAGCCTGTACGAGGCGCGGCTTTATGTGCGCGGGTCGGTCAAATCACTGGGCGCGGACTGCGTTCAGAGAGAGATGCGCCCCGAACATCTGGCGCAACTGGCAGACCTGTTGCAGCGCGGCGAGGCGGATCATCTGGCCAAACCGTCGGAGTTCAAACGCTACGGATCGGCCCGCAAGCTGTACACCTTCAACATCGACAACGCCGCATCCTACTGAGGTTCCCATGAGCGATTTTCCCCACACCCCGCCGCGCCAGAGCTGGACCTTTTCCCCGGATGTGAATGCGGAAATCCGCAGGGCGGCGGCGACGGGCATCTATGACATCCGTGGCGGCGGGTCCAAGCGGCGGTTGCCGCATTTCGACGACCTGCTGTTCCTTGGTGCCTCGATCAGCCGCTATCCGCTGGAAGGTTACCGCGAGAAATGTGCGACCGACGTCTGGCTGGGCACCCGCCACGCCTCAAAACCCATCCATCTGGAGATACCGATCACCATCGCGGGCATGTCCTTCGGGGCCTTGTCCGGCCCGGCGAAGGAAGCGCTGGGCCGGGGGGCGACCGAGGCGGGCACCTCGACCACCACCGGTGATGGCGGCATGACCGAGGAAGAGCGGGGGCATTCCCGCACGCTGGTCTATCAATACCTGCCCTCACGCTATGGCATGAACCCCGACGACCTGCGCCGCGCCGATGCGATTGAAATCGTCGTGGGGCAGGGCGCGAAACCCGGCGGCGGCGGCATGCTGCTGGGGCAAAAGATCAGCGACCGGGTGGCTGCGATGCGCAATCTGCCAAAGGGCATCGACCAGCGCTCCGCCTGCCGTCACCCCGACTGGACCGGGCCGGACGACCTTGAAATCAAGATCATGGAACTGCGCGAGATCACCGATTGGGAAAAGCCGATCTACGTCAAGATCGGCGGCGCGCGGCCCTATTACGACACGGCGCTGGCGGTCAAGGCGGGGGCCGATGTCGTTGTGCTGGACGGGATGCAGGGCGGCACGGCGGCGACGCAGGATGTGTTCATCGAAAACGTCGGCATGCCGATCCTTGCCTGCATCCCGCAGGCGGTAAAGGCGCTGCAGGACCTGAACATGCACCGCAAGGTTCAACTGATCGTGTCGGGAGGCATCCGTTCCGGGGCTGATGTGGCCAAGGCGATGGCGCTGGGGGCCGATGCGGTGGCCATTGGCACGGCGGCGCTGATCGCTTTGGGCGACAACGATCCCGCACTTGAGGCCGAATACAACAAGCTGGGCACCACGGCAGGAGCGTATGATGACTGGCACGAAGGCCGCGACCCCGCCGGGATCACCACGCAGGACCCCGAGCTGTACAACCGCTTCGACCCGGTTCTGGGCGGTCGGCGGTTGAAGAACTACCTCAAGGTAATGACGCTGGAGGCGCAGACCATCGCGCGCGCCTGCGGCAAGAACCACCTGCACAACCTCGAACCCGAGGATTTGTGCGCGCTGACCATCGAGGCTGCCGCCATGTCGGGCGTGCCGCTGGCGGGAACCAACTGGGTGCCGGGAAAAACCGGCTTCTGACAAAAACAGGGGACAGTCATGCCAAAGGATCTGGAGAAGTACGCCAAGGAAAAGGGCATCAAATACTTCATGGTGTCCTACACCGACCTGTTCGGGGGCCAGCGGGCCAAGCTGGTTCCGGCGCAGGCAATCAACGACATGGCGGTCGACGGCGCAGGCTTTGCCGGCTTTGCCACCTGGCTGGACCTGACCGCCGCGCATCCCGACATGATGGCGGTGCCCGATGCCACGTCGGTGATCCAGCTGCCGTGGAAGCCCGAGGTGGCATGGCTGGCGTCCAACTGCGTCATGGAAGGCAAACCGGTCGATCAGGCCCCGCGCAACGTGCTGCGCCGTCTGGTGGACGAGGCGGCGAAGGAAGGCCTGCGGGTGAAAACCGGGGTGGAGCCGGAGTTTTTCCTGCTGACCCCGGAAGGCGACAAGGTGTCCGACCCCTACGACACCGCCGAAAAACCCTGCTACGACCAGCAGGCGGTAATGCGGCGTTATGACGTGATATCAGAGGTTTGCGACTACATGCTCGCGTTGGGCTGGGAAGCGTATCAGAACGACCACGAAGATGCGGTGGGCCAGTTCGAGATGAACTGGAAATACGACGACGCCTTGCAAACCGCTGACAAGCATAGCTTTTTCAAGTTCATGATGAAATCGGTGGCCGAAAAGCACGGATTGCGGGCGACGTTCATGCCCAAGCCGTTCAAGGGTCTGACCGGATCGGGCTGCCATGCGCATATTTCGGTCTGGGATCTGGAGGGCCGGAAGAACGCCTTTTCGGACGACAAGAAGGAATTGGGCCTGTCCGACCGGGGCCGCAATTTTCTGGGCGGCATCATGAAACACGCTTCTGCGCTGGCTGCGATCTGCAACCCGACCGTCAACAGCTACAAGCGCATCAACGCGCCGCGCACCTCGTCGGGGGCGACGTGGGCCCCCAACACCGTGACATGGACCGGCAACAACCGCACCCATATGGTCCGCGTCCCCGGACCCGGCCGGTTCGAGTTGCGCCTGCCTGACGGGGCCGCGAACCCCTATCTGTTGCAGGCGGTGATCATCGCCGCAGGTCTGGACGGCATCCGCAGCAAGGCCGATCCGGGCAAGCGCCACGACATCGACATGTATACCCAGGGCCACACCGTCACCGATGCGCCGAAACTGCCGCTGAACATGCTGGACGCGCTGCGCGAGTATGACAAGGACACGACGCTGAAGGCGCTGATGGGGGCCGAATTCTCGTCCGCCTATCTGAAGCTGAAGCGTCAGGAATGGGACAGCTTTGTCGCGCACTTCTCACGCTGGGAACACGACAACACGCTGGATATCTGACAGGCCGGACAGCCCGGTCCGGCTTGCCCGGGGCTTTTGCGGGCAATCCTGACGCCGCGTGGCGCTGTCAGGGTTCGCGCGGGGCGAAGCGTTGGTGTATAAGGAACGGGAGAACTGCCCGAACCCGGCCAGACCCGGATTGTCTGCATTGGAAGGCCCCGAATGTCCGACACCGCAATCACGCCGTTTCCGGGCCTGCCCCGATGGCAGACCGCCAAAGATGAAGTCCTGATCCAAAGCGATGCCGGATTCACAGCACCGGAGGGCAGGGCATGTCACACCTGAGCCTTTTGGAAACCGCCTTCACCCCCTGGCCTTCGCTGGCGGGGGGCGTCCTGATCGGGCTGGCCTCGGTAATGCTGATGCTGACGCTGGGCCGGATCATGGGGGTGACCGGCGTTCTGGCGGGCGTGCTGACCCCGCAGGCGCATCCCGACATCGGCTGGCGGCTGGCGCTTCTGGCCGGGATGATCAGCGCACCGCTGGCCGTCCTGGCGGTGACAGGGCAGATGCCCGTGGTCCAGGTTCCGGTGTCGATGCCGATGCTGCTGGTGGGCGGGGTGGTGGTCGGGGTCGGGGTGACCCTTGGGTCGGGTTGCACATCGGGCCACGGGGTCTGCGGGATGGCGCGGCTGTCACGCCGGTCTTTTGCGGCCACGCTGACCTTCATGATAACGACGGGTGTCACCGTCTTCATCCTCCGTCACGGTCTGGGGGGCTGATCCATGCGCCTGCTGTCCACCTATCTCATCGGGTTGATCTTCGGGACCGGGATCGCCATCTCTGGTATGGCCAACCCGGCGAAGGTTCTGAACTTCTTTGACGTTGCGGGCCGTTGGGACCCAAGCCTGATCTTCGTTATGGGGGGCGCGGTCGTGGTGACCTTTCTTGGCTACCGGATCGTGCTGCGCCGTCCCGCACCGCTGATCGACCCCGCGTTTCACCTGCCGGACAACCCGCGCATTGATGCCCGGCTGTTGGGCGGCTCGGCCCTGTTCGGTGTCGGCTGGGGCATCGCCGGGTTCTGCCCCGGGGGCGCGCTGCCCGCGCTTGGCACCGGCCGGATCGAGGTGGTCGCCTTCGTGGCGGCAATGATCGCCGGGATCTATCTTGCCAAGGGCCTGCTAAGCCTTTCCGGCGCGCGGGCCGCCCGCCTGCTTCGCCGTGAAACCTGATCAACCCAGGAGACAGTCATGACCAACTATCCGATCAACATGTCCGTCGCGCCCGAGGTTCAGGGCTTTTTCGACCCTGCGACCAACACGATCAGTTATGTGGTGAAAGACCCGTCTTCCAAGGCCTGCGCCGTCATAGACAGCGTGATGGACATCGACTACGCCGCCGGGCGGATCACCTATGATCATGCCGACGCCATCATCGACTACATCCGCACCCACAACCTGACGCTGGACTGGATCATCGAGACCCACGTCCATGCCGACCATCTGTCCGCAGCGCCGTATATCCAGACCGCGCTGGGCGGCAAGATCGGCATCGGCGACAAGATCATGACCGTGCAGGAAACCTTCGGCAAGATCTTCAACGAAGGCACCGAGTTTCAGCGTGACGGCAGCCAGTTCGACGCGCTGTTCAGGGACGGCGACACCTACAACGTCGGCACCCTGGAGGCGGTTGCGATGTTCGCCCCCGGCCATACACCCGCCTGCATGGTGCATGTCATGGGCGACGCGGCGTTCGTGGGCGACACGCTGTTCATGCCAGACGGCGGATCGGCGCGGGCGGATTTCCCCGGCGGGGATGCCGCAACCCTGTATGACAGCATCCAGAAGGTGCTGGCCTTGCCGGATGCCATGCGCCTGTTCATGTGCCACGACTACGGCCCGAACGGCCGCGACATCCAGTGGGAAACCACGGTTGCGGCCGAAAGGGAACACAACATCCACGTCGGCAAAGGCGCCACGAAAGAACAGTTCGTAAAGTTCCGCACCGCTCGCGATGCAACGCTTGCGATGCCGCGGCTGATCATCCCGTCCTTGCAGGTGAACATGCGCGCGGGCGAGATGCCGGTCGACAAGGATGGCCGTCCGATGCTGAAGGTCCCCGTCAATGGTCTGTGACCGGGCCGCTTCAAGGGCGGGGCACGCGCGGGACTGAGGGCCTGACCGCGGGATCAAAGACCCAAGCCGTGCCGCGATTGCGATTGCATGGCAGCACCGGCGGGTTAAAGTAAGACACTCGAAGTGTTTAGGGCCAGAATGTCAGACGCCATTTCTGAATTTGTTCGCCGCTGGAAGCCGTCCGGCGGCAGTGAGATGGCGAACTTCCCCAGCTTTGCTGGCGAACTGACCCGTCTTTTGGGGGTCGAGCCGCCCAAACCTGCCACAAGTGACGGGCAAAACAACGATTACCGCTTTGAACGCCCCGTCACCTTCACCCATACGGGCAAGCTGGGCCGGGGTCGCATCGACCTGTATCGCCGGGGCTGTTTCATCCTTGAGGCAAAACAGGGCGCGGATGCCGAACCTGCCCCCACCGACCAGCTTTCCCTGCTGTCGGGCGATGCCATCACCCAGAAAGGCCACGGCAAACGCGGCTCGGCCAGGTGGGATGACACCATGCTGCGCGCCCGCAATCAGGCTGATGGCTATGCCCGCGCCGTGGCGAAAGAAGACGGCTGGCCACCCTTTCTGCTGATCGTCGATGTCGGCCATGTGATCGAGGTGTATGCCGATTTCTCCCGCCTGGGTCAGGGCTACACGCAATTCCCCGATGGCAACCGCTACCGCATAACACTCGACGACCTGCACAACCCCGATGTCCGCGCCCGCCTGACCGCGATCTGGAATGACCCGTTGTCGCTGGACCCCGCCAGGATCAGCGCCGCCGTCACCCGCAAGGTCGCGGGCCACCTTGCCGACCTGGGCAAGTCGTTCGAAGGCCAGGGCCACGCGCCCGAAGACGTTGCCACCTTCCTGATGCGCTGCCTGTTCACCATGTTCGCCGAAGACGTCGCGTTGATCCCCGAAGGCAGCTTCAGCGCCAAGCTGACCGAACTGCGCGGCCATCCGCAGCACGCCCAACCCACACTGCAATCGCTGTGGCACACCATGAACACGGGCGGCTTTTCAACCGTGCTGTCCACCGATCTGAAACGCTTCAACGGCGGGCTGTTCAAGAACGCCACCGCCTTGCCCCTGAACGCCCTGCAGCTGGGCCTGCTGATCGACGCCGCCTCCCATAACTGGCGCGAGGTGGAACCCGCCATCTTCGGCACCCTGCTGGAACGCGCGCTGGACAAACGCCAGCGCCACAAACTGGGCGCGCATTACACGCCCCGCGCCTATGTCGATCGCCTTGTGGTCCCCACCGTGATAGAGCCGTTGCGCGCCGATTGGCAGATCATCCAGACCAGCGTGCAACGGCTTACCGCCGATGGCAGACAAGACGACGCCCGCGCCACGGTTGCGGCCTTTCACCGCCGCCTGTGCGATATCCGCGTGCTGGACCCGGCCTGCGGGTCCGGCAACTTCCTCTATGTCGCCTTGGAACTGATGAAACGGCTGGAGGGCGAGGTGATCGCCCTGCTGCGCGATCTGGGGCAGGATCAGGCCGCACTTGGCCTTGCGGGCCATACCGTCGATCCGCATCAGTTTCTGGGGTTGGAGCTGAACCCCTGGGCCGCCGCCGTGGCTGAGTTGGTGCTGTGGATCGGTTATCTGCAATGGCATTTCCGCACCCATGGCAAGGCCAGCCCCGCCGAACCCGTGCTGCGCGACTTCAAGAATATTGAAAACCGCGATGCCGTGCTGGATTGGGATGCGCGCCGCGAACGCCGCGATGCCAATGGCTTGGCGGTCACCCGCTGGGATGGTATCGGCACCATCGTGCATAATGTGACGGGTGAACGCGTGCCTGATCCAGCCGCCCGCACCCAGGTCTGGGATTACACCAAACCCCGCCCCGCCAAATGGCCCGAGGCTGATTTCATCATCGGCAACCCGCCGTTTATTGGGGCCAGCCGGATGCGCGACGCTTTGGGCGATGGCTATACCGAAGGGGTCCGGGCGGCCTATCCACGCGTGCCGGACAGCGCTGATTTCGTGATGTTCTGGTGGGAGAAAGCCGCGCTGGCCGCCCGCGCCTATGCCCCTGCCAAGGCCAAAGGCTGTCGCCGCTTCGGCCTGATCACCACCAATTCGCTGCGCCAAACCTTTAACCGCAAGGTGCTGGAGGCGCACCTGACCGACCCCAAAACGCCGCTGGGCCTGATCTTTGCCATCCCCGATCACCCTTGGGTCGATGCGGGCGATGGCGCGGCGGTGCGGATTGCGATGACCGTGGCCGAAAAAGGCCGCGCCGAGGGCCGTCTGTTCACCGTTGCCTCCGAGTCCAAAACCGCCGACGCGAATGAGGGTCGTGACGTGTCGCTGACCCTGCAACGCGGCACGATCTTTGCCGATCTGCGGGTGGGGGCAGATGTGGCGGGGGCGAAGGCGTTGAAGGCGAATGAACGGCTTTCTTCGCGCGGCGTCATGCTCTTTGGCGCGGGTTTTATTGTTACCCGAAACGAGGCGCGGGCTTTGGGGCTTGGCACCGTGCTGGGGCTAGACAGGCATATTCGGGAATACCGCAACGGGCGCGACCTGACTGCCACCCCGCGCGATGTGCTGGTGATTGATCTGTTTGGCCTGACCGAAGCACAAGTTCGCAACCGCTTTCCAGCGGTGTATCAGCATATCTTGGACAAGGTGAAACCCGAACGCGACGCAAATCGTGATCTGGCAATAAGAAACGTCTGGTGGATTTTCGGGCGTCCTCGGTCTGAAATACGGCCAGCCTTGGCGGGTTTGCCGCGCTACATTGTGACCGTGGAGACTACGAAGCATCGGACGGTGCAATTCCTTGGAGCTGAGACACTTCCCGACAACATGCTTGTCGCAATCGGGCTTGCCGACGCCTCACAACTCGCCGTGCTGTCCAGTCGCTTCCATGTGGTTTGGGCGCTGTCGGCGGGTGGCACTCTCGAAGATCGCCCGCGTTACAACAAATCCCTCTGCTTCGACCCCTTCCCCTTCCCAAACCCCTCGGAACCGCTGAAAGCCCGTCTCCGCCAACTCGGCGAAGACCTCGACGCGCATCGCAAGGCGCAACAGGCGCAGCACCCCAAGCTGACGCTGACGGCGATGTATAACTGCCTTGAAAAACTCTGCGCGGGGGACCGGATCGAAGGCAAAGACAAGGAAACCTACGACCAAGGCCTGATCGGCATCCTGCGCGACCTGCATGACCAGATCGACACGGCGGTGGCCGAAGCCTACGGTTGGCCCGCCACCCTGACCGACGACGAAATCCTGCACAACCTTGTGGCCCTGAACCGCGAACGCGTGGCCGAAGAGGCGGGCGGCCATATCCGCTGGCTGCGCCCCGACTACCAGAACCCCGCCGGCCAGACCGCCACCGCGCTGTCCTCACAAACCGCCATGGACATCGGCCCAACACCCACGACCGCCAAAACCCCGTGGCCCAAAACCATGCCCGAACAGATCGCCGCCGTCCGCGCCGCCCTGTCCGCGATGGGCGAGGCCACCCCCGACCAGATCGCCCGCCAGTTCAGCCGCGCCCGCACCACGTCGGTACAACCCCTGCTGGAAAGCCTCGCCGCCCTCGGCTACGCCACCCGCACCGAAGGCGGCAGATACCTGTCCTGACCCGCGCCAAACCGCAGACCGCAAGCGCCGCCTCGCGTTTCAAGCGTGTTTCAAGGCTGGTCGGTTGTGTGGGGGCCGATCCAAAACACCCATAAAATCCAATGATTCCAGCGGTGAGTGGCGGAGAGACAGGGATTCGAACCCTGGGTCGGCGCAAACCGACAACGGTTTTCGAGACCGCCGCATTCGACCACTCTGCCACCTCTCCGCGGTAGGGATCGTCTTGGGATGGCGGTCTAGACGCCCGCGCGGCGATGCGCAAGGGCCATTCCCGGCGCCGGTGCGGATCACGCGCAGTTGCACCGCCAGTCCTTGGCAAGACGCGCCGAAGGGGATACTTGCCGGGCTTCCGGCCAGGGGAAGGATCCCGCCATGCTCTTGCCTCGCCTGCTGCTTGTCAGCGCCCTCGCGTTCGCGGCCCCCGCGCGCAGCGAAACGGTGGTAAAGCCGCCTGTCGCGGCGGTTTCGGCTGCGACGTTGACGGAAACGATGCGCCTTGAGGCCCTGTTCGACGTGCTGCGCGACGAGGGGATTGCCCACGGCCAGACGCTTGAGGCCGATATGTTCCCCGGCGGTGGCGGGCCGGGCTGGGCAGCCGCGGTCAGCGCGATTTACGACGTGGCCACCCTGACCTCCCGCTTCGAGGCGGCACTGGACGCGGAACTGGCTGCCGATCCTGCGGCTTTGGCCGAGATCAATAGCTTTTTCGCCAGCGACCTTGGCCAGCGGGTTGTCACGCTGGAAATCGACGCCCGCCGCGCCTTTCTGGACGAGGCTGCAGAAGAGGCGGCCCGCGTCGCCGCCGACAACCGTTTTGCCGAACGCGACCCGCGCGCGGGCCTTTTGCGCCGATTCATCGAGGCGGGCGATCTGATCGAAGGCAACGTGGCCAGCGCGCTGTCGGGCAATCTGGCCTTCATTCAGGGCATGTCGGCATCGGGGGCCTACGGTGAAGGGCTGCCTGAGGACCAGATGATGAGCGATGTCTGGGCGCAGGAAGATCAGGTCCGTGAAGACACCACCAGCTGGCTTTACGCCTACCTTGGTCTCGCCTACCAGCCGTTGACCGAGGCAGAGCTGCAGGCCTATGTCGCCTTTTCCGAAAGCCCCGCCGGGGTGCGGCTGAACGCAGCGCTTTTCACCGCTTTCGACGCGGTGTTCCGCCAGGTCTCCACCGATCTTGGGCGCGCCGCGGGTCTTGCCATGCTGGGCCGCGACATCTGACCGACAGGGGCGCAACGCGGCCTTGACAGCCCCGGCACTTCGCACCATAAACGCGCATCCCGGCGAGGGGCGACTCTCGCCGGGCAATTATTTCATGACGCCCGAACGGGCGCGCTGTCCGAGGCGGAGCAAATCCTTAGGGATGCGGTCCGGAACACCTGGCAACAGGGGCCACAGGGCGCGGAGCAAGAAAAGGATACGACCATGTTTGCGGTCCTCAAGACCGGTGGCAAGCAATACAAGGTGCAGGCGGGTGACGTTCTGCGCGTGGAAAAGCTTGCGGCGGTGGCTGGCGACAAGATCCAGTTCAACGATATTCTGATGGTTGGCGGTGACACGCTTGCTGTCGGCGTGCCTTTCGTGAAGGGTGCCGCCGTGCAGGCCGAGGTGATCGACCAGATCAAGGGCGAAAAGCTCATCCACTTCGTCAAGCGCCGCCGGAAGCATTCCAGCCAGCGCACCAAGGGCCACCGTCAGCATCTGACGCTGGTTCGTGTGACCGAGGTTCTGGCCTCGGGTGCCGATGCGTCGGGCGTGATGGTCGCAACCGGCACTGCTGGTGCCCGCGTCGCGGCGCACGAAGCCCCCGGTGCCAAGGCTGCAGCCCCGGCAAAAGCCCCGAAAGCCGCAAAAGCTGACGCCCCGGCGAAAGTTGCCACGGCTGAAGTCGCGGCTGAAAAACCCAAGCGCGCGCCCAAGGCTGCAGCGCCCAAAGCCGCAGCGAAGGAGTAACACCCCATGGCACACAAGAAAGCAGGCGGTTCATCCCGCAACGGTCGCGACAGCGCCGGTCGCCGTCTTGGCGTCAAGCTGTTTGGTGGCCAGCTCGCGATCCCGGGCAACATCATCGTGCGCCAGCGCGGCACGCAATGGTTTCCGGGTGAAGGCGTCGGCATGGGTGTGGATCACACGATCTTCGCCAAGACCGAAGGCCATGTCACCTTCAAGAAGGGCATGAAGGGCCGCACCTTCATCTCCGTCCTTCCCGCCGCAAAGGCGGCCGAGTAAGCCGAACCTTTACAATTGACTTGTAGACGGGGGATCGGTCGCAAGGCCGGTCCCCTTTCTCGTTTCCGGCTGCCGGGGCGGGACTCTGCGAAGCTGAATTCTTTTGCGCTGCCTTGGTTGCACCGCGAAAGGGCCTGAAAATCGGGCGATTGCCAAGTCATCGGTCAATCACCACATGCGCTTCAAAGGAGGGAAGCCATGATCCTTGAAAAGATTGCCAGCCCGGCCCCGATCGTGACCGAGCGGTTTACGCTTCGCGCCGTCCGCCGGTCTGATGCCGGGCTGTTTGCCATGTATGCCGGTGACCGGCGCGTGGCCGAAGCGACGCAGGGCATTCCGCATCCGTTGCCACCGGGGGCCGCCGATGCCTTCGTGACCCGCGCGATGGCTGCGGGCACCGACGAGGATATCTGGGTGATCGACGGCACCGGCTCCGGTCTGGCCGAAGTGCTGGGCGTGATCTCGCTGAAAAAGATGGATCGTGCGCAGTCCGAAGTGGCCTTCTGGGTCGCGCCCGCCTTCTGGAACCTTGGCATCGCGTCCGAGGCCGTACAGGCGTTGGTTGCGGCCAATCCGCAGTCCGACAAAACCATGTTCGCCGAGGCGTTTCAGGACAACCCGCAATCCGCCCGCGTGCTGACCAATGCGGGCTTTCAGTATCTGGGCGACGCCGAAAGCTTTTCCGTCGCCCGTAACGCCTGCGTGCCGACCTGGACCTACGTGAAACGGCTGAGGTAGGGGTTGGCGAGGGGTGCGAATGTCCTGTCTATAGGACGAAACGGACCTGTCACACCCCGCCTCAGTTTGGACCGGACCCACGGGCCAAACCAGCCGGGTTTGCCCTTGGTAGCGCCATTGGTTCAAACGACCAATGGCATGGCCCTCCCTCCCCCTTGGTAGGGCGTCTTGCAGCGTCTCAACCAGAACTGCTCTGGGCGTGGTGGCACCATAAAGCGCCGACCTCTGCCACTGCAGCGCCCACCCGAGGGAGGGCGCGTCCCTGTGGTTGGCGCGGCGCGAAGTGACGGCCAAGGGCCCATCACCGCCTCCCAACCGCCGGGCCTCGTATTGCTGCAGTGCCGGTCCACCCGGCGACGCCTCCCGTCAAACAATCACATGTCTACCGGTCCCATCATCCTCCTTCATATACCGGCCCCACTTGTCAGCACGAATGCGGCGGAAGATCCCGCTGACGCCTTCATTTCTGGGTCAACCGGCGCGTCCAAGTGGCCCCGGCGGCGGTGAAACCTTAACACTTCATGAATTCGATGCTGCAACCCATTGATTCTTAGGGGCCTGACATCTTGTCCACGCGTGGACATCGCTCAATCCCCTCGCACGTCACCTCGCTTGAGGTGCGGCCCCGCTTCCTGTATCGCAATCCCCGAACCCTTGCCCGAAAGCCTGCCACCATGAAATTCCTCGACCTCGCCAAAGTCTACATCCGCTCTGGCGGCGGCGGCGGCG
>JANOQT010000124.1:0-44253 GCA_031415015.1 Paracoccaceae bacterium
TGTTCGGTCGTGGCGGTGTTCGTGGTGCTGGTGACCCAGCTGATCTCGGACATCGGTTACGTGTTCCTGAACCCGCGCATCCGGCTGGCGTAGGGAGCGTGACATGACAGATGTTCTAAGCTGGACCGGGGTTGCAGGCACAGTGCTCAACCCGCTGCTGATGGCGCTGGCCGCACTGCTGCTGGCGGTTCTGGTGGCCCAGATCGTGTTGTCATTCCTGGCCTCCGGCCAACCCGGAGTGCTGCTCGGCGACGGCACTCTGGCTGCACGGCGCAGTCCGTTCGAACTGGCGGCAGCGGGCTCGCGCTATGTTCTTTTGGGGCTGGTCGCGCTACTGGCGGCCTATCTGGTGGTCGGTGCGGTGATGCCAGCCGTGCCTGCCAAAGGGATCATCGGGGCAGCGTCGGCGCGGTTCTGGCCGGTGTGGCTGGCGCTTGTGGTCACCTTCACCCTGTCTATCTCGTTCAAACGCAAGCTTGGGCTTTACGGCAAACTGTTCGACAGCCCGGTCGGCATGATCGGCTTCGGCATCGTGATGTTCTGGGTGTTCACCGCGCTGTTCGCCGACCTGATCATCACCCATGACCCGCTGGCTCAGTTCTCGGGGATGAAGAACAAGTTCCCCGGCAGCCCGCTTGCCAATGCCGAAGCGGGCGAGTTCGCGTGGTTCCTGTTCGGCGGCGACCACCTTGCGCGCGATGTGTTCAGCCGCATGGTGATGGGCGCCCGTGCGGTGCTGTCGATCGCGCCCGCCGCCACCGCCTTTGCCTTCATGGTCGGCGTGACACTGGGCCTGCCTGCGGGCTACTTCGGCGGCAAGCTTGACACCCTGTTGTCCTTCATCGCCAACCTGGTGCTGGCCTTCCCGGTAATCCTGCTGTTCTACCTGCTGGTCACGCCCGAAATCCGCGACACCGGCATCCCGGTCTATCTGGCGGCGGTTCTGTTCATCTTTCCGATCATCTTCTTTTCGGTCCTGTTCAACGCCCGCTACTTCACCAATCCGCCAAGGCGGAACCTGTATGTCGGGCTGGTGCTGGTGATCGGGCTCTGGGCCTATTCCGGGCTTGCGTTCAACATGGACCCGCTGGGCGTCTGGTCGATGGAGCCGAACCTGCTCAACGTCTTCGTCTCGGTGGTGTTCGTGAACTCGCCCACCGTGTTCCGCATCGTGCGCGGCATCGTGATGGACCTGAAGGCGCGCGACTATGTGGCGGCGGGCCAGACCCGGGGCGAAGGCCCGTGGTACATCATGCTGTGGGAAATCCTGCCCAACGCGCGCGGCCCGCTGATCGTCGATTTCTGCCTGCGCATCGGCTACACCACGATCCTCTTGGGCACCCTTGGGTTCTTCGGCCTCGGCGTCTCGCCCGACAGCCCGGACTGGGGTTCCACCATCGACGACGGGCGCAAGCTGCTGAACATGGTTCCCCACCCCGCCGTGGTCCCGGCCCTTGCGCTGATGAGCCTCGTCCTCGGTCTCAACCTCCTTGCCGACGGCTTGCGCGAAGAAAGCCTGAAAGACTGATGAATTTCATCTGTCCTTAAATATCCCGGGGGTCCGGGGGCTGGCCCCCGGTCCCGCACAGAGTCAAAGCGAGGCTGCCATGACTGACGCCATCTGGGACCCATCGAAACCCATCCTCGAAATCGACCACCTGTCGATCTCGTTCTTCACCCGCCTGCGCGAAATCCCGGCGGTGATGGATTTTTCCTGCACCGTGATGGCCGGCGAGGCGATGGGCCTGGTCGGGGAATCCGGCTGCGGCAAATCCACTGTGGCCCTGGCGGTGATGCGCGACCTTGGCAAGAACGGCCGCATTGTTGCAGGTTCGATCAAGTTCAAGGGCCGCGACCTGACCCATATGGGCGACGAGGAATTGCGCCACATCCGCGGCTCGGAAATCGCGATGATCTATCAAGAACCGATGGCCTCGCTGAACCCCGCGATGAAGATCGGTGCGCAGCTGGCCGAAGTGCCGATGATCCATCAGGGCATGTCCAAGGACGAGGCGTGGAAGCTGGCCCGCCAGATCGTCTCCGACGTGCGCCTGCCCGACCCCGACCGCATCATCAACGCCTATCCCCACCAGCTGTCGGGCGGCCAGCAGCAGCGCATCGTCATCGCGATGGCACTGATGTCAAAGCCCGCCCTCTTGATCCTCGACGAACCCACCACTGCGCTGGATGTGACCGTTGAGGCGGGCATCGTCGATCTGGTCAAGGATCTGGGCGAGAAATATGGCACCTCCATGCTGTTCATCAGCCACAACCTTGGTCTGATCCTTGATACCTGCGACCAACTTTGCGTGATGTATTCCGGCGAAGCGGTTGAGACCGGCAATGTTGTCGAGGTGTTCGAGGCGATGCGCCACCCCTATACACAGGCTCTGTTCCGCTCGATTCCGTTGCCAGGGGCGGACAAGAACTCGCGCCCGTTGGTGGCCATTCCCGGCAATTTCCCGCTGCCCCACGAACGCCCGAAGGGATGCAATTTCGGCCCGCGCTGCGATTATTTCGAGGCTGGTCGCTGCAACGCCGCCGAGATTGCAATGTCGCCGGTACCCGGCGATGACCGCCACGCCAGCCGCTGTCTGAAATGGTCCGAAATCGACTGGGATGCCCCGATCAAGGCCCGGATTGCCAAACCCAAAACGCCCATCGGCAAGGTTGTCCTCAAGATGGAGGATCTGAAGAAGTATTACTCCGTCTCCTCCGGGGCGTTTGGTGGTGGTCTGAAAAAGGTGGTGAAAGCCAATGAGACCCTCAGCTTCGAGGCGCGCGAAGGCGAAACCCTTGCCATCGTCGGCGAATCGGGTTGTGGCAAATCCACTTTCGCGAAGGTGCTGATGGGGCTGGAAACGGCCACCTCCGGCACGATCATGCTGTTTGACGAAAACGTCCAGTCCACCCCGATCCAGCAGCGCAACACCGATACGGTGTCATCGGTGCAGATGGTGTTCCAGAACCCGTTCGACACGCTGAACCCCTCGATGAACGTCGGCCGCCAGATCATCCGGGCGCTGGAAATCTTTCACTACGGCAAGTCGGATGAGGACCGGCACAATCGGATGCTGGAGTTGATGGATCTGGTGAAACTGCCGCGCGCCTTTGCCGACCGGATGCCGCGTCAGCTGTCCGGCGGGCAAAAGCAGCGTGTCGGCATTGCCCGCGCCTTTGCGGGTGGTGCGAAAGTCGTCGTGGCGGATGAGCCGGTCTCAGCGCTGGACGTCAGCGTGCAGGCCGCCGTCACCGACCTTTTGATGGACATCCAGCGCGAAAACAAGACGACGCTGCTGTTCATCAGCCATGACCTGAGCATCGTCCGCTATCTGTCTGATCGCGTTATGGTTATGTACCTTGGCCATGTGGTCGAAATGGGCACCACCGATCAGGTGTTCAACCCGCCCTACCACCCTTATACCGAGGCCTTGTTGTCTGCCGTGCCCATCGCCGACACCAAGGTCATCCGCAAGCGCATCGTGCTGGAAGGGGATATCCCCTCGGCGATGAACCCGCCGCCCGGCTGCCCGTTCCAGACGCGTTGCCGCTGGAAATCGCAGGTGCCCGACGGGCTTTGCGACCGCGAGATGCCCCCCGTGCAGGTTCTGGAAGGCGGGCATAACATCAAATGCCACCTGTCGAGGGAAATCCTGGCCAGCATGGAACCGGTGATCAAGATGGCGGCGGAATAGGCCGTTCCGCTGTTGTTTGCCGCTTTCCTGCGGGGTTGACGTGGCAGGCTCGCGTTGCCGTGGTCCGCAATCGGGTGTAAAGGTCAGGTCCGCCGCATCGTCGCGGTAACCCATGGAGCATCCGCGCGCCCCTGCCCGGGACTGTTCGGACAAGGCAACCAAAGTCGCGTCACCCCACGCTTCTGCGCCACATCATCATCATGACCCAAAACCCCCAGACCCCTCCCGAAATCCGGGATCAGGCGCAGTTGAGCCTCTTTGATCCGGCCGAACTGGATATCGCCGACTACCTGCGCGACGAAGCGGACGAGGACGAGGTGGTCCTGCCGCGCAAGCAGACCTATTCGGCGCTGGTGATCGGGGCGATCGGAGTGGTCTACGGCGATATCGGCACCAGCCCGATTTATGCCTTCCGCGAAGCCTTGCACCCGATTCTGCGCAACGGTGAAGCGGGCCGCGCCGAGGTGCTGGGGCTGTTGTCGCTGCTGATCTGGACGCTGATCCTGATCGTCACGGTCAAATACGTGATCTTCCTCTTGCGCGTCGACAACCGGGGCGAAGGCGGGGTGCTGGCGCTGTATACCATGGTGCGGCTGGCTGTCGGTCGGCGCTCTGTTCCCATCCTGGCGCTGGCGATCATCGGGGCTGCGCTGTTCTTCGGCGATGCCGCGATCACGCCCGCAATATCCGTGCTGTCGGCGGTCGAGGGGATGGAGCTGGTCTTGCCCAGTCTGGAACGATTTGTCGTACCGATCACCGTCGGCATCCTGTTCGCGCTGTTCATGGTTCAGCGCCACGGCACGGCAACCATCGCCGGGGCGTTCGGACCAATCACCGTCCTGTGGTTTCTGACACTGGGCGGCCTGGGCATCTGGCATATGGTCGCCCGCCCCGAGGTACTTCTGGCGTTTGATCCCAGCTGGGGCATTGCCTTTCTCATTCAACATCAAGTCGTTGCCTTTACCGTGCTGGGCGCCGTCTTTCTGGCCGTCACCGGGGCCGAGGCGCTGTATGCCGACCTTGGCCATTTCGGACGCAAGCCGATCATCACGGCGTGGATCGTTCTGGTATTCCCGGCACTGGTGTTGAACTATCTTGGGCAGGGCGCGCTGGTGCTTGCCAACCCCGAGGCGCTTGAAAATCCGTTCTTCGGGATGGCCGGGCCGGACCTGCTGCCGTTTCTGGTGGTACTGGCCACTGCCGCCACCGTGATCGCAGCGCAGGCCGTCATCTCTGGAGCGTTTTCCATGGGGCGGGCGGCGATCCAGCTGGGCCTGCTGCCGCGCCTGACCATACGCCACACCTCGGCAGATCAAAGCGGCCAGATCTACATCGGTGCGATCAACTGGATCTTGCTGTTCGGCGTGCTGTGGCTGGTTCTGGCCTTCGGCTCGTCCGCCGCATTGGCTTCGGCCTACGGAATCGCGGTAACCGGGACGATGCTGGTCACCACGGCATTGGCCTGTCTGTACCTGATCAAGGCCAGGATCGTGCCGCTGCCGGTGGCATTGCTGGTGACCGGCCCGATCTTTGCGCTGGAATCGGTGTTCCTTGCGTCAAACCTGACCAAGGTCTGGGACGGCGGCTTTGTGCCGTTGCTGATCGCCTGCTTCCTTGGGCTGGTGATGTGGGCCTGGTGGCGCGGCACGCAGGTCATTCTGGCGAAAGCGCACAGGCAGATGGTGCCGCTGGACAGCTTCGTGCGCTCAATGGCCAACAGTTCGGCCCCGGTCGTCACCGGCACTGCCTTCTTCCTCAGCCCCGACCCTGATGTGGTGCCGTCAGCCCTGCTGCACAATCTCAAGCACAACCGCGTGCTGCATGAACAAAACATCATCCTGACCATCGAGACGCTGCGCACGCCGCTGGCCGAACCGCACGAACGTGCCATCCTTGAACCCCTGGGGGGCCGCTTTGCCCGCCTGACCTTGCGGTTCGGATTCATGGAAACGCCGAATGTATCGCGGGCGATGATTCAGGCGCGCAGGGCGGGACTGCGGTTCGATGTCATGGCCTCCAGCTTTTTTCTGGGGCGCAGGCGTCCTGTCGTGGCGGGTGGCTTCGGGCCGAAACGCACCCTGAACCGGATCTATGCCCTGCTGACACGCTTTGCCGCCGATCCGTCGGACTTTTATCACCTGCCACGGGACCGGGTGGTGGAACTTGGGGAACGGGTGGCGTTTTGACGCCCCTGCGTCAGCCCAGAATCGCCGTCACGTAATTCTTTGTCTCGGCATAGGGGGGGATGCCGTCATGCGCCTCGACCGCTCCGGGGCCGGCGTTATAGGCGGCCAGCGCCAGTTTCCATGTGCCGAACTTGTCGTACATCATCCGCAGATAGCGGGCGCCGCCTTCAAGGTTCTCTTCGGGATTGTCGATATCGACGCCCAGCTTTGACGCCGTTCCCGGCATCAGTTGCGCCAGACCGGTGGCACCCTTGTGCGACACCGCCCCGGGGTTCCAGCCGCTTTCCTGCTGTACCAGCCGCAGGAACAGATCCTCCGGCACGCCGTGCTTGCGGGCGGCGGCCTTGGCCACCTCAAGATAGGCACCCTTGTAGCTGCCCCGGTATTTCGGCGTGACCTCCGCCTCATCCACGGACGATTTCTTGCCTTTGGGCGTCAGCTTGACCGACCCGCTGTATTGCTTGGACAGCTTGTCATCCAGGAGCCGGGCCTGAGATTCAAAGATGGCAGAGCGGGATTTCGTCGATCCGGTCAGCCGCAATGCCTCAGCCGCGACGGGCAGCGCTAACTGTGCCGCAACCAGACCGAAGATCATACCGCCGAACCGCCCCACACCGACCCCTCCCGCTTCACACCTGCCACCCGGGCAGAACCCGGTGAATATACCTGTTCGAGCGATCTTTTCCAGCGCGGAATCGCCGGGGATTCCGCACCTGCACCCGCCGCTTCCGGCGGGCTTTCGCCGATCCTTCCAGCGCGCGCCTCACGCAAGGCGAGTTGCAGGGCGAACCGGGGGGCGCTAAAGCTTCGTTAACCATAGGGCGGCAAAACTGCCGCGACGCATGGAATCAGGGAGAGTGTCATGGCAGGGTCGGTCAACAAGGTCATCATCATCGGCAATCTTGGCCGCGACCCGGAAGTGCGCAGCTTTCCCAACGGCGGCAAGGTGGTGAACCTGCGCATTGCCACCTCCGAGACCTGGCGCGACAAGGCCAGTGGCGAACGCAAGGAACGCACCGAATGGCATTCGGTCGCGATTTTCAACGAACCTTTGGGCAAGATCGCCGAGCAATATCTGAAAAAAGGCTCCACGGTCTATATCGAGGGGCAGCTTGAAACCCGCAAATGGCAGGACCAGTCCGGGGCAGACCGCTACTCAACCGAAATCGTGGTGCGGCCTTATCGCGGTGAACTGACCCTGCTGGGCGGGCGTGACGGCGGCTCGGGTGGTGGCAGCGGCGGTGGCGGTGGTGGCGGCTACGACGATCGCGGCGGCTATGAGGATCAGGGCGGCGGTCAGGGCGGCGGCGGCGCCTCGTCCGGTGGCGGGCGCGGCGGTTATGGCGGTGGCGCACCTGCCGGCGGACGCTCTGACATGGATGACGAAATCCCGTTCTGAGGGGGCCTCTGGACCTTGCCGGGGTATTCCCTATATAATCTATCAACAACTCCGGTGATGGCAGGACAATCCAGATGACCGACCAAATCGAGGGCACACCGCTGATCAAGCCCTCTTCGACCGAACACCCGCTGTATGATCAGGTGGTTGACGCCTGCCGTACCGTGTTTGACCCGGAGATTCCGGTGAACATCTATGATCTGGGGTTGGTCTACACCATCGAGATCGACCCCGAGAATGCCGTCAACATCACCATGACCCTGACCGCCCCCGGCTGCCCTGTCGCGGGTGAAATGCCCGGCTGGGTCGCCGACGCGGTGGAACCGCTGGCGGGGGTGAAGCACGTCGACGTGCAGATGACCTTCGACCCGCCCTGGGGGATGGACATGATGTCGGACGAGGCCAAGCTGGAACTGGGGTTCATGTAAATTCAGCCTTATGACTTGATACTTATCAAATTAAGCTTCTAAGCTGAATAGATTTGATACCCAGCCTATCCTATGATAGATACCGTCTTCATGACCGACGCAGCAGTCCTGACTGGAGACCTGATTGGCTCGCGCAAAGCGGGCCAGTTGGCAACTGATCGTGCAATCGAAGCGATCGCAGATACGGCGAAATTCATGGCCGCCCCCTTTGCACGCCACCGCGGCGACGGCTGGCAGGTTTTGCTGACGAAGCCTGAACTGGCGCTGAGATTCACCCTGCTGGTCACCGCCCGATTGCGCAGTCTGAAAGTCCCGTTGAGCCGGTTTTCGGTCGGTATTGACGAGATCGCGATGGAACGTGCGCAATCCCTTGCGGCCGAGGCCGGCAATGCATTTGTCGTCTCGGGAGAAGTGCTCGACAGTATGCCAAGGCGCTCGGCATTCGCCATTGCGAGCATGACCCGAAAATTGAATGAAATGACTTGGGCAGCCGCGCGCCTTACTGACCAAGTGGCACGCAAATGGACCCCACAGCAGGCTGAAGCGATGGTATTGGCATTAGCTCCATCGGAGCCTTCTGGCGTATCCATCGCAAAATCTCTGGGCATCAGCCCGGCCGCTGCCAGCTATCGTTTGCAAGGTGCCAACTGGTGGGACATCAAAGCCGTGGTCTCCGCCTTCGAACATGAACTCAGTGACCGCACATGATTGAAACCTTCACAGCCCTCCTCCTTGCACACGCCCTCGCCGACTTCCTGTTTCAGACCAACTGGATGGTTGCGAACAAGCGCCAGCCTGCGGCCATGCTGGCGCATATCGGGGTGGTGCTGGGGACGGCGATCCTTGCCACCGGATCGTTGCATCCGCTGATCTTTGGCCTCGCCGGGGTTCACATGATCATTGATGCGGTCAAGGTAGGGTACTTCCCCAACCGTCTTGGCCCGTTTCTGGCCGATCAGGCGGCGCATCTGGCAAGCATCATTACACTCGCGGTCCTTCACCCCGGCCTGTGGTCCGACGGGCTTTGGGCACAGATGCACTGGCTTTCCGGCGTGATGGCGATCCTTGCCGGTCTGATCCTTGCCACCCAGGCGGGCGGCTTTGCCGTGGGCCTGCTGATGCAACCCTGGGCCGATGACACCCCCGCCGGTCTGCGCAACGGGGGCCGGGTCATCGGCACGCTGGAACGCGGGCTGATCTATCTGTTGATCCTGACCGGGCAAGCTGCGGGCATCGGCTTTCTAATCGCCGCGAAATCCGTCCTGCGCTTTGGGGCGGTCAAGGATGAAGGCAGACTTAGCGAATACGTGATCATCGGCACGCTGGCCTCGTTCGGCTGGGCGATTGCGGTCTCGGCGGGGGTGATCTGGTCGCTTGGACTGCTGCCTTCTCTTGGAATTCCCGATCTGCTACCCTAAGTATAGGAAAAGCGAGGTTCCCATGTTCGGCATTCCCGGCAAAGCCGCCGTCACCATGACCCCCACCGCACGTGCCCAGATCGCTCGGCTGATGCAACGTGAGGGGTCAAGCGGCCTGCGCATCGGCGTCAAGAAGGGCGGTTGCGCGGGGATGGAGTACACCATGGACTACGTGTCCTCGGTCAACCCGCTGGACGAGGTGGTGGAACAGGACGGCGCGCGGGTGATGATCGCGCCGATGGCGCAGATGTTCCTGATCGGCACCGAAATCGACTACCAGACCGGCTTGCTGGACTCTGGCTTCAAGTTCCGCAACCCGAATGTGGCCGAGGCCTGCGGCTGCGGCGAATCGATCAAGTTCAAGGACCAGCCGGCCGCCTGACAATCTGGTGGTCTGACGGTTTTCTGACCGGACGGTTTTCTGTAAGGACGGTTTTCAAGCAGAGCGGCAAAGCCGCATTCCCCCTTGTCTCGGCTCAGCGCCATGGCGCTTCGGCTCGGATCAGGGGGCGTTCCGCCCCCTCGCCGTTCCGGCTCTCCCCCTGAGGATATTTGCGAACGCGAAAGGCATGGGTCTTTCCCTTTGGCGACCGAGGCGCTACGCCTTGCGGCGTGGACCAAGGGAGAGTGGCAATGCGCAGACTGGCAGCCGGGAACTGGAAGATGAACGGAACCTCTGCCGCTCTGGCCGAGGTCAAGGCGCTGATCGCCGACCACCCTGCCCCGGCGTGCGAAATGCTGTTGTGCCCGCCCGCCACGCTGCTGGCACAGATGGCATGGGCGGCCAAAGGCTCGGCCCTGCTGGTCGGCGGGCAGGATTGCCACCCGGACGCGTCCGGGGCGCATACCGGTGACATTTCGGCGGCCATGCTGCACGACGCAGGTGCCACCCATGTGATCGTCGGCCATTCGGAACGGCGGACCGATCACGGCGAGACCGACGCGCTGGTGCAGGCCAAGGCCGCCGCTGCCATCGCCGCCGGTCTTGTGGCCATTGTCTGCATCGGCGAGACCGAGGCCGACCGTGATGCTGGCCGCACGCTGGAGGTGATCGGCGGGCAGCTGGACGGGTCGGTGCCTGCCAGCGCCACCGCCACAACGCTGGTTCTGGCCTACGAGCCGGTCTGGGCCATCGGCACCGGCCGCACGCCAACCCTTGCCGAGATTGCCGAGGTCCACGCTTTTCTGCGCGCCCGCCTGACGGACCGGATCGGTAATGAGGCCGCCGGAGTGCGCCTGCTGTACGGCGGGTCGGTCAAGCCATCCAATGCCGCCGAAATCTTTGCGGTTCGGGATGTTGACGGGGCGCTGGTCGGCGGGGCCAGCCTGAAGGCCGCCGATTTCGGGGCCATCGTTGCCGCACTTGCCGTCTGACGACACCAGCCTGTCGCACCCGGGCCAGCGCCCTGCCCAGCTTGGCGCTATGTACCCGTGATGACCCTGACCGCAACAGCCCCGGGCCGCAGCCTGTTCATCGCCAATCTGATTTGCCTTGCCTCGATGATGATCTGGGCAGCCGGTCTGCCTGCGGCGGATCTGATCGTGCCGCATATGCCACCGCTGGCCCTGACCGCCAGCCGCGCGCTATTGGCGGCGCTGGTTCTGCTGCCGGTCTGGTGGGCGGTCGAGGGAACCTTTGCGATCCGGCAGGCCGACTGGCTGCGCGGGGCCTGGGTGGGCTTTGTGACGCTTGGGCTGGCGTCGGTGTTCGTCATCATTGCCCTGACCCTGACCGATGCGGTCACCGTGGCCATCGCCACCGCCACCATGCCGGTGGCCGGGATCGCACTGGAATGCGTAGCGGACCGCCGCCCCTTCACCCGCGCTGTGGCTTTGGGACTGGTTCTGTCTATCGCGGGCGGGCTGGTTGCCCTTGCCGGCAACATGGGGGCCGTCGATTTCGGCTATGGCGCGCTGGCGGCGCTTGCCTCGGTGCTGTGCTACACCTGGGGCTCGCGCGAGACGGTCCGCGCGTTGCCGGATCTGAGCGCACTTGGCCGCTGCGCCATCACCGTCACGGGTGCGGCGATCATCATGACGATTGCTGCAGTGGCCGACGGGGTGGCCCGCGATGCCTGGCCCGACTGGTCGGCCATCGGACCACGGGAGTTCACCGGGCTGGCGATTTTCGGGATCGGGTCGATGGCGGTAAGCCAGTTGTTGTGGATCATCTCGGTCGGGCGGATCGGCATCGGCGCGGCCAGCCTGCATATGAACGCGGTGCCGTTCTACGTGATGCTGATCGTGTTTCTGATGGGCGGGGCGTGGAACTGGTGGCAGGCGGCCGGGGCTGTGATCGTCGTGGCGGGCGCGCTGATTGCGCAGGGCCTGTTGCCGCTACGGCGGTAAGCGGATGGAAACTCTGCGTCAATCGCCAACAGAGCCGGATTTCGTGCAAGATCCCTATCGGTTCTATGAAGCGGCGCGGGCGAAAGGCCCGTTCTTTCATTGGGCCGATTATGACCTTGTCTGCACGGGCAATGCGGCAGCGGTGAACGCCATCTTCCGCGACCGCCGCTTTGGCCGCGAAGCCCCCGACCCTGTGACAATCCCACCCCACCTTGCGCCGTTCTTCGCGGTCGAGGCGCATTCGATGCTGGAACTGGAACCGCCGCGCCACACCCGTTTGCGCGGTCTGGTCCTGCGCGCCTTCACGTCGCGCCGGATCGCCGCCTTGCAGTCCGAGATTGAAAGCCTGACCCACCAGTTGATCGACCGCTTTCCCGCCGGTCCGTTCGACCTGCTGCAAGCCCTTGGCCAACTCCTGCCGGTCATCATCATTGCTCGCTTGCTGGGGGTGCCGGAGGCGATGGCCCCCGATCTCTTGCGCTGGTCGAATGCCATGGTCGGCATGTATCAGGCCCGCCGGACCCCCGGGATGGAGGCCGCAGCCGTTGCCGCGACCGAGGCCTTCGTCGCCTTTTTGACCGATTACATCACGGCCCGCCGCGCACAGCCCGCCGATGACCTGATCACCCATCTGATCGCAGCCGAAATGGAAGGCCAACGGCTGTCGACCGAAGAGCTTATCTCGACCTGCATCCTGCTGTTGAATGCCGGTCACGAGGCGACGGTGCACACCATCGGCAATGGGGTGAAGACCCTGCTGGAGACGCGCACCCCCCTTTCGGCCCTGTCCCCCGACAACGTTGAAGGGACGGTGGAGGAAATCCTGCGCTTCGACCCCGCACTGCACATGTTCACCCGCTGGGCCTACGAGGATGTGGAGGTGATGACCCACCGCTTCCGGCGCGGCGATCGTGTCGGCCTTCTGCTTGCCGCAGCGAACCGCGATCCGGGGGTTTGGGATGCTCCCGACCGCTTTCAGCGTGACCGGACGATCAGACCCCATGCCAGCTTTGGGGCGGGCCTGCATTTCTGCGTCGGCGCGCCGCTGGCCCGGCTGGAACTGCAAACCGCACTGCCGATCCTGTTTCACCGCCACCCCGGGCTGTGCCTGACCGAACCGCCGCACTACGGCGACGTCTATCATTTTCATGGGCTTACGCGGCTGATGGTCACCACCCATCGCGGCTGATTGGCTCTTTTCCCAAATACTCCGGTGGCAGGGTCACAAGGGCAGAACCGTCGTCGACTTGATCTCTTCCATGCTCAGAAGAGCGGTCACATTGTAAATCCGCACCTCTGAGATCAGCGCCTGATAGAACGTGTCGTATGCCCGCGCGTTCTTGACCCGCACTTTCAGGATATAGTCGATGTCCCCGGCCAACCGGTGCGCTTCCAGCACTTCCGGGCGCATCTGCAGGGCTTTGAGGAATTTCTTCTGCCAGTCCGCCTCATGCTCGGAGGTGCGGATCAGCACGAAGAAACACGCCTCCAGCCCCAGCGCCTCGGCATCCAGGATCGCGGTTGTGCGGGTGATCACCCCCTGTTCGCGCATGCGCCGGATCCGGTTCCAAACCGGGGTCTTCGATGAGCCGACTTTGCGGGCGATCTCGTCCAGTGACTGCTCGGCGTCGGTTTGCAGTTCGGACAGGATTTTCCGGTCCAGTTCATCCAGTTGGGCTGCCATTCGCCGTGTCCCCCCTTTGTCGGAACCACATTCCGATCCCGGTCAGTATCGGAACAAACGTCCTTATCTGCAAGGGCCACTGGTTCATAACCGGGAAAATCTTCTATATTGAGACCAGAAACCCGAAAGCCAGCACCATGCCCGATCTGCCCTCGCCTTTGCCAGTCGTCTTTGTCGGTGCCGGTCCCGGGGCGGCGGCGCATCTGACGCTGGGGGCCTACCGCGCGTTGACCGAGGCCGAGGTGGTAATCCACGACCGTCTGGTCGGGCCCGAGATTCTGGCCCTGATACCGGCGCATGTCACCCTGCTGGACGTGGGCAAGGAGGGGTTCGGCCCGTCCACCGCGCAAGCCACGATCAACGCGGCCCTTGTCGCCCATGCGCTGTCGGGCAAACGGGTGGTGCGGCTGAAGGGCGGCGACTGCGGCATCTTCGGGCGTCTGGATGAGGAAATCGAGGCGCTGGAAGCATCGGGCGTCAGCTTCACCATCCTGCCCGGCCTGACCTCGGCCACCGTCGCCGCCGCCAGCATCGGCCAATCCCTGACCCGGCGCGGCCGCAATGCCAGCCTGCGCATCCTCACCGGGCATGACATGGCCGGTTTTGCCGAACAGGACTGGCGCGGGCTTGCCCGTCGCGGCGAAGTGGCCGCGATCTACATGGGCCGCAAATCCGCCCGGTTCATTCAGGGCCGCCTGCTGATGCACGGGGCCAGCGGTGACACGCCTGTTACCGTGGTCGAGTATGCGTCGCGTGCCGAACAGCGGATCTTCCCCGCCACGCTCGCCACCCTGCCCGAGGCCGCAGCCCAGACCGATGGCCCCGCCGTCATCCTGTTCGGTCTGGCCCCGCGCCAGACCGCAACTGCCCTTTCAGCCCTCAAGGAGGCCCGCGCATGAGCCGTCGTTTCACCCCGAAGGTCGTCACCGCCAACCGCCTGCGTGAAGGCGATGTCGTCTATCTGACCACGGATGACCGCTGGTCGCAGCACCATCACGAGGCGGAGCTGATCGAAGACGAGGCGCACGCCCAGATGCGACTTTTGCATGCGGCAGCGCAGAAACTGCTTGTCGTCGGGGCCTATCTCGCCGATGCAAAGCCCGGGCAGAACGGGCCGGAGCCGACGCATTTCCGCGAGGAATTCCGCACCCGTGGCCCGTCAAACTACAATCACGGCAAGCAAGCCGATCTGGCGAACTGAGGCAGCGATGTACTCCTATTCCGACTTCGACGAAAACTTTGTTCGCGCCCGCGTGGACCAGTTCACCCATCAGGTGGCGCGCCGCCTCGACGGATCGCTGACGGAAGAGGAGTTCCGTCCCCTTCGCCTCATGAATGGCCTATACCTGCAACTGCACGCCTACATGCTGCGGATCGCCATCCCCTACGGCACCGTCAGCCCGCGTCAGATGCGCCAACTGGCCTTGATCGCCGACACCTGGGACAAGGGCTATGGCCACTTTACCACCCGGCAGAACATCCAGTTCAACTGGCCGAAACTGCCCGACGTGCCCGCCATTTTGACGGCACTTGCGGATGTGGAAATGCACGCGATCCAGACCTCCGGCAACTGCGTGCGCAACGTCACCGCCGACCATTTCGCCGGTGCCGCGGCGGACGAGGTCGAAGACCCGCGCCCCTACGCCGAACTGCTGCGCCAATGGTCCACCGACCATCCGGAGTTTCAGTTCCTGCCCCGCAAGTTCAAGATCGCCGTCACCGGCAGCCCAACTGACCGGGCGGTGACGCGCGCGCATGACATTGGTCTGCGCATGCACCGCAACGCGGCGGGCGAACCGGGGTTCGAGGTGATGGTCGGCGGCGGTCTGGGCCGCACCCCGATGATTGGTGTGACGGTGCGCGATTTTCTGCCCGTGGCCGATCTGCTGCCCTATGTCGAGGCGGTGCTCAGCGTCTACAACACGCTTGGCCGGCGCGACAACAAATACAAGGCGCGCATCAAGATCACCGTGCATGAAACCGGCGCGGAAGAGATCACTCGCATGATCGAAGCCCGGTTCGCCGAACTTCGCCCCCTCTTTGGCGGCAACGACCAGAAGCTGCTCGCGGACATCCGCACCGCCTTTGCCCCCCCCGCCTTCCGCAACGCACCTGTCGATGCCTTTGATGCGTTCTACAAAGCCGATCCGACCTTCCGTGCCTGGGCTGACACCAACCTCGCCACCCACCGCAACGCGCAATACGCCATCGTCACGATCAGCCTGAAAGCGCATGGCGAAACTCCCGGCGATGCAAGTTCGGCCCAGATGCGCCTGATGGCCGATCTGGCCGAACGCTACGGGCACAGCGATCTGCGCATCAGCCATGAGCAGAACGTGATCCTGCCGCATGTCCACAAATCCGACCTGCCCGCCGTGCATGCTGCGTTGATGCAGGCGGGGCTTGGCACCGCCAATGAGGGCCTGTTGTCCGACATCATCGCCTGCCCCGGCATGGATTATTGCAGTCTGGCCACCGCCCGCTCGATCCCCGTGGCACAGGAACTGGCTCTGCATTTCGACGCGCTGAAGCTGGAACATGACATTGGCCCGCTCAAGATCAAGATCAGCGGCTGCATCAACGCCTGCGGGCATCACCATGTCGGCCATATCGGCATTCTGGGGCTGGATCGGGCGGGGGTGGAGAATTACCAGATCACCCTGGGCGGTGACGGCACTGAAACCGCGGTGATTGGCGACAAGATCGGGCCGGGCTTTTCTTACGAAGAGATCACCCCCGCGATTGAGCGCATCCTGCGCGCCTATCTGGCCTTGCGGACAGAGCCGACCGAGACCTTCCTGCAGGCCTACCGCCGCGTCGGGCTGGAGCCGTTCAAATCGGCGCTGTACGGGGCCGAAGGCGAAAAAGATGCCGCGTGATCTGCATTCCGGGGATGTGGCCGCGCGGGTTGGATCGCTGAACGCGCGCTATCGCCACCATTCGGCGACAGCGGTGCTGGAACACGCGCTGAACGACGCCGATCTGGGCCGGGTGGCCTTGGTGTCATCCTTCGGCGCAGAATCGGTGGTGCTGCTGCACCTCGTTTCTGTCATCGCCCCCGAAACGCCGGTGTTGTTCATCGACACGAGGATGCTGTTCGCCGAGACGCTGGATTACCAGCGCGAGGTTGCCGAAAAGCTGCACCTCTGCGACGTGCGCACCATTCGCGCCGCACGGCCGCGTGTGGCTTTTGAAGACCCCGACAACACCCTGCACCAGTTCAACACCGACGCCTGCTGCACCGTCCGCAAGGTCGAACCGCTGGAACGCGCGCTGGCCGGATTTGACGGCTGGATCACCGGGCGCAAGCGGTATCAGGGGGCCAGCCGTGACACGGTGGAGTTCTTCGAGGCCGAGGGCGATCTGCGCATCAAGGTCAACCCGCTGGCCCACTGGGGCCGCGAGGATCTTGAGGAATACATGGTGGAAAACCGGCTGCCCCGGCATCCTCTCGTCGCCAAGGGCTTTCCGTCCATCGGCTGCGCGCCGTGCACCAGCGCTGTGAAACCTGGTGAAGATCCTCGCGCAGGCCGTTGGCGGGGCAGCGAAAAGGTCGAATGCGGCATCCACTTCATCGACGGCAAAGCCGTCCGCGTTCCAAAGGAATCCGCTGCATGAGCGTTCTTGTCACCGATCAGGGCTTTGCGCCTGCGTCCGAGGTTGGCTTCGTGCCGCTGGCCGACATCGCACGCCATCAGGGTGCTGTCGATCTGGCCAACACCGACGAACCCGAGGTGTTGCGCGCACTGCTGCCGGACCTGAATCTGATCCGCATCGCCTTTCCCGCATTCAGTGACGGGCGCGCCTTTACCGTCGCCCGGCGGTTGCGGATGATGGGCTACACCGGCATCTTGCGCGCAGTCGGGCCGGTGATCGCCGATCAATACGCCATGCTGCGCCGCACCGGCTTTGATCAGGTGGAAATCCCCGACGACCTCGCCCTCCGTCAGCCCGAAGATCAGTGGCAGTTCCGGGCGGACTGGCGCGCGCATGACTATCAGGCGATGCTCAGGGCCTGATTTCGGGTTCCCCCCGCTCTGCCAAAGCCCTATTCCGAAAGTAACTGAAATGAACGAAGCGATGGCCATGCAAGACGCAAGCCCCGCGCCCGCAAAGGCGCATATCCCCGACGCCCAGACCGTCACCGCCGTGACCCACTGGACCGACCGGCTGTTTTCCTTCCGCGTCACCCGGCCCAAAAGCCTGCGCTTCCGGTCGGGCGAGTTCGTGATGATCGGCCTGATGGGCGACACTGGCAAACCCCTGCTGCGCGCCTATTCCATCGCGTCGCCCGCCTGGGATGACGAGCTGGAGTTCTATTCGATCAAGGTGCCGGACGGCCCGCTGACCTCGCGACTTCAGCACATCCAGCCCGGCGACGAGATCATCCTGCGCCCCAAACCGGTGGGCACGCTGGTGCATGACGCGCTGCTGCCCGGCTCCCGCCTCTGGTTCCTGGCCACCGGCACAGGCATAGCGCCCTTTGCCAGCCTGATGCGCGAACCGGAAACCTATGAGAAATACGATCAGGTCATCATGATGCACACCTGCCGCGAGGTGGCCGAACTGGAATACGGGCGCCAACTGGTCGAAAGCCTGAAGGATGACGCGCTGATTGGCGAATTGGTCGGCGACAAGCTGAAATACTATCCCACCACCACCCGCGAACCGTCACCCCACATGGGCCGGATCACCGACAATATGACCAGCGGCAAGGTCTTTGCCGATCTGGGCCTTGCGCCGATGAACCCGGAAGAAGACCGCGCCATGGTCTGTGGCAGTCTGGCCTTCAACCACGATGTGAAAGCGGTGCTGGAAACCTTCGGCCTGCGCGAAGGCGCCAATTCCGAGCCGCTGGAATATGTGGTCGAAAAGGCCTTCGTGGGCGACGGCATTTGAAAGCCCTGATCGCCGCCCTGCTGATCGCCTCGCCTGCCCTTGCCGACGACCTTGTGACCATCGACTTCGACAACCAGTCCTCGCGTGACGTGGATGCGATCAGCGTCTATCCCGTCAGCGATACGGGCGAAGTCATCGACGACAATATCGGCACGATCATCGACCCGATTGCCCCCGGCGATATCCGGCGGCTTGAGCTTGCTCTGGTGCGCTGCGGCAAGGTCTGGGCGCGCGCCAGCTTTGAGGGTGGCGAAGAGGTGACCGGACAGACCGATCTGTGCCGAAACCAGCGCCTGATCCTGACAGACTGATACAGCAATGAAAAAGGCCGCAGGTACGATTCTGCGGCCTTCTCATTTGCCCGATCGGGCAGATTACATGCCCAGCGCGGTCTTCACCTGAGCGATGGTATCAGCCACCAGCGCCGGGTTGGTCCGGGCGGCCTCGACTGCGGTCTTCAGCGTGGTCTTCATCGCATCGTCCAGCGTCGAGCCGTCGATCAGTGCTACAACGGCGTCAGCGTTGAAGTTTGCCGGATCCAGCGCAGCGGTGGCGGCATCTGCAGCGGCTGGTGCAGCTTCGGTGGCAGCGGCGGCGGCGGCGGCTTCTTCAGCGGCCTTGGCGGCAGCAGCCGCGGCTTCTTCTTCTGCAGCCTTGGTGGCAGCGGCAGCTTCTTCAGCTTGCTTGGCAGCTTCGGCCACCATGGCGGCCTCTTGCGCTGGCTTGTAGCTGAATTGGTAATAGCCGCCCGCTGCCAGCAGAACGATGATGGCGCCGATGATTACATTTCTGTTCATGTCTTTTACTCCCATAACCGGAGGAAGGATCCGGATGGGCGGTGATATGGCAGTTTAGGGGTCGATTGAAAAGGTCTGAGCGCCAAAAGCCCCGGATAAACATGATTGTTGCGCCGGAATTCGGCACAATTCCGCAGCGTGGCGGGTTGAAGTGGCCGGGCCGCGCGGCTAGATTGCGCACGCATGACGGAACAACTCAAGGACCACCACCATAGCCCGCAGACCTCACAATGCCCCGCCGCAACGCGAAACCGGCCCTCGGATCAATGATCGCATCCGTTCCCCGGAAATCCGCCTGATCGGCGCGGATGGCGAAAATGTCGGGGTCGTGACGCCCGCCCGCGCGATGCAGATGGCTGAAGAAGCCGGTCTTGATCTGGTCGAAATTTCGCCGACAGCCGAACCGCCGGTCTGCAAGATCATGGATTTCGGCAAGTTCAAGTACGAGACCCAGAAGCGCGAGGCCGAGGCCCGCAAAAAGCAGAAGATCATCGAGATCAAGGAAATCAAGTTCCGTCCCGGAACTGATACCAACGACTACGATGTCAAGATGCGCTCGGTGGTCAAGTTTCTGGAAGAGGGCGACAAGGTCAAGATCACCCTGCGCTTCCGGGGCCGCGAAATGGCCCACCAGGAGCTGGGTCTGGAATTGCTGAAGCGCGTCGAGGCTGACGTGACCGAGATCGGCAAGATCGAATCCTTCCCGCGCCTTGAAGGCCGGCAGATGGTGATGATGATCGGCCCGAAGTAATCCGGGCCTTCTGCGCGATGTGATCCCGGGGGCCGTTTGGCCCCCGTTTTCATTCCGCCTTAGCCTCCCGCGGGCGGCCCCGTGCCGGCGATTCCTTCAACAACCCGCCCACCCCCATCGCGGCGATATCCCCGGAACTGACCGGAACACCGCAGATCACCCGCTCCATCACCCAGTCCGCCCCGTTCAGCGCCGGGCTTTTGGCGCAGCCCGGCAATCCGATGACCGGCACCGCGCCAAGCTGGCCAATGAACAGCAGGTTTCCCGGATCGACCGGCATCCCGAACCGCGCGACCACGCCCCCGGCCAGTCGCAGCGCTGCGGGAGCCACATCCTGCGGGTCTGAGGTCGCAGAAGCGGTCAGGATCAGGATCAGGTCGGCCCCGCTGACATCGCGCAGTGCTGTCGCAAGGTCTGCCTCGCGGTGCGGCACAAGGCGTTTCGGCGCCATGCCGACATTCAACGCGGCCAACCGCCTCTGGATCGCCCGGTGGCCCTTTTCGCCGTCGTCCGCATCAGTGACCGTCTGGATAAGAACCGCCCGCGTCATCACCGCCGGGCGCATCCGCAGCGCATCCGCCCCGGCCACACAGGCGGCTGCCAGCGACGCACCGCCGACCGCGTAAGAGATGATCTTGACCGTCGCCACCATGTCTCCGTCGGTCAGCCGCTGCCAGCGCGGCACGGTCGCCAGGGTGATCATCGGATCGACCGCATTCAGGGCATCGACCCGGTCGGCCAACACCTCGGCCACGCCGGTCACATCGGCATGAATGTTGACGCGCCCGGTTCCTACGGGACGCAGGACAAGCCCCGCCGCATCGGGATCGGGCACCAGCGCCTGCGCCACGGCAAGGGCAGCGGCGTCTTCGTGCACATCGTCCAGTGCCAGTCGCGCCACCGTTACCGTGGTGACACCCGCCGCCGCCAGCCGTGCCAGATCGGCCGACCCAAGAAGAACCCCCTTGCGCAGCCGCCCGTCCGGCAAGGGCACCGAATGCGCCAGCACCGCGCCCGCAGCCTCGGCCAGGGGAACCGGGCCAAACCGCATTACTGCCTCAGCGCCGCAGTGATCTGGGCCATCACGCTCACCGCAATTTCCGCCGGCGTCTTCGCCCCGATGCTCACCCCCACGGGTGCCTGGATGCGCGCAATCTCGGCCTCGGTAAACCCGGCCGCCTGCAACCTCTCCACTCGCTTCGCATGCGTCTTTTTCGATCCCAGCGCGCCGACGTAGAACACCGGCGCGCGCAGCGCAAAGCGCAGGGCGGGATCGTCCAGCTTGGGATCATGCGTCAGCGTCACCACGGCGGTGCGCGCGTCGGGCGCAAGGCTGGCCAGCGCGTCATCGGGCCAGTCGTCCAGAATCACCTCGCCCGGAAACCGCGCTTCCGACCCAAAGGCCGCGCGCGGGTCGATCAGGGTGCAGGCATAGCCGCAGGTCCGCGCGATGGTCAGCAAAGGCTGCGCGATGTGCACCGCCCCCACCACGATCAGCCGCAAGGGCGGGTTGTGAACGGCAATGAACCGCCCGTCGTCCTCCATCCCGGAGCTGTCGGCGCGCAGGCGCGCATCGACCGCCGCATCCATCCCCGCCAGGACCAGATCGCGCGCCCAGCCTTCCGGTCGGGTGACCATGGCCACCGCGCGCGACGCGGCCCGCGCGGCAACCAGATCGGCCAGCAGGCCTTCGGGCAGCGCTTCGGTGCCCTCGCCCACCGGTTCCACCAGCACCCGGATCGTCCCACCGCACGCCAGACCGACGGCAAACGCCGTCTCGTCACTGACGCCGAAGGTCAGGATGCGCGCCTTGCGGTCCGCCAGTGCTTCCAGCGCCTCGCTCACCACCGCGCCTTCGACGCAGCCGCCAGAGACCGAGCCGACCATCTCGCCCGCCCCGGAAACCGCCAGCTGACTGCCCGCCTGACGCGGCGCCGATCCCCAGGTTTCCACCACGGTCGCCAGTGCTGCCCCGGCACCGGCGCGGTTCCAGGCCAAAGCGGCTTCGGGAATGCTGTCATGCGCGGCACGGCTCATTTGTGATCCTCCCTGACGCCTGAATATGATCCCGCAACGGCCTTGCCGCCAGAGCCAAATGAAAACGCCGCGGATCCATGATCCGCGGCGCTTCGGTTTTCAAAGCCGCTGCTTACTGCAGGGCGGCAGTCCGCATCAGCGGGGTGATCACCCGCACTTCGACGCGGCGGTTCTGCGGCTCGTTCGCTTCGGTGTCGATCAGCAGTTCGGTTTCACCGTAGCCCTGGATCACCATGTTCTCCGGCGGAATGTCGAAGTATTCCGTCAGCGCCAGCGCCACCGATTCCGCGCGCCGGTCCGACAGCGCCAGATTGAGCGCAGCCTTGCCAGTGGCGTCCGTATGACCTTCGATCAGGAAGATCTCGCCGGGGTTGTCTTCCAGCAGATCCTGCATGACCCCGCCCAGATCGGCCAGATTGCGCGCCTCGGCAGAAGCGATCGCCGAAGACCCGGTGGCAAAGGTGATGCTTTCCACATCAATCGTCGCCGCCAGTGCCCGCACTTGCGGAATGTCGCGGATCTGACGCAACGAGAATTTGCGCCCGGCAGTATCCGCCTCCAGCACCGCAAGTTCGCGCTTCAGCGCCACATCGTTGTCCTTGGACGAAATCACGATCCGCTTCCGGGGCGTCGGCAGATCGCGGATCACCACGACCTCTTCAACCGCCAGATCGTCGATCAGGATCCGCTCGCGGCCCAGCCGGTCATACTGCGCCCGGCGCAGCACGCGGCCGGTTGCATCGCGGATCGTGACGATCTGCGAGCCATCCTCACGCTCCACGATGGTGCGCGTGGATCCGTCACGATAGGTTTCGGTGCGAACGGTCGATCCGGGGCTGCGGATGATCGCATCGTCGTCCTTCAGCACCTGATAGGTGCCATCGGGGCGCAAAATGATCACCCGGTCACCGGTGTTCGACACGACGCGGCTGTCACCAACCGGGCCTTCGTTGACAACCGGGCCTTCATTGACAGCGCCGTTCCTGCGGTCACCCTTGATCAGGGCCCCCACAACAAGCGCGCCCAGAACCACCAGACCCGCCTTTTCGAGGTTGGAGAACTTGTCCTTCTTGCCTGAAGCAACCGCCGTCGGTGCCGCCGCAAATTCCTCGGTCGAGGCGCGGACACTGGTTTCGGTGATCACTTCCGTGACCGCTGCAACCACATCGGCGGACGGGGCGGTTTCCAGCAGCTTTTCACCTTCGGCCGGAGGCTTCGTTGCAGCCACGGTCGCCGCAGCCCCAATGGCTTCGGGGGTGATGGCGGTCGGATCGGCAGTCAGCAATTCGGTCAGACTTTCGACTTCAGTCTCCGACACCACGGGGGCATCCACCGGTTCGACAACCTCGGCCGGATCGGGCTCTGCGACCCTGAGGCCGGCGGTCGGATCGACAACCGGGCCATCGGCTGTGATTGCCAGTTCCGCTTCGGCCGCTGCCAGCGCGGCAGCTTCTTCGGCGGCAATGGCCGGGTCTTCGGCAACCGCAGGTTCGGTCGACGCAGCATCGGCTGGTTCGGCGAAGGGCTCTTCCGCGACAGGTTCTTCGGCCACCGGTTCTTCTGCGACGGGTTCCTCAACTGCGGGTTCTTCGGCCACCGGTTCCTCGGCGACAGGCTCTTCTGCCACGGGCTCTTCCGCCACCGGTTCTTCGGCAACTGGTTCTTCAGCGACCGGCTCTTCAACGACGGGCTCTTCAGCAACCGGCTCTTCGGCTGCGGGTTCCTCAACGACCGGCTCTTCGGCCACGGGCGCTTCAGACGGCTCAACCGCAGCTTCGGCTTCTGCCGCCGCCGCTGCATCCGCTTCGGCCTGCACCGCTGCGTCGGCCGCAATCGCGGCTTCAAGTTCTGCCTGAGCGGCGGCCTCGGCCTCTGCCTGGGCTGCCGCATCTGCCGCCGCAGAGGCCGCTGCATCGGCTTCGGCCTGCACGGCTGCTTCTGCCGCTGCCGCTGCATCGGCTTCGGCCTGCGCGGCAACATCTGCCTCAGCCTGCGCTGCTGCCTCGGCTGCGGCTGCGGCCTGCGCCTCGGCCTCGATGGCGGCGGCGGCGTCAGCTTCGGCCTGTGCGGCTGCATCGGCTGCTGCCTGCGCTGCGGCTTCTGCAGCGGCGGCGGCTTCGGCTTCCGCTGCTGCGGCGGCTTCCGCTGCGACCGCGGCTTCCGCTTCCGCAGCGGCAGTTGCGGCGGCTTCGGCCTGCACCGCAGCCTCGGCTTCCCTCAGGATCGCGGTGATCGCGTCCAGATCGCAGGCTGCATCCGCCGTGGGCGTGCAGAGCACCGATCCGTCCGCACCGATCACCGATCCGTCCTCGGCCAGCACTTGCGCGCTGGCGGGGAAGGAGTGGATCGGGCTCAGCGCCACGGACAGCGCCGTGGTCGAAATCAGAAATTTTCTCATACCAAGTCCTCTTGATGGAAGGCCCGACGATAACGCCAGTCGAATCGGTTCGGTTCCACGGCTGGGCCTTTATGCCTTCTACCAAAGCGCCAATCGCCCGGATATGCGATATCACCGGCTTGCCATCCGATAGCTTGTCGCGTCAATGCGTTTGTCTGCAGATTGCTCAGTCTGCCCGGATCGCCGCCATCAGCCGCGCTTTCTCGCCCCCGTCGCCGGGATCGGATATTACCGCCCCCAGCGCCGCCAGCGAGGCAATCGAATGCCCGGCGCGAAAGCTGTCGACATGCGGCAACATCGCCTTGATCCCCGCCGCCTTTGGCGCAAAGCCGGACCAGCGCAACAACGGGTTCAGCCAGATCAGCCGCCGACAGGACAGGTGCAGCCGCTGCATCTCGGCGGCCAGGGCGCCTTCATCGTCACGGTCCAGCCCGTCGGTGATCAGCAGCACCACCGCACCCTGCCCCAGCACCCGGCGTGACCAGTCGCGGTTGAAGGCACGCAACGAACTGCCAATCCGCGTGCCGCCCGACCAGTCCTGCGCTTCGGCCCCGGCGGCCTGCAGCGCCGCATCGACATCGCGGGTCCGCAGGTGCCGGGTGATGTTGGTCAGCCGCGTGCCAAAGGTAAAGGCATGCACCTTTGCCCAGCCCTGCCCGCGCCGATTGGCGACTGCATGCACGAAATGCAGCACCATCCGGCTGTAGTCGGACATCGAACCGGAAATATCGCACAGCACGATCAGATTGGGCCAGCGCTGGACCGGTGCCTTGCGGCTCAGCGCAGTGATTTCGCCGCCCAGCCTCAGGCTGGCGCGCAGTGTCCTGCGGCCATCAATCCTGCTGCCCGCCACCGCCGCCGTCATCCGCCGGGTGACCAGCGGGGCCACCGGCAGGCGCAGATGCGCCAGCATCCGCTTCGCCTCGGCCATCTCGGCCATCGACATCTGTTCGAAATCCAGCGTGCGCAGCCGTTCTTCCGCCGACATGGTCGCGGTGGCGTCGATGGTGATCTCTTCGCCCGTTTCCGTCTCGGTCAGCGCCTCGGGCGGGGCGGCACCGTCCAGCAGCGCTTCGGCGGCGCGGCGTTCGGCGGGGGCGGCGGCGCGGTCGTCCTGCACGCCGCGCACCTGCGGGATCAACAACGACATCATGTGCTCAAGGTAGCGCGGGTCGCGCCAGAACAGACGGAACACCTCGGCGAACACCTGTCGGTGTTCCGGGCGGCTGACAAGGCAGGCCTGCAAGGTGTGGTAGAAATCGGCGCGTTCGGTAAAACCCGCAACCTCGACCGCGCGCACAGTGTCGATCACCCGGCCCGGGCCGATCGGCAGCCCCGCCTTGCGCAACGCGCGGGCGAAATGGGTGATGTTATGGGCCAGCTTGCCGTCGTCGGGGATGTCGAGGGAGGGGTAGGTGACCACCGTTGTCACCGGGGGGTTTCACACCCCCCGGGCCCCCCGTGGGATATTTGGGAACAGAAAAAGCGGATCATGCCGCATCAAGATCCTTGCGGACCTGATCCAGCAGGCGCTTGGCCTCAGACCCCTGGATTTTCTGAATGTCATCTTGATATTTCAGGATTGCGCCCAGCGTGTCAGAGATCACCTCGGGCGACAGTTGCACCGCATCCAATGCCAACAGGCACTTTGCCCAGTCGATGGTTTCGGCCACACCGGGGCGCTTGAACAGATCCTCGCGGCGCAGGGCCTGGACGAAAGCCACCACCTCGCGGCTGAGGGCCGCCTGCGCCTCGGGGGCGCGGGCCTGCAGGATGGCCAGTTCGCGGGCGAAATCCGGGTATTCCACCCAGTGATACAGACAGCGGCGTTTCAGCGCGTCATGCACCTCGCGCGTGCGGTTCGAGGTCAGGATCACGATGGGCGGTTCGGGCGCGCGAATGGTGCCAAGTTCGGGGATGGTGACCTGAAAGTCGCTGAGTGCCTCCAGCAGGAACGCCTCGAACGGTTCGTCAGTGCGGTCCAGCTCGTCGATCAGCAGCACCGGCGCACCGCCAGCCTGCGGGCGCATGGCGGCCAGCAGCGGGCGTTCGATCAGGTAATCTTCGGTGAACAGTTCCGCCTTCAACGCATCCCTGTCCGCGCCGCCGCCAGCCTCCGCGGTGCGGATCGCGATCATCTGGGCGGCAAAGTTCCACTCGGCGACCGCAGAGGCCGCATCCAGCCCCTCATAGCATTGCAGCCGGATCAGGCGACGGCCAAGGCCTGCGGCGATGGCCTTGGCGATCTCGGTCTTGCCGACCCCTGCCTCGCCTTCCAGAAACAGCGGGCGGCCCAGTTTCAGCGCCAGAAACACCACTGTCGCCAGCGCGCGCGACGTCACATAGCCCTGCCCCGCCAGAAGCGTTTCGACAGCGTCGATGGTCTGAGGAATGGCGGTCACCGACGTCTCCCTTTGCGGCCCATGCTGGCCCGTGTGGGGGACAATGGTCAAGAGGCGGCTTCCACGGCCAGCCAATCGCGGAACAAAACTAGCGGCGCGCGCGGCAGCTGATCCGCCGGCCAGACGAGGTAATATGCCCCCAGGGCCGGGACCTCACCCCCGAAAACCGGCACCAGCCGCCCCTCGGCCAGATCGCGTCCGGTCAGAAAGGTCGGCAATAGCGCCACGCCCAGCCCGTGCACCGCCCCCTGTGCCATCGTGGCGAACTGGTCGAACAGCATCCCGACCGGTCGCCGCCCGGTCACCCCGTGATGCGCCAGCCAGCGACCCCAGTCGCCCGTCCGGCTTTCCATCTGCAACAGCGGCAGGTCCAGAACCTGATCCGCCGCCGTCAGGGGGTGCGGCACCAGCGCCGGCGACGCGACGGCCAGCACCGCCTCATCCATGAGTTTCAGGTAAGCCAGCCCCGGCCAGTCATGCCGCCCGTAATGGATGGCCGCATCAAAGCCCGACCCCGCGAAATCGAACGGGCGCAGGCGCGTCGACAGGTTCACCGTCACCTCAGGATGGCGCGATTGAAACCCGGCCAGCCGCGGTGCCAACCAATGCATCCCGAAGGCAGGCAGAATGGCCAGGTTCAGACTGCCCCCCAGCGGATTGGCCCGCAGGGTCAGCGAGGCAGAGGCCAGTGTTTGCAGCGCCTTTCGCACTTCGGTCACATAATCCACCGCCGCCGGGGTCAGCCGCAGCCGCTGGCGCTCGCGGATCAGAAGCGGCACGCCCAGCTGATCTTCCAGCGCCTTCAGCGCCCGGCTGACGGCACCCTGGGTCAGCGCCAGCTCCTCTGCCGCCGCCGACGCGGTTCCCAGCCGTTCCACCGCCTCAAGCGCCATCAGCGCGGGGATCGACGGCAGATAGCGGCGGGGCAACATCGTGAGTTTTCCTCATGAACTGGCGCAGGGCTTTCGATAGCGCAAGCCTGCTATATGTGCAATCTTTGGGCAACGATGGAGGATGCCATGCTTGACGCCCCGACCCACAAGGCCCCGAAGCTGAAACCGAAAGACGCGCCCGACCTTGGCCGTTTTGACTGGGATGACCCCTTCCGCCTAAACGATCAGCTGACCGAGGAAGAACGCATGCTGCGCGACGCTGCCCGCGCCTATGCCACGGAAAAGCTGCAACCCCGGGTCATCGCCGCCTACCGCGAGGAAACTACCGATCCGGCCATCTTCCGTGAGATGGGCGAGAAGGGCCTTCTGGGCGTCACCGTGCCGGAAGAATACGGCGGGCTGGGCGCATCCTACGTCGCCTACGGCCTGATCGCGCGGGAAGTGGAGCGGGTGGATTCGGGCTATCGCAGCATGATGTCGGTGCAGTCGTCACTGGTGATGTACCCGATTTACGCCTACGGGACCGAGGCGCAGCGGCAGAAATTCCTGCCGAAACTTGCCTCCGGCGAATGGATCGGCTGCTTCGGGTTGACCGAACCGGACGCGGGCTCCGACCCGTCGGGCATGAAGACCACGGCGAAGAAAACCGCCAGCGGCTATGTGCTGAACGGCGCCAAGATGTGGATCTCCAACGCCCCTATCGCCGATGTCTTTGTCGTCTGGGCCAAGTCCGAGGCGCATGGCGGCAAAATCAAGGGCTTCGTGCTGGAAAAGGGCATGACGGGCCTGACCGCACCCAAGGTTGGTGGCAAGCTGTCCCTGCGCGCGTCCATCACCGGCGAGATCGTGATGCAGAACGTCGAGGTCGGCGAGGATGCGCTGTTGCCCTTTGTCGAAGGGCTGAAGAGCCCATTTGGCTGCCTGAACCGTGCCCGCTACGGCATCAGCTGGGGCGTCATGGGCGCGGCCGAATTTTGCCTGCACGCCGCGCGCCAGTACGGGCTTGACCGCAAGCAATTCGGCAAACCGCTGGCCCAGACCCAGCTTTTCCAGCTGAAACTGGCCAACATGATGACCGAAATTGCGCTGGGTCTGCAGGCCTCGTTGCGCGTGGGCCGCCTGCTGGACGAGGCGAACGCGGCCCCCGAGATGATCTCGATCATCAAGCGCAACAACTGCGGCAAGGCGCTGGACGCGGCCCGCTGGGCCCGCGACATGCACGGCGGCAACGGCATTTCCGAGGATTTTCAGGTGATGCGCCACATGGTCAATCTTGAAACCGTAAACACCTATGAGGGCACGCATGACGTCCACGCCCTGATCCTGGGCCGCGCGATCACCGGATTGCAGGCGTTTTTCTGATCCGTTTGCCGCGCTTTTCCCCCCGTGCTAGGCCTGCCAGTACCAAGTGCGGGGGGACAGGGCGGATGCCATTGGCGCGGATCCATCACAGAACCAAAGGACCGCAGCGATGCGGGTAACGGCCGTGCTGACCGTCCGCAACGAGGCCGCGTTCTTGCTGGAATGGCTGGCGCACCACCGGGCTTGCGGGATCACCGATTTCCTCGTCTTCTCGAACGACTGCGCCGATGGCACAGACACCATGCTGGACAGGTTGCAGGCGATGGGCTGGCTGACGCATGTTCGCAACGACGGCCCGCACGACGAAGGCCCGCAATGGGCTGCGCTGAAAAAGGCTGACCGGCACCCGCTGGTGACATCTGCCGACTGGCTGCTGCCGCTCGACATCGACGAATTCGTCAACATCCATGTTGGCGACCGGACGATCCCGGCGCTGATCGCGGCCCTGCCCGACGCCAGCGCCATTGCCCTGACGTGGCGTCTGTTCGGCAATGCCGGGGTCGTCGCCTACACCGATACCCCGGTGACCCGGACCTTTATCCGCGCGGCACCGGCGGTTCTGTTCTGGCCGTGGAAGGCGGCGCTGTTCAAGACGCTGGTGCGCAACGATGGCGGCTATGCCAAGCTGGGTGTTCACCGCCCGCGCAGCCCCGACAAGACCCGGCTGGCACAGCAACGCTGGTTCGACGGCTCGGGCCGCGAATTGCCCTCCAGCTTTCACACAACGCGGATTTTCACCGGCCTCGGGCGGGACAGTTACCGCCTCGCACAGGTCAACCACTACGCGCTTGGGGCCATGGAAAGCTATCTTCTGAAATGCGCCCGTGGCCGTGCGGTCCATGACGCGGACACGCTCAACATGGACTACTGGGTGGACCGCAATTTCAACCAGGAGGAGGATTGCTCGGTCCGGCAACTGGACAGCACCGCCCTGTGGCAAGCGCTTGCAGCTGACCCGGTTCTGGCGGCGCTGCACGCGACTGCGGTGCAGTGGCGGCGCGCCCGATTCCTGGAATTGATGGCTGACGAACCGTGGCGGGCGCTGTTTGGAAGGCTGCTGATGACACCCGGAACACGGGCCCTAAGCCGGACCGAATCTGAATCAGTCTGGCGCCACGGCCAAACCGGCGCAGCAACCTGAGGTTTAGTGTTAACGCGCCCCTGCCTGTTCCGCTTGCGTTTCGCGCAACATCCGCAACAATGCAGACCGGTTGTTCCCGCATGACCGCCGTATGCGGCCTTTCGCGTCTTGTGGCAGCCATATTTCCACGTCACAGTTTTGCTGCAACTCTTTGCAAGTAAATGTGAAAGCTTGGGAAGCGATGACCGACACGGATGCCTCTTTCAGGGCACCACCCGCAAACTGGCAGCGGGCCATGATTGCGATAGCCGATGAGGACGGGGATTTCCTTCCACTCGGCGATCGTCACTGGGCTTTCTTTGCGGAAGCCCGGCCCGTTCTGCTGGTCACCTTTGAAGATGCCGCCACCATCCGCGACAGCGAAGACAACTTGCCCGAGCATTACGCCCTCGCCAAATCGCGGGGCTGGTCGCTGCTGACGATCATCGCCCAGGGCGAGACGTGGTGGCGCGATCCCGGTGTCTTCCGCTATTTCGACAGGCTGGCTGACGACGGGTTTCTGGAAGATTTCGACCGCGTGATGTTTTATGGTGCCGGGTCTGCCGGCTATGCTGCGGCGGCCTACTCCATCACCGCGCCGTCAGCGGAACTTGTCCTGATCGCGCCACGCGCGACGCTGGACCCCGCGCGCGCCGGATGGGATGACCGCCACCGCATCGCACGGCGGCTGAACTTCAACGGTCGCTACGGCTATGCCCCCGACATGACCGAAGGGGCTGCACAGGTCTGGCTGATCCATGACCCCAAGCACCGCCCCGATGCCATGCATGCCGCCCTGTTCCAGCGCCCTTGGGTGACGCCGCTTCTGGCCCGCTATACGGGTGAAGGCACCGAAGACACGCTCAGGGAAATGCGTGTGCTCGACCGCATTCTCGAAGCGGCAATGGATGGCAAGCTGACGCCGCAATACTTCGCCTGGCTCTGGCGCGGCCGCCGTTCCAATGCCAGCTACCTGCGCGCCATTCTCAGCGTGGCGCGGCTCAGCGGCCATCCCAAGCGCGAGGTGATGATCTGCCACTCCGTCACCGCCCGCCTGAACGCACCCCGCTTTGCCAGGCGTCTGTCCGAACTGACCGGCGAGTGACGGTCAAAAGGCGGTCAGCTCCAGCAGCTCCTGCGTCCCGGTTTCGGTCAAGGACCGCAGGCAGCCGTACACCAGCAACGGCTCGGCTGACCCGCCGCGCATCTTGAACCCCGCCGCCGTGCAGTTGGCATCGCGGGAGCCGATCCAGGCCCGCTGCGCCTCGCGAAGCGCAACCTCCGCCCCTTGCAACTCTTCCGGCAGATCGGCGTCCATCTGCTTCATCCCGGCCATCACCTCCTGATAGGTGCTGTTCAGCTCTGCATCCGCCGCCTGCCATTCCTCTTCGGCGCAGATGTTCATGTCCATCTGGGTGACCGCATCGGCGCAATCAACCTCTTGCGCGGCAAGCGGCAGCGCAAGGACGGCGGCAAGAAAGGCAAGGAAAATACGGTTCATGGCGCGCTCCATAGGTGCGCGGCCATCCTGCCCCGCCTTTTCCCGCGATGCCACTGGAAACGGGGTAAGGTTTGCGTTACCGCAAGCGCCATGAAAACGCTGACTCTCCGACGCCCCGACGACTGGCACCTGCATCTGCGCGACGGCGCGATGCTGCGCGCCGTGCTGCCGGAAACCACCCGCCATTTCGCCCGCGCCATCATCATGCCGAACCTGATGCCGCCGGTGGTGACCGCAGCACAGGCGGCCGCCTACCGCGACCGCATTCTTGCGGCCCTGCCTCAGGGCGCTATCTTCCAACCCCTGATGACCCTGTACCTGACCGAAGACACCGACCCCGCCGATGTGGCCGCCGCTGCGGCCAGTGGCCTTGTTGCGGCGGTGAAACTCTACCCCGCCGGGGCCACGACCAATTCCCACGCCGGGGTGCGGGATCTGGCCAAGGTCATGCCCGTGCTGGAGAAAATGGCCGAAATTGGCCTGCCGCTGTGTGTCCACGGCGAAGTGACCGACCCCGCCGTCGATATCTTTGACCGCGAGGCCGTGTTCATCGACACCGTCCTTGATCCGCTGCGTCGCCGCTTGCCGTCCTTGCGCGTCGTGATGGAACACATCACGACCGAGGAAGGCGTAGCCTACGTGACCGGGGCCGGACCCGACCTTGCCGCCACGATCACCACCCACCACCTGATCCTCAACCGCAACCACATCCTCGCGGGCGGTATCAGGCCGCATTACTATTGCCTGCCGGTCGCCAAGCGCGAAAAGCACCGCCTCGCCCTGCGCCACGCTGCCACCAGCGGCAATCCCCGCGTATTTCTGGGCACCGACTCGGCCCCCCACACCGATGCGCTGAAGGAACAGGCCTGCGGCTGCGCAGGCTGCTTTACCGCCACCAACACCATGCCGCTTCTGGCGCATGTCTTCGAAGAAGAAGGCGCGCTCGCCCAGCTGGAGGCATTCACCAGCCTGAACGGCCCCGCCTTTTACCGCCTGCCGGTGAACGAGGCCCGCCTGACCCTGACCCGCCGCGACACGCCCACTGTCTTCCCCGATAAGATCGCCACCGAGGCAGGCCCCGTCACCGTCTTCAACCCCGGCTTTCCCGTGCACTGGCACGTCGACGCCTGATCCGAGTATCGCGCATGATCCCCTCTGCCTTCCCACCAGCCTCTGAGATAGCCCGCCTGACCGCCCGCGCCCTGCTGGAAATCAAGGCCGTCCATTTCAACGCCGAAACCCCCTTCACCCTCGCCTCCGGCCTGCCGTCACCCACCTACATCGACTGTCGCAAGCTGATCAGCTACCCGCGCATCCGCTCCGTCCTGATGGATTTCCTCACCGTGACCGTGATGCGTGACGCAGGGTTCGAGGCGTTCGACAACATCGCGGGCGGAGAAACTGCCGGCATCCCGTTTGCCGCATTGGTGGCCGAACGCATGGCCCTGCCGATGACCTATGTGCGCAAGAAACCCAAAGGCTACGGCCGCAACGCCCGGATCGAAGGCCAGATGACACCCGGCCAGAGGGTGCTGCTGGTCGAAGACCTGACGACCGACGGCGGTTCCAAACTCAGCTTTGTCGATGCCATCCGCGACACCGGGGCGACCTGCGCCCACACCGCGGTGATTTTCTACTACGGCATCTTTCCCGAAACCACCCAGCGCCTCGCCGATCACGGCATTGCACTGCACCACCTGTGCACGTGGTGGGACGTGTTGGCCGAGGCCCGCGCGCAAGGCAGCTTTGATGCCACCACCCTGACCGAGGTGGAGGCGTTCCTTACCGCCCCCCGCGCCTGGCAGGACGCGCGGAAACCGGCCTGACGTCACGAATTATCACAGAAACCGGTGGGCGAAGCTGTGGGGCATTTGGGGATAACATCATGAGGCGAATCGCTTCTTAGTGGTCGGCCGCTCAAACATCACAACTGATTGTTGCCGCACTAAGCCAGTTCTCGTTAAGTTCTTGCTTAAACTTTTCCACAACCTTATACACAGTCCTGAGGGACGTTTATCAACGATTCCATCCAGATTGTGCTTTCGGCAGAGGCGGTTATTGCGCCGTTCAGGGGGACACCATGAACGAGATAGCAAAGCTAAGGCCTCAAGCAGAAGAACCGGCGCACGAGGTTCTTCCGCACAACATCGAAGCTGAACAACAGCTTCTCGGCGCAATCCTGACCAACAACGACACCTACGACCGCGTCTCGTCGGTGATCAAGGCCGACCATTTCTTCGATCCCGTCCACCGGCGCATCTTTGAGATTGCCGCCGCCCGCATCCAGAAAAACGCCCTTGCCTCGCCAGTAACGTTGAAAGCGTTCCTGGACGATGACGCCGGGCTCAAGGAACTGGGTGGCCCGTCCTACCTTGTCCGGCTCGCCGGGGCGGCGATCTCGGCCTATGCGGCGCGCGACTATGCGCAGATGATCTATGATCTGGCGGTGCGGCGCGAACTCATTCAGCTGGGCCGCGACATCGCGGCGCAAGCGGCCAAGGTCGAGGTGGACAGCGAACCGAAGGACCAGATCATCGAGGCCGAACAGCGGCTTTACAAGCTGGGCGAACAAGGCGTGTCCGAGCGCGGATTTCAAAGCTTTCTCAAAGCGGTAACCGACGCTGTCAACATGGCGAACGCCGCCTATCAGCGCGACGGCGGCATGGCCGGAATTTCCACCGCGCTTATTGATCTGGACAAGAAGCTGGGCGGTCTGCATCCCTCTGACCTGCTGATCCTCGCGGGGCGTCCGTCGATGGGCAAGACCTCGCTTGCCACCAACATCGCCTTCAACATTGCCAAGGCGCACAAACGCGGGCGTCTGCCCGATGGCACCGACGGTTCGGTCGAAGGCGGGGTGGTCGGGTTCTTCAGTCTGGAGATGAGCGCCGAACAACTGGCCGCAAGGATCCTGTCCGAGGCTTCGGAAGTGCCCTCCGAACAGATCCGGCGCGGCGACATGACGGAACAGGAGTTCCGCCGCTTTGTCGAGGCGGCCAAGGCGCTTGAGGCCTGCCCTCTGTACATCGACGACACCCCCGCCCTGCCGATCAGTCAGGTTGCCGCCCGCGCCCGCCGCCTGAAGCGGACGCACGGCCTTGACGTGCTGATCATCGACTATCTGCAACTGCTGAAAGGGTCGTCGAAGGAAAACCGCGTTCAGGAAGTGTCCGAGATCACGCAAGGCCTGAAAGCCATTGCCAAGGAGCTTAACATCCCGGTGATCGCCTTGTCCCAGCTGTCGCGCGCCGTGGAAAGCCGCGAAGACAAGCGCCCGCAACTGAGCGATCTGCGCGAATCCGGGTCGATCGAGCAGGACGCCGATGTGGTGATGTTCGTCTACCGCGACGAATATTACCGCGAGCGGGAAAAGCCCGGCGATCACGAACTGGAAAAGATGGCGCAGTGGCAGACGCTGATGGAATCGGTGCATGGCAAGGCCGAGGTGATCATCGGCAAACAGCGCCACGGGCCGATCGGGACGGTGGAACTGTCGTTCGAGGGAAGGTTCACCCGCTTCAGCAACCTGGCGAAACCGTGGCAAGGGTCTGGCGGGCCGGACGTGGGGTTCTGAACCGACGGTTTCAAAGCGGAGCCGCGTGCCGCGGCACGGTTTCTATCTCGCCTCTGCGCGCAAGCGCGCAACCGGCTCGGCGGTTTTGAGCATTTGGCGAAAAGAGCAAGCGCGTCTGCTCTTTTCAAATACTCCCGCCGGACGCTTCCTTCCTTGGTCCCGCAGCGCACGGCTGCTCGCCTGTCTGCGGCAGCGCCGCCGAGCGGGGGCTCGATGCCCCCCGAGGCGGCCCCCCCTTTGCAAGTGGCGTCGGTTTCGCCAAAGTGCAAGCGAACGAGGAGACTGCGATGGATCTCGGACTTCAGGACAAGGTGGTGATCGTCACCGGTGGCGGCGCGGGGATCGGCGGCGCGATCTCGCAGGCCCTCGCCGACGAAGGGGCCATTCCGGTGATCCTGGCGCGCAGCACTCCTGACCCGGACTTCCTTGCCGCCCTTACCTCACGTCAACCCCAGGCTACCTGGATCAAGGCCGACCTCGCGCATGACGAGGAGTGCCGCGCCGCCGTGACCGAGACCCGCAGCAGGTTTGGCCGCATCGACGCGCTGGTCAACAACGCCGGGACCAATGACGGTGTGTGGCTGGAGGCAGGCCCGGACGCTTTCCGTGCCTCGCTCGACCAGAATTTGCTGCATTACTATACCCTTGCGCATCTGTGCCTTGAGGATCTCAAGGCAGCGAAAGGCGCCATCGTCAACATCTCGTCCAAGACGGCGCTGACCGGTCAGGGCTCCACTTCGGCTTACGTCGCGGCCAAAGCTGCGCAACTGGGCCTGACGCGCGAATGGGCCGCAGCACTCGCCCCCCACGGCGTCCGGGTCAACGCCATCGTTCCGGCCGAAGTGATGACGCCGATGTACGCCAGATGGCTGGATACCTTTGCCGATCCCGCGGCACAGGAGGCGTTGATCACCGCCCGCATCCCGCTTGGCAACCGGATGACCACGGCGGAGGAGATTGCCGCGACCTGTGTCTTCCTTCTTTCGGACCGCGCGGGTCATACCACCGGGCAGTGGCTGTTCGTCGATGGCGGTTACGTCCACCTTGACCGGGCACTCGGGAGGTAAGCGTCACCGGGCGCGGATCGGGTCGGTCAACAATCGCAGCCCGTTCAGCACCACCAGCAGCGTGCCGCCCTCGTGCCCGATCACGGCCAGCGGCAGGGGCAGGTTCAGAAACATCCCCGCGCCGACCAGAAGCACCATGGCCCCGATGGCAAAGCCGAGGTTCTGCCGGATCACCCGCGCCGTCCGCCGCGCCAGCGCATGCGCCATCGCCAGGCGCCGCAGATCATCGGCCATCAGCGCCACATCTGCCGCCTGCAGCGCCACCTCGCTGCCTGCCACCCCCATCGCCACGCCGACATCCGCCCGCGCCAGCGCCGCCGCATCGTTCACCCCGTCGCCGACAAAGGCCACGACGGCGCGCTTTGCCTCGGCATCGACCAGCGTCACCTTGTCGGCGGGCAGCAGGCCGGAATGCACCTCGCCCGCCTGCAATCCCAATGCCGCCCCGATCCGGGCCGCCACCGGCGCGCGGTCGCCGGTCATCATCAGGATGCGTCCCACCCCCCCCTTGCGCAGCGCCACCAGCCCTTCGGCCGCCGACGCGCGCAGATCATCCGCCACCGTGACTGCCCCCAACAGGCGGTCCCCACGCCCGACATAGATCAGCGTCTCCACCCCGTCCGCCATGCCTTGCACCGCCGCAGGCACCTGTGCCCCCATCCGCGCCAGCATCCGCGCGTTGCCGGCCCAGATCGCACCCTCCGCATCAAACCCCGTGATCCCCTCGCTGGGGGTCGAGGTCACGTCACGCACCGGCACCGGCTCCAGCCCCCGCGCCCTGCAGGCGCGCCGCAACGCCCCGGCAATTGGGTGTTCGGACTGCGCCTCCAACCCTGCGACCAGCGCCACGAATCCCGCTTCATCCCCCGCCAGTGACAAGACCCCCGTCACCTCCGCCTGCCCGGTTGTCAGCGTTCCGGTCTTGTCAAAGGCAAAGGTCCGCACCTCGGCCAGCCGCTCCAACGCCGCCCCGCCCTTGAACAAGACCCCGCCCCGCGCCGCCGCCGACAGCGCCGACAGGATCGCGGCGGGAACCGAGATCACCACCGCGCAGGGGCTGGCCGCCACCAGCAGCGTCGCCGCCCGGTACATCGCGTCATGCAAAGTCCAGCCCCAGACCAGAAAGCCCGCAAAGGCCAGTACCGCACCCACCAGCACCGCCACGGTATAGCGCTGCCCGAACCAATCGGAAAACCGCTCGGACGGGGCCTTCATGGCCTGCGCCTCGGTCACCAGCCGGATCATCTGCGCCACCGTGCTTTCCGCCAGCGTGCGCATGACTTCCATCGTCAGGATGCCGTCAAGGTTCACCGTCGCCTCGTGCAACGCGTCGCCCGGCCCCTTGGCCACCGGCTCTGCCTCGCCGGTGATGGTGCTTTCATTCAGGTGGCCTGCCCCTTCGGCAATGCGCCCGTCCACCGGCACCCGCGCGCCGGGGCGCAGGATCACCCGGTCACCGGGGCGCAAATCCGCCACCGCCACCTCGCGCACGCCGTCCGGGCCGTCCAGAAGCGCGGTTTCCGGGCGCAACTGCATCAACGCCTCGACCGCGCGGCGTGCCTTGCCCATCGCGCGATGTTCCAACGTGCCGGACAGCGAGAACAGTGCCAGCAGCACCGCCCCTTCCAGCGCGGCCCCGACCGACGCTGCCGCAAGTGCGGCCACCACCATCAGCAGATCAATATCCAGCCGCCGGTTTTGCCAAAGGTCCGCCAGTGCCGACCGCAGAGGCGGCACCCCGCCCGCAAGATAAGACAGCGCCAGCGCAGCCCAGACAAAGCCCGCAGGCAAAGGCTGTACCAGCGCATCCAGCCCGGCAAGCCCCAGCCCGATCCAGGTCAGCACGGTCAGCGCCAGATCGGCATCGCCATCCGGTGCCGCGTCAGACGTGCCGTTATGGGTATGCACCATTCAAAACCGTCCATCATGCGAAAAACTCCCTGCCATCGTTGGCTTCAACAGACAAAGATACAAGCCCGACGGTCCCGGATGTTTTTCCTTGACCCTGCCCCCCACTCCGTCAAAAGAGGCCGCATGTCTACCGCGACCCTCACCATTGACCTTGACGCCATCGCGGCCAACTGGCGCGCGCTTGACCGCCTGTCGGGCGAAGGCGTGCAGACCGCCGCCGTGGTAAAGGCAGATGCCTACGGCCTTGGCCTGCCCCGCGTGGCACGCGCGCTGGCACAGGCTGGTGCGCGGCGGTTCTTCGTGGCCTATTCCGAGGAAGGCGCGACCCTGCGCCAGACGCTTGGCCCCGGCCCGCAGATCGCCGTTCTGTCCGGCCACATGTCCGGCGATACCGAGATGATCCACGATCTTGACCTGACCCCGATGCTGAACAGCCTCGAACAGATCACCCGGCATCTGGAGGCGCTGCCCGGCCATGCCTTCGGCGTGCAGCTTGACACCGGCATGAACCGCCTTGGCGTCGAAATGCTGGAATGGCAGGCCGTGGCCCCGATCCTGATCGACGCAGGGCCCGCGCTGTTGATGAGCCACCTCGCCTGTGCGGACGAGGCTGACCATCCCCTGAACCTTGCCCAACTGGACCAGTTTCACGAGATGACAGATGGCACCGGCATCCCGCGCTGCCTTGCCGCGACCGGGGGTATCCTGCTGGGGCCGAAATACCACTTCGACCTGACCCGTCCCGGCGTCGGCCTTTACGGCGGCCGCCCGTTCGAGACGTCAGCGCGCGTCGTCACCCTGTCGCTGCCGGTGATCCAGACGCGCGAGGTGGAACCGGGCGAAAGCGTCGGCTACGGCTGCACCTGGACGGCCGAGACGCCAGCCGTCATCGCCACCGTCGCGGGCGGTTATGCCGACGGCTTGCCCCGCACCCTGTCGAATGCAGCACTTTTGTGGGATGGCGATACGCCGTGCCCGCTGGTGGGCCGCGTGTCGATGGACCTGATTACCGTCGACATCACGCATCTGTCCGAAGTGCCCCGCACGCTCGACATCCTCGGCCCCCAGCAGACCGTGGACGAACTGGCCGACGCCGCCGGCACCATCGGCTACGAGATTCTGACCGGCCTCGGCCCGCGCTACGTCCGCCGGTATCAGGAGCGGCCCGCATGACCCCTGCTGCCGCGCTGTCCGGTCTGGGCCGCCCGGTCCTTGCTGCGCTGGCCGCTGTGGGCCGGGTGGCGCAGTTCACCGGCGCGGTCATCGGCCACATCGTCCGCCCGCCGTTCTACCTGCGCGAGTTCGGCCATTCCGTCCTGCAGATCGGCTGGTTCTCGCTTCCCGTCGTCGGACTGACCGCGATCTTCACCGGGGGCGCGCTGGCCCTGCAGATCTACGCCGGCGGGTCGCGCTTCAACGCCGAAGCGGTGGTCCCCTCCATCGTCGCCATCGGCATGGCGCGCGAACTGGGGCCCGTGCTGGGCGGGTTGATGGTCGCCGCCCGCGTGGCCAGTTCCATCGCCGCCGAGATCGGCACGATGAAGGTCACCGAACAGATCGACGCGCTGGTCACCCTGTCGACCAACCCGCTGAAATACCTTGCCGTTCCCCGCGTTCTGGCCGCAACGCTGACCATGCCGGTGCTGGTCGGAGTAGGCGATGCCATCGGCATCATGGGCGGCTGGCTGGTCGGCATCACCCGGCTGGATTTCAACTCTGCCACCTACCTCAAGAACACCGTCGATTTTCTGGAACCCTGGGATATCGGCTCCGGTCTGGTCAAAGGTGCTGCCTTCGGGTTCATCGTGGCGCTGATGGGCTGCTACCACGGCATGTCCTCGGCGCGCGGCGCGCAAGGCGTCGGGGCGGCCACCAAAGCCGCCGTCGTGTCGGCCTCGGTGCTGATCCTTGCCGCCAACTATGTCCTGACCGAACTGTTCTTCACCTCATGATCGACCTCCGCCACGTCACCAGAACCTTCGGGTCCAACCGCGTGCTGAGGGGGGTCGACCTGACCATCCCCTCGGGATCATCCATGGTGATAATCGGCGGGTCGGGCACCGGCAAATCGGTGCTGTTGAAATGCATCCTCGGCCTCGTCCGCCCCGACAGCGGGACCATCACGCTGGACGGCAACGACGTCACCAAAACCGACCGCGACGCGTTCCTCGCCCGCTTCGGGATGCTGTTTCAGGGCGGCGCGCTGTTCGATTCGCTGCACGTCTGGGAAAACGTCGCCTTCCGCCTGATGCGCGGCCCCAAGGCCCTGCCCAAATCGCACGCCCGCGAGATTGCCGTCGAGAAACTCCGCCGTGTCGGCCTGAAGCCCGAAACCGCCGACCTTTACCCCGCCGAGCTGTCCGGCGGCATGCAGAAACGCGTCGGCCTCGCCCGCGCCATTGCCGCGGAACCCGAGATCATCTTCTTCGACGAACCCACCACCGGCCTTGACCCGATCATGGCCGGCGTCATCAACGATCTGATCCGCGAGATTGTCACCGAAATGGGCGCCACCGCGATGACCATCACCCACGACATGTCCTCGGTCCGCGCCATCGCCGACCACGTCGCCATGCTGCATGACGGGGTGATCCAGTGGACCGGCCCGGTGTCGGAAATGGATGCCACGCCAGACCCTTACGTGCAACAGTTCATCCATGGCCGGGCCACCGGCCCCATCGCCTCCGTCCGCTGACCGCCTAAACTCTGACTGAAATCTGCTTGCTCTTTCTCCAAATACTCCACGGGTAGGAAGCCGGTTTCGCCACCGGTTTAAGAAACCGGCGGACTGGGAGGGTGTGAAACCCTCCGGACCCGCAGCCAGCCAAAGGGCCAACCGATGAAATATCTCAACCTCACCCTCCTCATCCTGTTCCCCATCGCCTGGTTCGCACCCCTCCTCCGCGCAGCCCTCCTGCCGATCTTCGGCCTCGACGAAATCTCCGTCATCACCGGCCTGCAATCCCTCTGGGAAACCGACGCCGCCCTCGCCCTCCTCGTCACCTTCCTCGCGATCTTCGCGCCTTATGCCAAGACCATCGGCCTTGCCCTGCTTCACTTTGACCTGCTCAGCCCCAAAACCCTGCCCGCGCTGAACATCCTCGGCAAACTTGCCATGGCCGATATCTTCCTGATCGCCATCTACATCGTGCTGGTCAAAGGCGCAGGCTTCGTCACCATCGAAACCGCCTGGGGCCTTTACCTGTTCTCCGCCTGCGTCCTGGCGCAGGTCCTGATCTCGTGGCGCAGCGCACCGCAGCCTTGATGCCCACCACCTTTCCGGGCACTACATCGGCATGAGCAAATCCTCCCCCAGTTTCACCTGCAGCGCCTGCGGCGCCGCCTACCGCAAATGGATCGGCAAATGCGAGGCTTGCGGCGGTTGGAACACCATCGTTGAAGAATCCCCCCTGTCCACCGGCCCCAAATCACTGGGGGCCAAGGGCCGCACCATCCCGCTGACCGACCTTGCCACGCAGGAAGACCCGCCGCCCCGCGCCTCTTCCGGCATAGACGAACTTGACCGTGTGCTGGGCGGCGGCCTTGTCCCCGCCTCCGCCATCCTTGTCGGCGGCGATCCCGGCATCGGCAAATCCACCCTCCTGCTGCAGGCCGCCGCAAGTTTCGCCAACATGGGTCTGAAATGCCTGTATATTTCCGGCGAAGAGGCGGCGGCACAGGTGCGGATGCGCGCCCTGCGTCTGGGCCTGCAAAATGCACCCGTCATTCTGGGGGCCGAAACCAACCTGCGCGACATCCTGACCACGCTGGATGCCGAACGCCCGGCCCTTGCGATCATCGACAGTATCCAGACCATGTGGCTCGACAGCGTCGAAGCGGCCCCCGGCTCAGTCTCTCAGGTCCGTGCCGCGTGTCACGAGCTGGTGACTTTCGCCAAACGGCGCGGCGTCGCCGTGATCCTCGTCGGCCATGTGACGAAGGACGGCCAGATTGCCGGTCCCCGCGTCGTGGAACACATGGTCGACACCGTGCTGTATTTCGAGGGCGAGCGCGGCCACCAGTTCCGCATCCTGCGCGCGGTGAAAAACCGCTTCGGCCCGTCGGACGAGATCGGCGTGTTCGAAATGACCGGCGCGGGTCTGGCGCAGGTGCTCAACCCCTCGGCGCTGTTCCTGTCGAACCGCGATCAGCCCGCGCCCGGATCGGCGGTGTTTGCGGGCATCGAAGGCACCAGACCGGTCCTGACCGAAATTCAGGCCCTTGTCGCCCCCTCCACTCTCGGTACCCCGCGCCGCACTGTGGTGGGGCTCGACTCAGGTCGCCTCTCCACCATCCTTGCCGTGCTTGAGGCGCGCTGCGGCATCCCGTTCACCGGCCTGGACGTTTTTCTGAACGTTGCCGGGGGCCTGCGGGTTTCCGAACCCGCCGCCGATCTGGCCGTGGCCGGGGCGTTGCTTTCGGCGCGTGAAGATGTGGCAATTCCGCCAGATATGGTGCTTTTCGGTGAAATCAGCCTCTCTGGCGCGCTGCGTCCGGTGGGGCAGACCGAAAACAGGTTGAAAGAAGCCTCGAAACTTGGTTTTTCACAGGCGACGGTGCCGTCCCATTCCAAGCTGGAGGGGGCCACAGGGATCAGGGTGCGCCAGATGCCCGACCTGACGGCGTTCGTCGGCGAAATGTTCGGGGCGGGATAAGCCCTTCATAAAAGACGGATTGGGGACGACACGATGGAAAATCTGACAGCGGTTGACGGTGGTGCGGCACTGATCATCCTCATCTCGTCGATTCTTGCCTTCTCTCGCGGCCTTGTGCGCGAGTTGATGGCGATCCTTGGCTGGGTCGGGGCCGCCATCGTGGCCTTCATCTTCGCCCCCTCTGTCCAACCCCTCGTAAAGGAACTGCCCGTGGTGGGCGAGTTTCTGTCTGACAGCTGCGAGCTGTCCGTCGTCGCCGCCTTCGCCGGGGTCTTCGTGGTCGGCCTGATCGTGGCGGCGCTGTTCACGCCGCTGTTCTCCTCTGCCGTGCAACGCTCTGCCCTTGGCGGCATCGACCAGGCGCTTGGCTTTCTGTTCGGGGCGGCGCGCGGCGTGCTGCTGATCGCCATCGCTTTCATCGTCTACGACCGGGTGCTGTCCGATCAGGCGATCCCGATGATCGACGATTCCCGAACTGCCAAGGTCTTTGCCAACTTCCAGTCCAACATCGACCAGAATATCCCCACCGACGCCCCCGGCTGGATCGTGGAACGCTATAACGAGCTGACCAACATCTGTGCCGCCGGACTGGAGCCGATTTCCCCCGCACCGGCCCCCGCAGCGCCCGCCACCGGCGGCTGACGCCGCCGCACTGCGGCGATTGAGGGCGTGACACTCCGACGTGAGTGCCGTAAATCACCGGCATCTCCCAGAAGGATTCGCAACAGCATGCGGCCATTCCTGTCCCACCCCTTCGATGACGACAAACTGAAGGAGGAGTGTGGCATTTTCGGCGTGACCGGCGTGGCCGATGCGTCCAACTTCGTGGCGCTCGGTCTGCACGCCCTGCAGCACCGCGGCCAAGAGGCGGGGGGGATCGTCAGCTACCACCCCGACCACGGTTTCAACTCCGCCCGCCGCTTCGGCTATGTGCGCGACAACTTCACCAAACCCGATGTGATGGACACGCTGCCCGGCCAACTGGCCATCGGCCATGTGCGCTATTCCACCGCCGGCTCCAAAGGTGCCACCGCGATCCGTGATGTGCAGCCCTTCTTTGGCGAGTTCTCGATGGGCGGCTGCGCGATCGCGCACAACGGCAACCTGACCAACGCCACCGCCCTGCGCCGCGAACTGATCGAACGCGGCAGCATCTTCCAGTCCTCCTCCGACAGCGAATGCATCATCCACCTGATGGCCCGCTCGATCCAGCAGAACCTCTCCGAACGCATCAAGGACGCGCTCCGCCGCGTCGAGGGTGCCTTCTCTGTCGTCGCCATGACCCGGACCAAGCTGATCGGCGTGCGCGACCCCCTTGGCGTCCGCCCCCTCGTTCTTGGCCGCATCTCTGACCACGGCTGGGCGCTGTCCTCCGAGACCTGCGGCCTTGACATCATCGGCGCCGATTTCATCCGCGAGATCGAACCGGGCGAGATGGTCATCATCGAAGGCAACAAGGTCGAATCGACCCGCCCCTTCACCCCCGCCAAATCCCGCTTCTGCATCTTCGAGAACGTCTATTTCTCGCGTCCCGACAGCATCATCGGCGGCCGCTCCGTCTATGAGACCCGCCGCCAGATCGGCGTCGAACTGGCGATCGAGGCCCCCGTGGATGCAGACCTCGTCTGCCCCGTCCCCGATTCAGGCACCCCCGCCGCCATCGGCTACAGCCAGCAATCCGGCATCCCCTACGCGATGGGCATCATCCGCAACCAGTACATGGGCCG
>JANOQT010000125.1:0-13089 GCA_031415015.1 Paracoccaceae bacterium
CGACGACCGCCCTGCGATCGTTTACGTCGTCAAAGGAACCGTGACCGAACATAACAGCTTTTGTGCCGTTCCGATCGTTCATACCGGAGGCACGGTGACGGAAGAGTTCGGCGTTGGCTACTCGCATTGGTGGGAAAACACGGGCAACGAGGTCGTCACGTTCCTGTCATCCGACATCCTTCCCTACGACAGCGACGCGGCCCCGTATGTCGGGTTCGAGCCGTGATGCGCCAACATTCGTCAGTCTTGCGCGGAATTCAACCAAAGCATGACGTTGCACGAGCCCTGAAATGAGCAACACACCAGACAGCGGAATACAGTCTGACGGGATTGGCAGCGCCCTTCGGTTCCTGCTGATTGCGACCATCGCATTTCTGACCTTGGTGGATCTCTTTGCAACGCAGGTGATCATTCCAAGCCTGACGCTGCGCTATGACGTGTCGCCCGCCACCATGGGGTCCGCCGTCAGTGCCTGCACCTTCGGCATGGCGGCGGCGAGCCTGCTGGTGGCGATGTTTTCCGAACGGATCAACCGGCGGGCGGGGATCGTTTTGTCCCTGGCGATCCTGGCGGTTCCGACGGTCCTGTTGGCCTGGGCTCCGACGGTTGGCATCTTTGCGGCGCTGCGCATCGTGCAGGGGCTGTGCATGGCGACCGCGTTCAGCCTGACTTTGGCCTATCTGGGCGAACGGATGACGGGCGCTGCGGCCACGCAGGCCTTCGGGGCCTACGTCACGGGCAATGTGGCCTCGAACCTGATAGGACGCTTTGTGGCGTCCGGTGTGGCCGGAGAGTGGGGGATCGACGCCAGTTTCTACGTTTTTGCCATGCTCAATCTGGTGGGGGCAGCCTTGGTGGCCCTGACAATCCACCGATCACCCAAGATGAAACAGGGGATGGATCACGCCCGGTCGCCGCTGCTGGCTGTCAAAACGCATCTGGCCAACCCGCGCTTGCGGGCAGCCTTTGTGTTTGGCTTCTGCATACTTTTCGTCTTCATCGGGGTGTTCACCTACGTAAACTTCGAGCTTGGCGGCGAGCGGTTCGGGTTGTCGATGATGGCGCTTGGCAGCGTCTATTTCGTGTTCCTGCCCTCTATCCTGACCACTGCGCAGGCAGGCAATCTGGCCACCCGGATCGGCGTGCGGCGGGCTACCTGGGCGGGGCTGGTGCTTGCGCTGCTGGGTGTCGGGTTGATGACGCAAGACCGTCTGTGGGTCTTCCTTTTGGGCATGACCCTGGTGGCTGTCGGCACATTCCTGGCACAGGCGCTGGCCACCGGATTTGTCAGCCGTGCCGCGATGGGGGATCGGGCCGCGGCAAGCGGATTGTATCTGGCCAGCTACTTTTCGGGCGGATTGGTGGGCGCTGTCATACTCGGGCAGGTCTACACCCAGTATGGATGGAATGCGTTGTTGCTGTCAGTAGCGCTGGTGCTTGGAGGTGCCGCCGTTCTTGCCCGCAACTTTGATCTGCCGAAGGCCGCCTGACAGCCGAGGCAGGTTTACCACGACGGATCCGGACCGCAGGCACCAGTCCGCGGAAACCAAGGAAGCGAATAATGAAGAAGCCAGAAATCCAGACCGGATCACCTGCGCGACCAGACAAGATCGCCCTTGTCCTGCAAGGCGGTGGCGCGCTCGGCAGCTATCAGGCCGGCGTATATGACGCCCTGTCGCAGGCAGGCTATCTGCCCGATTGGTTGGCGGGCATTTCGATCGGCGGGATCAACGCGGCGATCATCGCGGGCAATCCGCCGGAAACCCGCGTGGCCCAGCTGCGCGCGTTCTGGGAACAGATCACCGGTTCTGCGAAGGGGTGGACGGCTGGTGCCTTTGATGGCACGTCAGCCCTGCAACAGAAAGCTGCGGCCCAGTCAGCGCTGTTGTTCGGCCAGCCTGGCTTTTTCTCTCCCCGCCAGGTGCTGGAATGGATCTCGCCACGCAAACCCGTCAGCTATTACGACACCTCGGCGCTGAAGACGACGCTGGAGCGGCTGGTCGATTTTGACCGGATCAATGCGGCGACCGAACCACGGCTGAGCGTGGGGGCCGTCAATGTCCGCACCGGGCGGTTTTCATATTTCGACAGCACCAAGATCACGATCCGGCCTGAGCATATCATGGCCAGCGGGGCGCTGCCGCCGGGGTTTCCGGCGGTCGAGATTGACGGCGAACATTACTGGGATGGCGGGATCGTGTCGAACACGCCGCTGGCCTATGTGCTGGACCAGCTTCCCCGCCGCAGCAGGCTGACCTTTCAGGTCGACGTGTTCCAGGCACATGGTCAGGTGCCCACCACGCTGGAGCAGGTGTCGGAACGCGAAAAGGACATCCGCTTTGCCAGCCGGACCCGGATGAACACCGACATCTTCGCCTACAAGCACGAGGTCCGCCACGCCATCAACGAGCTGATCGAACTCTTGCCGCCCGAGCTTGCCGCCACCCCAGAGGCGAAGCGGCTCTACAAGATGGGCTGTGTGACGCAGATGGACATCGTGCAGCTGATCTACCGGCCCGAGGCACCGCAGGGTTATTAGAAGGACTATGAATTCAGCCGTGCCACGATGGCCCAGCGGTGGGATCAGGGCCACATGGACGCGCAGGTCACCCTTGGGGCGGCTCCCTGGCTGGCCCCCAAGACCAAAGAGGTCGGGGTGCGGGTGTTCGATGTGTGGCACGAATTGCTGACGGCCAAACGATTGGCAGCGGGCGAATCGGAAAAGCAGGTAAAGTGACGCAGACACCGGTGCGTTGGTCGGTCGAGTTTTCGCCCGACCAAGCCGGAAGATGTACAAGACCGGGTGACGCAACGTGCGGGGCCCCACAAGGAAGCAAGCATGTCATTGAACGAAGAATGCATTATCGTCACCGGGGCGAGCGGAAATCTGGGTTCTGTGGTGGCGCGGATGCTGGCCGCCAAGGGCGCGCGGGTGGCCTGTGTCGACCGCACCGAACGACGGTTCGATCTGGTTGAAGACGGCATCGACCCCGACCGGGTTTTGTGGATCGGCGACGCTGACGTGTCCGACAAACAGGCGATGGACCGCGTGGTGGCGTCGGTTGTGGCGCATTTCGGCGAGGTCACCGGATTGGTGAACACGGTCGGCGGCTTTGCAACGGGCCGCGTGACAGCCGAGGCGCTGGACCAGTGGGACCTGATGATGTTGTTGAATGCAAAGGTGGCGCTGGTGACCAGTGCCGCCGTGCTGCCCGTGATGGTGGCCGCGGGGCATGGGCGGATCGTGCACATCGCGGCCCAGCCCGGCATCAAGGCAACCGCCGGTCAGGCGGCCTATGCGGCGTCCAAGGCCGCGGTGATCCGGCTGGTCGAAACCATTGCCGCCGAACACCGCGCCGACCGCATCACGGCGAATTGCATTTTGCCGGGTACGATAGACACGCCGGTCAACCGTGCCTCGATGCCCAATGCCAAGCCTGATATCTGGATCCCCCCCGCAGCGATTGCCGAGGTGATTGCCTTTCTGGTGTCGCCTGCGGGCGCGGTCGTGACCGGTGCGGCAGTTCCCGCGACAGGCTTAAGCTAAACTGCAGGCAAGCAAGGAACCGCGATGATGGATGTCTTCTGGACAGCAATCTACGTCTATGGCGGGATCGGCGGGGTGATCGCTCTCGGCTTCGTGCTGGTCGGCTTTGACCGAATCGACCCCGCCGCACACGGGGCCTATCTCGTGCGACCCCTCCTTTTGCCGGGCCTGACCTTGCTTTGGCCGCTGGTCCTCGTCCGCTGGGTCGTGCTTGAGCGGCGCAAGGGGCCAGCCCGATGATCCGCCGTCAGCGCAAAGTCCATCTGCGGGTCTGGACGGCTCTGGCGGTTCTAATGCCGCTCAGCCTTTTGGTCATTCTGTCGCTGGCCGCCAGCCAGGTCATCGAGCGGTCGCCGATGCTTCTTGAGCCGCCGAATGCCACAGAAGGAACCGGCGGATGAGCGTCGCCTACAAACCAGTCCTGTGGAACCGGACGAAACTGATCTATGATGCGTTCCTGCTGGCGGGGGTCGCGGCCTATCTGCTGATCTTTATGGAAATCGCCCCCTTGCTGTCGCCCGCCGTCCGGCTGGTCGAGAAGCCGATCTACGAAATGCGTGCCTACGGCAGTTGCGCGTTCCTCATGCTCAGCATCGTGCTGACCATCGGCCCGCTGGCACGGATAGACACGCGGTTTCTGCCACTGCTCTACAACCGGCGGCACTTCGGGGTGATCACGGCATGCGTCGCCATCCTGCACGCGAAGTCGGTGCTCGACTGGTATTTTGCGTTTGCGGAGGTATCAAAACTCGAAGCTCTGTTCACTTCGAACACCAGCTTCGGCCAGATCATCGGCTTTCCGTTCGAGCTGTTCGGGGTGTTTGCCTTGCTGGTGCTGGTGGTGATGGCGGTAACCAGCCATGATTTCTGGCTGTCGTTCCTGACCGCACGGTTCTGGAAGGCGATGCATATGCTGGTCTATGTCGCTTATGCCTCGGTCGTGCTGCATGTGGCCTTGGGATCGTTAGTGGGGGGCGGTAATCCGGTGACGCTGATGGTTCTGGCCACCAGCATGACAGCTCTTATCACCCTGCATCTGGTGGCGGGCTTGCGTGAAGCGGCGCGCGAACGGGCGTTCGACGCAAGCCCTGCAGAAGGAGGCTGGGTCGCAGTTGGCGATCTTGCGGATTTCACCGAAGGCCGCGCCCTGATCGGGGCCGGAGCAGGGGGTGAGCGGATTGCGGTGTTCAAATTCAAGGGCAAGCTTGCCGCCCTGTCAAACGTCTGTTCGCATCAGGGCGGGCCGGTTGGCGAAGGCAAGGTCGTGCTGGGCCTCGTGACCTGCCCTTGGCATGGCTATCAGTATCGGCTGGAAGACGGCTGTTCGCCGCCGCCCTTCAAGGAACGCATCCGCAAGTACCGCGTCCGGCTGGACGGCAGCCGCATCTGGGTTGATCCCGTGGCCTTGCCATTGGGCACTGTGGTGGAACCCGTCCTGATCCCGCAAGCAGAGGTGCAGCCATGACGCAAAAGGCTGCGGACCCGTTCTTTGTCGGGTATTTCAAGAAAGTCCCCCCCGAGATACGCAGTTTCGCCCTGATTGCGGGTGCCGGGTGGGTCGGCTTGTTGGCAATAGTCGCCGTTTTGTTGCCTTTGGGCACCATCGACCCCGGGTCAGGGCGCTATGCCGATGATCTGCGGGGTGGCTCACTGACCGGAGTGGTTGACCCGCTGCCCTATCCGATCCTGCGCGTGCCCGCCAAAGACGGCACCCCAGCACGGGCGGTTCTGCTGGGGGGGCAGACGAAAGTGGGGGCGCAAGAGAGGGTGGCAGCAGGAACTCCGGTGATCGAGGTTGGCGGCGTGTTTGTGCGCCGGGGAGACATCGAAATGTTGCTTATCAGCGACAATGGAGCAAAAGCCGGTGCGGCTCCCCTGCCGGGTTTCCAACCTGCACCGTCCGAGGATCTGGGCCGCTGGCGGCTGACGGGTGAAATCTGCGACGGCAAATGCTATGGCGGGGCGATGAAGCCGGGACGGGGCCTTGCCCACAAGGCCTGCGCCAACCTGTGCATCACCGAGGGCCTGCCGCCGGTTCTGGTGATGGAACTGCCAGTCGAGGGGTCGACCGTCGTACTGCTGGCTGCCGAGGATGGCGGCCCGATACCAGCCGCGCTCTTGCATCTGACTGCCGTTCCCATCCAGTTCGAAGGCCAACTGGAACGCCGCGACGATCTTTTGATCTTTCGGGTCGACCAAAGCTCCATCCAAAGGATGTAGCGATGTCCTATTCTCCGCTTCTGGCTTCGCCCCCCGAAAGAGTTTGTGCCCCATGGCGGCTCAATTGGGCAATGGCGTGCGTGCCGCGCCGGAAGGCGATGCCGATGCAACTCACGACGGTGGCTAGCGCCAGCGTCGTCGCCAGCACGGCGGTGGAACCGTAGATGCGCAAGAAAGCCGGCCCGCTGCGTGCAGATAGTCCAAGAGACACTCGTCGTAAGGTCTAGTCGCTTGGGAACCGAACGACCGCTTATCGGAACGCCTCGAAACAGGTCGACAGGCAGCAATGGGCCGAACACTTCGTTCATCCCCCTGGCATGGTTCCTGCCCGGCCCCAAACGTATGCCGGGGGGGCGCAGCGCGGCATTTCGCTAGCGACAGGCACTTTCACCGGGGAATCCAGGCGGAATCCACTTAGCGGAAACTCGTGAGGAAAGCGTAGCATTATCAGTATCTTATTAAATCACGATCTGGCCGTGCTGGATTCTTTTTCGGAAGCTACCTGAGCCAGTTTGCGGAAGCCACCAAATCCACTTGGTGGAATCCACCCACGCGGGAAGCCACCCCTGCAAACCTTGTGGACGTGCCGCGCGTGGGCCGCGCCCATCGGGCGCCGCACCAGCATTCGGAAGGTCAGGCTCGACATGAATACTTGTCCAGAAACCCCTGCAGCAGGGTCATCCGGTAGTCGCTGAAATCCCCGGATTGGGGCATCGGGTCCCGCATCGAGCGCACGAAGAATTGGCGGAAGTCCTGGCGCTCAGCGCACCAGGCCAGCAGCTTCACTCCCTGTGGCGGGTGCACGAGGACCAGCGGCAGGACCGTGCGGGTGGTCTTGTTTGCGTCGAGGTCGATGTAGCCGAAGGCGACCGGCTGAGACGCGCGGATCGCTGCATGCAGGATAACAAGATCTGCCACTTCATCTGCAGGGGCACTATCAGGCCAGTAGGCAACGGGGCGCGCATCGAGCATCTGGTAGATGCGACCAAGCAGTCCTACCTAGGGATCGGTTTCCGCCAACCGCGCCAGTGCGGCATTGGCCGCTGCCGCCGTGACCGGATCGCCGCGTTAGCAAGCCAGCGCCAGACCGCGCAGCGCCGCGTCGCGCAGGTCCGGGTCGAGCACCAGCATTGGCTTTGCCGCCCCGCTTGCTGCAGCCCCTTGCCCAAAACCGAGTGCAGCAGCAGCCCCGGCGATCCGGGTGCCGAGTGCGCGGCGGGTCAGTGTCTGGGGTGGCATAGGGGTGCGACCGGGTCGCGGCGATTCCTCCTTGGGGTCAAAAAAGACCAGGCAGATTGCATGTCGGGGGCCATCAAGTCCAGCATCTTGATTGAGCGTAGGCCATAATTAGGCATTGGCCGAGCAAGGTTTAATCCCGTCAGACGAATTCGACGCCATGACCGTTCCGCCCCAGCAAATAACACTGAACGCGACCAGCAAACGCACCAGCGCGTCAATGGCAGAGGAATTGGAACATAACCAAAGACCTTCAGATTGTACCGGCAAGGCGGGGCCGGGCCGGGCCGTCTGTCTGGCCAAAGGACAAGCGATCCAGATCATCAATACCCATGGTCAGCAGGTCGTCGACACATGGTGCTTCAATGCCGATGACCTGTTAGAGTTCATGTCGATGGAACACCTGCATGCCAGCCTGCATGGGATTTTCCCCGCCAAAGGCGATGGTCTTGCGACAAACCGGCGGCGGCAAATCCTGATGCTGGAGGAGGACACCCCGCCCGGCCGCCAAGGCACGATCATCGCAGCCTGCGATGTTCACCGCTATGCGACGCTGGGGTGCCGCGACTATCACGACAGTTGCACGGACAACCTGCACGCAGCTCTGGGGCAATTAAACCTGCGAGCCCCCCACTGTCCGGCCCCGCTGAACCTGTGGATGAACATTCCCGTCGGCCCCGATGGCAAGATCGTCTGGGGAGAGCCGCTCAGCAAGCCGGGGGATTGCGTGACGCCGCGCGCGGTGATCGATTGCATCGTGGTCATGTCAACTTGCCCGCAGGACACGATCCCGATCAACGGAGCCGCCTGCCAGCCGACCGAAGTTCACTACCGGCTTTTGGACTGACAGGCTGTGCCGCAGGCGGGGTTCACGCCAGCCCGGGATTGATGCCGTACACCCGTGCCCCATTGCCTTGCTTCTTCGAGGTCACAACAAGCCCCAATTTCTTGCTCAAAGCACCGGACATTGCGCCCCTCGCTGTGTGTGCCTGCCAGCCGGTGGCGGCAATGATCGCGTCCATCGTGGCACCATCCGGCGCACGCAGCATTGCGATCAGGTTGGCCTGCTTGGTCCCAGCGCGCGGCGTCGGAACCGTGGGCTTCAGTACCTCGGTGGCGTTGTCGTGGATCCCTGTCACGGTCTTCACCACCACCGGTTTGATTCCGATGGCCAGCAGCCCTGCGAAAGTGACCACCAGCGTAATACCGTAGCCATCGCCGGTTTCGCGCCAGAGCGGTTCGCCCCGGCGCAAGTTGGCATCGACCTCCTGCAGCCAACTGTGCTCGATCATCTTGTTGATAGCCTTCTTCGCCGCCGCACCCGCCAGACCCTTGGGCAGCGGCATGGCGATGTTATCGGGACGCTTGGCCCCGGCGGTGAGGATGATGGTCTGGGTTTCGGTCAGTTTGATCATAGCGGGGTCCCCTATTGATCGTGCGTGGCAAGGAAGGCGACGATGCGCGATATCAGGTCGTTGCGGCCATGCGCATCGGCCCCAAGGATGACGCCTCCGTCGTCATCACGTTCCAGATCGGCGATCTCGCGTAAGAGCGCGATGGCGTCCTCGCAGGCGGTGAGGCGTTCGGCCTCCCATGCGACGGTAATCGCGTCCTGTTCGATCTGATGGCGCCGGGCGAGATCAAGCGGCAATTTCGCCCTCGCTGAAAGCGCTGTCAGTGATCTGGCGGAGCAGGTTCGCGTAGTGGTTCGGCGTGCCAACGTGATCCCAATTGATTTTGTCGGGGTGGGTGTCGAAATGGTCGTCGCTGAGGGTCTTCGGGCGCGCAAGCATCCCGTCGATCTGAAACTGGTGGTCATGAATGCGTCAAGAGCTTTGGCATTTTCAGTAGCGCGGCCGGTGGTCATGGCGTGTTCTCCGGGGATGAGTTGAATCGTTTTGGTACAATCAGATTCGCTCTTCCCCGGGGTGTAATCAATTGAATAAAAGCCTTTTTCATTGCTTCAGGCGAGGCTGACGACAGCATGTACGGGATGAGTGAGCGGGAGTATTCCGGCCATTCGGGGCCATCGCGCGGGGCGATCCAGAAGGCCCGCAGGGATGGGCGGCTGGTGGTTTATGGCGATGGATCGATCAAGCGGCGGCGTCCGATTCACGCCAGAACGAAATTACGGATCCGGACCAGCACCGCTGGTCAACCGTGGGCGATAGTGGATTTTCGGGGCCAGCCAACAGTTCATCGTACCTCAAAGCCCGCACCGCGTTGACAATCTAACAGGCGCAGGATCCCCAACTGGAGACACAGAAAAAGAAGAGCACGTCAGTGGGTCGGGCCCGGGCTGAGGTACTGGTTTTTAGCCTCGCTCGGCGGGAACGCGATGTCTGGATGATGTGGCCCGCCCGAGTTGCAGCGCTGATGGCCGCGCAAGTGATGTCGGAGCTGGAAAAGCAATCGGGCAGATCGGTGCCGCTGAAGATGATCGTGGCCGCGATCCCAAAGACGATGCTGGAAACCCATGTCAATGAACAACTTGCTGCCCTCGCAGACCTACGCGTCTCTCTCGGATGATGACGATAACCTGAGGGACGATCTCGCCCTCGGGTTTGACGGCGCCGAGGACACCCTGCCCACGTGCCGAAAATGGATGCGTGCCGCCTCCGATTTGACTGTGTCAGAATCGTCGGACCAGCACAGCTGGCTGTCAACGCGAACTCCGGCCGAACCGATACTTTATCCCGCATGGCGCACTCGCAATGTGAGCGAGGTCGTAGACGCGCTGTCGACATGCCACGGCGCCGCGAGCTGTATGTGAATCAAATTTGGACTGAATTTGTTGACTGTCGAGATGTCGAAATGCCGCACAAGAAATCTCAATCATGCCTTTGTTTGTTTCAGACGAGCAAAGTGTCACAGGGGTATACCCAAAACGCGGCAAACCTGCTTTCATCGCATAAGTCGGGATGAATTAAACTCGCATCGCCCAGCGACATATCCGCACGCAGACCTTGAAAATAAAAAAATCGCTACTTAATCTATTTTAGACTTCTGTGGCAAATACATACGCTGTTCCATCTGGCAAACCTCTCCGGTTAAAGACTTTACGCGACAAATTGTCCATTCGTTCGTACGGCTCAAGACCAATTGAAACATGAGAATGTAATCCTAGCCTTCCAGCACGGAAGCATGAGGAAAGTTCCATGGAAACCATCTCTATTGGTCAGTACGACCTTATCTATAACGCGTTCTCGTTCTCGTTTGCGGCGATGATGGCAGCGACGCTGTTTTTCTGGTTCGGCCGCTCGCAAGTGTCGGACGCGTACAAAACCGCAATGACCGTGACCGGCCTGGTCACGTTCATTGCCGCCTACCACTACCTGCGGATCTCGCAAAGCTGGACTGGAGCTTTCATCGTGGCGAACGATGTCGTCACGGCGTCCGGAATCGGCTTCAACGATGCGTATCGCTATGTCGACTGGTTCCTGACCGTCCCGCTGCTGCTGGTCGAGTTGATCCTCGTCATGGGTTTGTCGAGGCAGGAAACCGCGTCCAAGGCCATTCGGCTGGGCCTGCTGGCAGCCCTGATGGTCGGTCTCGGTTACCCCGGCGAGATTGCCGATGCCGCGTCTGGGCGTTGGCTGTGGGGCGGGCTGTCGATGATCCCGTTCTCGTGGATCGTCTATGAGCTGTTCGTCGGCCTTAGCCGGTCGGTCGCACAGCAACCCGAAAGTGCGCGCGGGCTTGTCAAAACGGCAATCTGGGTGACCGTGCTGTCGTGGTCATTCTATCCGGTGGTGTTCTTTGTCGGTGCGGTGGGTCTTGAAGGCACAACGGCGCTGACCGTGGTTCAGGTGGGCTACACCATCGCCGATCTGGTCGCAAAAGCGGGCTTTGGCGTGCTGATCTTCCTTATCGCGGTGCGCAAGTCCGAATCGGACATGGGTCGCGCTCAAACAGCCTGATCGTTGAAAAGCCTGTCCGGTGGCGGCGTCGTCGCCACCGGAACCCTCGGCAAATTCCATCAAATCAGAGCGATCCCCAGACATGCATTTTGCCCCCATCAGACCCGACGTGACGGCACAGCTAGCGACAGTTAGTCAGAAGATGCTGTCTGTGGCCATCGGTTCAGCCGATCCACAATCGCACGTTTGCCAAGCGGTCATCCATCATCTTGGCACACCCGGCCTGCGCGTTCGCAGCCAGATTGCGTTGCACGCTGCCGATTGCTTGACCGTCGATGCCCAATCAGCACTGGCAATGGCCACCTGCTGCGAACTTTTGCACAATGCGTCCCTGATCCACGACGACCTGCAGGACCGCGATCACCTTCGTCGGGGTACGCCAGCTGTGTGGAGCATGTTTGGCGATGATGTCGCCTTGTGTGCGGGCGATCTTTTGCTTTCGGCGGCTTATGCGGCGCTGACCGATTTGGCTGACGTTGCTGCAATCCCGCGTTTGATCGCGCTGACGCACGCGGCCGTCGCACAAACCATTCGTGGGCAAGCGTCCCCTGCCGTGCCACCGCACGACGATTTTGATCGGCTTGCAGCCTATCAGGCGATGGCAGCCGCGAAATCCGGACCGCTTTTAAGCCTGCCGTTCGGTTTGGTTTTCAGCTACTGCAACCGGCCCGACCTCGTGGCGACATCAGCCCGTGCCGTTCGTGCATTCTCGATCGCCTATCAGATCGCCGATGATCTGGCCGACTTTGAAACCGACTCGCGCACCATGCTCGGGGCAGCTGCGAACATCATCGGTGTGCTGGAAGCTGCTGGCCGCGCAGACCGCGCAACGGCGCAGGTTCGGGCAGTTTTCATGGCACGCGCCAAGCTGGCAGAGGCTTTGGCTATTGCGGCCGAATTGCCCCACGGGACAGCCGCGATCCTGTCTGACCTTGCCGCACGCATCACCTATAAACTGGATGGATATAAATAATGCCACGCGATCTTAGGGCCGAGGCGGCAGCCACCGCGATTGTTGTCGGTGGCGGGTTTGGCGGGTTGGCTGCAGCGTTGCGCCTGCGTGCGCGGGGCTATCACGTTACGATCATCGACCGTTGTGCGCGGCTTGGCGGGCGGGCGCAGGTATTTGAACGCGACGGGTTTCGCCATGATGCGGGGCCCACAGTCATCACAGCCCCGTTTTTGTTCGAAGAGCTGTTCGGCCTGTTTGGCAAGAAGATGTCGGATTATGTGACGCTGGTAACGCCAGACCCTTGGTATCGCTTTCACTTTTCCGATGGCGCCACGCTGGATTATGGTCCAACGCAGGACCGGACCGAGGCCGAAATCGCCCGCTTTAACCCCGCCGATGTGGCAGGGTTTCGCAGGCTGATCGCACATTCCAAGGCGATTTATGATGTGGCCTTTACCAAACTGTCGGACCGGCCCTTTCACAGCCTGTGGTTCATGATCCAGCAAATCCCCGATCTTTTGCGCCTGAAAAGCTATGAAAGCGTTTGGAAAATGGTCAGCCGCCACTTGACTGACGACCGCCTGCGTCAGGCATTTTCCGTGCAGCCCCTGTTGGTTGGCGGCAATCCCTATGCCACCACCAGCATCTACGGGCTGATCACCTATGTTGAACAGCGCGATGGCATCTGGTTTGCGATGGGTGGCACCGGGGCACTGGTGGACGCACTGTCAACGTTGATGACTGAGGAGGGGATCGAGATCAGAACCGGGGAAACGGTGGATCAGATTGAACTGGAAAACGGTCGCGCCTGTGGTGTGCGGCTGGCCAGCGGGCAGGTGATCCAGTCTGACATTGTGGTCACCGATGTGGACCCGGTGCATCTCTATCGCAACATGCTGCCGCAAAAGGCCGCCTCGCCGCTTGCTCGGTTCCGCGCAAAACATGCGACATCCTCGATGGGGCTGTATGTGATGTATTTCGGCGCGCGGCAGCAGTGGGAGGATGTGGCGCACCACACCATCTGGTTTGGCACCCGCCACCGCGAACTGTTGGCAGAGATTTTCAGGAATGAGAAGTTGCCCGAGGATTTCTCACTGTACGTCCACCGCCCGACCGCAACCGACCCCAGTTTTGCGCCAACGGGCTGCGACAGTTTCTATGTTCTGTGCCCGGTGCCGAACCTGCGCGCCGGTGTCGATTGGGCGGTGGAGGGG
>JANOQT010000126.1:0-2506 GCA_031415015.1 Paracoccaceae bacterium
GCCCGAGCGTTCCATCGACCAGGACAGCGCATCAAGGACGCAGCCGGAATACATCGCAAAGCGCGGTACCTCCGGCATGCCGACTTCGATGGACATGCTCGGCAAGGTCCAACTGCCCGACATGAAGGTGTGCGAATTCAAACCGCCAGTCAGGGTGGCCGCCGACACCGTGCCGTTGGACGCAGGTGCAATGGACGCGGCAAGCGTGACTGTATTTCCCGCCACGCCCAAGACGCCGCGCGTGATGCTGATCGCCGTGGCAGTCGCAACATAGGTTGCAAACGCGCCACCAACCGTGCCGTTGGCGTTCACGACGACCGCAAGTGCGGTCATGGTGGCCGCGAGGTTCGCGCCGATATTGATCTGGTTGCCGACAGCGCCGGAGGCCACGAAGGTGAATACCGTGCCGTTGATCGTCAGCGTGCTGTTGACGGCTGGTTGCGCCGCGAAGGTAATCGAACCCGTCGCTGCCACGGTGCCTGCGGTCGCCGGTGCCCCGAACGCGGCCTTCAGCCAGAAGCCGAACCCAACCGCGTCGATGGGAACCTCCAAGTCACCATCGGTGGTGATCGCATCCAGGAGTGGCGCGCGTGGATCGCGGCCATAGCCCAGAAGCTCCGAGGCCAGCAGCGGCTGTTCGGCCGCCAATGAACTGGTGATAAAGGGCATCTGGGTAAACCCGGATCCCGGCGGAGTGCCATAGACAGTCTCGAACGCAAGCGCCATCTGCGCCCGCGCTCCTTGTGCACGTGCCATGTCAGTGTCCTTTTGTGAGGGAAATCAGATCAGGGGGTCGGAGGTGGCGTAGTGCAGGACGATGGTGATCACCGCTGCCTTCAGCGCCGCCGCTCCCTCGATGGGGAGATCGACCGGCTCCGGCGCTTCCGCCTCGACCCAATCGCAAAGGCCACCCAGTGTCCGATCAGTCGCGAGTGCTGCGCCGATAGACGCGGCCAGCGCATCAAACATTGCATCGCGCCCGGTTCCGGCCTGGATCACCACCTCCAGTTCCGCCCGGTGTTCGTAGAAGTATGTCAGCGGCGACAGCGTGACCTCTGGATCGCCCGGCTTGCCGTCGCGCAGGATGATCAGGCCCGTGGCCGGAATGCGCTCGGGCAGAACATCCCCGCGCAACACCGGGGCGGCAAGCGACTGCAGCCGCACGTGAAGGGCGGCCAGAACTAGTTCGCGTTTGCTTGCCATCAGAGGTGATCCTCGACCCAATTACGGACTATGCTGCCCGCAATCGCGGCCAGTGCCCGCTCGGAATCCCTTGCCAGATCAAGCCGTTTCGGCAGTTTTACCTGCCGCACCAGCAGGAAGATCGGTGCCGTCACCTGACCGCGTCCGGTTTTCGACTTGGAAACCGCCGCCTGACCGCGCGTGTTCAGCCGCACGTCGTCGGCCACCAACAGGCTCGGACCCCGGCTGCGGTAGACAAAGCGCAGGCGCAGGCCGGTCTTCTGTTCCCACATGGTCGGGGTGATACGCTTGCCGCCCAGCGCCTTGCCAGCGGTGGGCAGTGGGATCGCAAGCCAGAAGCCACTGGTGGAGCGGATCAATGGCCCGGTGTCGTGGGCACCGATGATCACCGGTGCGTTGGACCAGACCAATGCTGCGGCATCCAGGCTGTTGCGACCCTTGGGATAAGTCTGCGACCGGATGGTGTTGGCGAGGCGCTGGCCCAAACCTGCACCGGTGATCTGCCCGCGCCAGGCGGCTTTGAGGCCGGTCCCCGCTTGGACCATCGTGGTCGAGACCGCCTTCTGGCCCGCAGCAACCTCGGCACGCATCAGGACCACGAGATCGGGCGTGAAGCTGATGTTCAGTTTCATGGCGTCCTCGTATTCAGCGTCCAGATCAGGCGTTCACGGTCGAGCTTCGGCTCGCCTTGGATAACGAAGCTCTCAATCCCGATATTGACGATGTCACCCGGTGCGGGTGTTGGCATGTCGGCAATGCGCGCATCCAGCAGGGTGGTTTCCGACAGGATGCGCCCAGCGCCGAAGGGCGTGATCTCGTCAGGCGATTTGCGGATGACGCGGATGGCAACGCCCGGACCGAGGCCACCCGCAAACCAGAGTGCATCCACCGCCATGTCGGCATTGCCGAAGATGTGGTTCATGGCGGTGGCGAAGGCGTTCATTTCATGGCCCCCGATCAGTTGGAACTGAACAGGCGGATCGCGGCGCGCGGTCGCTTGTTGACCGGCAGGATCGGGGCCTCGGACATGATGTCGCTCCAGCGGTCTTTCTCATCCATCAACTGGCGCGCATAGAGCGGCAGTCCGATGGTGTTGGCGAGGCTGATCAGATTGGCTGGTCCGCCATAAGTTGTGAAGGTATCGATGGTGCCAATCGGAAAAGCGATGCCTTCACCGGCGGGGATCAGCAGTTCCGCAGCCCCGGTCGAAAGGGTGACGGTGCCGCGGTATTCCTCGAACAGGATGCCCGCGAACGGAAATGACCGCCGCACATCCTGCCGCAGCGGCTGCGCGCCGGTCGCC
>JANOQT010000127.1:0-3993 GCA_031415015.1 Paracoccaceae bacterium
CTTCACCACCAGCGCCGGTCCCACCGCATTCAGCGCGAACTGCGCTGCCATCACGCCCGCATCCAGGCTGCGCAACGTCTTTTCCGGCCGCGCACCGCCCAACTCCAGCGCCCCCGTCGCCACGATCACCAGATCGAACGGCCCCTCCAGCCGCCCCAACACGCCCGCCACCGACGCCTCATCCGTCACGTCCAGCCCATCATCGCGCCGCGACAGCCCCACCACCTCGCCCCGTGCCGCCAATGCGGCGACCAGCGCCGCCCCGATCCCGCCCGAAGACCCCACCACCAATGCCCGCATTCAAGCCCTCCATCTGGCCCCCGAACCTAGCCCGCGAAATCCCGCCGCCCAGCCTTTCCCTTTCGCCAGATATCCCCCGCCAGCCGCCCCACGCCAAAATGCGCACACCGTCGCAGGACGGATCCGCGACAGCGCCGTCCGAGGGGGCTCGATGCCCCCGAGGGCGGCCCCCTTTTTGAGAATACCCCTTTCCTTCGCCAGTTTCCGCCGTATAGTCCGCCCCATGATCAAGGGCTCACATACCATCAGCACCGCCGGGGCCTTTCGCCCCGCCCTGCCCCTTGGCCTCCTGCTTCTTAGCCACCTCTGAGCGTACCTTCGGGTGCGAACGCTCAGAGGTGACCAGCGCCCGAACGCAAAGCGCAAGACAGACAGGAGAATTCCAATGACCAACCCCGCTCAAGACAAAGTCGTTATCTTTGACACCACCCTGCGCGACGGCGAGCAATCGCCGGGTGCCACGATGACCCATGAAGAAAAGATCGAAATCGCCGGTCTGCTGGACGAGATGGGCGTCGATATCATCGAGGCAGGGTTCCCCATCGCCTCCGAGGGTGATTTTGCCGCCGTGTCGGAAATCGCCCGGCGTGCGGTGAACGCCACGATCTGCGGCCTCGCCCGCGCCAACTACAAGGACATCGACCGCTGCTGGGCGGCGGTGAAACACGCCCGTTTTCCCCGCATCCATACCTTCATCGGCACTTCGCCGCTGCACCGCGCCATCCCCAACCTCGACATGGACCAGATGGCAGAGCGCATCCACGACACCGTGACCCACGCCCGCAACCTGTGCGACAATGTGCAATGGTCGCCGATGGACGCGACGCGGACCGAACATGACTACCTGTGCCGCGTGGTGGAGATTGCCATCAAGGCCGGGGCCACCACCATCAACATCCCCGACACGGTTGGCTACACCGCGCCGCGCGAAAGTGCAGCGCTGATCCGGATGCTGCTGGAACGGGTGCCCGGTGCAGACAGCGTCATCTTCGCCACCCATTGCCACAACGACCTCGGCATGGCGACGGCGAATGCTTTGGCGGCGGTCGATGCCGGCGCGCGGCAGATCGAATGCACCATCAACGGCCTTGGCGAACGCGCCGGCAACACCGCGTTGGAAGAGGTGGTGATGGCGATGAAGGTGCGCAACGACATCATGCCCTACCGCACCGGCATCGACACGACCAAGATCATGAACCTGTCGCGCCGGGTCGCCAGCGTCTCCGGCTTTCCGGTCCAGTTCAACAAGGCCATCGTCGGCAAGAACGCTTTCCTGCACGAATCCGGCATCCATCAGGACGGTGTGCTGAAAAACGTCGAGACATTCGAGATCATGCGCTCCGAAGATATCGGCCTGACCCAGCAGAATATCACCATGGGCAAGCATTCCGGCCGCGCCGCCCTGCGCTCCAAGCTCAAAGACCTCGGTTACGAACTGGCGGACAATCAGCTGAACGACGTCTTCGTGCGGTTCAAGGCGCTCGCTGACCGCAAGAAAGAGGTGTACGACGACGACCTGATCGCCCTCGTCGCAGATGAGGCCACGATGCAAGCCTATAACTTCATGCAGCTGAAACGGCTGCGCGTGGTGTGCGGCACGGACGAGCCGCAAGAGGCGGAAATGGTGCTGACCATCGACGGCACGGACCACTTCATTGATGCCACCGGCGACGGCCCGGTCGATGCCTGCTTCAACTGCGTCAAGATGCTGTTCCCGCACAAGGCGCGGCTGCAACTGTATCAGGTGCAGGCCATCACCGATGGTACCGACGCGCAGGCCACCGTCACCGTGCGGCTGGAAGAAGAAGGTCGGATCGTGACCGGCCATTCGGCGGATACCGATACCGTCGTGGCCTCGGTGAAAGCCTATATCAACGCGCTGAACAAACTGCTCGTGCGGCGGCAGAAATCCGCGCCGGACGCAGACAAGAAGTCGGTCAACTACAAGGACCAGACCTAGCGCCGGGTCATCGGGTGCCCCGCGCGCGGGGCACCCGGTGAAACAGCGCCCGCCATCCGGGCGGTAGCGTGTGGCGCAGCGTCCATCCATCTGGCCCTGGGCGCCGATCCGGTGCGATGACCCCCGGCATTTTGGCCCCACGTCACTGCAAACGAACTGCGCAAGCCTGACCAATCCCGGCTCCGGCTTGCCGTTTCGGCGCGGTCATGGCGCATGGGTCGAATCGCCAGCGCACAACCGCAAGGCACCGTTCCGTTCGCGGCATGGGCAAAGGCCCGCACCGCCACAACAAACCTGCTGGTTCTGCGGCGGCAGATGCTGGCATCATGTTGGGACAAAAGGTCGGCAAACAACAAGAAAGCCGCTTGAAATCGGCAGTTTGCTCACCAGAATGTTGTAAAAGTCCAAGCCCGACCTCACACGCGGAATTGCGCCGCGCGATGGGCTTTTTGCTTCCGCTCGCTCAAGCAGGCTCTTATATGAAGACGCCTGCCTCGGACCAATCCCGAGTCGCCGGTACATCTTCTTTATGGGTTGGACAGGATCACCCTCCATGTGGCTACTTTCGTCGCTCTTTTCGTCGGACATGGCGATCGACCTCGGCACCGCGAACACGCTGGTCTACATTCGCGGCAAAGGCATCGTGCTGAACGAACCTTCGGTGGTGGCCTACCACACCAAGGACGGCAAGAAAGTCGTGCTGGCGGTGGGTGAGGATGCCAAGCTGATGCTGGGCCGCACCCCCGGCAGCATCGAGGCGATCCGACCCATGCGCGACGGTGTCATCGCCGATTTCGAAGCGGCGGAAGAGATGATCAAGCATTTCATCCGCAAGGTCCACAAACGCTCCACCTTCTCCAAACCCAAGATCATCGTCTGCGTGCCGCATGGCGCGACGCCGGTGGAAAAGCGCGCCATCCGCAACTCGGTGCTGCAAGCCGGGGCGCGTCGGGCTGGCCTGATCGCCGAACCGATCGCGGCGGCCATCGGGGCGGGGATGCCGATCACCGAACCCACCGGCAACATGGTCGTCGACATCGGCGGCGGCACCACCGAAGTTGCGGTCCTCAGCTTGGGTGACATCGTCTACGCCCGCTCGGTCCGTGTCGGCGGCGACCGGATGGACGAGGCGATCATCAGCTACCTGCGCCGCCACCAGAACCTGCTGATCGGCGAGTCCACCGCTGAACGCATCAAGACCTCCATCGGTACCGCGCGGATGCCCGATGACGGACGCGGGGCCAGCATGACCATCCGCGGCCGCGACCTGCTGAACGGCGTGCCCAAGGAAACCGAGATCAACCAGGCGCAGGTCGCCGAAGCCCTTGCCGAACCCGTCCAGCAAATCTGCGACGCGGTGATGCAGGCGCTTGAAGCCACGCCCCCTGACCTTGCCGCCGACATCGTCGACCGCGGCGTCATGCTGACCGGCGGCGGCGCGCTGCTGGGTGACCTTGACCTTGCCCTGCGCGAACAGACCGGCCTGTCGATCTCGGTGGCTAACGAGTCACTGAATTGTGTTGCCTTGGGCACCGGGAAGGCGCTGGAGTATGAGAAACAGCTGCGCCATGTGATTGATTACGACAGCTGATCCGCGCCGATAGACGAGGCTTTTCGTGGCCAAGACACGCATAGGACCGGAAGAATTTTCGCGCCCCCTTCGCCGACTGCTGGTGGGGCTGCTGGTGCTGATGCTGATCGGCCTGTTCATCCTGTGGCGGATCGACAGCCCC
>JANOQT010000128.1:0-24728 GCA_031415015.1 Paracoccaceae bacterium
GATCAACCCGAAGACGGTGGCGAAGGGGCGCATGCGGGCGAGGGTCGAGGATATGTAGAGAGGATATCAAGACCGGGCCTGCGGGACCGCGCTCGACCGATTTGACCAAGGCCGAAGCGGCAATCGCTGTGGTCCCGCACCACAGGCTGCTGCCGCTGGGCGACTGCCTTTGCGCGTCAGCCGTCCCTCCCGCACCTGACACCGTCAGCGCTGCATCAGAGCCTGCAGCGGCACGGGACCTTGCGCCTGCCGGATGCCGAGGGGGACAAGCCCCAACGCCAGACGTTGAAGCGCTGCCCCATCCGTTGCCCGGCAGGTGACGCTTTGCATCACCGAAAGGGGGGGCCTCCACAGTGCTATCGCTGAGGTGCCGGCCGCTGAAGCCAAGCTTTACCTGTTCGTCGGCATCGACCGGACCGCCACGTTCGCCGCGCAACCGCGCAACTGCAACACGCCCCGGTCGCGACCGATGCACTTTGAGATGATCTGCGAGGCCGGGGGGGCCGAGTACCGGCTGACCAGGGCCAATCATCCCGGGACCAGTTGCCACGACCAGTTGCCAGGTCGGGCGGATCCCTTTCACGGCTTGCCGGCAAACCGGTGCCGGGCAACGGAACCGCACGATCAGGGGCGCGACCGTCAAGCGCTTCCCTTACGACAGCCCCGACCCGTTGCGCACGCACCTCGCCGATTTCCTCTTGCGTCGGGGCCAACCGTCCAAAGGCCTGCGGTCTGTTCCCGCCTCACCCACAACGCCGCCCGCAGGCTGAGACGCCAAGCGGCCTTGCGCCATGCGAATACATCAGCAAAATCCGGACATCACAGCGGGAACAATTCATCCGCGACCCGAACCAACAGATGCCGGGGAAGGACAGCTACGGCTCGCATCCCGGCCTGACCGCCGATGAGGCCACTCTTTTCCACCGCATGACTGACCTTCCCCCTCTTCTGGGCCTGTAAGCCCTTCCCTTTCCAAATATCCTGGGGGAGGGCCGGAAGGCCAGCTGGGGGCAGCGCCGCCTCAGCCGCAGGCGAAGCGCGCAAACGTGCAGCCGAGATATTAACTCGCGGTGCAAGCCGCTCCGTATCACAACCGTCCCACCCATGACGCCGCGTCCCGGGTGACTTCCCCTGCGCAACACGGCACTCTCATGCCAAAGGGAGCCCGCCATGACCACCTACCCCCATCTTCTCGCCCCGCTTGACCTTGGCCATACCACTCTGAAAAACCGGGTGCTGATGGGGTCGATGCACACCGGCCTGGAGGAAACCGGCGACTGGAACCGCGTCGCGGAGTTCTACGCCGCGCGCGCGCGTGGCGGCGTCGGGCTGATCGTCACTGGCGGCATGGCCCCGAACCGCGAGGGTGGCGTGTTCCCCGGTGCGGCGGGTCTTTTCTCGGCACAAGATATCGCCAACCACCGCACCGTCACCGACCGGGTCCACGACGCTGGCGGCAAGATCGCCATGCAGATCCTGCACGCCGGGCGCTACGCCTATTCCCCCGAATGCGTCGCGCCCTCAGCGCTCAAATCCCCAATCTCGCCCTTCCCGCCACGCGAACTCGACGAGGCGGGCATCGAAAAGCAGATCGCCGACATCGTCATCGCCGCCACCCGCGCCCGTGAGGCCGGGTATGACGGGGTCGAAATCATGGGGTCTGAAGGCTATTTTCTCAATCAGTTCCTGGTTGCCCACACCAACCACCGCACCGACGGCTGGGGCGGCACCTATGCCAACCGCATGCGGCTTCCGGTCGAGGTGGTCAGACGCACCCGCGCCGCCACCGGCCCCGATTTCATCCTGATCTATCGCCTGTCGATGATCGACCTCGTCCCTGACGGCTCCAGTTGGGACGAAGTGATCCAGCTTGCCCGCGCCATCGAACAGGCGGGTGCGTCGCTGATCAACACCGGCATCGGCTGGCACGAGGCGCGGATCCCGACCATCGCCACCTCCGTTCCCCGCGCCGCCTTTGCCCACCTGACCGCCAGACTGCGCCCCGAGGTGACTATTCCCGTCATCACCTCCAACCGTATCAACACGCCGGACGTGGCCGAAGACCTTCTTGCCCGAGGCATGGCCGACATGGTGTCGATGGCCCGCCCCTTTCTTGCCGACCCCGATTTCGTCGCCAAGGCCGCCGCTGGCCGCGCCACTGAGATCGCCCCCTGCATCGCCTGCAATCAGGCCTGCCTTGACCATACCTTCTCGGGCAAGTTGACCTCCTGCCTCGTCAACCCGCGCGCCTGTGCGGAGACCGAACTGACCTACGCCCCCACCCTCGCACCCAAACGCATCGCCGTTGTCGGTGCTGGGCCCGCAGGCATGATGACCGCCATCACCGCCGCCGGGCGCGGCCACCACGTCACCCTTTTCGACAAGGCGACTGAGGTTGGCGGCCAGTTGAACCTTGCCAAACAGGTGCCGGGCAAGGAGGAATTCCACGGCCTCGTCGCATGGTTCGCCACTATGCTGGCCGTAACCGGTGTCGCCCAGCGCCTCGGCACCGAAGCCACCCCCGATGCGCTTCAGGGCTATGACGACATCATCATCGCCACCGGCGTCACCCCGCGCGACCCCGGCATTCCGACCGATGCCGATGCAAAGGTGTTCAGCTACATCGACATTCTGCGCGGCGCGGACATCGGCAGAAGTGTCGCTGTCATCGGCGCGGGCGGCATCGGCTTTGACGTGGCAGAAACCCTTGTCCACGCGGGCGAAAGCCCCACTGAACACCCCGACCTCTGGCGCGCCGAATGGGGTGTTTCCGCCCCTTGGCAGGATCGTGGCGGTTTGGCACCACAAGGCCCCGAACCCACGCCACCTGCCCGCGAGGTCATCCTTCTCCAGCGCAAGGCGGAAAAGCCGGGGCGGCACCTCGGCAAGACGACCGGCTGGATTCACCGTGCCAGCCTTGCCATGAAGCATGTAAAAATGATCGGCGGCGTCAATTACGAACGCATTACGGCGCAAGGTCTGCACATTACCCACGGCCCGAACCGCGAGCGGCCAGAGCTGCTCGCGGTTGATGCCGTTGTACTTTGTGCGGGTCAGGACCCCGAACGACACCTCTCAGGGCGGCTCACGGCCCTGGGCATCCCCCACCATGTTATCGGCGGGGCGGATGTTGCGGCAGAGCTGGACGCCAAACGCGCCATAGATCAGGGCGCGCGTCTGGCTGCCCAGCTCTGACCGGCTTCAGATCAACGTCACGATGGGACGGTGATCACCGCGTTGTCCACTGCGGCCTGAAGTTCAGCCGTGTCGACCGCGCCGTCCGCATTGGCGTCAACCGCCGTGAACGTCTCTTCGGTCATATCCGTCCAGACCGCCTGAAGTTCGACAAGCGACCAGGTGCCGTTAGCGTCAGTATCTGCGACTTCCGGCAATGCGGTTTGTGCGAAAGCGGCCGAAGCGAATGCCAGCGGTGCCAGCAGGATTGCGATGCGTTTCATGGGGGTCTCCTTTTATGTCCACGATTGCAAGGTGACGGTCTCGCCGTCCCCGTGCACAACCTGTGTGGCGGAGAACGATTGTTCCAGCCCCCTTGTCAAATTCGACAATTCTGTAGCGCAGGACCGCCCGTTGACGTCTCAAATCAGAACATTTTCCCGCTGCTTTGGGGGTCATGATCCTTTTGCCGCCGCCGACTCGCCCTTGATCCGGCGGTTGTCCGCCCGCCGGACGGCGGCTGCCAGCGTTTCCCTGCCTTCAACGATCCCACACAATACCCCGGATAGGACGCGCCATTGCCCCCATCCTGCCCGATTTCGGCGCGACAACTCTTCTTAAAACAAGCGTGTGTTCTGCCAAGAGGACGACAATGGACCGACTGACCGAGATGGAGGCCTTCGCTACCGTGGTAGACCAAGGCGGCTTCACCGATGCGGCGAAGAAGATGGGCATCTCGAAGTCCGCCGTGTCAAAGCACGTGTCGGCACTAGAGGCCCGTCTGGGGGCGCGGCTCTTGAACCGTACCACCCGGCGCGTCAGCCCGACAGAGATCGGACTTGCCTATTATGACCGCGCCCGCCGCGTGCTGAACGATGCGGGCGAAGCGGATGCGCTGGTCACCTCGATGCAATCCGCGCCCTCGGGCCTGTTGCGGGTTTCGGTTGCCACGGATTTCGGGGTGAACCTGCTGTCGCCAATTCTGGGGGATTTCCTGCTGGAATACCCCGAGATCACCGTGAACATGGTGTTGAACAACCGCTACGTCGAACTGATCTCTGAAGGCTTCGACATGGCAATCCGGGTCGGAGAGCTTGAAGATTCCAGCCTCCGTGCCCGCAAGCTGACGGAAACCACCAAGCGGATGATCGGTGCGCCCGGTTACTTCCAGAAGTTCGGCCGCCCGATGAAGATTGACGATCTGAACGATCACAAGCTTCTGCACTATTCCAACCAGGCCAACGGCAACGTCTGGAAGATCACCGCCCCGTCGGGTGAAAAGCGCCAGGTCCGTTCTGTAGGCTGGCTGACGGTGAATGACGGGCAATCGCTGCTGAACGCCGCGATTTCCGGGCTTGGCATCGCCTATCTGCCGTCGTTCCTTTACGCAGACTCAATGCGCCAAGGGCTGGTCGAAGAAGCAATCCCCGGACTGCCGGTAGAGACGCTTGGCATCTATGCCGTCTACCCGCCGGGTCGGTTCACCCAGCCAAAGGTGCGGGCTTTCATTGATTTCCTGGCGCATCGCTACGCGGATAAAGGCCCCGATAACTGGTAAGCCTTCACTACGGCGCGGACTGCCCTCTCCCTCTGCGGTCCGCTAACGGGTCGAGGTCACAATGACTTCGACCCGTCTGTTCTTTTGCCGGCCCTCTTCGGTCTGGTTGGTGGCGCGGGGCGCCAGAAAGCCAACGCCCTCGGCGGCCATGCGGGTTCCGTCCACGCCGAACCGATCTGTCAGCACCTGACGCACCGCCTCGGCCCGCCGCTCTGACAGCGCGATATTGGCCACCAGACTGCCTGACGCGTCGGTGTGACCAACGACTGCGACAGTTGCAGCCGGATTGGCTGCTAGCCAGGCTGCAACGGCGGCCAGCGAAGCATACTCCCCCGCCTCCAGCGCCGCAGCACCGCTCGCAAACACCAGATCATCCAGCGCCGCTGCCCCTTCGGCCTCCAATGTCACACCGATTTCGCCGGCATCGCCAAGGCTTCGTGTCACTTCCTTTTCGTCCAGATCGACGACGTTTGCATCCGGCCTGTCTGGACCTGCACTTACAGGAACCGGCGTAACCCGGGTCACCTGCACAAAGGCCGACATCGCTGACCGGCTGACCATCAGGCTGACCACCTCGCCATCCTTTTCGGCGGACAGGAATCGGAAATCGCCCATGTCCACATGCATTTCAGGTTCGGGCATCACCTCGGTGCCAAAGCGAAAGTCAAAACCGCCGCACTGCCGTGCCTCGCAGTCAAGGATCACAGTGAACCCCGCGGCAATCACCTGATCGCGCAACGGGCCCATCACCGCCAGCGTCGTCAGCCCCGCTGCATCCAGCCGAAAGGCGCGTTGATCCACCGCCCCTTCCGCCAGTCTGACCGGCACCGACTTGCCGTCAAAGACGGCCACGGGCAGGGCATAGCTGCCCGGCGACTCGCTCCGCCTTTCTTCGCCGATGACGCTGGCGGGCAGGTCCAGCGTCAGCGCGTACCCTGGCACTGCCAACACAAACACTGCCAAAGCACTGAAGATAAATCCGAAATTTGTCACTGCTCGGGCCGCTTTCCGCGTTCATTTCATCCGATAGTGATACTGTCCCACAACTTGCATCCCGGCGCGAGTGTAGAGCGCGCGCGCGGCAAGGTTTTGCTCTGTCACCACCAAGGACAATCGCACGGCCCCTTGCGCCTGCGCCCAGTTCGCCGCCGCGCGCAGCAAAACGGCTCCCACGCCGCGCCGCCGCTGCACGGCCCGCACTTCCAGCGCGTGCAGCATCGCGTCGTCACCCGACTTTGCGACAAAGGCCACGCCCGCAGGACGATCCTCCAGCCGTGACAGCAGCGCGGCCTTTGCCCCCGCCGCGCGGTCCATGATCTGAACCCGCGCCGGGCCGATCCCGCCCTCGGCCCATAGCGCACGGGCAATCTCTAGCGGCGGCCAATGCGGAAAAGCCGTCAACCAAGGCACCTCGCCCACCAAGATGGCCACCGGGGCAGCATAGGCCAGAACCGGGTCCACCACCCGGTACCCGCGCGCGGCCAGTGCCGCATCCAGCGCCGCATCGCCCTCGCGGATCAGGAACAACGGTTCTGCCATTGCCGCCTCGGCCGCCTGCAGGTCTGCCTCCGACCACGCCCCCTCGCAGGACGCCGCCGACACCCGTTTGCCGCCCCCGGCGCCGTCCCGCAAAGTGAAGGGACCGCAGGCCCAGACTTTCGCCGGCGGCCATGTCGCGTCCATCGCCTGTGCCAGAGCCTCAGGGGTCATCCGAACATCCGTGTCAGTCGGACCATCGCCTCGTCCAGCAACCCCGGATCGGTGCCCCGGATCACCAGATTGGTGCCATGCGCGCCATTCTGGATGAACGGGTAAGACCCCATCGACAGGTCTGGATATTCCGCCGCCAGCGCGCCGAATGGCCCTGCAATCTCGCCCTCGCCCCGGTTCACGCGCAGCGATTGGCTCAACAAAGGCGCACCACCCGTCAACTTGGGCAGGACACTGGCCACCATCGCCTGAAAGATGTTCGGCACCCCTGCCATGACATGCACATTGCCAAGGGTAAAACCGGGTGCGGTCGATACGGGATTGTCGATCAGTGCAGCACCGTCAGGGATCCGCGCCATCCGCTGCCGCGCGTCGTTGAAAGGCAATCCCGCCCGGTCATAATGCGCCTGCAACAGGGCCATCGCATCGGCGCGGTGGTCAATGCCGGCCCCCATCGCATCGGCCACCGCATCCGCCGTGATGTCGTCATGCGTCGGGCCGATCCCGCCGCTGGTGAAAACGTGATCATACGCCGCCGACAGCGCCCTTAAGGCAGCAACGATGGCCGCATGATCATCCGCGACCACCCGCGCCTCGGCCAATGTGATCCCGATCCGGGTCAACTCTCCCGCCAGGTAGTGCATGTTGGAATCGCGAGTGCGCCCCGACAGGATTTCGTCGCCGATCACCAGCATCGCCGCCTTTGGATTGACCATCTGCCACGCTCCCCTGCCTTGCTGCTTTGGTATAGCCGTCACCGCCCGGCTTTCAATCGCCCCTCTGGCCATTTCCTTCGTCAGCGCCTATGTAACCGCCAAAAGAAGGGCTCTCTGCTTGGACGAATTGCGCGCACGGATCACCAAGGACGGCATCCGCATCTATGAGGATGCGGATTTTGCAGGCATGCGTGCCGCCGGTCGCGTGGCTGCCGAAATCCTTGATGCCGTGGCGGCCCTCGTTGTCCCCGGCACCACCACCGCCGTGATTGACGATTTCATCACGGCCGAGATTGCCAGCCGTGGCGTCACGTCCGCCACCATCGGCTACAAGGGTTACAAGCACGCGTCCTGCATCTCGGTGAACCACGTGGTCTGCCACGGCATTCCCGGGTCAAAGGTGCTTGCTGACGGCGATATCCTGAACGTCGACGTCACGGTGATCGTCGACGGCTGGTTCGGCGATACCAGCCGGATGTATGTGGCAGGATCATTGGCGCGCAAATCCGAACGCCTGATCGAGGTGACGCATGAAGGCCTGATGCGTGGCATCGCAGCGGTCAAGCCGGGCAATACCTTTGGCGACATCGGCCACGCCATCCAGACTTACGTCGAGGCGCAGCGGATGTCCGTGGTGCGCGATTTCTGCGGTCACGGACTGGGCCGCGTTTTCCACGCCCCGCCGAACGTGCTGCACTATGGCCGCCCCGGTTTTGGTCCGGTGCTGGAAGAAGGCATGTTCTTCACTATCGAGCCGATGGTGAACCTTGGCCGTCCCGAAACCAAGGTGCTGGCGGACGAATGGACTGCCGTCACCCGGGATAAATCGCTGTCAGCGCAGTTCGAACATTCGGTCGGCGTGACCGCGACGGGATGCGAGATTTTCACCCTGTCCCCGGCAAGAAAATTCCACCCGACCTGGGGTTAAACCGCGCCGGTGTCCACGCAATGCCGTCGGAAAGCGCGCTTCAGCAGGTCCAGTTCGGCGCGCAGCAGGTCGATCTCGGCGCGGACATCATCCTCCATCGGCACACCCATGATCACGGTAAACCGCGCCAGAACTTCTGCCCCCGACCGGATCAGAAAGGTCTGCACCCCGTCGTTCAGCAGGGCAAGCGGGATTGGCACGCGGACGGCGAATCGCCCCGTTTCCCCGGGCAAGGCCGCAACCTGAACCCCGTCCAGCGCCGTGCCCTCGTGCAACACCTCCAGCACCGGGTCCGCCGTTACCCCCGCCAGCACGCCTTCCCAGACGCCCGCCACGATCCGTGTCGCCGTCAACGTCATTTCTGCACGTCCCGCCATTCCCGCCTCACAGTTCAGCGCGCGGGCGACGGCTTACCGTCACATCGCGCAGGGTGATCTGGTTCATTGCCGGACGCTCGAAGATAAGGTCCAGCCACAGCTTTTCGATCCGCTTTTCGTCGACCTTGGCATAGGCCAGATCGAATTCCACGGTCTTCACGCGCCCGTCTTTCGGCAATTCGCGAACCAGTTGTTCCACGTTGGGACCGTGCTTGATGTTCAACCGGGCAAAGGCTTCGACCGGGCGCTCGGCATCAATGACTGCTTCCACCCGGATCAGGTGGCGCAGGCGCAGACCGGCAACCGCCGCATCTGGCAACCGGGCCGCGAGTGACAGGAATGACCCGTCAAACCCGTACATGTCCATCGTCACACCGAACGGGGCCAGGTCGCCCTCACTTCGATTGCGCACCTGCCGTACGATCACCTCGGGTGCGGTGCAATCGTGATACAAAGTCACATCGTCGCTGACCGGGGTCCGCGCTTCGGTCGCCACCGCCCCGCGTTCCGGCACCGGGCCGCGCCAGACGTCGGGACGCCAGACCCAGTCCGTCCCCAAAGGCTGGCGCGGCAGACCTGCGCCCAAAGGCGGCAGGGCCAACCGGTGCTCGGCCATATGGATCAGCCGGTCAATCTCGCGCCGCATCGCCCGTGCCTTGCCGCGCCAGACACGCAGGTCCATTGGCTCCATTTCGGCAGCCTCGTGCGCGGCAGCGGTCCAGCGCTCTTGCACCTTTCGCATCCGTAGCTGTTCCAGATACCTGTCGATCCGTCCTGCCATATCCGTCCGTAGCCTTTCGGGCCTGTATCCCCGGCTTGCCTCTGTCCCCGCAAACCCGCACCGCTGCCGCATCAGCCGCCCGCTGTATTCGCCGATTGCATCGCCTTCACCGCGTTGTCCAGCAGCGCCTTGCCCTGATCCGAGCTTAGCGGCTGGCCCTCAGGCGCAGTGACCGCCAGCGTCACCAGCCGACCCCGCGCCGCCATCACTGCGCGCCAATAGTCGCCCAGCGCCCGATCCGTCAGATGCAGGCTGAGCACGCCGTCCGATGACCGGATTTCCTGCACCACCACCGCCTCGGCCACACCCTCACGGCTGAGCGCCGCGCGGCCTTCGTCCGAGGCGAAATAGGCCGCCAGCGCAGGCACGCCTGCCGCCAGCACTGCCGCAGACCCCGCCTCGCCGACCGTGGCCGTGATCGCCGCGGGCACCTCGTCCCCGGCATCCGAACACCGCCCGATAATCATAACGGCGCTGTCTTCGGCAACCTGACTGGCCACCGGATCCATGCAATAGCCGCGCGGGACGCCCAGATTGACCTGCCCGCCCAGTATCGGTGTCGCGCGGGAAGACCCTGACAAACCGATCTCGCCCGCAACGCACCCGCCCAGTAGCAGGATCAGACCGAGGTTACTGATCCATGTAGACATGGCTCTCCGCCTTGGCCCCGGGATGGGTCACCGCCCCCCAGCGCGCGCCGCCGACCAGTTTGGTGAACTTGTAGATCGCGCCGCTGGTATACTGCGTCTTGCGCGGACCTTTCCATTCGGTCTTGCGGCGGGCCATCTCCGCATCCGATACCGCCACCGAAATCTCGCCGGTCAGTGCGTTCAGCGTGATGAGGTCGCCGTTCTGAAGCAGGGCAATCGGCCCGCCATGTGCCGCTTCGGGGCCCACGTGACCAACGCAGAACCCCCGCGTAGCGCCAGAGAAGCGCCCGTCAGTGATCAACGCCACCTTCTTGCCCATGCCCTGACCGCTCAGCGCCGCCGTGGTCGACAGCATCTCGCGCATCCCCGGCCCGCCTGCGGGGCCTTCGTTGCGGATGACGATGACCTCGCCTTCGCTATATTCCCGCGCCTTCACCGCCGCGAACGCATCCTCTTCGCATTCAAACACCCGCGCCGGGCCGGTGAAGACCTGCTCTTCCTCTGTCATCCCCGCCACCTTCACGATGGCACCATCCGGTGCCACATTGCCGCGCAGCGAAACCACCCCGCCGGTCTTGGTGATGGGCGAGCCGATGTGATAAATCACCGTGCCGTCCGCCTCACCCTTGATCTCGTCAAGGCTCTCGCCCAGCGTCTTGCCCGATGCGGTGATGCAATCCAGATGCAGCAGGCCCTCTTTCGCCAGTTCCTTCATTACCACGGCCACGCCGCCAACTTCGTGCAGGTCCTTGGCGACGTACTTCCCGCCCGGACGCAGGTCGACGAAATAGGGCGTGTCCTTCATGCAGGCCGCCACGTCAAACAGGTCAAAATCAAGCCCTGCCTCGTTCGCCATGGCGGGCAAGTGCAGCGCCGCGTTGGTCGAACCTCCGGTGCAGCCGACTACCCGCGCCGCGTTTTGCAGCGACTTCAGTGTCACGATATCCCGCGCGCGGATGTTGCGCTCGATCAGGTTCATCACCGCGACACCCGAAGCCTCGCCGTACTGGTCGCGGGATTCGTACGGAGCAGGCGCGGAGGAGGAGTTCAGAAGCGCCAGCCCGATTGCCTCACTGACACAAGCCATCGTGTTCGCCGTATACTGCGCACCGCAGGCACCGCTGGAGGGACAGGCCACCCGCTCCATGATCTCCAGTTCCGCCTCTGACATGACCCCGGCCTGCACCTTGCCCACCGCCTCGAACATGTCCTGCACGGTGATATCCTGGCCCTTGTAGCGGCCCGGCAGGATCGACCCGCCATAGATAAACACCGACGGCACGTTCAGACGCACCATCGCCATCATCATCCCCGGCAGAGACTTGTCGCATCCGGCCAACCCGACCAGCGCGTCATAGCAATGCCCGCGCATTGTCAACTCGACCGTGTCGGCAATCGCATCGCGCGAGGCCAAAGACGACCGCATCCCCTCATGCCCCATGGCGATGCCATCGGTCACGGTGATCGTCGTGAACTCACGCGGGGTGCCGCCACCCTTTTTCACGCCGTGCTTGACGATCTGCGCCTGCCGGTTCAGCGCGATGTTGCACGGCGCCGCCTCGTTCCAGCAGGTGGCGACGCCGACCCAAGGCTGGTGAATCTCTTCCTCGGTGATCCCCATCGCATAAAAATACGACCGGTGCGGCGCGCGGGCCGGGCCTTCGGTCACATGGCGGCTGGGAAGCTTTGACTTGTCAAAACGCTTGTTGGTGGTCATGGCGGCTCCTCGCGGGCATTGGCTTGGCCAGCAAGGGATAAAGGCCACCAATGGCCGGGGCAAGCCGAATTGGCCCGACCCGTCGCTGTCAGCCGGTTTCGCCGTTGATCGCCAGCGTGGCGGATTTCATCAGCCCGTCCAGCTGCATCCGCAAGCCGTCGATTAAGCTGACATAGGCATCCAGTGGTTCGGTAAGCTCTGGAACCAGACCGCCTATCTGCGGCGCGCTGATGTAGATGGCTGTACCAAGGATCGCCAATGACATGACCGCCAGAAAGCCGTTGCGGAACCCGCCGCGCTTTGCCGCCATTCCCGCTGACACGTCAGTCGACGGGCCCTCTTCTGGCGGCTGTTCGGACGGCCGCAGGGTAGAATTGATCTCCTCCACATCCGGCAGAAGATCGCGTCGGGCCGAAGGTTTACCCACAATGGTCTCATCCGCGCGCAGCATCGCCGCCCGCCTCTGGGTCGGCGACAAAGCCGATTCTATTCCAAGATCAGGCTGGGTTTCCAGTGGAAGACCATCTGCCTTGCGGGCCTGGGTTTCGCGCTCTGCCTCTTCCCGCAGAATAGCAAGGACCGATGCGTCCACCGCATATCCTGCCGGGGCCATGGGCGCATCGGTGCCGATGCCCGCCGATACGGCCGCTGCGTCGACCGTTGGAACGGCATCCGGCACTGCGGGTGTTTCTGCTTGCGGGATGGAAGGCCCCTCTGCGGACGCCGCAGCGCCGGTTGCGGGTTCAGCGACCGGACCTGTACCTTTACCATCTTCGGCTTCCGCGGCAGCAAAGGGCTTTTGCCGCATCTGAAACCAGGCATGACCACAGTTGGCGCACTGGACATCGCGCCCGGTCTCCGGGATCGCGTCGTCTGGCACCTCGTACTTGGCATCACAATTCGGGCAAACCAATCGCATCGCGTTCCCTCAAAGCCACATTCAGGCTCCCCCGTTTGTGGTTGTAACGCTTAATTCCTGTCCTTCCAAGGGTTTGTGTCCAACTCTTATGTAATCCTTGTGCCCTGTGCGATGGAAAGCGCAGTTGCAACGGTCGATCAGGCCGTTTACCCCCGGCAAAACGCCTAAATTCGGGTGGGGGAGATTGCCGTGATTGCCTTTGAAAACGTGGCATACAGCTATGGCGGCGCGGAACTTTTGTCGGACGTTTCGCTGCGTCTTGCCCCGGGCTCGTTCCACTTTCTCACCGGGCCCTCCGGGTCTGGCAAATCCACCTTTCTGAAACTCGCCTATGCCGAGCTGCTGCCTACCGCCGGCCATGTCACACTCTTTGACCGCGAGGTGCGCAGCCTGTCCCGGGATGACGTGGCCCGCAGCCGCCGTCGCATCGGTATCGTGCACCAAGATTGCAAATTCCTCGATCACATGACGCTGGGCGCAAACATGGCCCTGCCGCTGACCGTGTCGGAACGCGAAAGCGATCCGCAGGACCTTTCCGACCTGCTGGGCTGGGTCGGCCTGAAGCATCTGGCCGATGCGCTTCCTCCGCAGCTCTCCGGCGGAGAACGGCAGCGCGCTGCGCTTGCCCGGGCCGTGATCGTTGACCCCGATGTTATCCTTGCAGATGAACCCACCGGCAACGTCGATTGGGACATGTCGCTGCGCATCCTGACGCTGCTGGTCGAACTTAACCGGATGGGAAAGACGATCCTTGTGGCCACGCATGACCTGAACCTGATCCGGCAGGCGAAATCGCAGGTGCAGGCCCGCGTCCTGCGCATTGCAAAGCAACGTATCCAGCTTGCGGGGGCCGATCTGTGAAGACCCCCACCGCCAAACCCGCCAGCCCTTCTACCCGCGCGCTGGAGGTTGTGCCCCCCTCGGGCCCGACCGCGTTTCTTACCAGCTTCACCGCTGGTGCGATGACCTTTCTGTGTGTGTTTGCCCTTGCGCTAGCCTTGGCCTCCGGCCGCCTCGCCGACCGCTGGTCCGATGCCCTTGCCCGCACCGCCACCATCCGCCTGCTGGCGCCCGCAGAACAGATGCAGGTGCAGACCGACGCTATTCTTGCCGTGCTGTCCGCCACCCCCGGCATTGCCTCCTCCCGTATCCTTACCGACGCCGAGCAGCGCGCCCTTCTGGAACCTTGGTTCGGCCCCGACCTGCCCATCGAAACCTTGCCGATCCCACGCTTGATCGAGATCGTCGAAGGCACCCCCGGCTATGACGGCGAGGGCCTGCGCCAGCGGCTTGCCGCCGAAGCGCCGGGCGCTGTCCTTGACGATCACATGCGCTGGCGTCGTCCTCTGGCCGAAGCTGCATCCCGCATCCGCCTGCTGGGTGTCCTGTCCATTGCGCTTATCGGTGCCGCCATGGCCGCGATGATCACCCTTGCCGCCAACGCTGCCCTTGCGGCCAATGCCGAGGTGATCCGCGTGCTTCGACTGGTCGGCGCGAAAGACAATTACATCGCCCGTGCCTTCGTTCGCCGCTTTACCCTGCGCACATTGACCGGGGCTGCCATCGGGGCTGTCGCGGGGCTGAGCGGTGTAGCCTTGCTGCCCAGCGCCGATGCCGCCGGTGGCTTTCTGACCGGGCTTGGTTTTACCGGTGCCAGCTGGCTCTGGCCGCTGATCCTGCCGCCGCTTGCCGCCGTGGTCGCCTTTCTGGCCACCCGGCGCGCCGCATTTGCCAAATTGAGGGAGCTGACATGACCGCCCTGCGCTGGCTGCTATCGCTCGTCTTCATCGTCCAGATGTATCTGGCAATGGCCGTTATAGCTGTCGCCTTTGCGCCCTGGGCGCTGTTTTCCCGCCGGGGCGCGCGCGCCGCCTGCAAGACCTTTTGCCGCTGGGTGTTCCTCACCCTGCGCCTCCTCTGCGGCCTGCGTTGCGAAGTGCGCGGCCTGCCGCCCGCAACCGAAGCGGTTATCGCCGCCAAGCATCAAAGCTTTCTCGACATCATGCTGATTTTCGATGCGGTCCCTGCCGGCAAGTTCATCATGAAGAGAGAACTGATGTTCGCGCCCTTCCTTGGCCAATACGCCCTGAGAATCGGCTGCGTCCCGGTCAACCGCGGCAAGCGCGGTGCCGCGATCACCAAGATGAAAGCCGATGTGGCCAAGGGTGCCGCCGAACCCGGGCAGCTGATCATCTACCCACAAGGCACCCGCGTGGCGCCCGGCGTGGCCAAACCCTACAAGGTCGGCACTGGCCTGCTCTATGAACAACTTGGCCAACCCTGCTACCCGGTGGCCACCAATGTCGGTGTGTTCTGGCCAAAACGCGGCATTCTGCGCAAACCCGGCCTGGCCGTGGTCGAATTCCTGCCGCCGATCCCGCCCGGCAAACCGGTGGCCGAGTTCATGGCCGAACTGGAAACCGCCGTTGAAACCGCCTCCGACCACCTGATGCACGAGGCCGGGTTCGAAAGCCCGCCGTCATGAGCACCGCTGCCACAACAATCGACCACCTGCTCGACACGCTCGCCCCGCTGCCGCTGACCGCGCGAAAGATGTTCGGCGAATACGCCCTCTATCTGGATGGCAAGGTCGTGGCGCTGGTCTGCGACGACCAGCTGTTCCTCAAACCCACCCCGCGCACCGTCGCCGCCCTGCCCGATGCGCCCCTCGCCCCGCCCTATCCCGGTGCCAAGGGTTATCTTGCTTGTCACTGACGCCCTTGATGATCCCGCCCCGGTCGTCACCGCTCTGCGGTCCCTCGCCGAAGACCTGCCCGCCCCGAAACCGAAAAAGCCTAAGCTTTAAGTCAGGTCTGCTTGCTCTTTTGAGAAACCCTCCGGGGGCCGCATGCCTGACGGCAATCACCTTGACCGGAACGGTTCTGCCTCACCATGCGCTCAGCTCAGCGGGCAGTCCGCCACCGTCACATCAAGGGCCAGACGCGAATCCGGTCCGTACCCCAGGCCCGAGACGTTGATGTAAAGCGCCCCCACCTCGGCCCGCACATCGGTGACCTTCATCGTTGTTCCCGCCGGATCAATCGCCACGGCGTCGAACAGCGCGCATTCCGTTTCGAACCGCAGCACATAGCCGTTGAACGCGGCCTCGTAGAACCGTCCGATCCCACGCGGATAGCTCAGCTCGATCCGGGTCGGCCCGATTTCCACGGTCACCGGCACCACGTCCAGCCCGCTGATCAGCCCCTCTGGCTCCAGCCCGAACTCCACCCCTTTCCCAACCATCACGGTGCGCCCGCGCGCCTGTAACAGCGGGGCCTCGGGATCTTCCCAGGTCTCAACGGTAAAGGTCACCAGCCGGCCTTCCAGCGTGCCTTCGGCGGCAACCGGGCCAGCAAGCGCCGCCGCAAGAACCAGCCCGCGGATCATGCGAACTTCAACGCGGCGATCCCCGCAATGACCAGCATTATGCCGCCAACGCGCAGGGCACTCACCGGCTCGCCAAACAGGAACACCGCAGCAATCGCCGTTCCCACCGCGCCAATTCCAACCCAGACCGCATAGGCTGTTCCGACCGGAACCTCTTTCATGGCGTAGCTGAGCAGGTAGAAACTGCCCAGCGCCCCGGCAATGGTCAGCACCGACGGCACCAGACGGGTGAACCCCTCGGAGTATTTCAGCCCGACGGCCCAGCCGGTTTCCAGCAGGCCAGCAACAAGGATGGCCTGCCAAGGGTTCATCAGGCGGCCAGCCCTTTGGTCCCCATATCGAGGAACTTCTGCCGCCGGTCGCGAATCAGCGCCTCCGGCTTTTTGCCCGACAATTCCTTCAGCATCGTCTCGATCGCCTTGCCCACCGCATCTATCGCCTCTTTCGGCGCGCGCTGCGCCCCGCCCAAAGGCTCTTTCACGATCCGGTCAATCACGCCCAGCTTTTGCAAATCCTGCGCGGTCAGCCGCAATGCCTCCGCCGCCTCGCGCATCTTTTCCGCGTCCTTCCACAGGATCGACGCGCAGCCTTCGGGGCTGATCACCGAATAAACGCTGTGTTCCAGCATCGCCACCCGGTTCGCCGACGCAAAGGCCACTGCCCCACCGGACCCGCCCTCGCCAATCACCACGCTGATCAGCGGCACGCCAATCGCCAGACACTTCTCGGTTGACCGGGCAATCGCCTCGGCCTGACCGCGCTCTTCCGCGCCCTTGCCGGGATAGGCACCGGGGGTATCGACCAGCGTGATCACCGGCAACCTGAACCGGTCCGCCAGATCCATCAGCCTGATCGCCTTGCGATAGCCTTCGGGCCGCGCCATGCCGAAGTTCCGCTCGATCCGGGTTTTCGTATCGTTGCCCTTTTCATGCCCAATCACCACGATCGGCTGATCGTTGAACCGGGCGATTCCCCCCATCACCGCATGGTCGTCGGCAAAAGCCCGATCCCCGGCCAGCGCGGTGTACTCGGTGAACAGCGCCTCGACATAATCCCTGCAATGCGGCCGGTCGGCATGCCTTGCCACCAGACACTTCTGCCAGGGTGTCAGGTTCTTATACAGGTCGCGCAGCGCCGTTTCCGCCTTGCGGTCCAGCCCCTCGGCCTCTTTCGACACGTCCATTCCGGGGCTGGTCTTCGCCATCGCCCGAAGCTCTTCGGCCTTGCCTTCAATTTCGGCGAGGGGCTTTTCAAACTCGAGGTAGATCATGGCGCATCCTTCCGGGGTCGGCTTCTATATGCCCTTGGGCTGTCCATGATGCAACTCGGCAAGATTTGCGTGGGCGGGGGGTGGCACAACCGGATTGCAGAAAGGAGAAAGCATGGCGAACGACTATGAAAAGCGACTGCTGCGGGTGCTCGATCACATCCACGACAATCCGGCCGGTGATCTTTCGCTGGACGCCCTGGCAGATGTTGCAGCGCTCAGCCGGTTTCACTTTCACCGCGTGTTTCATGCGATGATCGGCGAGACGGCGGCAAACACGGTCCGGCGGATGCGGCTGCACCGCGCCGCTGTCCGGCTGGTGCAGGGGGATGATCCGATCCCGCTGATCGCCAGAACCGTCGGTTACCCGCAGCCTGCCAGCTTTTCACGCGCCTTTGCCGGGCAATACCAGCTTTCTCCCACTGCATTCCGAAACCGGGGCGAACTGCGCCCCTTTCCCCTGCAACTGGCCCAGAAAGGTCCCCTCATGTATCCCGTCATTGTCCGAACCGATCCCGCCCGCCGCCTCGCCGCCATGCCCCACAAAGGCCCGTATTCCGAAATTGGCCGAGCTTTCGAAAAGCTGGGTGCCACCATCGCCGCGCGCGGCCTGTTTCCCCGCCTCGGCCACATGGTAGGCGTCTATTACGACAGCCCGAATGACACCAAACCCGCCGATCTGCGCAGCCATGCCGGGTTTGAGGCCCCCGTCGATCTGCCCATCGAGGCTCCCCTGGAGGCGGTGACCCTTCCCGCAGGCCGCCACGCCGTATTGACCTTCAAAGGCCCCTATTCCGGACTGCCCGCCGCCTATGATCAGTTGCTTGGCATCTGGCTGCCCGCTTCGGGTGAAAGCTATGGCAGCAGCCCGATGTTCGAGGTCTATCTCAACTCGCCGATGGACACCGCGCCGGATGCGCTTTTGACCGAAATCTGCCTGCCATTGGCCGGATGATTCCGATGGACCCAAAGGTGCGGGCGGCCTTCGACGCCGTCCATGCCCCCGGCGCGCGAAGGGATGCTGACTTTGCGTCAGCTGATCCTTGAAGTGGCCGCAGGGTTACCAGAGGTCGGTCCGGTTGAGGAAGGCCTGCGCTGGGGCGAACCCGCCCATCTGACGCCGGTGACGCGCTCTGGCAGCACGATCCGCATCGGCGCGCCCCGGTCTGGCGGGTTTGCGCTGTATTGCAACTGTCGGACCAGCCTGATTGCCGGGTTCCGCGATCTTGCCGGCTCCGCCTGTCGCACCGAAGGAAACCGCGCCGTGGTTTTTGCCGGGGTGCAGGACATCGACCCGACATTGGTCTCTATCCTGATCCGTCGCGCGCTGACCTGGCATTTGCAGCAACGTAGTTGACGTTTTCTGAATCTTTTTCGGTACAGCAAGCAATTTCAATGGGCTGTAAGATTGTCCACGCGTGGGCATACCCTCAAAACAGCAGCGCCCCGGACCTCAGGTCCGGGGCGTGCATCCTCCCCAATCGCCGCGCGGGGCCTCCCCTCCCCTGATGCGCGGCACGGGTATCTTTTGCAAAAGGCCCTTCCGGGCATCATTGCGGTGTGAAACTTGCCCGTTTTCGGGGCAGTCTGTCAACGATTCACATGGTGCCGCCTGCAATGACTTCGGCCTGCCTGACGATCACCTCTGCCTGTCGCATCGACGCGATATCCACCAGCCGCCCCTTGAAGACCGCAGCCCCCTGACCAGCGGCTTTTGCTGCCTCCATCGCCGCCAGAATCTCCCGCGCTTCCGTCACTGCCGAATCTGAGGGCGTGAAGACTTCGTTGGCCAAGCCTACCTGTTTCGGGTGGATCGCCCACTTCCCGACCATCCCCAAGGTTGCCGACCGCCGCGCCTGCGCCCGGAAGCCCTCGTCATCGCTGAAATCACCAAACGGCCCATCCACCGGCAGCACCCCATGCGTCCGGCACGCCGCCACAATTGCAGCCTGCGCCCAGTGCCAGGGGTCAGACCAATGCCGGACCCCGTCGCGCGCCATGTAGTAATTCTCCTGCGTCCCGCCGATCCCGGTGGTCTGCATCCCCATGCTTGCCGCGAAATCCGCCGCCCCCAGGCTCATCGCCTGCAACCGTGGGGACGAGGCCGCGATTTCCTCCACGTGGCTGATCCCGGCAGCGCTTTCGATGATCACCTCGAAGCTGATCCGTTTGCTGCGTCCCATCGCGGCCTCAACCGCCGTAACCAGCGCGTCGACGGCATAGACATCAGCCGCGCAGCCGACTTTCGGGATCATGATCTGGTCCAGCCGGTCCCCGGCCTGCTCCAGAAGGTCCACCACATCGCGATACCAGAACGGCGTGTCCAGCCCGTTGATCCGCACGCTGAGCGTCTTGCGACCCCAGTCTACCGCCGAGATCGCGTCGATGACCCCCGCCCGCGCTTTCGGCTTGTCGGCTGGGGCCACCGAGTCTTCCAGATCAAGGTTGATCACATCCGCAGCGCTCGCCGCCATCTTGACGAACAGTTCAGGCCGGGAGCCGGGTCCAAACAACTGGCACCGGTTTGGCCGGGCTGGGGCGGAGGGTTGCAGGCGAAAGCTCATGACTGTCTCCGGATAAGAAAATTACCAGAACTGGCTAATCTTTGGTTAGTTTATTGCTTTGTAAACCGCAAGGTCCGGTTTGCACATGCAGCAATCCTGGTCAAACTCCTCTTTTGCTGTCTTCTCCGGATCGCTATTGCTGTGGCTATGATCACCATCACCGCAGACACCTTTCGCCTTGCACGGACCTTCACCATCGCGCGCGGTGCCAAGAGCGAGGCGCGGGTGCTGACCGTCCGTGTCACCCGGAGCGGTGTGACAGGCCTGGGTGAATGCGTCCCTTACGCCCGCTATGGCGAGACGCTCGCCAGCGTGATTGCTCAGATAGAAGCCTTGCCGCAGGATATTACCCGGACCGCCCTGCAAACCGCGCTTCCGTCGGGCGCGGCCCGCAATGCCGTAGACTGCGCGCTTTGGGATCTGGAGGCAAAGACCGCAGGTTGCCGCGTCTGGACCCTTGCAGGAGAGCCACTGCCACGGCCCTGCATCACCGCCTTTACACTCTCGCTCGACACGCCTGACGTGATGCGCGATCAGGCCCGCCTGAACGCATACCGCCCGATCCTGAAGATCAAGCTTGGCACCCCGGACGACATGCCAAGGCTGGAGGCGGTGCGGGCGGGCGCGCCCAGGGCCACCATCATCGTAGACGCGAACGAAGGCTGGACGCCGGATATCTATTCCCACCTTGCACCCCATTTGCTGCGGTTGGGGGTGGCGTTGGTCGAACAACCCTTGCCCGCCGAAGCTGAGGGTATGCTGGCCGAAATGGCCCGCCCTCTGCCCGTCTGCGCGGACGAATCCTGCCACGACCGCGGATCGCTGGCGGCGCTGCAGGGAAAGTATGACGTGGTGAACCTCAAGCTCGACAAGACCGGCGGTTTGACCGAGGCGCTGGCCACCCGCGCCGCTGCCCGCGCGATGGGGTTTCAGGTGATGGTCGGCTGCATGGTCGGATCCTCGCTGGCGATGGCGCCAGCCGTGCTGCTGGCTCAAGGGGCCGACTGGACAGACCTTGACGGGCCGTTGCTTCTGGCCGAAGACCGCGACCATCCTTTGCTGTATGACGCGCAAGGGGTTCACCCGCCCGTAGCCAACCTTTGGGGATAGACCATGAGCCGCACCGTCTATGTGAACGGAGAGTACCTGCCGGAAGCGGAGGCAAAGGTTTCGATCTTTGACCGCGGGTTCCTGATGGCTGACGGGGTCTATGAGGTGACCTCGGTTCTGGACGGCAAACTGATCGACTTTGACGGGCACGCAATCCGGCTGGCGCGCAGTTTGGCCGAACTGGAGATGATCAGCCCGATCAGCGATGCGGACCTTCTGGCGATGCACCGCGAACTGGTGCGGGTGAACGGGATTGATCAGGGGATGATCTATCTGCAGATCACGCGGGGCAACCCCGGCGACCGGTCCTTCGTGTTCCCCGATCCGTCGGTGCCGGGGACTGTCGTGGCTTTCACCCAGAACATGCCGAACCTTGCCCACGCGCCTGCAGCGAAGACCGGGTTCAAGGTGATCTCGATCCCGGACCTGCGCTGGGACCGGGTGGATATCAAGACGGTGCAGCTTTTGTATCCCTCGATGGGCAAGATGATGGCCAAGAAAGCGGGGGCGGATGACAGCTGGTTCGTGGCGGACGGGGAGGTGACGGAGGGGACGTCGAACAACGCCTACATCGTCAAGGGCAACCGGATCATCACGCGGCAGTTGTCGACCGATATCCTGCATGGGATCACCCGCGCGGCGGTGCTGCGGTTTGCCGCCGAGGCGCAGTTCGAGGTGGAGGAGCGGGCCTTCACGGTGGCCGAGGCGCAGGGGGCCGATGAGGCTTTCTCGACCGCCGCGTCGATCTTTGTAATGCCGGTGGTAGAGATTGACGGCACGCCTGTCGGGGACGGGACGCCGGGACCGGTGGCGGTGCGGTTGCGGGAGATTTATCTGGAAGAGATGCGCAAAGCGGCGATCTGAAATGGGATGTCCACGCGTGGACACGTCGCTGCCCTGAGTGATTTCAGGGGGTTAGGATTTGAGTTTAGGGAAGTCTTAACACTTGTGCTGACAATCCAAGGTGCGCCACAGCTTTACCCAGGGCCAACATCCGGTCACTTGAGCCAGGGGCTTCGCGCCAGAATCTGGTCGGTATTGGCAAGCAGAACCTTTACCGCCCTGCGCGCGGCGTCGGGGCGGCGCAGGCGGATGCAGCGTTCGATGTCTTCGTGCAGGCCCTGCGCATGGCGCAGGTCTTTCGCCTGACGCGTCACGAAGGTGAACAGATGGTCCAGCGCCGCGTCGATCATCGCGCCCCGGGGCATGATCAGTTCGTTCCCGGCGGCCTTCAGGATGGCCTGATGAAACCGCCGGTCGGCAGCAGTGCGCAGGATCAGCGTTGGCGCGGCGCCCATTTCCGCACAGGCAGCGCTGATCAGGGCCATATCCGCGTCACTGCGCGGGGCTGCGGCAAGGGCAGCGGCCTCCGGTTCGATGATCGCGCGGAATTCCTGCACCGATCGCATCAGATCAACCCCGTGCGGTGTGGTGGCCGACCAGGTCAGGATATCGCGGTCCAGATGGTTCCAACGGTCGCGCGGTTGCACCCTGCTGCCGATCTTGGGGCGTGAGGCCAGCAGGTTCTTGGCTGTCAGCATCTTGATCGCTTCGCGCACCACAGACCGGCTGGCCCCAAAGCGCGCAGACCATTCCGCCTCGTTCGGCAGGATCGTGCCGGGGGCGTAATCGCCGCGCACGATCATCTGGCCGATCTCGTTGGCGACGCTGGCGTGCACAAAACAGCCGGTGGCGCTGGCCCGGTCCATCGTCGCCTTGCGGCGCTGGGCCCTTACGGCAGGATCGCCCGAAGGCCCGGACAACGGACTGGTCAGCAATTCGGACCTCTTGTGCACGGATCATCCATCCTGTGGTTGTGCCCAGCGTTACGGTCAGACGGGCTGCGTGGCAACCATTTCGCAGCACCCGGGACAGGCGCGGTCAGTCTTTGCCGGTGGCACCCATCTGGCAAAGACACAGAATTGGCGCGCCGTGATCGGTCTGCACCGCCGCATCGCCAGCCATCTTGTCCATCGCCTGAGCAAGGCGAAGGTCAAGATCGCTAAGCCCGTGGCAATCATGTGTGGTCAGAGTGACATCCACCACGTTGTAGACGTTCTTCCATTCCGGATGGTGGTTCGCCGCTTCGGCCTTGAGCGCGGCACGGGACATGAATCCCCATGCCTCTGAGAAGTTACGGAATTTCATAACCTTGCGAATTGCATCGCGGTCTGGAACCGCCTGCCAGCCGGTTTCGCCCAAAGCAGGCAAAGCTACCTCGCGTTCAGCCTTGGTCAACAGCGTGGCCATGGTTTATCCTTTCGAACGGGCAGAAGCGCCCTTCAGTCTTCGGAGTGCACGCGGCGAAAGGGACCATAGGCGGTCAGCACCTCGATCTCTTCGTCCACAGCGCGGCGTTCTTCGGTAAGGTAGCGTGAAACGGCCGTCCGAAAACCTGTGTCGGCGATGTAGTGCAACGAATGCACCGGCGTCGGCAGATACCCGCGCGCCAGTTTGTGTTCGCCCTGTGCCCCCGCCTCGACCCGGTTCAGGCCGTTCTGAATGGCCCAGTCGATGGCCTGATAGTAGCACAGTTCGAAGTGCAGGCAGGCGCGGTCTTCTGTAGCCCCCCAGTAGCGGCCAAACAGCGTCTCGCGCCCGATGAAGTTCAAGGCCCCCGCCACGGGCCGCGCGCCATTGAAGGCAAGCACCAACAGCATGTCCTGCCGCATGGTTTCATGCAGCAAAGTGAAGGCACGGCGGGTCAGGTAGGGCGTGCCCCATTTGCGCGCGCCGGTGTCTTGATAGAACTGCCAGAACGCATCCCAATGCTGCGGTTCGATCTGGTCACCGGTCAGGGCGCGGATGGTCAGGCCGTGGCTGTGCGCCACCTCGCGTTCCTTGCGGATCATCTTGCGCTTGCGGCTGGACATCTGGGCGAGGAAATCGTCGAAGGTGGCGTAACCGTTGTTTTCCCAATGGAATTGCTGGGTGACGCGGTGAAGCAGGTCGTGGTGGCCCGCCAGCGCCAGCGCCTCGTCCTCGGTGCAGAAGGTGACGTGGAGCGAGGACAAGTTGTTCTGGTTGGTCAACGCGACGGCAGCAGCGGCGAGGGTGTCGCGGTGTTCCGAAGGGCCAAGAAAGCGGCGTCCGGTCGCGGGGGTAAAGGGCACGGCGATCTGCAGTTTGGGGTAGTAGCGGCCCCCGGCGCGCTCGTACCCCTGCGCCCAGCCGTGATCGAAGATGTATTCGCCCTGACTGTGGGATTTGACATAAAGCGGGGTGGCGGCAAGCAGGGACGTGCCCTGATAGAGCGCAAGCGGCTTTGGCTGCCAGCCCGTCCCCGTGCCGGTGGACCCGGACCGGTGGAGGGCAGACAGAAAGCGGTGGGTGGTGAAGGGGTCGGTCGGGCGGCCCGTCGCCTGTTCGGGGGCGGCAACCGCATCCCAATCGGCGGCGGGGATGTCAGTCAGGCTGTCGTGGAGCTTTATGTCGGTCATGGCAGCCTTTGGGTTGCGGTCGGCAACTGTGCTTTAGCTGTGGCGGAACCCGCCGCCGTCAAGCGCCGGTGATCGACGCGGCGTAGCCCTCAAACGTGACGTTGTCGGCGATGCGGCGGGCCTCGGCCTCGGCCTGGGGGGAGCGGACGGTCCAGCACAGGATCGCGGCACCTTGGGATTTCAGCTGGGCGACGCGGGGGCGGGACAGGTCTTTCGCCTCGTGGCTGATGAAGCTGGACAGGGTGGGGTCGTAATCCGGGACCTCGCGCAGGCGGGCGCAGATTTCGGTGGGGAGGGGGGACCAGTTGTCCGGGTCGTAGGCGGATGTGACGATGCCGCGCGGAATCGTGGGGGCGAGGCGGGCCATGTGGGCGACGCTGTTGGGGTTGAAGGACATGACGGCGACGGGGCCATCATAGGTGCTGAGCAG
>JANOQT010000129.1:0-7823 GCA_031415015.1 Paracoccaceae bacterium
CAGATCGACCGCTTCTCCTCGTCAGTCCAAAGCCGTTTCGTTCGCCGAACCACCCAAAACCCCATAGTGTCCGCTATCCAAAGCGGACACTATCCAACCCACTCTATCCGCGGCAGAGCAGTCAGACCGGACGGTTACGAACAAGAAGACGGTGATCCCGGAGAGGTCGGAGAATGTTGAAAGAGTGGCGCCGGGCAGCGCGAAAGGGCACTCCCGTGTCGCCCAAGAAGATGTGCTGGCAGTTCGTGCGGACGCAGCCGATGGCGCTGACCTGTGGATCGACGCCTACTATCAAGGCCGCATCTTCCTGTCCGAAAGGCTCAAATCCGCGTTGAAACCCGCCGGAATCTACGTGCTGAAAATCCCGATGCGTCCCTGCATCGTCGTCGCCTGAGCCAGTCCTCCGAAACCAGCCCCAAGAAACAGCATTGAGTGAGAAGAGAAGACATGTCTTTTGTATTCGATATCTATCGCATTTTCACCCGCGAAATGATGTCAATCTGTGGCACAGGAATAGCTGAACTCTTTCAGCCAGGTTAATTCAACCCGTTCAGCCTCGACAACAACATCAACAAGATCGCAAATCTGCTGGTCGCAGCTTTGGCGGAATGGGTGTCCTGAGCATAGGACGCGGCGGCTTTGCCCCGGGTCGTGCTCTTGATCTCGCCGGACTCGGTGACTCTTTCCAGAAGCTCCACGTCGGACAGTTTCAGGCGGTTTGCGGGCCGGAAGTAGGTCATGGTCGCTTGCCGGGCCAAGGTGATCTTGATCGGGCTTTGCGCGGCCTGATAGGCCCCCATGAGGGTTCGATTGCCGGTGCTGGTAAGAAGGCCCGGGAAGTCGCTGGTGGTATGCATGGCGGCCGGGAAAAGCTGGTCAGCGTCCATGCCGCGCGTGCTGATGCCCGTCGCTTCCACGGCGGCGTGGCCATGGTGCAAATGTGCGCGGTCTGCCGGGCGCGGGTCTGACGGGCACTCTCAGCGGGTCCCCGCCAACACCGCCGCCATCCTCGCCAGAAACACCGCCACATGATCCGTTGAAAACACCAGCGGTGGGCGGATCTTCAGGGTGTGACCTTGCGGGCCGGTGGCGCTGATCAGCACGCAGGCCTCGCGCAGGGCGTTGACGATCTGGGCGGCTCTTGCCGGATCGGGGGTGCCGTCGGCAGCGATGATGTCGAGACCAAGGAAGAGACCGGCGCTGCGGGTCTGGCCGAGGCAGGGGTGGCGCGTTGCAAGATCTTCGAGGCCTTGGTGGAAGATGCGACCGGTGCGGGCGGCGTTTTGTTGCAAGCCCTCGTCGCGGATCACGTTCAGGACGGCCATGCCAACGGCTGCGGCGACGGCGTTGCCGCCGAAGGTGTTGAAATAGCGGGCCTGTGCGCCGAAGGCCGCGATGATCTCGGGCTGCACCACGAGGCCTGCCATCGGATAGCCGTTGCCCATCGGCTTGCCCAAGGACACCATGTCGGGGGTCAGCCCGTGGCGCTGGAAGCCCCACATATGGCTGCCGGTGCGGCCAAAGCCGGGTTGCATCTCGTCGGCGATAAACAGGCCGCCTGCGGCGCGGATGGCTGTGGCGGCGGGGGCGAGGAACCCGGCGGGATCGGGCAGGACGCCGTCAGAGGAGAAGATGGTGTCGACGATCAGGGCGGCGGGTTTGAGGCCTTGGGTGGCCATCCGTTCGGTAGCGTCGGTGACGGCGGCGGCGAAGCCTTGGCCAAGGTCGCCGGGGTAGTTGGCTGCCGAGGGGGCGGGGATGGGAAAGACGGTGGGGCCGGGGGCCACGGCGGGGCCGAGAGACATCGACATCTCGGCGGTGGCGAGGGTGACGCCGTGATAGGCGTTGTCGGTGACGATGACGCCGGTGCCGCCGGTTTTGGCGCGCGCGATGCGCAAGGCCAGGTCGTTCGCCTCGGATCCCGTGCAGGTGAACATCACATGGGTCAGAGGGGCGGGGAAATGGGCCAGCAGACGTTCGGCGTAGTCCAGCACGGCGTCGTGCAGGTAGCGGGTGTGGGTGGCGAGGGTTGCGGCCTGTTGGGACATGGCGGCCACCACGCGGGGGTGGCAGTGGCCGACGGATGCCACGTTGTTGTAGGTGTCGAGGTAGGCGTTGCCACCCTGGTCGAACAGCCAGACGCCCTCGCCGCGGATCAGATGGACCGGGGTCTCGTAAAACAGCCGGTAGGCGGGACCCAGAAGGGCGCTGCGGCGGGCGATGCGGGCCTTGTCCTCGGGCGAAAGGTTGCCCTGACCGGGAGTGTAGGCGTTGATCATGGCGGGGGCCTTGGTCATTGGGGCGTCCTTTGGCAGGCGTTTGCAAAGCTGGCGGTGGCGGTTGCGGCGTCAAGCGCGCGGAAGGCCGTAAGGCCTGCCACGGCGGAGGGCTGGTTGCGCAGGATATAGGCTGCGTTGTCGGGGTAGCGGGCGGCGCGCCAGCTGGTGATGGTGATGGTGGTGATCATCCGGGCGGTGATCAGATCGAACAGGAGCGCGATCTCGGGGTCGGTGAGGGGCAGGACGGAGGTGTAGCCGTGCAGCAGGTCGGCGAGGCTGTCCAGCGGGGCGGCGGGGTCGATCTGGTACGACGCGGCGGTGGCAAGGTCGCAGATTCGGGGGGTGCGGACCATGTCGCCGAAATCGAGGATGCCGGTGATCCGGGTGGGGTTGTCGCGGTGGGTGAGCAGGTTGTGGGGGTTGAAATCGGCATGGACGATCTGGGTGGGAAGCGACGCCAGGGCCGGGGCGACATCGCTGGTGAAGCGGGTCACGAAGGTTGTCGCGTCGGCCCTGAGGGTGGCGTCCTGAATCGCGGCAAGCAGGGGGGCGAGGCGGGGGGGTTGTTTGATGTCCCACAGCAGGATGTGGTCGGCGGCGGGGTGGTCAAAGTCGCTCAGGGCGGCGGTGAGGGCGGCGAGCGCCGCGCCGGTCGCCCGGCGCAGGGCGGGGGACGCCGAGGCTCCGGCAAGAGGTGTGCCGTCAAGCCAGGTGAGAAGACGCAGGGCCCCGAGCGGGGTTTGCAGGATGGGTTGGCCGGTAAGGGTGGGGATGATGCGGGGGATGGGCAGCGTGGGCGCATTCGCGGCGACGTGGTTCAGGGCGGCGGTCTGGAAATCGGTCATCGGACCGGGTTCGGCGGGGTTGGACAGTTTCAGGGTGAAGCTTTGCCCATCGGGGGTGGTCAGGCGGTGGTTGAGGTCACGCTCTGAAGTGAGGCGGGTCAGGCTGCCGGTCAGGCCATAATGCGTGGCCGCGAGGCCGAGGAGGGTGGTGTTGTCAACCAGAGGCGGGGGGACGGTCAGCAGGCTGGCGCCGGGATCAGGCATGGGGTGGGTCTTTCGGGTTCCGTGTCAGGATAGCGGCTTGGCCGGGCGGGGCTAGGGGGAAACGGTGGGCTGACGGAGCGGAGGGCGTGACATTGGCCGGGCCGGGTGCTTGCATGCGGCCATGGCAGAGGGAGGCCTCGATGGTGCGGTGGATTGTGGCGGTGCTGGCGGTGGCGATGACCGTGCTGGCGGTGTGGCGGCTGGAAAGTGCGGCGGGTGGGGTGCGGGTGGAGGCGGTGGCTTTCGGCACGGTGCCGGGGCGGGTGTATCATCCGGAGGTGCCGGTGGGGCCGGTGCTGGTGATCTCGCACGGGTTTGCGGGCAGCCAGCAGATCATGCAGTCGTTTGCCCTGAGTGCGGCGCGGGCGGGGTATGTGGCGGTGACCTATGACAGCGCGGGGCACGGGCGCAATCCGGCGGCGCTGACCGGGTCTGTGACGGAGGTGACGGGGGCGACGGAGACGCTGGTGCGCGAACTGGCCAAGGTGGCGGGGGAGGCACGGGGCTTGGGCGACGGGCGGCTGGCTGTGCTGGGCCATTCGATGGCAACGGATATCGTGGTGCGGTTTGCCAAGGGTGTGGACTGGGTGGACGGCGTGGTGGCTGTGTCGATGTTCTCAAACGAGGTGACGGCGCAGGTGCCGCGCAATCTGCTGGTGATCACCGGGGCATGGGAGGGGATGCTGTCAGCCGAGGCGCTGCGGGTGGTGCGGCTGGTGGAGCCTGACGCGGTGGCCGGTGTCACATATGGCGCTGCGGGCAACCTGCGGCGCGCGGCGGTGGCCCCGCATGTGGAGCACGCGAGTGTGCTGTTTTCTACCGCTGCGATGGCCGAGACGGTGGGCTGGCTGGATACGGTGTTCGGGGTGGACCGCGTCTTGCCAGAGGTGGCGGACCGGGGCGGGTGGATCGTGCTGCTGCTGGCGGGCGTGGTGACGTTGGGTTGGCCTTTGGCGGGGCTGTTGCCGCAATTGGCGGAGCGGCCGGTGGGGGCGGGGTTGCGGGGGGGGCGGCTGGCGCAGGTGGCAATGTTGCCGATGGTGGTGGTGCCCTTGATCTTGCGGGTGGTGCCGACGGGGTTTCTGCCGGTTCTGGTCGCGGATTATCTGGCGGTGCATTTTCTGGCCTACGGCGTGGCGACTGCGCTGGCGCTTTGGGCGGTGGGCGCGAAGTTGCCAGAGGTCACCTCGCGCGGGCTGGGGGTTGGCGCTTTGGCGGCGGGGTTCGTGGCATTGGCGCTGTTCTGGCCGGTGGACCGCTATCTGACCAACTTCTGGCCGGGGCCGGGGCGCGGGGTGATTATCGCTGCGATGGCCGTGGGGACATTCGTTTATTTCTGGACGCTGGACTGGGCAGGTCGCGGTGAGGGTGCCGCGCGGGGCGCTTACCTGCTGCTCAAGCTGTGTTTTCTGGTGTCGCTGGCGCTGGCGGTCGTTCTGGATTTCGAACGGTTGTTCTTCCTGTTGATCATTCTGCCGATTGTCGTGGTGTTCTTTCTGGTCTTTGGGCTGTTGGGGATGTGGATGGAGCATCACACCCGGCATCCCTTGCCCGGTGCGGTGATGGCCGGGGTTGCCTTCGCCTGGGCACTGGGGGTGACGTTTCCGATGCTGAGCGCGGGGTAGAGGGCGATGGAACAGGTGTTCGACGGGCATAGCGATCTGCTGTTGCGGCTGTTCAAGGCCCCGCAGCGGCGCGAGGCGATCTGGCTGGGGGCTGACGGGGGCGGGCATCTGGACCTGCCCCGGATGCAGGCGGGCGGTTTTGCGGGCGGGTTTTTCGCGATCTATGTGCCGTCGGCAGTGGCGATTGACCTGAACGTGCTGCATGCTGCGATGCGGTCACCCCCCTATGATCTGGCGCTGCCGCCGCTGATGGAGGCGGACGAGGCGCTGCCGGTGGCGATGGCGCAGGCAGGGCATTTCCACTGGATGGCGCGGGCGTCGGCTGGCCGGTTCCGGGTGTGTGTCACGGTGGCGGAGATCCGGGCCGCGCTTTCGGAAAGGGTGATTGCCGGGGTCTTGCACATGGAGGGGGCAGAGGCGATTGGGCCGGACCTGGACGCGCTGCATCTGTTTCACGCGATGGGCCTGCGGTCGCTGGGGCCGGTGTGGAGCAGGCCGACGATTTTTGGCCATGGCGTGCCGTTCCGGTTTCCGTCCGGTCCCGATACCGGAGCGGGGCTAACCGAAGCGGGCGTCTCCTTGGTTCGGGAGTGCAACCGGTTGAAAGTGCTGGTCGATCTGAGCCATTTGAACGAATCGGGGTTCCGCGATGTGATGCGGGTCAGCGACGCCCCTTTGGTGGCGACGCATTCGAACGCGCATGCTGTTTGCGCGTCGTCGCGCAACCTGACGGATTGGCAGCTGGCAGCAATCCATGAGACCGGCGGTATGGTGGGGCTGAACTTTGCGACGGTGTTCCTGCGGCCCGATGGGCGCGACGATCCGGAGATGGGGTGGGAGCCGGTTCTGCGCCATCTGGAGCATCTGATCGGGGCCTTGGGTGAGGATCATGTCGGCTTCGGGTCGGATTTCGACGGGGCGGTGATGCCAGAAGGCATCGGCGATGTGACCGGCTTGCCCGCGTTGATTGCGGCGCTGCGGGCACACGGGTTTGACGCGGCGCTGGTGACGAAACTGGCGCGGGAAAACTGGCTGGCCGCGCTGGGGCGGGTGTGGGGTTGACAAATCTTAGTAAATTACTAAGGATATGCTGATAACCTAGCCAGCCGTTCTTGGCACGCCCGGTGTCCCTTCAAACGGTGGAGCTACACCATGACCCGATCCGACGCGGCCCCGCGTGCCGACCTGTCACTGCTGTTCGACATTCTGCGCTCTGTGGTCTCTGGGGTATTCCCCGGGCCGGTGCTGGAAGGCCTGATCGACCGGCTGGAGGTGCGGCGATGAACGCGCAGATTGACAGCTGGCTGACCACGGACGCGACCCCGGCGCATGACGCGCGGGTGCTGACCGAAGGCGGGTCGCTGGCGCGGATCGCGCTGGACGGGCAGATCTATTCGTTACGCATCACCCGGGCGGGCAAGCTGATCCTGACGAAGTAGCGCTTTTGGCGGGCGGTCGGAGCCTCCGGCGGGGATATTTTCGCCAAGATGAAAGCAGCTGTCTAACGATCTTTGATCAGCCGCCGGTATGGCTCATGTGGCGGGTCATCTGGCCTTTGACGGCCTGACGCGAATAATCGAAATCATGGCCCTTCGGTTTTCGGGCGATGGCGGCGCGGATGGCCTGTTCGAGGGGCGCATCGTCAGGGCTGCTGCGCAGGGGCGCGCGCAGATCGGCCATGTCTTCCTGCCCGAGGCACATGTACAACTCTCCGGTGCAGGTCAGGCGCACGCGGTTGCAGCTTTCGCAGAAGTTATGGGTCAGGGGCGTGATGAAGCCGATTTTCTGGCCGGTCTCTTCCAGCCGCACGTAGCGGGCGGGGCCGCCGGTACGGTCGGTCAGGTCTGCCAGGGTGAAGCGTTCGGCAAGGCGGGCACGCAGGTCTTTCAGCGGCCAATACTGGTCCAGCCGGGTGGAGCTGCCCATATCGTCGCCCATCGGCATCACCTCGATGAAGGTGAGATCGTGGTCGTTGGCGGCGCACCAGTCGGCGAGGGAAAACAACTCGTCCTCGTTGAAGCCTTTCAGCGCGACGGCGTTGATCTTGACCCGCAGGCCTGCAGCTTTGGCAGCCGCGATCCCATCGAGGACTTGCGGCAAGCGGCCCCAGCGGGTGATCTGTGCGAACTTCGCCGGATCGAGGGTATCGAGGCTGACGTTGACGCGTTTGACACCGAGCGCCGCGAGCGGTTCGGCGTATTTGGTCAGCTGGCTGCCGTTGGTGGTGAGGGTAAGTTCCTTGAGCGCGCCGGTTTGAAGGTGGCGGCTCATCGCCTCGAAAAAGGTGAGGATGCCTTTGCGCACAAGGGGTTCACCGCCGGTGATGCGCAGTTTCTGCACGCCCATGCGGACAAAGGCGGTGCAGAGGCGGTCCAGTTCCTCAAGGCTCAGAAGGTCGGCTTTCGGCAGGAAGGTCATGTGTTCCGACATGCAGTAGGTGCAGCGGAAATCGCAACGGTCGGTGACCGAAACGCGCAGGTACGAGATCGCGCGGGCGAAAGGGTCGATGAGTGGCGTCATGCAGGAAAGGTAAGCGCACGCGGCCAACCGCACAAGGCCGGATGCGACGGTTGCAGGGGCAGGGGCGGCGGGTTAGGGTCGGGGAATGATGAAACACATGTGTATTCTGGGGCTGATGGCCCTGTCCGGGTGCAGCCTTCTGCAGGGCAAGGGCGGCGGGCCTTCGTCAATCACCGGCCCGTCCGAGCCGGACATGGCCGTCGAGATCGCGCCTTCGGTGGCGACAACCACCTTGGGGGCACAGGCGGTGCGGGCCGAGGTGCTGGACAAGACCTCGCCAGAGGACAAGGCGGCGGCGCTGGCCGCACCGGCGGCGGGCGGCGAGCGTGACCTGGGTCGGGTTGTCGTGG
>JANOQT010000130.1:0-2192 GCA_031415015.1 Paracoccaceae bacterium
CCAGGTCGCGGAGTTCCAGGTTCGCGTCGCCGTGCTGAACGGCTACACCGCGCCCGGCATCCCCGTCACGAAGGTCGTGGGATAAGTCCGTCCGGGGTTAGGGGCATTCCGGCCATCAGACGATTTGTGCAACAGAGCCGCCGTCGACCGTCATCCCAGTATCTCGCGCAGGGTGCGCATTCCTTGTGCGCAGCCCCGCCGTAGGTCAGGGATTGCCCCGGTTCTTCTTGCCTGATGCCACCCCCGCCCTAACCTTCGTGTTATGCGTCATCTGATCCCTCTCGCCTTCCTCCCCTTCCCCCTCCACGCGCAAGAGGTGGATCTTGAACTCGTCTTCCTCGCCGATGCCTCCGGCTCCATCACCCAAGCCGAGATCGACTTTCAGCGGCAGGGCTATGCCACTGCGATCACCGACCCGGCTGTATTGAACGCGATCCGCTCGAACTTCACCGGCTCCATTGCGGTCACTTACGTCGAATGGGCGGCCAATCAGGTGACTGTCGTGCCGTGGACCATCATTGACAGCGATGCTGCGGCCGAGGCTTTTGCGCGGGAACTGCTGGAGCCGCCCCGCCTTGCCAATGGCCGCAATGCCATCGGGGACGCGCTGCTGGAAGGCAAACGGCTGATCGAAGAGAACCGCTTCACCGGCCTGCGCCGGGTGATCGACTTTTCCGGCGACAGCATCGGCAATTTCAGTGGGGCCGGTATCGCCGGGGCGCGGGCCGAGGTTCTTGCGGCGGGGATCACCATCAACGGCCTGCCGATCCTCGACGAGGGTGAAGGCGATGATCTGGGTCAGGTCTACACCGACCAGATCATCGGTGGCCCCGGTGCCTTCATGGTTCCCGCCATCGGGCGCGAGGGGTTTACGGTGGCAGTGCGGCGCAAGCTGATCCTCGAGATTGCGGGCGAGATGCCGGTGCAGGTGGCGGCGGAAACCTTGCCAGATCCTTAACGCGCGCGAAAGAGACCAATGATTTCAATGGGTGATTTCTTGCCCACGCGTGGACAGATCAGAAATCCGTCGGCGCCCCCCCCTCCTGCTTCCGTCTCGCCACGAACCGCCGCAGCTCTTCCTGATGATCCCCGTTCATCTCGGGCGGCTCGAACTCGGCCATGATCTGCTTGTAGATCCGGTGCGCCCGTTCCTGCGTCCAGACCGACCCGTCGATCTGCCAGGCCTCATAGTTCCGCCAATCCGAACAGATCGGCGCGTAGAACGCATTCTGGTAGCGGTCCTGAGTATGCTGGACCCCGAAGTAATGCCCGTTCGGCCCGACCTCCCTGATCGCATCGAAGGCCAGATCATCGTCCGTGGTGGCAAAGGTCGCCTCCTCGAAATACCGCTGAATCATCTGCAGGACCTCGCAGTCCATGATGAACTTCTCAGGGGATGCGATCAGCCCGCCCTCCAGCCACCCCGCCGCGTGGTAGACCATGTTGGTCTGCGACTGGACCGCCGACCACAGGGAGTTTGACGTCTCCCACATCGCCTGCCCGTCCGGCACGTTGGCCGCACAGACCCCCGAGGCTCGCATCGGCACGCCGTAGAACCGCACCAGCTGGCCGGTCATCTGGGTGGCGCGCATATACTCCGGCGTCCCGAACGCAGGCGCGCCGGATTTCATGTCGACGTTGGAGGTGAAGGTCCCGATGGCCACCGGACAGCCGGGGTTGATATACTGCAGCAGCGCCAGCGCTGCCAAAGCCTCGGCCAGCGACAAGGCCACCGCACCCGACATCGTGACCGGAGCCATCGCCCCTGCAAGGGTAAAGGGCGTGATCACCACCGGCTGCCCCCGCCGTGCCAGCCGCATGGCGCCGTCCAGCATCGGATAGTCATGCTTCAGCGGCGAGACAGAGTTGATGTTGGTATACATCCGGGGCTTGGCCTGAAACTCCTCCTCCGTCAGACCACCCGCGATGCGGACCATTTCCATCACATCCTCGACCCGCTCGGTCCCCAGCGAATAGGCGTGGCAGACCTTGTCGGTGATCGTCAGCTTTTCATACAGGCAATCCAGATGCCGCACCGAGGGGTGGATATCAATCGGCTCCACCGGATAGCCGCCCGCGACGTGGATGCAGTTGAAATACTGCGTCAGCTTCATGAATTCCTTGAACGTCTCGAAATCACCCCGCCGTGCGCCACCTCGACTGTCTGTTTGAAAAGCTGACGATTACCGACA
>JANOQT010000131.1:0-5146 GCA_031415015.1 Paracoccaceae bacterium
GCGTGGATGCCGTGGCCCTTGTTCCAGGGCCGAATTTCACGCGCCTTTACGACAAGAGCTTTCACAGTCACGAGCGGCCGCTCGTGGTTCTGGTTCCCCGAGAAGGAAAGCCAGCGGCACTGGTGCCGAACCTCGAACTCCTGTCGTTTGATCTAATCTCCTTTGAGGGCGAAATTTTCGACTGGCGCGACCAGACCGGATATGATGGCCCTTTTGCTGCGATGGCCGCGCATTTTCCGATGAAATCCGTGGCCGTCGAAGGTCAAGTGATGCGCGTTTTCGTACACCACGCCTTGGCAAAGGCCTGGCCTGGCCTGCGCATCATCGACGCCGAACTTCTGATATCCGGCCTGCGCCTGAAGAAGTCGCCCACCGAAGTTGCCGCGCTGCAAGATGCGATCCGCCTGTCTGAGGCCGCCTTGGCAGATACGCTGGCGCAGGTGCGCGCCGGGATGACCGAGACGGAGGTCGAGCGGATCCTGACGATTGCGCTGTTCACGCATGGCGCCGAGGAACAGGCCTTTGGTCCGATCGTGGCGGCCGCCGACAATTCGGCGCGTCCGCATGCCCATGCCCGAGCCGATTATGTGATCAAGCCCGGCGATGCGTTGTTGCTGGATTTCGGCGGGCGCAAGAGCGGCTTTTGTGCCGACATCACCCGGACCGTATTCGTCGGGCATGCGACGGACGAGGCGCATCAGGTGTATGATACCGTCCTGCGCGCCAATCTGGCCGGTCATGCCATCACACGCCCCGGTGTCACCGCGCATGCCATCGACGATGCAGTGACCGCTGTCATGGAAGCCTCGCCCTTCGTCGACCGCATCCGCACCAAAACCGGGCACGGGCTTGGGCGCGATGTGCACGAGGCGCCCTACATCATGCGCGGCAATATGCAGGTGATGGAGCCGGGAATGGTGTTCACCAACGAGCCTGGGCTTTACAAGCCCGGCGCATTCGGGGTTCGGATCGAGGATGACATGCTGGTCACCGAGACCGGCAACCGGTCTTTGACAACGTTCCCTAAGACGTTGACCGTGGTCGGCTGATGTTCAGCTATGTGCTGTCCCGGCTTCTAACCTTTGTTCCGACCTTTTTCGGGGTCACGCTTGTGTCGTTCTCTTTCATCCGGATGCTGCCGGGTGATCCGATCATGGTGATGGCCGGCGAACGCGGGGTGACGCCCGAAAGGTACAAGGAACTGGTCACGCAGTTTGGTTTTGACCGCCCGATCCTGTCGCAGTACCTCGACTATATCTGGTCGGTCCTGCAAGGCGATCTGGGCAATTCATTTGTCACCAAGAAGCCGATCTGGGACGAATTCTTCACGCTGTTCCCGGCAACGCTGGAGCTTGCGACCTGCGCGATGATCTTTGCGATTGCCCTTGGCATTCCTGCCGGAGTGATCGCTGCGGTTAACCGGGGAAAGTTCTTTGATCGCGCGCTCATGTCGACCGCGCTCATCGGCTATTCGATGCCGATCTTCTGGTGGGCGTTGCTTTTGATCATCGTGATGTCGGGCTGGCTGAGCCTGACACCGGTATCGGGGCGGATCGGTCTGGAATACTACTTTGACGACGTGACCGGATTCATGCTGATCGACAGCCTTCTTTCGGGCCAGAGCGGGGCGTTCGGATCGGCGGTCAGGCATCTTATCCTGCCGACCATCGTTCTGGGGACGCAGCCGCTTGCTGTGATCGGGCGCCAGACACGCTCGGCCATGCTTGAAGTGCTGAGCGAGGACTACGTCCGGACTGCCAAGGCCAAAGGCCTTTCAAAAGCGCGGGTCAACGGTGTTCATGCCTTGCGCAACGCCCTCATTCCGGTGGTGACCGTAATCGGCCTGATGGTCGGAACGCTGATGGCCGGAGCTATCCTGACCGAAACGATCTTCAGCTGGCCGGGCATCGGCAAGTGGATGGTGGACAGCATATTCCGCCGCGACTATCCGGTCGTGCAGGGCGGCCTTCTGCTGATTGCGCTGATGGTGATGATCGTCAATCTGGCCGTGGATATGCTTTACGGCTACATCAACCCCAAGATCAGGAACCGGTGATGGCCGATGCGTCAACAGGGGCCGTGGTCCGACCCGGCAGGTTCAAGGATTTCTGGTATTACTTCCGCGAAAACCGCGGCGCGGTCTTTGGCCTTTGGATTTTCGTCGGTTTTGTCTTCATGGCGCTTTTTGCGAATGTCATCGCACCCTATGACCCGATAGAGCAGTTCCGCGACCACCTGTTGCAGCCACCCTTCTGGCAGCAAGGCGGCAGCCTTGCCTTTCCCCTTGGCACCGATGCCGTGGGGCGGGATCTTCTCTCGCGCCTGATCTATGGCGCACGTTATTCCTTTTATGTGGGCATCGTGGTGGTCGCCATATCGGCGCTTGGCGGGATCGTGCTGGGTCTTGTGGCGGGCTTTGCGCCGCGTTGGCTGGATACGCTGATCATGCGGATTATGGATATCATCCTGGCTTTTCCGTCACTTCTTCTCGCGCTGGTTCTGGTGGCCATTCTGGGGCCGTCGCTGACCAATGCGATGATCGCCATCGCCCTTGTTCTGCAGCCCCACTATGTGCGCCTGACGCGCGCCTCGGTCATGGCCGAGCGCACGAAGGACTATGTCACGGCGGCAAAGGTGACGGGCGCTAAACTGCCGCGCCTGATGTTCGTGACCGTCTTGCCAAACTGTCTGTCGCCGATCATCGTTCAGGCAACGCTTTCGTTTTCCAATGCGATCCTTGATGCAGCAGCGCTTGGGTTTCTGGGGATGGGCGCGCAGCCGCCGACCCCCGAATGGGGAACGATGCTGGCGGAAGCCCGCGAATTCATCCTGCGCGCCTGGTGGGTCGTGACCTTTCCGGGCCTTGCCATCCTGATCACCGTGCTTGCGGTCAATCTGATGGGCGACGGCCTGCGCGACGCGCTTGACCCAAAGCTAAAGCGGAGCTGACCGATGGCACTGCTGGAGATACGCAATCTCAGTGTCGAATTCGCCACCGCCTCGGGGGCGTTCCGCGCGGTCGATGCGGTCGATCTGTCGGTCGATGCGGGCGAGGTTCTGGCGATTGTCGGCGAAAGCGGATCGGGCAAGTCGGTTGCGATGCTTGCTCTGATGGGCCTTCTGCCCTGGACAGCGCGGGTGACAAGCGATGTGATCTCCTTTGGCGGAAGCGATCTGCGCAACATCAGTGTTGCCGTGCGGCGCAAGATCATCGGCAAGGACATGGCGATGATCTTTCAGGAACCGATGTCATCGCTCAACCCCTGCTTCACCGCCGGTTTCCAGATCAAGGAAGCGCTGCGCCAGCACATGGGAATGGATGCAAAGGTCCGGCATGCCCGTGCCATCGAATTGTTCGAGATGGTCGGAATTCCGGCGCCCGAGCAGCGCCTGCGGGCTTTTCCGCACCAGTTGTCGGGCGGCATGAACCAGCGGGTGATGATCGCCATGGCGATTGCCTGCCGGCCAAAGCTTCTGATCGCGGACGAACCGACGACAGCGCTCGACGTGACAATTCAGGCGCAGATCCTTGATCTTCTGACCGCGTTGCAGCGCGACACCGGTATGGCGCTTGTCCTCATCACGCATGACATGGGCGTGGTGGCGGAAACGGCAGAGCGGGTTTCCGTGCAATATGCTGGCCAGAAGGTCGAGGAACAACCAGTTGCCGGTCTATTTGAGACGCCGCATCATCCCTATACGGCTGCGCTGCTTTCTGCGCTGCCAGAACGCGCCACCGGGCGCCATCTGCCGACCATTCCTGGCGTTGTGCCCGGCCAGTTCGACCGACCCGCGGGCTGTCTTTTCTCGCCGCGCTGTCAATTCGCCGATGATCGCTGCAGGACCGAGCCGCCAAAGGCCGCCGCTGTGTCAATGGGTCGGGCGCTTTGCCACTATCCACTTGTCGCACGGCATGAGGTGGCGGAATGACTGCGCCCGTCGTTTCCGCGACCGATCTCAGCCTGCACTATGCGGTCAAAGGCGGGCTGCTTTCCAAAGCCAGCACCGTGCGCGCCCTTTCGGAGGCAAGTTTCACCTTGCAGGCCGGCAAGACGCTGGCCGTTGTCGGCGAAAGTGGTTGCGGCAAATCCACGCTTGCGCGGGTGATCACGATGATCGAGCCGCCGACCAGCGGCAGTTTCTCGATCAACGGCATTCCGGCGGTGCCGGAGAACCTTGCCACGCTGCGCACCTCGGTCCAGATCGTGTTTCAGGACCCCTATGGCTCGCTTAATCCGCGCCAGAGGGTGGGGGCGATACTGGAAGAGCCGCTGAAGATCAACTGCCCGGATCTGTCTGCGGCCGATCGCACCGAACAGGCGCGACGCATGCTGCGTCAGGTCGGCCTTCGCGAGGAACATTTCGACCGCTATCCGCATATGTTCTCGGGTGGTCAGCGCCAGCGCATCGCCGTGGCCCGCGCGTTGATGCTGAGCCCGAAGGTTCTGGTGCTGGATGAACCGGTGTCCGCGCTTGATATGTCGATCCAGAGCCAGATCCTGAACCTGCTGGTTGACCTGCAGGATGAACTGGGTCTGGCCTATCTTTTCATCAGTCACGACCTGTCGGTCGTGCGTCACATGGCGGACGACATCATCGTGATGTATCTGGGCCGTCCGGTGGAGGAGGGTCCGAAGCCTGCGGTGTTCGCAGCACCGCGCCACCCCTATACCAAGGCCCTTCTGTCAGCCACGCCGTCGGTCGATCCGACGACGCGCAAGCACCGCATCAAGCTTGAGGGCGAGCTGCCCTCGCCGCTGAACCTCCCCGTCGGCTGCGCCTTTGCGCCGCGATGCTGGAAGGCGCAGGACCGGTGCCGGACCGAGCGGCCAGAGCTCCAGGGTGACGGGCATCAGGCCGCCTGCTTCTATCCGGAGAGCTGAGGCCCGGGCCGATTGTCAATCGGTCGTTAAGCAGGTTGATGAAAAACTCCCCATCCCACCCGTTTTGTGATTCACTTCCGGTAAGGTCATCAAGTGATTTGCGATGCGGGGGCAGGATGATCCGGGCGAGGGGATGTTCATCTGCATCCGGCTGCTCGCCCTTGCCAGTCGACGGAGAAGTATGGACCTGTCGCGGTTTGGTGCCGCTCCCGTGCGACCTTGTCGCGAAGATGGGTGAGTTCTTTCTCCGCCTTCAGAAGGTC
>JANOQT010000132.1:0-63114 GCA_031415015.1 Paracoccaceae bacterium
AGCCCGTGCCCGGCATAGGCCATATGCACCCGGATCTGATGCGTCCGCCCGGTTTCCAGCCAGCATTCCACCAATGCCGCCTGCCCGGCAAAGCCTTCGATCACCCGGGTCCGCGTCACCGCATGGCGGCCGGCCTCCCAGACCACCGCCTGACGCTGCCTGTCGGTCTTGTGGCGGGCAAGGCCGGTGGCAATCCGCACGATGCCGCCCGCCTCGACACTCACGCCGCGCAGACCGCGCATCCGGGGGTCCGCCACGGCCGGCACCCCGTGCACCACCGCCAGATAGCGGCGATTGACCGAATGATCCTCGAACTGCCGGGCCAATCCGTGATGCGCGCGGTCCGACTTTGCCACCACCAAAAGGCCTGTGGTATCCTTGTCGATCCGGTGCACGATCCCCGGACGACGCTCGCCGCCGATGCCGGACAGGGTGTCGCCGCAATGCGCCAGAAGCGCATTGACCAGCGTCCCGGACGGCGATCCGGGCGCGGGATGCACGACCATCCCCGCAGGTTTGTCGATCACGATCAGATCGGCGTCCTCCCACACGACGTTCAGCGGAATATCCTCCGCCACCGTCTCGACCGACACCGCCGGATCAAGGCGCAGCAGATAGACCTCGCCCTCCGCCACCTTCGTCTTGGGGTCGGTGACCGCCACACCGTCCCGGATGACCGCGCCGTCGGCAATCATCCGCATCAACCTTGTCCGCGACAACGCCGCAGCCTCTGGCACCATTGCCGCAAGCGCCTTATCTAAGCGGGACGGCGCGTCCTCGCCGATCACCACGTGAAGCATCGTCCCGTCGTCTGCCCCATCCGCACCGTCTGCTTCGTCCTCGAAAGGCCCCATGATGTCCGACGCTCCTGATGCCGAGGTACTGCCGCCCAGCCTTCGGCTGCTGAAATGGCTGGTCATCGTGCTGACCCTTACCATGATCGGCGGTGTCATAACCGTGGTTGGCCTGATTGTCACCCGCATGCCGCAGGCCTTTACCAGCACGGCACCATCCTTGCCGGAAGGGCTGACCCTGCCCGCAGGCAGCACCCCCGTCGCCGTCACCTTCGGCACCGGCTGGATCGCCGTGGTCACCGATCAGGGCCGTATCCTGATCTTTGGCAGGGAGGGCACTCTGCGTCAGGACATTGTCATAGCCCCCCCCGCGACGGCGCAAACCGGACCTCTGCCGTGACCCTGCGGCAAGCGTTGGCCCGACAGAACCGCAGCGGCCAGACAAGTCTGTCCCAATCGGTGCGCCTGACTTGATCAAAGCCACCGCCCCTGCCTATCCGGACCGCGACAGGCTGCGCGAAGAGCTTGCCCGCCAATACGAAATCCTCGCCCTGGAAAAGTGGCAGCGCATCATCCTGACCTGGTTCGGCTTTGCCATCTGCGCGATTTTCGTAGACCCAACGATTCTTGTTGCTCTGGCGCTGGTTGATACCGCCGGCGAGTTGTGGAGCCTGCGTCTGCTGAAAGACCTTGACCCCGCGTCCCGCCCGTGGCGCTACCGGGCCACGGTGTTGTGCGTCATCCTGATGGAAGCCGCTTTCGGCACCGCCGCAGGGCTGGTCTGGCTGGTCGAAGACCCCTATGCCAAGGCGCTGGCGGCGGGCCTGGTGATGACCACGGCGCTGCAACTGACCACCGTTCGCTCGATCCACCTGCCTTACGGCCTTGCCGGTATCGCGACGGTCGCGGTGACCAGCTTTACGGCGAATGTGCTGCACTGGGCCACGGTGGGGGATTGGCAGGGTCTGGCGCTGTCGACGGCCGCGGCCTGCGGCGGAATCGGTTACGCCGTCGTAGCGATGGTGTCCAACCACCACTTGCACCGCGCCACTGCCGAGGGTCAGAATGCCGCCCGCGCCTCGGACACCGCCAAAAGCCGGTTTCTGGCGCAGATGAGCCACGAGCTGCGCACCCCCCTGAACGCAATCATCGGTCTTGGACAGGTCGAGGCGGATGCCGCCCAAAGCCCCGCGTCACAAGAACGCTTGACGGCGCTGGTCGCGTCCGCGCGGGGGCTGGCCGTGGTTCTGGATGACGTGCTGGACGTGTCATCCCTCACCGATGGCCGGCTGACCCTGCACCCGCGCAGCACCGACATCCGCGCGGAACTGTCGGCTTGCCTTGCCATCTACCGGCATCAGGCCGAAGCCCGGCAGCTTGGCCTGACGCTTGACTGCGCTGCGGACCTGCCACACCACCTGACGCTTGATCCGCAACGGATGCGGCAATGCCTGATCAATCTGGTCAGCAACGCCCTGAAACACGTGCGCGAGGGGGGCATCCGGATTTCGGTGACCTACACGGACAACGTCTTGCAGATCTCCGTCGCTGACACCGGTCCGGGCGTCCCCCCCGACCTTGGCGCGCAGATCTTCGAGCCGTTCCGCAAAGGCGACGACAGTATACCCGGTACCGGCCTTGGTCTGGCGATCAGCCGGTCACTGGCGCGCCAGATGGGCGGCGATCTGGTGCTGGTGCCGGCCTGCACCGGGGCCACCTTCCGGCTGAGCCTCATTGCACCCGTGGCGCAGGGTACAGTAGCCCCGCCGCCGGTCCGGGGTGCAAATCTGGCCGGACGTCGCATTCTTGTGGTCGATGATATCGCCACCAACCGGCTGGTGGCGGCCAGCCTTCTGCAAGCCTCCGGCGCGCGGGTGATCGAAGCGGCGGGCGGCAGGGACGCTCTGGCCATCCTGGTGCAACAGCCGGTCGATCTGGTGCTTTTGGACATGAACATGCCCGAGATGGACGGGCTGGCGACATTTCGGGCTATCCGGGCGCTAGACGGTGCCATGTCGCGGCTGCCGGTCGTTGCGATGACCGCCGACGTCCTGCCCACGCAGCGGGCCATTTTCCTTGCGGCGGGACTGGAGGGCTATCTGCCCAAGCCCCTGCTGCCCGAAGACCTTGACGCCACCCTGCGGCGCTTTCTGGCCGACTAGGTGACTGGCTGTAGGTAAGCGACCAAGGGCGGCGGCTCCGCGCCGGAACCAGCCCCGTGCCGGACCGGCGCGGCCATAGGCCGATGTGGTGGGCCTGCAGCGGGTCTGGACCGATGTTGTGGCCACAGGCACCGTGCTTGGCATCCGATCAGCGCTCGATGGCTGCGTCTTGACCGCCGATCTGGTCGACGGCGTGGTCCGGGGCGCGGACGCCCATGCCAAAACCCTGCACCCGGCCCGGACCTTGCAGGCAGTGGGCCAAATCCGCGGCTTCGGGCGGCAGAGGGCCGGGCTTTTCACGGATGGCCCCGACATTCGGCTGTCTGCGACGCTGGCCTGATCCGCGGCCACAAGGCCGACATGCGCCTTGGGCCCGGTGCGGCCCTACTGGTCCCGGACTGAACAATTGGCCGCGCCAAAGATGCAGCCGTCCCTGCTTCGACCCGCCATGGCTGAATTTTGTCCCCGCCCGCACAAGTTCTGCCAACCCTCGCGGCGGAGGGCAGCACGCGGTTAAGAATCGGCACTGCCATCGAACTGCCTTTCATCACCGGCGCATCTGGCACTGACAGCCGTGCCTGTGACCCTGAGCGTCCTGCCGGCCGTCAAACGGGACACCTGACATTGCAGGCGACAGACCAGAAATCCCGGCGAAAAGTTGCGATGAAACGTCGATGCGCCGCAAACGCTTTGGCCGAGGGCGGCTTCCCACTGAAAAACCGGGGCACCCATGCCGGCCAGAAGCCGCAGACGAAACTCCGGATACCGACGGGCATCGAACTCATCGTCACCGACCATCACAGCAACGGCTTCACTCTGGCCGGGGCAGGGCCGGGCGGCCACGGGTGTGACCCAGTCCTGCCAGCTGCCATCGGCGCGCCGATCCGGATCGAGAAGCGTCTGGCGCAGGACCCGGAGCTGATCAAGCGGACCAGCCCCGGCACCATCGCCCTGAAGTGGGGAACGGCTCGTGCCGTCCGGGGCGCGACAACCTGCAGACGGTAAAGCCGAAGCCGAGGGTCACGGATTACGTCATGACCGAAACCATGGCGGCCCGCGCAACGTCCGCGACAGCCCAAGCGAATGGCGCAAAATTCCGGTCCTGTCCGAAAATCCGGGACGTGAACTTCGACTGTCCCTAGGCCGGGTTTCGTTACCCTAATAGACTGGGCCTACTTGTCCCAGTTTGCGCGCAATGCTGAATTCCAATGGCAGGCCTGAGCGACCCTGAAATGTGGGCGCAGCGCAAGACTGCAACGCCTGCAAGAGTGGGCAGCGCCCGGGCCTGTCCTTCCCTGCCATCCTTGCGGGCGGCGACACTCCGGTCACGCTGGCAGGCGCATGCGGCCCGGCTGTCGCACCGGTTCGATGCCGTTGTCCTGCCCCGCGCCCAGGTCTGGCCTTTTCTGCCGTAGTGGCGCTGGCTGCAGGCGAACAACGGCGGTCAGACAAACTCCCGCGACCGTCGGCTGAAGTGGTGATCCGATCAGACCGATCAGCCTGCCCGCCCTGCCAGTGCCAACGGGTTTCGGGCCACGGTCTTGCCTGTAGGCTTGCCAGATCATCGGACGCAATGGCGCGGATACTGACCGTCGGACAAGCCATCAACCGGCGACAAACTGGCCCGGACGTCTCCCGCCCGCTCTGGCAATTGCGGGGCAATCAGGCTAACCCTCGCTGAACGGGCGGAGGCGGAATGGCGGGCGGATTGACGGTTGTGGTGGTGGGGGCGGGCTCTATCGGGCGGCGTCATCATGACAACCTCGTGGCGCTTGGCGCGCGCGTGGAACTGATCGGCTGGCGCGGATTTTCCGCCGATGCTCTGGCCGCAAGGCTGGCTACAGGCGCGGATGCGGTGGTGATCGCCACCGCCACCGATGTGCGCCTGCCGCTGATCGACGTCTGCGCCCGCGCCGGTGTACCGGTCTACGTCGAAAAGCCGCTGGCGTTTCGCCCCGGCGAGGTAGAGGCCGTCGCGGCACTGGCGGCTCCCGTGGCCATACGGTCGATGCTGGGCGTGATGATGCGCTACCATCCTGCGTTCCGCACGCTGGCGGCTGCCGACCTGTCGGATGTGTTCCAGTTCAGCCTGTCCATCGGCCATGATGTCACCCAGTGGCGTGCAGACTGGCGGTTTTCCGACAGCTATGCGGCCCGGGCTGACGGCGGCGGCGTGCTGTTGGACCTGTGCCACGAGATCGATATGGCCGCCTGCCTGTTTCCCGGGCTGGCGGTGCGGGCGGTGGACTGCCTTGGCCACCCGGCCTTTCCGGGGGTGGACATGGCCAGCCGGATCAGCCTTGGCCGCGACGGCGTGTCTGGCGAAGTGGCGATGGATTACCTGACACCCCGGCTGCACCGGCGCTGCATCTTGCGCGGCACCGAGCGGATGCATGACTTCGACTTTGCCGCTCAGCGCTATGTCGTGACCGACGCAGACAGCCCGGTGACGCTGGACAAACCCCTGAATCGCAACGAGATGTTCCTTGCAGCAATGCGGGATTTTCTGGCACTTGTCGCAGGCAAACCGGTGTCGGACGTCGAAAACCTGCCCCGGCTGGACCTCTGCCTGCCGTCGGCGCGGCTGGTGGCAGCCGCATGGGGCGCACGACGGTTCAGCGGTCAGATCACAAAGGAAATCGCATGATCCTTGGACATATCGGCGCGCGAAAGGGTTCCAAGGGCGTACCGGGAAAGAACTTTCGCCCGCTGTGCGGCAAGCCGCTGATCGACTGGTCGCTGGACCAGTTGTTTGCCAATCCGCGCATCGGGGCGGTCGTCGTCTCGACGGACGACGAGGCGATCTATGCCCATGCCGTCGCCAAAGGCGCGCGGGAAATCGGGCTTCGGCCCGCGCATCTGGCAACTGATGCAGCAGGAAAATGGGGCGTCTGGCAACACGCGCTTGCGGCATCCGAGGTGCTGACCGGCCCGGTGGACGCGTTCCTCGATCTCGACTGCACGTCGCCCCTGCGCCTGCCCGAAGACATCGACGCGGCGCTGGACCTTTACAATATCGAACATCCTGACATGGTTATGAGCTGCTGCGAAGCGCGAAAGAATCCCTATTTCAACCTTGTCGAACCCGATGCCACCGGCGCGCTACATGTGTCCAAGCCCTTGCCCGGTGGTGTTGTTGCGCGCCAGCAGGCCCCGGTGGTCTATGAACACGCAGCCTCTACCTATGTCGTCGATCCCGCCTATCTGAAACGCTCAAACGGGTTGTGGGAAGGCCGGGTGATCCCCTACCTGATGCCACCCGAACGCTGCGTGGATATCGACACTCCCTTCGATTTCCGCCTTGTCGAATTCCTGATGCAAGAGGCCTTGAAACAGCATGACTGACCAACTGACCGGACGCACCGTCTTTATCACCGGATCGGGCGGCGTGCTCGGCTCCACCTATGTGCGCCGGATGCTGGCGCAAGGCGCGCGGGTGATTGCCTCGGACCTGCCGGGCCACCGGGCCGATGCGCTGAAAGACACGCATCAGGGCAACGACAACTTCCGCTTCTACGACCTTGATGTCGGCGACGAGGATCAGGTCAACCAGATTTTCGCCCGCATCCTGGCCGATGGCTGGCAGCCGAACGTGGTGCTGAACAACGCCGCCATCACCGGCGAATTGCTGATGGGCGCGGGCAAACCCTTCCCGGATTTCGCCAACACATCGGTCAGCGATTGGGAACGCACCCTGCGCACCAACCTGACCGGGGCCTTCATGATCGCCCGCCAGATGGACCGCGACATTGTCGGCCGCTACCCGGCGACATTGATCAACGTCGCCTCGATGTATGCGCTGAACGGCCCGCATCACCAGATCTACGAGGGCATGCCGTTCAAAAGTTTCTCTGCCTATTCAACGACAAAGGCGGGCATTCACGGGCTGACCCTGTGGCTTGCAGGCTATTGGGCGAAACGGCAGGCCACCGTCAACACCATCGCGCCGGGTGCCGTCTTCAACAACCATTCCGACGAATTCCAGCGCCGGGTGGGCGAATTGATCATGGCTGGCCGGATGGCCCAACCCGATGAGATTGCCGATGCGATGCTGTTTCTGTGTTCGCCGCAGGCGGGCTACATGACCGGGCAGCTGGTCAATGTCGACGGCGGCTTCAGCGGCTGGTAAGCTGGCGGTCCAGCGCCGCAATGGTGCGCTGTGTGGCACCTGAATGCGCCATGAAGAACGCCTCGATGGCCGTGGGGTCGGGGGCCGTTCCTGCCAGCAGCACATTGCGCAGGTCGTCGGGGGTGGCCACCTTCCAGCAGATGCCGGCGGCAATCGCCTCGACCGCAGGATATTCGATGGTATGGATCGCCGGGCCAACGATGACGGGTTTGCGCAGGGCCAGCGGCTCGATGATGTTATGGGCGCCTTTGGGGGTGAACCCGCCACCGACGATGACAGTGTCTGCCATTGCCAGATAGGCATACATCTCGCCCAGACTGTCGCCCAAGAGTACGTTGATTGCGGGCGCATCACCAAGCGGAGCAAGCGACGCATCCAGAAGCTGGCTGCGCCGACCCACTACAAACCCTTCAGCCGCCAACAGCGTCGCCACCTCGTCAAATCGTTCCGGCTTGCGCGGGACATAGACAATCAGCGCAGGCCGACGCTGCGACACCCGGTCTTGGGTCAACAGGGCCGCGATGGCCGCGACATAGACGGCATCCTCACCTTCAACCGCTGAGGCCACAGTGATGACGCGGCGGTCCCCGGCCCCAAGCCAGGTTCGCAGCGCGGCCCCCGCGGCAATCAGATCTGGCGGGATCGGTTGGTCAAACCGCAATTCCCCCGTCACACGGATGTTCTGCACGCCGACCGAGGCAAACCGTTCCGCCTGCAACTCAGACTTCACAAACGCCCCGGCAAAGCCGCGCATCAGGTCATGGCGCAACGGGAAGCTTGCGTCGCGGGCCATGGATTTCGTCGGGTATTGCGCATTGCACATGAACAAGGGCACCCCCGCCCCCCGCGCGGCAAAGATCATCCGCGGCCAGATCTCGATTTCCATCACCAGACCCGCCACGGGCCGGAACGCCCGGAAGAACCCGGCGTAAGCCCATGATGTCTCAAACGGAACCCAGACGGCGGCCAGCCTCCCGGCGGCGATGTCATCGGCAAAGACCCGCGCCGCTTCGCGCCGCCCCGCCGGGGTGAAATGCGTGGTCACCACCCGGTCGCCCCGGTCCAGCAGTGCGAGCACCAAAGGCACCGCTGACCGCATTTCGCCCAATGACACCGCATGGATCCACACCGCCCCCGGCAGGCGTTTGGGGTGCCGCCCAAACCGCTCACCCCAGCCTTGCGCGTACAGCGCGTCCTTGCGGCCCCGCCACCAAAGATAGCCCAGCACCATCGGCAGTCCCAGATGCCACAGCACCGACCAGACCCTCAGGAACAGCCACAGCCTCATCGCGGCACCAGCGCCAGAAGCGCCTCTGCCAGCGGTTGCACCCCGTGCCTGCCGCCTTCGGCCAGCGCCTGCCCCTTCGCCCCCATCGCCGGAGTATCCCCCTGCAGCGCCGCCGCCAGCCCCTCTGCCGTCACCAGCCGCGCCGCACCCGCAGCGCCCAGCGCCGCATAGTCCGCCGCAAAATTCGCCACGCGCGGCCCGTGCAGCACCGCCACCCCCAGCGCTGCGGGTTCCCACGAGTTGTGCCCCTCCACCGGCCCGAAGGTCCCGCCCATCAGCGCCACCGGGGCCAACCGGTACCACAGCCCCAACTCGCCCACCGTATCGGCCAGATAGACCGCACCCGTCGGGCCTTCGCGCAAGGACCGCACGGTCAAGGGCAAACCGGCGGGCACCGCTTCACAAACTTCTGCCCGCCGGTCCGGCACCCGTGGCACCAAAATCAACAGCCAGCGCGGATCAGCCTGCCACAACACCGCCTGCGCGGCCAAAGCCACCGCCTCATCCTTGGCATGGGTCGAGGCCGCGACCCATACCCTGCGCCCCGCAACCGCCGTGCGCATCTCGGCCAGCGCACCCTCCTCCACCGCCAGCACCGGGGCCGCCGACTTGAGCGACCCGGTCACCCGCACCCCTCGCGCACCCAAAGCCGCAAGATGCGCCGCAGTTGCCGCATCCTGCGCCGCGATCAGCGAAAACCGGGCGTAAAGATCAGCGAACAGCCCGCGAAAGCGCTGACGGCGCGCAAACGCCGCGTCATTCATCCGCGCATTGACCAGCGCCAAAGGGATGCCCTGCCGCGACGCCGCCACCACCGCGCCGGGCCACAGGTCTTGCTCGGCCCAAACTGAAAGATCAGGCCGCCAATGGTCCAGAAACCGCGCCAGATATTCCGGCGCATCCAGCGGCAGGAACTGGTGCTGCGTCCGTGCGGGCAGGTTCCCCGCCAGCACCTGAGCCGAGGATCGCGCGGTCGAGGTGATCAGAAAACTCAACCCCGGATCGGCCTCTGCCATCGCGGCAATCAACCCGCGCAGGGCCATCACCTCGCCGATCCCCACCGCATGCAGCCAGATCAGCCGCCCCGTGGGGCGCGTCGCCGTGGCCTCGCCCAGCTTTTCCCGCCAGCGCGCGGGATCTTCGCGGCCGCGCGCCAGCCGCCGCTGCAGCACCCGGGGGCCAAACAGGGGAATGGCACGCCCGGCCAGCAGACAGGCCCGCAACAGCAGTCCCGTGCGCGGATCAGCCAAGGTCGCGAAAGGCCTTTTGCAGGCCCCTGTCCCAGAATGCCTCGTCCCTCAGCACCTCGACAAACCGCCCCGCCGCCGACCCCGACCCAAAGCCGTGATGCGCCGGATGCGTCCGCCCCCAGGTCTCCGCCAGAAACCGCGCGATGGCGGCATTGTCGTCCGCAGCGCAAGCCACCACCGACGGCGCTTCGGCCCGGTTGGTCTGCCGCGACCCCACATCCAGCGACGGCACCCCCAGAAACGGCGCCTCGCGCACCCCGGCGCTGGAATTGCCCACCATGCAGGCCGCATTGCGCATCAGTTCGGAAAAATGCGCGAACCGCATCGACGGGATCAGCCGGAACCGGTCGGCGGGCAACCCCTCGATCACCTCGAAGATCGCTTCCGACCCCGGATCATTGTTCGGCGCGATCAGCACGAAATTGCGCCCCGACGCCGCCAGCGCGCCATACAGCGCCCGCGCCTGCGCGCCCATCTCTGCCGCTTCGGACGTCACCGGATGGAACACCGCGATCCCGTAATCGTCGAACGGAATGCCATAGCGCGCCTTCACTTCCGCAATCGTCACCCCCGACGGCCCGGAATGGAAATCCAGCTCCGGCGAGCCGATCACATGCACCGTCTCCTCCGGCTCACCCAGCGCCAACACCCGCCGTGCCGCCGTGTCGGAGGACACGAAATGCGCATGCGCCAGCTTGGTGTTGCAATGCCGGAACACCTCGTCGATGGTGCCCGACACCTCGCCGCCCTCGATGTGGGCCGACCGGATGTAGTTCGTCGCCGCCACCAGCGCCCCCGCCATCGCCTCTACCCGGTCGCCGTGCACCACGATCAGATCGGGCCGGTGCTCGGTCACATAGTCGGAAAAGCCGATCACCGTCTTGGCCAGCACGATATCCTGCGCGTCCGTTGGCCGCTGGTTCAGAAACTCATGCACCTGCACCCCCGCCATCCGGTGCACTTCCAGCTTGGTCAGGCCGTAGCGGTCCAGCATATGCATGCCGGTGACAAAGAAGCTAACCTCAAACCCCGCCGCAACGGCCGCCGCCGCCAAAGGCTCCAGCTTGCCGAAATCGGCCCGGGTTCCGGTGAGGAAAAGGATGGAGCGGGTCATTTGGCGTCCGGGCTTTCTGGCCACTCAAGGCTGGTTCGATATGGACAGGATGCGCCGAATTGTCTAGCCACGCCTGAACGCCGATGACCGGAGCGCAACGCCGATGCCGCAAGACCGCACTGTTTTGTGCATGAAATGGGGAACGCTGTATCCGGCCGACTACGTGAACGTGCTGTTCAATGCTTGTCGTTCGCACATATCCGGGTCCTTCCGCTTTGTCTGCCTGACCGATGATGCCACAGGATTTCTTCCCGGGATCGAGGCGCATCCGATCCCGGATATCGGCTGCAGCCCGGCAATGTGGCGGCACGGCGCATGGCCGAAACTGTCGGTCTTTGCGCCGGACCTTCTGGGCCTGTCCGGACGTGCGCTGTTCATTGACATGGACACGGTGATCTGCGGTCCGCTTGACCGCTTCTTTGACCACCCCGCGCCGTTCATCGGCATCGACACCGGCGAAAACTGGCGGCCGGGCGGCAGGCCGGGCGGACCAAAGGCGCTTCTGGGAACCGGGGTCTTTGCCTTCGACATCGGGGCGCAGGCGCAGATTCTAAGCCGGTTTCAGGCCGACCCGGAGGCGGCCTTTGCCACCTGTGACATCGAGCAGGTCTGGGTGCAGAACCACTCAACCTCCGTCGACTACTGGCCACAGGGCTGGGTGATCAGCTTCAAGCGGTGGCTGCGCCGCCCGGTTGGTCTGGACGTCTTCCTGCCACCAAGGACGCCGCCCGCGACCGCTGGCATGGTGGCCTTTCACGGCGACCCGCGCCCGATTGCATTGCTGCGTCCCGGGGCGCACCGTTGGGACCGTTTACCCCACCTCGGGCACGGGCAAGTGGCGTGGATGCGCGACTATTGGGCGGCAAACGGCGGTGCGCTGCCCCAAACTGCACAGGAGAACGGGACGTGAGCATCTTCTCTGCGTTGAAAAAAGCCCTGCGGCGCAAGCGGTTGGCCCGCCGGGACCCTGCGGAAATCTTTACCAGCTACGCAAGGCGCAACAAGTGGGGCGACAAGGACAGCCTGTCCGGCAAGGGCTCCAACCTCGAGACGACGGCACAACTGCGCGTTATCCTGCCTGCGCTTTTGAAAGACCTTGGGGCGACCTCGCTGCTTGATGTGCCCTGCGGTGATTTCTTCTGGATGCAGCACGTCGATCTGACCGGGATCGACTACCTTGGCGGCGATATCGTACCCGATCTGGTCAAGGCAAACGCGCAGGCCCATGCTCGTCCCGGCATTGCATTTCAGGTCGTCGATCTGATCAGCGGTCCGGTTCCAAAGGCCGATGTGATCTTTGTCCGCGATTGCCTCGTCCACCTTTCGAATGCCCATGTTCAACGGGCGCTGAGCAACATCGCGCGATCCGGCGGCACCTGGCTTTTGACCACCACCTTCCCGGACACCGCAACCAACGCCGACATCGCAACCGGCGAATGGCGCCCAATTGACCTGACGAGACCGCCTTTCAACCTGCCACCGCCAGCGCGTCTGGTCACCGAAGGCCAGTCCCATCTGAAAGGCCAGTGGGCTGACAAGATGCTGGGCCTTTGGCGGATTGCCGATCTTGGCCGGTCCGGTGTGCCTTCAGACAGACCCGGACAGTGACCGTCGTCGGCAAAGACTTCCTTTTCATCCACGTGCCCAAATGCGCGGGGAAGTCGCTTTCAAAGCGGCTCGGCGGGGTTACCCGGGGGGTTCCGTCGCATGCGCCGTTGTCCTACTTCAATGACGACGTCAGGGCCGGTCGCTTTGCCTTCGGGTTTGCCCGCAATCCCTGGGACCGCATGGTGTCGGCCTATGTCTTCATCACGACAAAAACTCCACGACCTTCGGACGATGCAGACCACCGCGCGTTGGCCATAGATATCGGCTTCAAACGCTGGCTCACCGAGTCCGGTTTCTTTGTCGGCGATGAGTTGACCTGGCCCGAACCGCCCACGGTGCCGTTCCAGAAACGGTCGCAGATGTACTGGCTTGAAGGCTGTGACTTCATCGGGCGTACCGAAACCATTGATGCCGACACGCAGATCATCGACGCCCACATTCAGCGGTCCCGATCTCTGCTTTATCGCCTGCGCTTTGGCGGCAAGGTCGAACGCCGCAACACCACGCTCCGCTCAGATTACCGGCAGTTCTACGATGCAGAGACGCATGATTTCATCGCCGGGCATTTCGCACCCGAGATCGCAAGGTTCGGCTACAGGTTCGACCCGGATTGACTGCGACGCCGGGTCATTCATACCCGAAGGCCGCATAGTCGGCACGGAACACATCCCTCACGCTCGCCTTGAGTGACGCGAACCCGGTTTCCGTCAGTTTCAGGCGTGTCAGATGATCCGACATGGCGCGCTCACTGCGGTTCTCGTGGCGCAACTCCCGGTTCTCGACCGGAAGACCATGCTTCAGAAGGATGTCCTTCCACTGCCCGACGTCTTCAAACCGCAGGATCAGGTCAGCGCGGGGCTTTTTCTGGGACGGGAAATCGGTCCAGTTCAACTGCGAGCCGCCAAACTTCGGATTGTCGACAAGGATCGACAGAAACCCTTTCGGATCAAGGTCCTTGATGCCCGGGCCGTAGCGTTTCGTCAGGCCGGTTTCGCCCGGTCTGACCACGTTTCCATAATAGCACGACAAGAACCTCTCGAACGGGTCCCGCACCACCACCATCGAAAAGGTCGCAAGCCAGACGCTCTCCCTCAGCCGCTCGCCAGGAAACACATGGGTACGCCGCTTTACACCAAGGAACTTGCCCAGTGATGTGCCGCCCGCCTTCGGGTTGTGGATGAAGAGGGCGGGGCGGCCGGCAACCGCAAGGTCGGTCAGCATTCCGTCACCCGGCTGACCATAGATCCTGGCCATCCGGTCCTGCACGCGGTGCACACCGTCCTTGAAGGCCCGCCAGGGTGTTCTTGGCAGCCGGTCAAGCGCCGCCGTCACCCCAGATCCCCCCACGTCAACTGCGTGTTCCGTGTCACGGCCCGCAGCAGCCTTTTCCCCACTACCTTGTCGAAGTCATACCCGGCAATCTCGCCCGACCCCGGCCTGCGCGCCCAGATATCGGCCTCGGCGATCACATGACCCTCTGGCAGATCCCGGTCGGCCACCACGGAGGCGCGGGCAAAGCGGTAGACCGGCTCCTCGGCCTCCGTCCGCTGTTTAGGGTTATGCAGCGCCGTATGGATTTCGCGCGAACGGTCGATCAGGAACCGCAGCTCCGCCGGGTCCATCGAATTGATGATGTCCGGCCCCTTGCGGTAGCGGGTGTCGGTATAGTGCCGCTCCAGAATGCAGGCCCCCAAGGCCACGGAGGCCAGCGCCATTTCCGGGCCGATGGAATGGTCGGAAAAGCCGACGACGGCGCGCGGGAACGCCGCTTTCAGATCCGTCACCCCCTGCAGCGACACAATCTCGGGCGGCGAGGGATACAGGTTGGCGCATTCCAGCAGCGCATACTCCACCCCCGCCGCATCCAGAATGGCCACGCTGGCGCGCACGCTTTCAATCGTCTGCATCCCCGTCGACAGGATCACCGGCTTGCCCTTGCGCGCGATGTGGCGGATCAGCGGCAGGTTGTCCGCCTCTCCGCTGCCGATCTTGTAGGCGGGCACGTCCAGCGTCTCCAGAAAATCGGCGGCGGCGCGGCTGAAGGGCGTCGATATCCAGATCATCCCCAGGCTTTCGGTATAGCGCTTCAGCTCCGCCTCTTCGGGCAGCGACAGCGCACAGCGTTCCATCACATGCCAGATCGACACATCGGCATTGGGCGGGAAAATGCTCTTGGCCTCTTCCGTCATCTCGTCTTCGATGATGTGGGTCTGATGCTTGATCATCTCGCAGCCCGCACCGGCGGCCAGCCGCACCATTTCCTTGGCCACGGACAGGCTGCCACCATGGTTGATACCGATCTCGGCAATCACCAAAGGCGGGTGGTTCGGGCCGATTTCGCGGTTGGCGATTTTCATGGCGGTGCTCCTGACAGTCCGGCTTTGTGCTGCATGACCGCCCAGCGCTTGTCAAGAAACGGGTGCTTGTCAAGACAGCGGATAGCGCGCCAGCACCTCGTAGCGCGCGCCTTTCGGCCCAAGGTGGCTTTGCCATAGCACCAGGTCCGACACCTCGAACGGCCCCGCCGCAAAGCCCGCGCCCAGAACCACAGCGCGTTCCAGCGTGGCGGCGATGGCCAGCGGCGGCGGCCGAAAGCGGCCCAGCGTCACGTGCGGGACAAACTTCCGCGTCTCAACAGGGCATCCTGCCCGCCGCGCCATATGTTCGACCCGGGACTGCAGCCGCCCCAGGGGCGCTGACGGCAAAACGCCCGCCCATGCTGCCCGTGGCCGGTCGCCACCAAACAGCCCAAGACCCTGCAGCGACAGGGAAAAGCGCCTGTCCCGCAGCGTCGCGAAAGCCTCATGCGCCGCCTCCAGCGCCGGTTCGGAGCAGTCGCCCAGAAACACCAGCGTCAGATGCATCTGCGCCGGGTCCACCTTGTGCGGCAGCGGCAGGAGGAATTGCTGGACCGCCAACGCCGAGCGCACGGCATCCGGCAGATCAATCCCCACAAACGCCCGGATCATCGCCGCGCCAGAACTGCCAGCCGCGTGCGCAACTCTGGCCTGACCGGGCCTTCACGCGGGGCGTCCAGCAGTGTGGTCAGCATCACCTCGTCGGGGGCCGCCCGGCCGCCGCCCCCCCAACTCAGGCCCCGCAGGATCAGTTCCGCCGCAGGCGGCAGCCGGTCCGGCACCTCGGCCCCCGACAAAAGCCCCCAGATCAGCGTCCAGCACCGGCCAACGGACCAAGGGTTATACCCCCCTCCGCCCAGTACCAGCAACCGGGGAGAAAGATCGCGCAACGCCGCCACCACCTCAAGATAGGCCCGGTTCGACAGGGCCAGCCGCGATAACGGATCCTCGGTCAGCGAATCCGCCCCGCATTGCAGCACCACCGCTTGCGGGCGGAATTCGGCCACACGCGGCAAGAGCAACTCCTCCAGCACCGCCCGCGCCTCGGTGTCGTTGTAGCCCTTCGGCACCGGCAGATTGAACGCACTGCCGCCAGCGTCATCCTCCAGCCGTCCGGTAAACGGCCACCGCCCCTCTTCGTGGACCGAGATCATCCGTACCCCCGGATCACCCGCGAACGCCGCCTCCACCCCGTCACAATGATGCGCGTCGATATCGACATAGACGATGCGCGACAGCCCGGCGCGCTGCATCACCTTGATGCCCAGCACCACGTCGTTCAGATAGCAAAACCCGTTCGCCCGACCCGGCAGCCCATGATGCGTGCCGCCGCCCGGCACATGGATCACTCCCGGTGCCGCGGCCAGCAGTTCCGCCGCCAGCATGACCCCGCCCGCACCGGTCGCAGGGCGCCGGAACACCTCGGCAAAGACCGGGTTGGCCAGCGTTCCCAGATGGAACCGGGCCCGCATCTCGGGCGTGGCTTCCGGCAGACCCTCGGCGGCCTGCAATGCCGCGACATAGTCCGGCTCGTGCCACAGCGCCAATGCCGCAGGCTTGGCGCGCGGGCTGGTCCGGAACTGCGTCGGCGGCAGCCAGCCCAGCGCCCGCGACAGATCCATCACCGTCGAGACGCGCGGCACCCGCAGCGGGTGGGTCGCCCCATAAGACGAACCGCGATAGATCTCTGACCCGACGAACAGCGCAGCGGGCCGCCCCGGCGACTGTGGCGGCGGATCAACGATCACGGGGGCCGCCCGCACGCCGATCAATGCCCGCACCCTGCCAAAGCCAAACTGTTCGCATCGTGCTGCCTTTTGCCTCTTGTCTGACGCAAGTCAGGTAAACCGCTATCATTATCCGTCAAATGCTTGGGAAAGGCCTGTGAAAAAACCGCAACCCGTGCCATATTGGCGCAGGGGTGATTGAGTAGGGATCAGATCCGGGAACCGGACGGTCAGGTGGGCGTGATATGGGTTGGCAAGACAAGAACGTGGCGGTGGATCCCAACGGGACGCCCGGCACACGCATACAATACGGGGCACTCTGCTGGCGCAGGCTGAGCGGAGAGTTTGAGGTGCTTTTGATCACCAGCCGCGACACCGGGCGCTGGGTGATCCCGAAGGGCTGGCCGATCCCGGGCCTTGCCCCCGAAGCCGCCGCCGCGCAAGAGGCGTGGGAAGAGGCCGGGGCCGAAGGCACACTGAACCCCGTCTGCCTTGGTCGGTTCGGCTATCAGAAATCTTTGCCCTTTGACGCGACGGTACCTTGTGCGGTAGCCGTCTACGGGTTGCAAGTGAAACGGCTGGCCGACAAATTCCCCGAAGCCAAGGAACGTCGCCGCGCCTGGTTCAGTCTGGCCGAAGCGTCGGCCCTCGTCGACGAGCCGGACCTGCGCCAGTTGATCGCCGCCTTTGTGCCCCCTGCCAAGGGTCGCGCCGATCCCATCACAGCCGATGCACCACCCGGACGCCGTCCCGGCACCGGCGCGCGCTAGCGCCGATGGGTCCGGCCATTGACCCCGGCCACGCAGGGCTTAGCTATAGTCTGCAAGTAACGGCAGGACTTCGCGGATGATCCGCTTCAATCTGAAATGCGACACGGGCCACGCGTTCGACAGCTGGTTCCAGTCTGGCGAGGCTTTCGCGGCTTTGCAGGGCGCAGGACAGGTCAGTTGTCCGATCTGCGGGTCGGCCACGATTGGCAAAGACCTGATGTCCCCGGCCATCCGCCCGGCCCGCAAGCTGGACACGCCCGCCAAGGGCGCATTGTCAGAACCGGGCTCCAAGGTCGAGGCTGCCCTCGCCGCGCTTAAAAAGCAGATTGAGGCGAATTCGGAATATGTGGGCATGAACTTTGCCGCCGAGGCGCGGCGCATCCATGACGGCGACGCACCCGAGCGGGCGATCCACGGCGAAGCAAAGCCGGAAGACGCGCGGCAGATGATCGAAGATGGGCTGCCCGTCGCCCCACTGCCATTCCTGCCGGGCCGCAAGGTCAACTGACAGGGTCGGCCCTCAAAGAACGTCCCACGTCAGACTATTGATTTCGAAGGGATATTGATCCTCGCCCGGCCTTCTGGCTCGGGATCTCGGGTTCGATAGCGCCGTTGCCTTCCGGCTTGATCCGGCCTGCCCCGTCGCCCCGATGAAGGATCCGCCCTTCCCCACCGGCAGACCGGTGCATGCGCCGAACGTGGACAGTGGTGTGGGCGGCCAGCGTGCCACATCGGATCAGGCCGAGCCAACAAATCATAATGGCCTCAATAGATATACCGGATTTGCTCGGTCCAGAACCGCTCCATCCGCTTCAACGCAGTGTTGATCTCGTCCATCCCGGAGGCGTCGATCAGGCTGCGCCGTTCCATCCCGTCAGCGTGCCGCGCGAACAGATCGGACAGCATCCCGCGCACACTGCGGCCCTTTTCGGTTAGCCGCACGCGCACGGACCTGCGGTCGATCTCGGACCGCTGGTGGTGCATGAACCCCAGTTCCACCAGCTTCTTCAGGTTATAGCTGACGTTCGACCCCTGATAATAGCCGCGCGATTTCAGCTCACCGGCCGTCACCTCATTCTCGCCGATGTTGAACAGCAGCAGCGCCTGAACCGAGTTGATCTCCAGGATTCCCAGCCGCTCGAACTCATCCTTGATGACGTCCAGCAGCAACCGGTGCAATCGTTCAACCAGCGCCAGATTGTCCAGATAGCAACTGAGGAACGCCTTTTGCGATCCGTCTAGCAAGGGTGCGTAATGCGTCATGCCGTGTCTCTCCGCCCTATGTTGGAACGGAGATAGAATCGGCTCAAACGACAAATATTTCGTAAACTAACGCCGTTTTCGTCTCAATTTCGCTGCATGAGCCGGGTTTTCGCGTAATCAGCGACCCGGCCCAGCAACGGCGCTATCCTGTCAGGGGCCGCGCCCTGCCCCATGATCCAGGCCATCAGGTCCTGATCGTTCTCTTCCAGCAGCGCCTCGTAGTCCTCAAGGTCCTCCGCCGACAGCCCCGCCAGATGCACATCGGACCAGGGTCCAAGCACCAGATCCATCTCCTTGGTACCCCGCCGCCAGGACCGCATCGCCATCCGCTTGAGGCGTGCCTCCGCTGTCTCGCTCATCGCCTGTCCGATCCTGCTTGAACCCGTGCGGCGCGGACCCTAAGACAGGCGTCGGCGAAACTCCACCGCAGAAACTCCGCCGCCGAAATCTTAGATACCAAAGGACGCATCCCATGGCCTTCCTGTCCGATACCCTGGCGCGCGTGAAGCCATCACCGACCATTGCGGTCACCACCAAGGCCGCCGCCCTGAAATCCGAAGGCCGCGATGTGATCGGTCTTGGCGCCGGGGAACCCGATTTCGACACGCCGCAGAACATCAAGGATGCGGCCAAGCGGGCGATTGATGCGGGCAAGACCAAATACACCGCCGTTGACGGCATCCCGGAACTGAAAGCCGCGATCTGCTCGAAATTCCTGCGTGAGAACGGGCTGACCTACACGCCTGCACAGGTCTCGGTGGGCACCGGCGGCAAGCAGATCCTGTACAACGCGTTGATGGCCACCTGCAATCCGGGCGACGAAGTGATCATCCCCGCACCCTACTGGGTCAGCTACCCTGACATGGTACTGCTGGCGGGCGGCACCCCGGTGGCCGTGGAATGCGGCATCGACACGGATTTCAAACTGACCCCTGCGCAGCTTGAGGCGGCGATCACGCCCAAGACCAAGTGGTTCATCTTCAACAGCCCGTCAAACCCCACCGGCGCTGGCTATACCCGGGCCGAACTCAAGGCGCTGACGGACGTCTTGATGCGCCATCCGCAGGTCTGGGTGATGTCGGATGACATGTACGAACATCTCGTGTTCGACGATTTCGAATTCAGCACCCCGGCCGAGGTGGAACCCGGCCTCTACGACCGCACCCTTACCTGCAACGGCGTGTCCAAGGCCTATGCGATGACCGGCTGGCGGATCGGCTATGCGGCCGGCCCGGTGGAACTGATCAAGGCGATGGGCACGATCCAGTCGCAGTCCACCTCGAACCCGTGTTCGGTCAGCCAGCATGCGGCGCTGGAGGCGCTGAGCGGCCCGCAGGATTTTCTGGCCCCGAACCGCGCGCTATTTCAAAGCCGGCGCGATCTGGTGGTCTCGATGCTGAACGAGGCCAAGGGCATCAAATGCCCGGTGCCCGAGGGGGCGTTCTACGTCTATCCCGACATCGCCGGCTGTATCGGAAAGACCACCTCCGCAGGCACCGTCATCACCGATGACGAGGTGTTTGCCACTGCATTGCTGGAGGAAACCGGCGTTGCCGTCGTGTTCGGCGCGGCCTTCGGGCTATCGCCGAACTTCCGCGTCAGCTACGCTACCTCGAACGAGGTTCTGCGCGAGGCGTGTACCCGCATCCAGCGGTTCTGCGCCTCATTGACGTAAGGGGCTGATATGGCGGGCGATCTGCCGGAGTATTACTTTCGGGTCCGCGAAAATGGCGCGGTGGTCTTCCGGGTGGCCCCCGAAAACCGCCAGCGCCGGATCGAGCTGGACGAGATTGCCATCGTCAACGTCAGGAACGGCACCATCAAGCCGCATGGCGACGTGGTGTTGAGCGATGCGGACCGGCAAGCCATCGGTGACTGGCTGGCCGCAAGGGTCGCTCAACTGGCAGAGCGGGACGTGGACGACATCCTGCGTGCGGTGGACCATTTGAACCTGACGACACAATGGGTGCAATCGCGGGCCACTGATGACCAACTGGAAACGGTCACGGACACGCTTTTGCTGGCGATGCATGATTTGCGGGCCGTGCTGGTGCGCAAGAAATCCGACCGGCTGCTGAACGGGGTGGCGGAGTAGTCAGCAGGGCGGGACGGTCAGGCCCCCGGCGGGCATCGGGCCGATATCTTCGGCCACGCCGCCGCGCACCCGCATCACGCGCGTCCAATCCTTTGACGCCAGCACCAGTTCGGCCCCCGCCCCGCAATCGCGCACCCCGCCAGAGATGAAGGCGTCTCCGATCCGGTGATTGGTCAGGCCGGGCAGCCGCAGCGTCTCGATCAGCCGGTCGCCGTCCAGCCGCACGAAGACCAGTTCGGCCAAAAGATGCGGCCGGTCGACATAGGCGATCTCTGCCCGCCCGTCGCCATCGAAGTCGGCGATCCCGGCGGGGGCAAGCCAGCGGTGGGTCTGGCCGATGAAGGGGGTGGCGGCGATCTTTCCCCGCAGGCCATAGACCGCAAGCGAGGCGCCGAGCGTGAGGTCGGTCTCGACCACGATCACCTCGGGCACACTGTCGCCGTCCACATCGGCAACGCGGATGGCGACGTCCTCGAACACGCGGGTCTCGGGCAGGCGGATGACCACATCGCCCTGGTCGGTGGCGATCCGCAAGCCGCCCCATTCAAGCGCGTCCCCCAGCACGCCGTGATCGTAGCGCGCTGTCGGAAGCGTCAGCGCAGCCATCTGGAGGCGCGGTGTCCGGGCGGTTTCGGCCTTGAGAGGCGCGGCAAGGACGGCGAGCGCCAGCGCCGCCGCCAGCCGCATCAGATCTGCTTTTCCGGCATCTGTACGCGCAAGCCGTCCAGCGCGTCCGACACTTTCAACTGGCAGGTCAGCCGCGACCGTGCGGGATCAGGCTTCCACGCGAAATCCAGCATGTCTTCCTCCATGCTGTCCTTCTTCGGCAGTTTACCCACCCAGGCGGGGTCCACATAGACATGGCAGGTCGAACAGGCGCAGGCACCGCCGCAGTCGGCTTCGATCCCCGGGATGCCGTTGTCGCGCGCGCCTTCCATCACGGTCAGGCCATTGGCCACGTCGACCACATGTTCCTTGCCGCCAAATTCCACGTAAGTGATCTTCGCCATTCCGGTCCTCTTGCAGCTGCCACCTGACAAAGCCGCGCCATTGCGCGACCCCATTTCATCGCTTCGTGACATAGGCCAATCCGCGGCGCTTTGCCAGAGGCGGCGGCGGCACCACGGGGCTTGCGGCGCGCGGAATATGTTCTATCTTTGTTCCACATGAATGCCCCCTCGCCCCGCCCCCCTGTTGCCCACGGCTGGCCGCGTCCGCCCTCGGCGCTTCCCGCCGCCCGGCTGACCGACCCCCCGGCGGGCGCGCGGGTCTGCGTCGCGGGCCTCGTGCTGGTGCGTCAGCGGCCCGGCACCGCGAAAGGCGTGATCTTCGTCACGCTGGAGGATGAGACCGGCACCTGCAACGTGGTGGTCTGGGCCAATGTCTACGAACGCTTCCGCCGCGCGGTGATCTCGGGCCGCCTGTTGCGCGTCACCGGACGCCTGCAGCGCGAGGCGGGGGTGGTGCATGTGGTGGCCGAACTGATCGAGGATCTGTCGCCGATGCTGGACCGTCTGCTGGACCCCGCCTTCCGGCACGACGGCACAAGGGCCGGAGACCAGCCCTGACGCCCGACCGGCCCATGCCAAAGGGCGGCAGGTTTCCCCACCGCCCCCCATTCGCATGTCGTCAGGATCACTCGATCGACAGCGCCACAAAGCGCGGATCGCCACCCCGGCGGATCAACAGCAGCAGGGATTTGCGCCCGGCCCCCTTGGCCTGTGTGATCATGTCTTCCAGATCCTTCAGCCGCACCACCTTTTGCTGGCCCGCCTCGGTGATCAGATCGCCTTCGCGCAGGCCCTTGGTATAGGCTTCGGACGACGGATCGACGGCCATCACCATCAACCCTTCGGCCCCGGCTTCAAGCCCCAGCTTGGACCGGATGTCATCGTCCAGCGGGGCCAGCGTCAGGCCCAGCTGTTCCATCTGCTTGGGTTCTTCCGGCGCCGGGGTCGAGGCGGGCATCGTCACCGCTTCGGCCTCTTCACGCCGCCCCAGCGTCACCTGCAGCGTCTCGGTCTTGCCGTCGCGCTGCACGATCACCGGAACCGCTTCGCCGATCGGCGCATCGGCCACGCGGCGGGTCAGATCGCCCGCATCATCCACCGTCTGGCCGTCGAACAGTGTGATCACGTCACCCGCAACCAGCCCCGCATCCTTGGCCGGGCCGTCCGGCACGTCGGTGATCAACGCCCCCTTTGCGACCGTCAGACCCATGGCCTCGGCCACGTCCGGCGTCACGTCCTGAATGCGCACACCCAGCCAGCCGCGCCGGGTTTCCCCAAACTCCTTCAGCTGATCGACCACTTTCGTGACCACATTCGACGCCATCGAAAAGCCGATGCCGATGGACCCGCCGTTGGGCGACAGGATCGCGGTATTCACCCCGATCACCTGCCCGTCCATGTTGAACAACGGCCCGCCCGAGTTGCCCCGGTTGATCGCCGCATCCGTCTGCAGATAATCATCATAAGTGCCGGACAGCTCGCGTCCCCGGGCCGACACGATCCCCGCGCTGACCGAGAACCCCTGTCCCAGCGGGTTGCCCATCGCCATGACCCAGTCGCCCACGCGCATCAGGTCGGAGTTGCCGAAAGCGACGAACGGCAGCGGCTCCTCCGCCTCGACCTTCAGCAGCGCGATATCGGTCTTGGGGTCAGTCCCCACCAGCTTGGCCGGCAGCTTCTTGCCACCGAAAAACTCGATCATGATCTCGTCGGCGCCTTCGATCACGTGGTTGTTCGTCACGATGTAGCCATCTTCGGAAATCACAAAGCCCGACCCCAGCGCTTCGGACCGTTGCGGCCCGCCTCCGCCTTGGCCACGATTGTTGAAATCGTCAAAGAAATCTTCGAACGGGCTGCCTTCGGGCACCATTGGCATCCCGTCGGCAGGCCCGGCGACCAGCGCGCTCGTGGTGATGTTCACCACCGAAGGGCTGATCTGGTCAGCCAATTCGGCAAAGCTTTCCGGTGCGCCAAACGCCGCTGCGTCCTGCGCAGGTGCAACAGCAAGGCCAAGGCCCAGTACCAGCGCCAAAAGCGTGCTGGACCGCAGGGCAGAGCGGATGGAAGAGGTCATGTCGGGCACGGTGCGAACTCCTGTTCATCGTTCGAAACGGCGCAAAGGCGGGTCGGTACGGCCCGGTCGCGTCATCAGCTACAGAACAGTTAGTGAAGCTTTCGCACAATGCAAACCCCGTCACGCTGCATCAAACGGATGTGAATGAAATTGTCATCCGCCCAGCATCACGGTCGCCGGGAAGACTGCCCCGCGTGTCAGCCAGACCAGCAGTGCCCCAAGCGCCACCGCACCAAGCCCGATGCTGCGGCGCTGGTCCCGGCTCAGACTGGCAATCAGCCGCAACACCTCTTCCATGCGCAAAGGGGCCAGCGCAAGCGCCAGCCCCTCCACAATCAACACCAGCCCAATGGCCAGAGACACAAGGCTCATGGCGCCCAATTCATGGCTGAGGCGCGACCGTTTCTGCCGGAACCGCCGGATCAGGGATCTTGTAAGACCGAAGGTATTCGAAGAACTCCGAATCCGGTTCCATCACGATGGACGAATTGCCCGATTGCAGCGCCCGCTCATACGCGGTCAACGACCGGGTAAAGGCAAAGAACTCCGGATCGCGGCCAAAGGCTTCGGCATAGATCGCGTTGCGTTCAGCGTCGGCCTCGCCGCGGATAACCTCGGCCTTGCGCCGTGCATCCGAAGTCAGTTCCACCACCGTCCGGTCCGCACTGGCCCGCACCCGCTGCGCCGCTTCGCCACCACGGGCGATCTCGTCCGCCGCTTCCCGCTCCCGTTCGGCCCGCATCCGGGCAAAGGTGGCGGCAAGGTTTTGTTCCGGCAGATCGGTGCGGGTCAGCCGCACGTCGATCACGTCGATGCCCAGCGCCAGCGCCTGACGCCGTGCGATATCGCGGATTTGGTTCATCAGCCCGGTCCGGTCTTCCGACAGCACGCGCGAGGATTCCACCGAACCCAGCACCTCCTGGATGGCCGGGTTGACGATGCCTTCCAGACGCCGCAGCGCCTGCGCTTCGGCCCCGGTGCCCACGGCTTCGCGGAACCGCACCAGATCGACGATCCGCCAGCGGGCGAAGGCGTCAACCACCAGACGGCGGTCATCCAGCATGGTGACTTCGATTGGTGTGGTCGGCAGGCCCAGAATGCGGTCCTCGTAGAACACCACTTCCTGAATGAACGGGATCTTGAAGCCAAGGCCCGGTTCGGATTTCACCTGCGTGACCTGACCGAACTGCAGCACCAGCGCCTTCTTGCGTTCGTCCACGATGAACAGCGACGACAGGATGCCGACCAGCACCACGATCACAACGGGAATGACATACATCGCGCGCATCAGTTGGTTCCTCCCGCAGCGGCGGCACCTTGCGGCGCGGTCATCCGGCCCAGCTCGTTCAGCGGCAGGAAGGGCACGACGCCCTGCCCCGCTTCGCCGCCAACCCCGTCAAGGATCACCTTGTTCATGCCGCCCAGCACCTTTTCCATGGTTTCCAGATACAACCGTCTGCGGGTCACTTCCGGCGCCTTCACGTATTCGTCGTAGACCGAGATGAAGCGCGCAGTTTCACCCTGCGCCACGTTGACCGCCTGTGCACGGTACGCCTCGGCCTCTTCCTCCAGCTGCGCCGCCGCACCACGGGCCCCTGCGGTCACCCGGTTGGCATAGGCATCGGCCTCTTTCTCCAGCGTGTCGCGCTGCTGCTGGGCGGCCTGCACTTCGCGGAAGGCGTCGATCACCTCACGCGGGGGCTGAGCCCGTTGCAGGTTGACGCGGATCACTGAAATCCCGGCGTTGTAGCTGTCCAGCGTGCTTTGCACTGCCGTCTGCACGTCGGCGGCAATGACACCCCGGTCGCGGTTCAGGATCGGCGACAGTTCGGACCGGGCCACGATATCGCGCATCGCACTTTCGGCCACGGCGCGGATGGTATCTTCCGGGTCGGCAAGGTTGAACAGATAGCCTTCCGGGTCCGAGATGTTCCAGACCACCTGAAAACCGATGTCGACGATGTTCTGGTCGCGCGTCAGCATCAGCCCGGTCTCGGACCCCGCTTCGCCGGTGCCGATCTCGGTCAGTCGTTCGCCGGTCACCTGAACCTTCTCATAACTCACAATCGGCCAGGGCGCAAAGTTCAGGCCCGGGCTGCCGATCCCGGCACTTTCGCCCAGGAACAGTTCCACCGACCGCTCTTCGGGCCGCACCGTGTAGAACGACATGAACGACCACAGCGCCACCAGCGCCAGCACGCCCAGCGCGACGCCTTGCCGCGTCACCATCGGCCCCTGTGGCCCGCCTGTGCCCGGGCCGCCGCCGCCGTTGCCGGTCCGGCCACGTCCGCCCATCAGCACGCGCAGCTGTTCCTGACCGCGTTTCACCAGCTCGTCGATCTCGGGGATTTGTGGCCCGCCCTCGCCCCGGCGACCGCCTCGGCGTTCGTCGTCGCCATTGCCTTTGCCGCCCTTGTCATCCCCACCCGAACCGCCTCCGCCGCCCCAGGGACCGCCACTGCCTGCCATAGATCGTAACCTTTCAATTTATCTCTTGCCTTAACTGGTTATGCGGAGCCGAAAATCAAGCGCCGCGATGCCGGTCTCAGGCGGTTCTTACCGGTTTTCGCATCGTTACCAGCTCTTCCGACATGGTCGGATGCACGGCACAGGTGCGGTGGAAATCTTCTTTGGTGGCCCCCATCCGGATGGCCACGGCCGCCAGCTGGATCATCTCGCCCGCTTCGGGTGCGACGATATGGCAGCCCAGAACCTTGCGGGTCGCCTGGGACACGATCAGTTTCATCATCACCCGGTCCGGGCGGCCCGCGAAGGCCGTCTTCATCGGGCGGAATGCGGTGGAATACACCTCGATCGCCTCCCTCTCGCGCGCGGCCTCCTCGCTCAGGCCGATCGACCCCATTTCCGGCCGCGTGAACACCGCCGACGGGATCAGGTCATGGTCGAACCTTGTCGGCCGCCCCAGAAACACCGTATCGGCAAAGGCGTGCCCCTCGCGGATCGCCACCGGCGTCAGGTTGACCCGCCCCGTCACATCGCCCACCGCATAGACCGAGGGCACCGCCGTCTGGCTGTAGTCATCCACGATGATCTGCCCCTGACGGCCCAGCGCCACGCCAAGGCTTTCCAGCCCCAGCCCTTCGGTGTTCGGATGCCGCCCCGTGGCATACATCACCAGATCAAACTCGCGTTCCGTGCCGTCCGTCGCCACCGCCAGAATGCCGCCCGCGGTCTTTTCCAGCCGCATCACATCGGTGCCGCAATGGATGGTGATGCCGCTTGCCTGCATCGCCGTCGCTACATGGCCGCGCGCCTCGTCATCAAAGCCGCGCAGGATCTGCGCCCCCCGGTAATATTGGCACACGTTCACGCCCAACCCGTTCAGGATGCAGGCAAACTCGCTGGCGATATACCCGCCGCCGACCACCAGCGCGCGTTTCGGCAAAGCGTCCAGATGGAACATCTCGTTCGAGGTGACCGCCAGCTCTGACCCCGTAATCGCCGGCACGAAAGGCCGCCCGCCGGTGGCAATCAGGATATGCTTGGCCCGGAACACCTCGCCCGAGGCCAGCCGCACCGTATGCGCATCGACCAGCACCGCGCGCGCGTCGTGGATCGTGACGCCTGCGTTGGTCAGCGTGGTGCGGTACGCCGCCTCCAGCCGGTCCAGATCGCCCTCCAGCGTGGTGCGAAAGCGCGGCCAGTCAAAGGCCCCCACCGTCACATCCCAGCCGTAGCTGCGGGCATCTTCCATCGCTTCGGGAAAGGCCGAGGCGAAGACCATCAGCTTTTTGGGCACACAGCCCCGGATGACACAGGTCCCGCCCATCCGGCTTTCCTCGGCCAGCCCGACCTTCGCGCCGCCTTCCGCACTGGCGATACGCGCGGCACGCACCCCGCCGGACCCGCCGCCGATGACGAAAAGATCGTAGTCGAAGGCCAACTCACTCACCCAGATCGGCGAAGATATTCTCGCTCTGCGCCAGATCGACCGTCGCATCTTCGACCTTGCCGGTGTTGATGTCGCGCACCGTCACCCGGCCATCGCCGTGCCCGATTACCACGATGTCGCAGATGTCGATGAACAACCCGTTTTCCACCACGCCCGGGATCTGGTTCAGCACCAGCCCCAGCTGGCGCGGATTGCCGATGCGGCGCAGGTCCAGATCAAGGATCAGGTTGTTTTCGTCGGTCCGCAGCGGCTTGCCGTTGTTCATTCTAAGCGAGACTTCGCGTCCCAGCACGTCCAGGCTGAACAGCGTCTCCTCAATCAGCGCCTTGGTCGTCTGCCAGCCGAATGGCACCACCTCCACCGGCAGCGCAAACGCCCCAAGCTGCGCCACTTCCTTGGCCGCATCGGCGATCACGATCATCCGGTCGGACGCCGTCGCCACGATCTTTTCCTGCAACAGCGCGGCACCCCCGCCCTTGATCAGGTTCAGGTTCGGGTCAAACTCGTCCGCGCCGTCGATGGTCAGGTCCAGCCATTTCACGTCATCCATCGTGGTGATTGGAATGCCCAGTTCTGTCGCCAGATCCGCCGTGCGGCGCGACGTGGCCACCCCCGTCACCCGCAGGCCTTCGGCCTTGATCCGTTCCGCCAGGCACCGCACCATCCATGCCGCGGTTGACCCCGTGCCAAGCCCCAGCTTCATCCCGTCTTCGACGAAATCCACCGACCGGCGGGCAGCCACATATTTGGCTTTGTCGATGGGAGAAAGCTCGGCAGACATGGCAACACTCCTTCTTTGCCCTCCGGCATAGCGCAAAGGTCGGGTCAGGGCGAGGGGGTTTTGCCCGGTTTCATCGTCGACCCAGCGAAGAAATCCGGTGAAATCCATGCCGGATACCGGTTGTGGCCTGTACAGCCGCCGCCTTTCTTCCGTGCCAATGGCTCTCCCGCAGCCCCGGCCCGCGCAGCGACACCGCTTCTGCCTTCGTGATTGGCGGCAGGGGGTCGCTTTTCGACCAGAACCGCTGCATGAAGGGCCTCAGGCTGCACCAGCCGGCCCGAATGAGACATCCGATGTACACGCTGCACTACGCCCCCGACAACGCCTCGCTCATCGTCCGTCTGGTGCTGGACGGCGCGGGCATCCCGTACCGCACGGCTCTGGTCGACCGCGCGACGCGCCAGCAGGACAGCGCCCCCTACAAGGCGCTGAACCCGGTCGGGCTGATCCCGACCCTGATCACCCCGGTGGGCCCGATCTCCGAAACCGGGGCGATCCTGCTGTGGCTGACCGACACCCACGGGCTGGGGCCAAAGGCCGACAGCCCGGACCGCCCGGCCTTTCTGAAATGGCTGTTCTTTTTGTCAAACACCGCCCACGCCGACCTGCGCCAACTGTTCTACCCGCACCAGTATTGCCCCGCCGAAGCGCACCCGGGCCATGCCGAGATCATCGCCGCCCGCATGCAGCGCACCTTTGCCCTGCTGGACGACGCCGCCCGCGACCATCCCGGCCTGTTTGCCCCCGCCCGGCCGCTGGCAGCCTACACCCTCGCACTCGCCCGCTGGTCGGTGCTGTACCCCAAAGGCGGTGCGCGCTGGTTCGACTTTGCCGACTACCCCCGGCTGCACGATCTGGCCCGCGCGCAGGAGGCAAGGGTTGAAACCCCGGTCATCGCCCGCGCCGAAGGCCTCGGCCCCCACCCGTTCACAGCCCCCGTCCACCCGCGCCCGCCCGAGGGCAGTGCGCTTTGAAATCCCTTTTCATCAAAGGGCACCCATGACTTTGATCCTGCATCACGTTCCGGAATACGCATCGACGATCATTCGTCTGGTGCTGGAAGAAATGGCGCTGCCCTACGATCTGGCGCTGAAAGATATCGCGGGCGGCGATCTGGCCAGCCCGGCCTACCGCGCGATAAACCCCGCTGGTCTGATCCCCGCGCTGGAAACCCCCGACGGCCCGCTGTTCGAGACGGCGGCCATCCTGCTGTGGCTGACCGACCGGCACGCCACCCTGTCGCCCCAACCGCATGACCCGGATCGCGGGGCGTTTCTGTCCTGGCTGCTCTTCACCTCGAACGCGCTGCACACGGCAGCGCTGTCGATGGCCTACCCCCACCGCCCGGCGGGCGAAGCGGCCCGCGACGCGGCCCTCGCCACTGCACATGGTCAGGTGCTGGCGCGGCTTGACCTGATCGAGGCGATGGTTGCTCAACAGCGCCCCCGCTGGCTTTCCGCCGATCAGCCCGGCGTGCTTGGCTATTACATCGGCATGCTGATGCGCTGGCTGGCGCTGACGCCCGCACCCTACCACACTGATCCCAGGGCCTTTCCCGCCCTTCACGCGGTGCTTGCCGCACACGAAGCGCGCCCCGCCGCCCTGCGCGTGGCCAAAGCCGACGGCCTTGGCCCCACCCCTTTCACCAACCCGAGGCTCTGATGTTCCTTTCCGTCTTCGACATGTTCAAGGTGGGCATCGGCCCGTCCTCCTCGCATACCATGGGGCCGATGGTCGCCGCCGCCCGGTTCCTTGCCACCCTGCGCGCCTCGCCCTTCCATGCTCGGGGCCTGCGCGCCTCGCTGCACGGCTCGCTGGCCTTCACCGGCGTCGGCCATGCGACCGACCGGGCAACGATCCTTGGCCTCGCCGGGTTCGAGCCCGCTACCTATGACGCCGAAACGGCCGATGCCGCACTGGCGCGCATCCGCGACACGAAACAGATTGACGCCCCCGGCATCGGTCCCCTCAGCTTTGATCCCGGACAGGACCTGCTGTTCGACTACGGCCCGGCGCTTCCCGGCCATGCCAACGGGATGATCCTGAAAGCCACCGACGCGCAGGGCGACGTGATCTTGCGGGAAACCTACTACTCCATCGGCGGCGGCTTCGTGCTGACCGCAGGCGAACTGACCGAGGCGGACGGGAACAAGGCCAAGACCCGCGCCGACGTGCCCTACCCATTTGAAACCGCTGCCGAAATGCTGCAGATGGCAAACGCCTCCGGCCTGAGCATTGCCGCGATGAAACGCGCCAACGAACTGCGGTTCCGCAGCGCTGCCGAGATCGACGCCGGAATTGCGCGGCTGTGGCAGGTGATGACCCACTGCATCTCGCGCGGGATGCTGGGAACCGGGATCCTGCCCGGCGGCCTCAAGGTGCGCAGGCGCGCCAAGGGCATCCACGACGCGCTGCTCGCCGAACGCGGCCTGAACATGACCGCCCCGCATACGATCAATGACTGGATGAGCCTGTACGCCATGGCGGTGAACGAGGAAAACGCCGCCGGTGGCCAGGTCGTCACCGCGCCCACCAACGGGGCCGCCGGCGTGCTGCCCGCAACCCTGCGCTACTACCTCGACCACGTCCCCGGCGCGAGCATGACCCGCATCGGAGAGTTCCTGCTGACCGCCGCCGCGATCGGGGGCCTGTGCAAGCACAACGCCTCGATCTCCGGCGCGGAATGCGGCTGTCAGGCCGAGGTGGGATCGGCGGCGGCCATGGCGGCGGCAGGTCTGGCCGCGGTTCTGGGCGGCACCCCCGAACAGGTGGAAAACGCCGCCGAAATCGCACTGGAACATCACCTTGGCATGACCTGCGATCCGGTGAAGGGGCTGGTGCAGGTGCCCTGCATCGAACGCAACGGCCTGGGCGCCATCAAGGCAGTGTCCGCCGCCAGCCTGTCGATGCGCGGCGATGGCCAACACCTTGTCAGCCTCGATGCCTGCATCGAAACGATGCGGCAGACCGGCCTCGACATGCACGAGAAATACAAGGAAACCTCGCTCGGCGGCCTTGCCGTCAACGTCCCGAACTGCTGAAGCGGTGACCTTGCGGAGCCGCGCCAAAGGGGCGCGGCACTGCTTTTCAAAGCCCCGCGCAAGCGCGCGGGGCAGCGCCTCCGGCGGAAGTATTCTTCGAAAGAGCAAATCCACACCCTTGCTCTTTTCACAAACATCCCTCTTCGCCCGAGACGGTTGCGCGCACTGCGCGCAGAGGCGAGAAAAGAATCTTGCGCCTGCCAAGGCGCTCGATTCAGAAACCGCCGGTGAGGACCGTCCGCAGGGTCGCTTTCAGGCTGGCGGGTTGGGGCATGCCGGGCTAGTCAAAGCCATGACCAACGACCGGATCCTTCGTGGCGTCATCCTGATGCTGGCGTTCTGCATGATCGCGCCCCTGCTTGACGTCTCGGCCAAACTGGCGGCCGAGGGCGGCATTCCGGTGGGCCAGATCACCACGGCCCGTTTCCTCGTTCAGGGCCTGCTGATGCTGCCGGTCGTGCTGGTCATGGGCCTTACCCTTCGCCTACCGCGCCGCGCGCTGGCCTTCGTCGCCTTGCGCGCGGTGTTCCTGATCCTGTCCACCTTCTCATTCGTCTCCGGCATCGCCGTGATGCCGGTGGCCGACGCCCTCGCCATCGCCTTTGTCGAGCCGTTCATCCTGCTGATCCTCGGTTCCCTGATCTTCGGCGACCATGTCGGCCCGCGCCGGATCGCGGCCTCCGCCGTCGGTTTCGGCGGCGCGCTGCTGGTGATCCAGCCCTCGCTGGCGGTGTTCGGCTGGGTGGCGCTCTGGCCGCTGGGGACCGCGTTCTTCTTTGCCTTCTACATGCTGGTGACCCGGGCCATCTCGGCCTACATGCACCCCGTCACCATGCAGTTCCACACCTCCTGGACCGGGCTTGTCCTGTGCCTGCCGGTGATGCTGCTGGCCGACGGCACCGGCATCGCGTCGCTTGATCCGGTCTGGCCGCAGGGGCTTCTGTGGCTCTGGCTGCTCGGCGTCGGCTTCTGGGCAGCGGTCAGCCATATCTGCATGACCTACGCGCTGAAATACGCGCCCTCCGCTACTCTCGCCCCGCTGCATTACAGCGAGATCGTGGTGGCCGTCGCCCTCGGCTACGCGGTCTTCGGCGATTTCCCGAACCCGCTGACCTGGGCAGGGATCGGCATCATCGTGGCCTCCGGTCTGTACATCATCCACCGCGAGCATCTGGCGGCCAGGGCCCGGCCAGCGCCCGAATCGCCGCATCCAGCCTCCGGCGCGGCAGGATCACCAGCATTCCCGGCCCGTCCAGACTGATCCGCACCCGGCCCGCCACAACCCGGTTCGACGTGCCGATCACCCCGTCCGGCGCAAACCTGATCCCGCCGATCGGCCATTCCAGCCCCTCGCTCGTGCCCGTCACCGGCGCCATCGGAAACAGCGACAGCGTCTCTCCGGGGGTCATCGCCAGCTCCAGCCGTCGCGGCGCGGCAAACGCCAGATCGCGCGGGCCGATCAGGATGCAGCGCTGATCGGCGCGGCAGACCAGCGTGTTGAACGCCGCCAACCCGTGATCCAGCCGCGCCCCCGCAAAGCCCAGCGCCAGCACGAACGGGGCCCCCACCGACCGCAGCGCCTTGTCGAAATCGGTGGTCGCCTGCTCGGCCATCCGGTGCTGCCGGGCCGGGGGAATCGCCTGCCGCGCCGCGTCGGACAGCGAATCGAAATCGCCGATCACTGCCTCCGGCATCACGCCAAAGCGCAACAACCGGTCCGCGCCGCCGTCCGCCGCCACCGCAACAGGCGCCCGAGACCGGCAAAACGCCAGATCGCGGGCGGAAAATGGCCCACCTCCCGCAAGCGTGATACCCTGTGTTGACTGGACAATCGGCGGTTTCATGCAAAACTGTATCCAAATAAGGCAGATTTTCTGGGGGCGGCCACAATCAATCCATCAAATTACCCCGGTCTGTCGATGGATTCAGCTAGCGGCTATCTAGAATAGTGCAACGTGCAATACGAGAGGCTGTCCAGTCATGACCGGTGAAAGCAAAATTCTGACGGTGTCCTACGGCACGTTCAGCTGCACGCTGGAAGGCTTTGACGACCCTTTCAACACGATGAAGGCCGTTGCGGAATACTTCCGTGATCTCGCCGCCGAGGATCGTTACTTCGGGTCCGAACCGCCGGTCCCGGATGCCGCCATGCTGCACCGCATCGCCGAGCGCGAAGTTCAGCGCATGGTCGAAGCGCGGGTTCAGGACCACGGCGTTTTCCTGCGTCAGCGCGACGGCGGTGGGGCGGCGCAGCCTGCCGCCCCTTCTGCCGCCCAAGCTCCGCTGCCGCCGACGGTTGACCCCGCCCCGCCCGCAGCGCTTGCCGACCATGCCTCCCCTGACCTGGACGGCAAACAGCGTCTGGCCGAAATGGCGCAGGACGGATTTTCCGCCGATGCTGTCGAAGACGAATCCCTGCCAATCCTGCACGACATGATCCCCGGCGGCGTTGCGGCCAAACTGGCCCGCATCCGTCAGTCGGTAAACGCCACTCCGGTCGTACCGATTTTGACACCGGAAACGCTTGCGGCTTTTGCCGTTCCACCAGAGGTCGACCAAGGTGAGCAGGCCCCCGGCTTTGACCAGATTGCTGACTTTGACCAGACTGCCGACTTTGACCAGACTGCCGACTTTGGGCAGCCCGCCGACATTGACAAGCCCGCCGACATAGAACTGACGGCAGTGGACCTGACCGAAGTCCAAGCTGTGCCAGCGACGGTGGACACCGAACACGCCCCGGTCCCGGCTGAAGCAGCCGAGCCCGATTCGGCAGCGGTTGATGACGCCCTGTCGCGCCTTCTGGCCGAAGACGAGAACGATCTGCCGCACTCCGAAGTGACGCAAGCGGAGGCACCCGACGTGACCCTTCCGTCAGATGCCCTGGCCGCCGAAGAAATCTGGCAGACCGGTGCTGACAGCCACTCCCCGGACGTCCTGGGCGAGGACGCGGCAGTTGAACCCGAAGAAGATGCCGCCGCCGACATCGCAGTCGAATCCTCCGGCGACACTGCCGCCTCCGAAGAGCCGATGGTCCCGGAATCGCTGGCCGACGAGATGCCTGTCGGGGAAATCCTCGCCGATCAGACGAGTGCCGAAACTGGGGAACAGTCTGAATTGTCCGCGTGGGACTTTGCGGACCTCGACAGCATGGCTGACGACGACGTCGAAACAGTTGCGGCCATTGCCGACCCGACAGTCCTTGCCGATGAGGGGCCGTATCTCGGCGCGGCTGCCGCACTGGATGAACTGGACGCAGAAAGCGACGTGGCAGAACTCTATGACGCTGCGCCGCCAGCGCTTGTCTTGTCCGAAGCCCTGCTTCTGACAGAAACCATGTTCGAAGCAGAGCCACCGACGCAGGCTGACGAGGCAGCAGACAGCCTGCCAGAGGATCTGCCCGAAGACCCCGACGCCGAAATTGCGGCGCATCTCGCCGACGGTTTTGACACCAGCGACGACGGCGACGCGGATGACGACGCGACTTCCGTTTTCGATTGCGCTGCTCCGGTCGGCACGTCCAGACGCGCCGGTGCCCGTGTTGTGCGGGTGCGTCTTGATGAAGCGGACGCTGCATCCGGACCAAACGCCGGTGACGGCGCTGGTGCAGCCGGTGTCATGATCACCGAGGCTATGGATGTGTCGCGTCTCTTGCGGCAGGCCGATGATGAAATGGCCGACGCGGACAACCGCCGCCGCCTTGACGCCATCGCACATCTTAAAGCCGCCGTTGCCGCGACCGAAGCCGAACGCGCCGTGACCGGCGAAGCCATGAATTCGACGGGCGCAAAGATCGAGCCTTACCGCGATGATCTGGCGCAGGTGGTGCAACCCCCCGAACCCGAGCCCGAACCTCCGGTCCGTCCCCGCCGCAAGAACGTGTCTGTGCGCGCGCAGGACCCACGCCCGGGCACGATCCGTCCCGGCCTGATCGGCCCCGCACCGCTGGTTCTGGTCTCAGAACAACGCATCGACCGCACGCCGCCCACCGGGCAGCCGATGGTCGCCGTGCGCTCCGGCCGCCTCTCCGGCGCTATCGGCGCGGGTGCCGCCGCCCCGCAACAGCCCCGGCCCGAGGCGGCGCGTCCCCCGGCCGAACCCATCATCACCGCTGACCACGACGAAGAAGACGACGCCGACGACAACATCTTCGTTGATGAGGCGGGCTTCTCTCACTTTGCCGAAAAGGTCGGGGTGAAATCCATGGCCGACATGCTGGAGGCCGCCGCCGCCTATGCCACGTGCATGGAACAGCGCGACCAGTTCACCCGGCCGCAACTGATGCGCCGTCTGATCGCCAGTTCTGCGGGCAAGCCGGTCAGCCGTGAAGAAGGGTTGCGCAGTTTCGGCACCCTGCTGCGCACCGGCCGGATCGAAAAGGTCAGCCGTGGCCACTATGCGCTGTCGGACAACTCGCCCTACCTCGCCGAGGCGCGCCGCATGGCGCAGTGACCCGGTCAGATCCTAAGGATCAGGCAGGGCCAAAGGATCAGGCGGACGGAGGGCCTCCGTCCGCCTTTTTCATGTCCACTTCCGTCGCATCCGGATCAGGTTGGCCGATGCCCTTGAAGACGAACTTGAAGGGCAGCATCCACACAAATCCCAAGGTCACATAGATCAGCAGCTCTGCCCAGATCGGCGGCCTGTCCAGCAGGCCCACAACGGTGACCGCCGCCACCACGTAAACCGGCATCCCGATCAGCAGGATGACCAGCGACCAGCCGCGCCGCGCCTTGTAGCTCAGTGCCATGCTCTCTCCTTCGGACGCGACCGCCTCAATCGGCGAACGGATCGGTGACGAGGATCGTATCCTCCCGCTCCGGACTGGTGGAAAGTAGCGCCACTGGGCATTGGATCAACTCCTCGATCCGCCGCACGTACTTGATCGCCGCCCCCGGCAGGTCCGCCCAGGACCGCGCGCCTGCGGTGGTTTCCGACCATCCTTCCATCTCTTCGTAGATGGGCGTGCAGCGCGCCTGTTGATCGGCTGCCGTTGGCAGGTAATCCATCCGCTGCCCGTCCAGATCATAGCCGACACAGATCTTCAGCACCGGGAACCCGTCCAGCACATCCAGCTTGGTCAGCGCAATCCCCGACACGCCGGACGTCGCACAGGTCTGCCGCACCAGCACCGCATCGAACCAGCCGCAACGCCGTTTGCGGCCCGTCACCGTGCCAAATTCGTGCCCCCGCTCGCCCAGCCGCTCGCCGTCAGCGTCATGCAACTCAGCCGGGAACGGGCCTTCGCCCACCCGCGTCGTATAAGCCTTGACGATGCCCAGCACGAAATCAATCGCCGTCGGCCCCAGACCAACCCCTGTCGCCGCCTGCCCGGCAATCACGTTGGAACTGGTCACAAACGGATAGGTGCCGAAATCGACGTCCAGCAACGCGCCCTGCGCACCCTCGAACAGGATGCGCTTGCCTGCCCGCCGCGCTTCGGTCAGCACCTTCCACACCGGCTTGGCATAGGGCAGCACCTGCGGCGCAATCGCCCGCAGGCTTGCCAGAAGCGCGTCGCGGTCCACCGGTTCCACGCCCAGACCCCGGCGCAGCGCATCGTGATGCCCCATCAGCCGGTCCACCCGCGTGACCAGCGTCGCCTCATCCGCAAGGTCGGCCACCCGGATCGCGCGCCGCCCGACCTTGTCCTCGTAGGCAGGCCCGATGCCGCGCCCGGTGGTGCCGATCTTGGCCACCCCGGTCTGGCCTTCGCGCGCCCGGTCCAATTCGCCATGGATCGGCAGGATCAACGACGCATTTTCGGCCAGCATCAGGTTCTCGGGGGATATCTCCACCCCCTGCCCGCGCAGCTTGTCGATCTCCATCACCAGATGCCACGGGTCCACCACCACGCCATTGCCGATCACCGACAGCTTGCCGCCCCGGACGATCCCCGACGGCAGCAGCGACAGCTTGTACACCTTGCCGTCAATCACCAGCGTGTGACCGGCATTGTGACCGCCCTGAAAGCGCGCGATCACATCGGCGCGCTCGCTCAGCCAGTCAACGATCTTGCCCTTCCCCTCGTCGCCCCACTGGGCGCCTACGACAACGACATTGGCCATGGCATGATCTCCCGGTTTTCAAACCGCCTGAGCTATAGACGCAGCGCGCGTGCAGGGAAACAGCAAAGATGCCCCGTCATGGCGCTGTTGGCCTGCCAATGGGGATGAAGTCCGCGCAGCCCGGGCAGACCCGCCCGCGACCGGCGAAGCAAACCCTTCATGGACCGGGCTCCACGGGTCATCCCTGTTGCGGCAAGCGCCAGATTTCGGTGGTGGTGTCGGCGTTCTGTGTCCGTTCAACAGCCCCCGGCCTGTCGCATTCATTGGAAAGGCTGGACATCAACCGCCGCATTTGTCACCCCTGTGGTCACAACGCAGCAATGGTGGATCATCGCATGGGCATCCTTCTACGCTGGCTTGGCGCGTTCCTGCTCCTCGCCGCGATCTTCAATCCCACCAGCTTCAACTTCGTCACCTGGGCGCGGGCGAACTGGGACAGCCAGACGCCGCTGATCGTCTTCATCGGCCTGATCCTCGGCGTGGCGATGATGGTCTACCTTGTCGCCACCATGCGCTCTATCGGCATTCTGGGCGTGGTGATCATCGGTGCGATCTTTGCTGCAGGACTTTGGGTGCTGACCGACTGGGGCCTTCTGGCGCTTGGCAATTCCGATCTCACCGTCTGGCTTGCGATCTTCGCGCTGTCGCTGATCCTCGGGATCGGCCTGTCCTGGTCGATCCTGCGCCAGCGCCTGTCCGGTCAGGCTTCGGTGGACGAAATTGATGGCTGAAATCCTTCAGTAAAGAACCGCAGTCTTGCCTGCGATCAGTCATTCCCCCGGTCAGGCGGCCTCGAAATGCTTTGCCAGCAACATCCGCACGGCAGGCTGCCAAAGGATCTCTGGCTTGAGATAGACGATGTTGTACTGATGCTGCGCCTCGAAATCCCGGGCGACCGGAACAAGGCCCTGTGACGCAAAGTACCGCATCGCATCCGGGACCAGCATCTGGCCCTCCCAGTATTCATGCTGCTCGACCTCGACAATCAGACTTGCACAGTGCTGCAAGGCGGTACCGAAGCCCGCCGTCACCTTCGACAGGGCGCCCTCGACGTCGATCCAAGCCGAAAACGGCTGACCGTCGATCCCTTCGGCGGCCAGAAAGCTGTCCAGCCGCGTGGCCGGCACGGTGACGGCTTCATAGTCGAACGCCGCGTCGTTGCGCACGAGAAGCGAGTTGTTTCCGGCGACTTTCGCCGTGGGCTTGCCCGCGCGGCTGGCCTTCACCTGAAACGTGACCTCGCCGTCTTCGTCGCTGACCGCCATGTGATGATACCGCACCGCCGGCGATCGCTTGGCAATGGTCGGCGCAAAGGCCTGATAGTTGTAAGGGTTTGCCTCGAACGCATGCGGCGTCGCCCCAAGCCGGGCCATCTTGCGCGAAAAGGTCGCCGAATGGGCCCCGATTTCAAGCGTCACCTTGGGGGCGATCACCCCCTGCAGCCGCAAGAAAAACTCTTGCAGCCGGTCGCGGGTTTTGGTCCGTGCCTCGCGGCTTGCAAGATCGACGCCGCGCGCCTGCTGCATCAGCATAAGGTCCTGCAGATGCAGATACGGCTCGAATGCGTCAGGAACGTTGACCATGAATGCCCTCTTTGGTGCGCCACGGTTGTCCTACCTGATCAGCACCCATCACTCAACCTGCGAGTCCCAGCCCGCCATGACCCTTGCACCGCCGGTGCCTTCCGCCTAGATAGTCGCGCAAAGCTGCCAATGCGCCGCTCAGATACGCTGTCCAGAAAGCACCCATGGAAAACGTCGTCCTTACCGTCCACCTGATCCTTGCCCTCCTCCTGATCGGGGTGGTGCTGCTGCAGCGCTCCGAGGGCGGCGGCCTTGGCATGGGCGGTGGCGGTGGCGGCGCAGTTTCGGCGCGCGGGGCTGCCACGGCGCTGACCAAACTGACCTGGATCTTCGCCGCCTGCTTCATCGTCACGTCGATCACCCTGACGGTTCTGGCCACCCGCGGCGGCGACAACGGCTCGGTCGTGGACAGCATTGCCACCCCCGCACCCGCCACCGAAGCGCCGGCAACCGGCGGGATCAGCGGCGATCTGACCCCGCCCGCGCCTGCCACAGGCGCACCCGCCACCCCGCCCCGCGCGGATGACGGCACCCCCGCGACCGATCCCTGATCCACAACTGCTTGGCCTGCCCACCCGGATGATCCGCATCATCTAGCGGCGGGGCGTTGCCATATCCGTCCGGCATCGCTATACCCCAAATCCCGTGGTGCTGCGATTCCACTGACACCGAATCGCCAATGAAACACGGGGGCCCCCATGGCACGCTATATCTTCATCACCGGCGGCGTGGTGTCCTCGCTTGGCAAGGGGCTGGCCTCCGCCGCCCTCGGTGCCCTGCTGCAAGCGCGCGGCTATACCGTCCGCCTGCGCAAGCTTGACCCCTACCTCAACGTCGATCCCGGCACGATGTCGCCCTTTGAACATGGCGAGGTCTTCGTCACCGATGACGGCGCCGAAACCGACCTCGACCTTGGCCATTACGAACGCTTCACCGGCGTCTCGGCCCGGCAAACCGACAGCATTTCCTCGGGCCGCATCTATTCCAACGTGCTGGAAAAGGAACGCCGCGGCGATTACCTTGGGAAAACCATTCAGGTCATCCCCCACGTCACCAACGAAATCAAAGACTTCCTCCGCATCGGCGACGCCGAGGTTGACTTCATGCTCTGCGAAATCGGCGGCACCGTCGGCGATATCGAGGGCCTGCCGTTCTTCGAGGCGATCCGCCAGTTCATCCACGAACGCCCGCGCGGCCAGTCGATCCTGATGCACCTGACCCTGCTGCCCTACCTCGCGGCCAGTGGCGAACTCAAAACCAAACCCACCCAGCACTCGGTCAAGGAACTGCAATCCATCGGCCTTGCCCCCGATGTCCTGCTGCTGCGCTCCGAACACCCGATCCCGGACAAGGAGCGTGAGAAGATCGCGCTGTTCTGCAACGTCCGCAAGGAACACGTGATCCCCGCCTATGACCTGAAAACCATCTACCAGGCCCCCCTCGCCTACCATCAGGCGGGCCTCGATCAGGCCGTGCTGGACGCCTTCGGCATCACCCCCGCGCCGAAACCCAACCTTGCCCGCTGGGAAGATGTGATGGACCGCCTGACCCACCCGGAGGGCGAGATTCGCGTCGCCATCGTCGGCAAGTACACCCAGTTGGAAGACGCCTACAAATCCATCGCCGAGGCGCTGACCCATGGCGGCATGGCCAACCGCACCCGCGTCCGCGCCGAATGGATCGATGCCGAAATCTTTGAACGCGAAGACCCCGCCCCCTACCTTGAAAGCTTTCACGCCATTCTCGTCCCCGGCGGCTTTGGCGAGCGCGGCTCCGAAGGCAAGATCAAGGCCGCCCGATACGCGCGTGAGAAAAACATCCCCTACCTTGGCATCTGCCTCGGCATGCAGATGGCCGTGATCGAGGCGTCACGCAACCTCGCCGGCCTGCCCGACGCCGGGTCCGAAGAATTCGACGTCGAGTCCGGTGCCAAACGCTTCACCCCCGTCGTCTATCACCTGAAGGAATGGGTGCAGGGCAACCACGTCGTCCAGCGCAAGACCGGCGACGACAAGGGTGGCACGATGCGCCTTGGCGCCTACACCGCAAACCTGACCCCCGGTTCCCACGTCGCCGCGATCTACGGCACCACCACCATCGAAGAACGCCACCGCCACCGCTACGAGGTGGACATCAAGTACCGCGAGAAACTCGAATCCTGCGGCCTGATCTTCTCCGGCATGAGCCCCGACGGCAAACTGCCCGAGATCGTCGAGGTCAAGGACCACCCGTGGTTTATCGGCGTGCAGTTCCACCCGGAATTGAAGTCAAAACCCTTCGCCCCGCACCCGCTGTTCGCGGATTTTGTGCGCGCGGCGGTGGAGGGGGCGCGGTTGGTGTGAGTGCTAGCAGATGAGATCAAAACGTCCTTCGTTGCAAAAAATTACATACTGATCCCCGCTCACCACCATGTGGTATCGACGACTCCCGACATCTGCTATCAACGTCCCTTCATTGGCGAACTGGTTCACAGACGATATCTTTCAGTGTACGACTCCGCCGCTCCTTGCCGCTTGCGCTTCGCAAATCTGATCAATCCAACCCTGACCTCTAAGTCCACGTGGCATAATTTTCTCCAAACTTAACACTGACTCACAGATTCGACGTTCAATCATTACGGTACTGAATAGCAAGCAGAAGCTGAGTGCCAGCCGACCCTTTCTTGTTTGCTTGCCTCCAAGTAAGTCTGGCCGTCCCCGCATCGCCAAACTGTCATCCCCGCGAAAGCGGGGACCCATCTTACGACCGAAGGCACTGGCCCCCCGCCTGCGCGGGGGTGACAAACACCGGAAACCCGCCCCCACTGTCATCCCCGCGAAAGCGGGGACCCACTCAGCCCGCCAAAACCCTCCCACGGACCCAACCCCATCTCATCCGCGAGATCACGCCACGTCGGGTTCCCGGCTTCGATCAGCGCAATCTTCCATGCGCGGTTCCAGCCTTTGATCCGCTTCTCTCTCAAGATGGCCTCGGCGATCTCTGAATGTGCCTCAAACCACACCAGTTGCGTCACTCCATATTTCCGCGTGAATCCCTCCGCCCGACCCATACGATGCTCAGCCACCCGACGCAGAAGGTTGTTCGTGACACCGCAGTAAAGTGTGCCGTTCCGGCCGGATGCCAAAAGGTAGACGTGATAGCTGTGGTCGCGCATGGATCCCCGCTTTCGCGGGGATGACAGTAGGGTAGCCTACTGAACGAAGCCTTAAGACACTTCCCCCCCCCCGCCCGGAATCAAGGGCGAAGCCCACCGTTGCTGCGCCCACCCGGCGGTCAGGCACTGCCCTGTGTCGGTTGCGGATCAAGCGCAGGCTGCACGGTGGGGGCCTGCTCCAATCCTTACCAAACCCTTAATCCGCGCCCCTAACCCCCTGATATCCCTCACCCCAACCCCTTGTCCACGCGTGGACAAAAAAACGGCCCCCCGAAACCGGAGGGCCGTCCCGTCAGACCAAACTCCTTGCGGCGGTCAGAGCATCCCCACGACGAGCGGCTCCACCTCGTGCCACCCTTCCCACATCATCTTCAGCGCGACATAGAGGATGATCGCCAGACCCACATAGGCAATCCAGCGGTGCTTGTTCAAAAGCCGCGCGATAAAGCTGGCGGCCAGACCCATCAGCGCGATCGACAAGACCAGCCCGATGATCAGCACCGTCGGGTGATCCTTCGCCGCCCCCGCCACGGCCAGAACGTTGTCGAGGCTCATCGACACGTCGGCAATCACGATCTGCGTCGCCGCCTGCCGGAACGTCTTGACCGGGGCACCCCCCGCGACCGTCCCGTCGGCGTTCAGGTCCAGCCCGGTCAGCGCCTCCTCGGCCTCTGTCTCGGCGCCGTGACCGTTGCGAAGTTCGCGCCACATCTTCCAGCAGACCCACAGCAGCAGAATGCCCCCCGCCAGCAACAGACCCGCAATCGCCAGCAGCTGCGTCGTGATCAGCGCAAAGCCGATCCGCATCACCGTGGCCGCGATGATGCCCACCAGAATGGCCTTCGCCCGCAGTTCCTTCGGCAGTCCTGCCGCCGCAAGACCGATGACAATCGCGTTGTCGCCTGCCAGCACGAGGTCAATCCCTATGACCTGCAGCAGAGCATAGAACCCTTCAGCGGTGAAGATTTCCATTAAATTGCATACTCCCATACGTGCAAAGCTCAGCCGTCCCCTGAGAGGAGAGTCTGGCATTCGTCTGGCGGCAGATAGCCGTCCAACCCGCACCGTGCAACCCGCAGCGCAGAGATTCTTTCCCTTGTCGGGTGGGGGACAGACCGCTACTCAGGGCAATGCTTTCCTATCAACACCTGTATCACGCGGGCAATCTGGCCGATGTTCACAAGCACGCAGCCTTGGCGTGGGTGCTCAACTACCTCACGCAGAAAGACAAACCTCTCAGCTATTTTGAAACGCACGCCGGGCGGGGGCTTTACGATCTTGCTGCGGATGAAGCGCTGAAAACCGGCGAGGCGGCGGCAGGCATCGCGCTGGCAGAAGGCTGGTTCGCGCCGGATCACCCCTACCGCCAGCGGCTGACGGAAACCCGCGCCGCGCACGGCAGGGACGCCTATCCCGGCTCGCCCCTGATCGCGGCGCTTGGCCTACGGGAAACCGACACGATCCATCTGTCGGAACTTCACCCGGGCGAAGTGCAGCACTTGCGCACGGCGGCTGGCCCTTGGGGCGCACATGTCTATCAGCGCGACGGGTTCGATCTGGCGCTTGCATTGACACCGCCAACACCGCGCCGGGGTCTGATGCTGATCGACCCCAGTTATGAGGTGAAGGCCGATTACGACGCGATCCCCAAGCATATGGCCAACATCCACCGCAAATGGAATGTTGGTCTTCTGATGCTGTGGTATCCGGTCCTCACCGGTGCGCCGCAGGCTGCCATGCTGGGGTCGCTGGTTGAGACGTTCCCCGGCGCCCTGCGCAGCGAGGTGCGGTTCCCACCCGCCCGTGACGGGCACCGGATGGAAGGGTCTGGCCTGTTCATCATCAATCCGCCCCACGGTCTTGCAGCCGAGGCCGCCTGGCTGGAATCCCGCTTCCGCACCCTCTCGCCAAACCCCGCAAGACGCCCTAGATAATCCGAATGATCGACGCCCTGCTTCGCCGCCTTATGGCGCCCGCCCCCACCCGCCTGGCCGAACCAGACGCGCGTCTTGCGCTTGCGTCGCTGCTGGTGCGCATCGCCCGGACTGACGGCCTCTATTCCGCCGAGGAAGTGGAGCGGATCGACCGTGTTCTGATGCAGCGACACGGTTTTGGCCCCTTCGAGGCGGCAAAACTGCGCTCCGAGGCCGAGGATCTGGAGGCGCTGGCCCCGGATACCGTCCGTTTTACCCGGGCGCTGAAAGCGGCGACCGCGCTCGAAGACCGGTCGGAACTGATGACAGCACTTTGGTCGGTGGCGCTGGCAGACGGGTTGCGCGATGCCGACGAAGACCGGCTGATGCGGCTGGTTTCCAACCTTCTTGGCCTATCGGACGTCGATTCGGCACAGGCCCGCCAAAGGGCGGAACGGGGATGATTGCCTCGCTCGGGATGTATGATTTCGGCGCGGCAGTCGCGGCGAATGACCGTTTCTGGGCGCTGATCCGCGATGGCCTGCGGGCAGCGGATCAACCAACGCCAGACTCACTGACGCGGGGCGACGCGGCCTACTGGCCCGCCTGGCAATCGCCCGACCTGATCCTGTCACAGACCTGCGGCTATCCGTATCGGGCCCGGCTACACCACCGCGTTACCTATATCGGCACCCCTGACTACGGGGTTGAGGGGTGTCCGCCGGGCCACTACTGCTCGGTCTTTGTCGTCCGCAAGGATGACGGACGCAAGACGCTGGCAGAATTCGACGGCGCGCGCTTTGCCTTCAACGATGATCTGTCGCAATCCGGCTGGGCCGGGCCACAGACACATGCTGCCAACCTTGGTGTCCTTCTGGTGCCATCTGTCCGCAGCGGAGGGCACAGACTGTCGGCGGTTGCCGTTGCCGAAGGCCGCGCGGATATTGCGGCCATAGATGCGGTGACCTGGGCGTTGATGCAACCGGGCGAACCCACCGCCCCCGCCTTGCGCGTCCTGGCGCAGACCGCGCCAACACCGGGCCTGCCTTTCATCGCCGCCGCTGGGTCTGATGCCGGTCTGTTGTTTGACGTCATCACCGCCGCAATCGCCGCCCTGGCACCCGAGGATCGGATCACCCTGCAGCTGAAGGGTCTTTGCCGAATTCCGCTGGCCGCATACCTCGACGTGCCCAACCCGCCCGCACCTGATCAGCTTGTGCAAACTGCCTGATCATATCCTTGCGTCAGCCCGACAGCTGCAGTGATTTGCACATTGCATTGGTGCAAAATCTCGGTGCTACTTGCAGGCCAACCCCCTTGCCATGAGTTCCATGCCAGCCGATCCCTCCGACACGTCCGTCGACACTCCGGTCATCGCCATCCATGACCTCCACAAAAGCTATGGTCCGCTGGAGGTGCTGAAGGGCGTCGATCTGATCGCCCCGCGCGGCCATGTGGTGTCGCTGATCGGCTCATCCGGATCAGGCAAATCCACACTCCTGCGCTGCTGTAACCTTCTGGAGGACAGCCAGCAGGGCGATATCCGTTTCGAGGGCGAAGCGGTGCGCTGGAAAGGCACTGGCCTGAACCGTCATCCCGCCGACCGCGCGCAGGTCACCCGGATGCGCACCAATCTGTCGATGGTCTTTCAGCAGTTCAACCTCTGGTCCCACCTGACGATCCTGCAAAACGTGATGGAGGCTCCGGTGACCGTGCTGAAGCGTGACCCGAAAGAGGTGGAGGAGAAGGCACGCCACTACCTTGCCAAGGTCGGGATCGTGGAGAAATGCGATGCCTGGCCCGCGCAACTGTCGGGCGGCCAGCAGCAACGCGCCGCCATCGCCCGCGCGCTGTGCATGGAGCCGCGCGCGCTGTTGTTCGATGAACCCACTTCTGCGCTTGACCCGGAACTGGAACAAGAGGTGGTCAAGGTGATCAAGGCGCTGGCAGATGAGGGGCGCACCATGATCCTTGTGACCCACGACATGCGGCTGGCGGCGGATGTGTCGGACCATGTCATCTTCCTGCATCAGGGCCGGGTGGAGGAGGAAGGCGCGCCCGACCGACTGTTTGCTGCGCCGGAAACTGACCGCCTGCGCGGCTTCCTGTCGGCCACGGCGGCCTGAGATGTCCTGTGTCGGTACCATATCCGCACTTGCGACCGGCCTGGTCCTCGCCAACAGCGAACCGGTGATCGTTGCCACCGACGCGCCCTTTCCCGCCTACACCTATATCGACGAGACGGGCACGATTTCCGGATACGAACGGGACGTGATGGATCAGGTCTGCACCCGGGCCGCCCTGACCTGCGACTGGGTCGACACCGATTTCGTGAACCTGATCCCGGGCGTTATCTCGGGCGAATTTGACGTTGTGCTGGGTGGCATGGCGGTGACAGGCGAGCGTCGCCGGCTGGTGGACTTCACCGTCGCCTACCATACGACGGACGACACCGAATGGTACATCGGCCGCCCCGGCGCGCCGCCACCCGCTCAGGCGATGATTGCTGTGCAGGCGGGGACCGTGCACCACAGCCACATGCTGCAAAAAGGCTATCGCCACCAAAGCTTTGCGACCGAAGGCGAAGTTCTGGCAGCACTCGCCAGCGGTGCCGCTGATCTGGCATTCGGGCCGTATGAAAGCCGCGACGACATCGCGGCAGAGATCGACGCGCAGGGGTTTGACTACCTCTACAGCGACCAGTTGCCCGATGACGGTGTGGCCATGGCTGTCTGCAAGGGCAACACCAGCCTACTTGACAGTCTGAACACGGCACTGGATGCCATGCGGGCAGACGGAACGCTTGATGACCTCGAACACCGTTGGTTCGACTGACAGGCGCGTGCAAAAAAACCAGAACCAATCCAAAAGGGACGACGACCTATGAAGAAGATGATTCTCGCCACTGCACTCCTGGCACTGTCCTGCGGTACTGTTGCAGCCCAGGATGTGGTGCGCCTTGGCACCGAAGGCGCCTTTCCACCCTTCAACTTCATCAACGATGCCGGCGAGGTCGCGGGCTTTGAGCGCGACGTCGGCGACGAGTTGTGCAAGCGCGCCAGCCTGACCTGCGAATGGGTCACCAACGAATGGGACAGCATCATCCCGAACCTGCAATCGGGCAACTATGACGTGATCATCGCCAGCATGAACATCACCGATGAACGTGAAGCGGTGATCGACTTCAGCCAGAGCTACTTTCCGCCCGCACCCTCGGCCTATGTGGCGACATCTGCTGACGCCGACCTGAAGGGCATCGTTGCGGCCCAAAGCTCCACCGTCCACGCAGGCTACGTCGCCGAATCGGGTGCGAACGTGCTGGAATTCGCCACCCCAGACGAAACCGTCGCGGCCGTACGCAACGGTGAAGCCGTCGCCGTGTTTGCCGACAAGGACTTCCTCGCTCCCATCGTCGCGGAATCGGGTGGCGAGCTGATGTTCGTGGGCGAGGACGTCCAGCTTGGCAGCGGCGTGGGCCTTGGCCTGCGCGAAAGCGACACCGAACTCAAGGACAAGTTGAACGCCGCAATCCAGTCGATGAAAGACGACGGCTCGCTGAATGCGCTGATCGCCAAGCACTTCGGCCCGGACACCAAGACGTTCTGACCAAGGCAAAGGGCGCGGCTTCGGTCGCGCCCCGTTCCCGATGTTCGCCGCTTGCGCCGACCCCAAAGCGATTGAAGGGCTGACCTGGCTCTCGTGCTACCTGACATCGGGCAAGCACCTTGATTTCTATTGGTCTTTCGTTGTCGTTCTGCTTCTTCTTGCCATAACAGCACCCACCGCCCTTGCGATGGGCTTTGGCGGGGCCATGGCGGCCAGGTCGCGCTTTCTGCCGCTGCGCCTGATCGGCAAGACCTATGCATCCGTGGTGCGCGGCGTGCCGGACATCGTGCTCTTCCTGTTCTTCGTGATCGCCCTCGATCAGGGGATCGAGTGGACAAAACACCAGATCGTCTGCCCGGACTGGACCGAACCGGTCCGGCAGGGTCTGGAATTCCGCGTCTGTCCCGAGGCAAAAGTGCCGCTCGGCTCGTCTTCCGCGTTTTGGCATCAGGCTTACGGATTTGGTCTTGCCGTGTTCACCTTCGCCATCGTTTTTGGCGCCTTTGCTGCCAATGTGCTGTACGGCGCAATGGGTGCCGTGCCCCGCGCGCAGCTGGAAACCGCCGAGGCCTACGGGATGAGCAACTCTCAGGTGTTTCGCCGCATCCTGATGCAGCAGATGTGGGTCTACGCGCTTCCAGGCCTGTCGAACCTGTGGATGATCCTGATCAAGGCCACGCCTTTGCTGTTCCTTCTGGGCGTCAAGGACATCGTCTATTGGGCCCGCGAACTTGGCGGGATGAAAACCCAGGCTTACGAATACCCGCATTCTGACTGGCGGTTATACTACTTCCTTGGGCTTCTGGTCTTCTACCTTTGCTTCACCAAACTGTCCGAGATCGTCCTTGCCCGCCTGTCCGCGCGGCTTTCCAAGGGTCAAGCCTCCGCCGCTGGCGAAGCCATGCGCAGGGTCGCCGGATGAGCTGTTGGCAAACCGTCCAGAGCTACGCCTTCCGCTCGATCGGCTACGGCGAAAATCTGCTGCCCAAGTCAGACTTCACGCTCTGCCAGCAGTTCACGCTGATCGGGTCCGGGCTGATCTGGAACATCTACTTCGGCGTCCTTGCCCTTGCCTTCGGGTTCGTCCTCGCCACGGCCATCGCAGTGGCGAAATCCGCCCGCAACCCGTGGGTCAGAAAACCGGCCGAATGGTTCGTCTTCGTCTTCCGCGGCTCGCCGTTGTTCATCCAGTTCTTCCTTGCCTACGAGGCGCTGCAGATGCTGCCGAAGACCGGCATCACTCTGTTCGGACTGACCGTCGACACCGCCTGGACCACCCGCGCCTGGGCCGGGGCACTGTTCGTCCTATTCCTCAACACCGCCGCCTATGCCGCCGAAATCTTTCATGGCGCGCTGAAATCCGTGCCCAAGGGCGATCTGGAGGCGGCCGAGGCTTACGGCATTACCGGCTGGCAGAAGTTCATCCGCATTCAGTGGCCGACCATGCTGCGCCTTGCCTGGCCGTCCTACACCAACGAGGCGATCTTTCTGTTCCACGCCACGACGCTGGTGTTCTTTTCGGGCTTTCCGGCCTTTCGGCAAAAGGGGGATGCGCTGTATTACGCCAACTATTTCGCCGACAAGACCTTCAACCCCTTCGTGCCCTATCCCATCGTCGCCTTCTATTTCATCTGCCTGACGCTTCTGCTGACACTCGCCTTCAATCTGGTGAACCGGCACCTTAACCGCTACCTGCCGTCGAACCAGAAAAGCAGAATCCGCTTGCGTCCGCAGGTGATCCGATAGTACGCTCCAATTTGATCAAATTGCGATGCGGCCACAACGGCCCCGCCGGTGGTCAAAAAACAGGGGATAGGATCAAGGGCATGATCCGAAACCTGCCTGCCGGACCCTTTTGTCTGCGCGTGGGCGGTTCATGCCCTGCCTGACATTGATATGATGAAAGACTACCTACGCAAGCACCCGGACGTGCGGACGATCCGTGTGGCCGCAGCCGATCTGAATGGTCAGGCGCGGGGCAAACGTGTGCCCGCCCGTTTCGCCGACAAGGTCGTGAAGGATGGAACCCGCTTCCCCTTCTCGGTCCTCAACCTCGACATCTGGGGCGAAGATATCGACGACAGCCCGCTGGTGTTTGAACAGGGCGACGCCGATGGCGTGCTAAAGCCCACTGAACGCGGTTTCATGCCGATGCCGTGGCTTGAGGCACCGACCGCCCTGCTGCCAATCTGGATGTTCCGCGAAAATGGCACGCCTTATGAGGGCGACCCCCGCCACTGCCTGCGCGCTGTGGTCGAGAAATACAAGGCGCGCGGCCTGACCCCGGTCTGCGCGATGGAGCTGGAATTCTTTCTGATCGACGACTCTGGCAAGACCATGCAGGTGCCCGCCAGCCCCCGTTCAGGCAAGCGACGCAAAGCAGCGGAAACCCTGTCGATCCGTGCGCTGGATGCGTTCGACACCTTCTTCACCGACCTTTACGATGCCTGCGAGGCGATGGATATTCCCGCCGATACCACCACTTCGGAAACCGGGCTCGGCCAGTTCGAGGTCAACTTGATGCATTGCGACGACGCCCTGCGCGCCGCAGATGATGCATGGCTGTTCAAGATGCTGGTCAAGGGCCTTGCCCGTCGCCACGGCTTTGCCGCCAGCTTCATGGCAAAACCCTATGCCGAATACTCCGGGTCCGGCCTGCACACCCATTTCTCGATCCTGGATGCCAAGGGTGAGAATATCTTTGACAGTGGTGGCCCGAAAGGCACCGCTGCCCTGCGTTATGCCGTGGCCGGTTGCCTGTCGGCGATGCACGACTCGACGCTTCTCTTCGCGCCGCACTTGAACAGTTATGACCGTCTGGTGCCCGACAAACATGCCCCCACCGCGATCAGCTGGGGGTACGAGAACCGCACCGCTGCGATCCGCATTCCCGCGGGCAACCCCGAAGCGCGGCGGATCGAACACCGCGTGGCAGGTGGCGACGTGAACCCGTACCTGATGCTTGCCGCCATCCTTGGTGCCGCGCTGACGGGGCTTGAGGATGAGGTCGAACCGCCGCCGCCCGTCAACGGCAACGCCTACGCGATGGACCTGCCCCAGATCCCCGCCACATGGGAGGCCGCGATCGACGCGTTTGAGAGCAGCGACATCCTCTACCGCTTTCTGCCCAAGGAGATGATCCGCAATCTGGTGCAGACAAAGCGGCAGGAGCTGCACTACCTGGCCGAGCTTTCACCTGAAGAGCAGGTCGAGCTGTACCTCGATACCGTCTGACCTCTTGACCGGATGGGGGCACTTCAGCCTACCATCCGGCCAGCAACTGATGAGACATCCATGCTGATCGGCATCCTGCAGACCGGAGCTTCCCCCGACGCCCTCAAGGACGATCTGGGCGACTATCCCGACATGTTCGAACGGCTGTTGGCCGGGCGTGGCCTGACCTTCCGCCGCTACCGGGTTGAAACGATGGAGTTTCCCGACACCGTGCAGGCGTGCGACGGCTGGCTGATCACCGGCTCACGTCACGGCGCGTATGAAGATCACCCTTTCATCAAACCGCTGGAGGCGTTCATCCGTGACGCCTACGCAGCCCACGTGCCGGTTGTCGGCATCTGCTTTGGCCACCAGATCATTGCGCAAGCCATGGGCGGCAAGGTAGAGAAATTCGCCGGCGGCTGGTCCGTCGGCCCCACCGACTATGATTTCAACGGTGAAAAGATCACGCTCAACGCCTGGCACCGCGATCAGGTTGTCACGGTGCCCGAAGCCGCCGAAGTGATCGCCACCAACGAATTCTGTGAAAACGCCGCGCTTCTTTATGATGACCGCATGTTCACCGTGCAGGCCCATCCGGAGTTTCGGCCCGAGTTCGTCGATGGACTGATGCGCACTCGCGGCCCCGGTCTTGTGCCCGATGACCTGATGGCCCGCGCCCGCGACCGCCTGAAAGACCCGCTGCAAGACCAGACCCTCGCCGCCCGCATCGCGGTGTTTTTTCTCGACCATAAAGCGACCAAAGCAGCTGGGGCCGAGAAGCTCCGCGCGTAAACCGCGCGGGGGCCACCCCCTCAACGACAGTGTGACATATGTCCAAATGGACCGACCAGCTGCCCAAGGCAGCGCGTGACTACATCGGCAGCCGCCGTGTGGACGAAGTGGAATGCGTAATCGGCGACATCGCCGGGGTGGCGCGCGGCAAGGCGATGCCAGCGGCCAAGTTCGCCAAGCAGACCAATTACTTTCTGCCAAACTCGATCTTCCTGCAGACCATCACCGGCGAATGGGCCGACAACCCGTTCGATGCTTTCACCGAACCGGACATGTATCTGGTGCCCGATTGGACCACCGCTACCGCCGCCGCCTGGACAGCGGACGTGACGCTGCAGGTTATTCATGACGCCGTCGATCACGACGGCACGCCGATCCCTTACTCGCCCCGCAACGTCCTGCGCCGGGTGGTCGCCCTTTACGAAGCACAGGGCTGGATGCCGGTCGTGGCCCCCGAGATGGAGTTCTTTCTGACCGCGCGGAACATCGACCCGAACCAGCCGGTGATCCCGCCGATGGGTCGCAGTGGCCGCAGGGCAGCGGGCAAACAGGCCTACTCGCTGTCGGCCATCGACGAGTATGGCAAGGTGATCGACGACATCTACGACTTTGCCGAAGCGCAGGGGCTGGAGATCGACGGCATCCTGCAAGAGGGCGGCGCGGGTCAGATCGAGTTGAACCTTGCCCACGGCGACCCGGTCCGTCTGGCCGACGACGTGTTCTTCTTCAAGCGACTGATCCGCGAGGCCGCGCTGCGCCACGACTGCTTTGCCACCTTCATGGCCAAACCGATCGCGGGTGAACCGGGGTCGGCGATGCACATCCACACGTCCGTCGTCGATATCGCGACGGGCAAGAACATCTTCGCCGGGCCGAAGGGTGTCGAGACCGCACATTTCATCAACTTCATCGGCGGGATGCAGAACCACCTGACCGGGGCCATCGCGCTGCTGGCCCCTTACGTGAACAGCTACCGCCGTTACGTCCCGGACTTTGCCGCCCCGATCAACCTGGAATGGGGCCGCGACAACCGCACCACCGGCCTGCGCATTCCGATCAGCAACTCTGCCGGTCGCCGCGTCGAAAACCGCCTGCCGGGGATGGATTGCAACCCCTATCTCGGCATCGCCGCCACCCTCGCCTGCGGCTATCTGGGGCTGATGGAGAAAAAGGGCGCGCGACCGGAATTCCAGGGCTCCGCCTACATCGACAGCGACGAGATTCCGGTGAACCTCGGTGACGCGCTGGACCTGTTCGGCGAGGATGCGGCCCTGCAAGACGTTCTGGGCCCGATGTTCTGCCGTGTCTACGATTCGGTAAAACGCAACGAATACAAAGAATTCCTGCAGGTTATCAGCCCGTGGGAACGCGAACACCTGCTGTTGAACGTATGAATCTGCTGCACGCAAACGACAGGCTGGGGGAATACCCCGGCTCCTACTACGCAGCCACCGCAACACCGCTTCAGCCCTTCGCAACGCTGACTGGCGCTGCCCAAGCCGATGTCTGTATCATCGGCGGCGGCTATACCGGGCTGTCGGCAGCGCTGCATCTGGCCGAACGCGGGTTGTCGGTGGTCCTGCTCGAGGCGCACCGCGTGGGTTTCGGTGCCTCGGGTCGCAACGGCGGGCAGGTCGGCACCGGACAGCGGCTGGATCAGCAGACGCTGGAGGATATGCTGGGTCTGGGGCTGGCACGCCAGCTCTGGACCTTGGGCGAAGACGCCAAGGCGCTGGTGCAGGATCTGATCACCCGCCACGCGATGCCCGTGGCCTTTTACCCCGGGATCGCCCATGCCTGCCGAACCAAGGCGGAAGTGCGCGACGCGCACCGAAACGTCGAAAAGCTTGCCCGCGACTACAGCTATACCCAGATTACGCCGCTGGACGCCGCCGCTCTTGGCCGCCTGATCGGATCAAAGGCCTACATCGGCGGCGATATCGACTGGGGCGCCGGCCATCTGCACCCGCTCAACTACGCCATCGGTCTTGCCCAAGCCGCCGCGCAGGCGGGCGCTGTGCTGCATGAACGCTCCGAAGTGCTGCGGATCGCGCATGGCCCGAAAGTGCAGGTTCACACCGCGCGGGGGCAGGTGACGGCCGATCACCTGATCCTTGCGTGCAACGGCTACCTCGGCCAGCTTGACGGCGCTGTGGCGGCCAAGGTGATGCCGATCAACAGCTACATCATTGCAACCGAACCCTTGGGCATGCGGGCGTCTGAGGTTATCGCCGAACCCGTCGCGGTGACCGACACCAAGTTCGTCAACAATTACTGGCGGTTGTCCGAAGACGGCCGCCTCTTGTTCGGCGGTGCAGAGACCTATGGCTACCGCTTTCCCGATGTGGCCAAGGCGGTGACCAAGCCGATGCTGCGGGTCTATCCACACCTTGCAGGCACCAAAATCGACTATGCCTGGGGCGGCACTCTGGCAATTACCGTCAACCGCCTGCCCTGTTTTACCCGGCCCCGGGCCAACGTGCTGTCGGCCTCGGGCTATTCTGGCTACGGCGTGGCAATGGCGGGCATGGCTGGCAAAGTGCTGGCCGAGGCGGTGGCCGGGCAGGCCGGACGCTTCGATCTGATGGCGAGCCTGCCGCAACACCGGTTCCCGGGCGGCGTGGCCCTGCGCTCACCGCTTCTGGTGCTGGCGATGACCTGGTATGCGCTGCGGGATCGCTTCGGCCTCTGAGCACGGCCTACAAACGGAGTGGCGTACCGCCACAAGTCCTTTGCCTCGCCTCCGCGCGTCCGCACTCCGGCTCAATGGCGGTGGCCAGCCCCCGCAGACCTCCGGGACAGGTCTGGAAGATGCAGGGCCTCGGGCCGTCGCCTTCCCCAAGCATTGCCGCGTGGCGCGCAAACGCGAGCCGGTTTGCCGCAGGCCAGAGGCGAGATGAAAAGCTTGCGGGCTTTGCCCGCTCAATCTGGCAACCGCTGGACAGGCGCGCCCGGTGGGACAATAAAGGGCGCATGAGTCTGCCCCCCGGTTTCCTTGACGAGCTGCGCACCCGCGTCTCGCTTTCTTCCGTTGTCGGAAAGAAGGTGACCTGGGATATGCGCAAGTCCAACATGGGCAAGGGCGACATGTGGGCACCCTGCCCGTTCCATCAGGAAAAATCCGCAAGCTTCCACGTCGATGACCGCAAGGGCTTTTACTACTGTTTCGGCTGCCACGCGAAGGGCGACGCGGTCACCTTCGTCAAGGAAACCGAAAACGTGGGCTTCATGGAGGCGGTGCAGATCCTTGCCGCCGAAGCCGGGTTGCCAATGCCCGCAATGGACCCGCGCTCGGTGGAAAAGGCAGACCGGCGCACGGACCTGATCCGCATCGTGGAAGAGGCGGTGAAATGGTTCCGCCTGCAACTGAAGACATCCGCTGCCGCAGACGCCCGCGCCTATCTTGCCAAACGCGGGCTGAAACCCGAGGCGCAGGACCGGTGGGAGATCGGCTTTGCCCCCGACCAGCGGCAGGCCCTGATGTCGGCGCTCGCCCAGAAGGGCATCCCGACGGACCAGATGATCGACGCTGGCCTTGTCGCCAAGGCTGATGACGGCTCGCTCTACGACCGTTTCCGCGGCCGCATCATCTTTCCGATCCGCGACGGGCGCGGGCGCGCGATCAGCCTTGGCGGCCGCGCGATGGACCCGAACGCGCGTGCCAAATACCTGAACGGTCCGGAAACCGACCTCTTCGACAAGGGCCGCAACCTTTACAACCATGCTCCGGCGCGCGAAGCGGCGGGCAAGGGCCAGCCGCTTATCGTGGCCGAAGGCTACATGGACGTGATCGCCCTGTCGGAGGCTGGCTTCAAGGCCACCGTCGCGCCGCTTGGCACCGCCGTCACCGAAGACCAGCTGCGGCTGATGTGGCGGATCAGCGACGAGCCGGTCATCGCGCTGGACGGTGACGCAGCGGGAACCCGCGCCGCGCTGCGGGTGATCGACCTGGCCTTGCCCCTGCTTGAGGCGGGCAAAGGCCTGCGCTTTGCCATGCTGCCCGTCGGTCTGGACCCCGACGATCTGATCCGCGCTCAGGGTGCGGGGGCCATGAAGACCGTGCTGGATGCGGCACAACCGATGGTCAACCTGTTGTGGAGCCGCGAAACCGAAGGTCGCAGCTTTGACAGTCCGGAAAACCAAGCCGCGCTGGATGCTCGTTTCAACCAACTCACGGCACGCATTACCGATCCGCTCATCCGCAAGCGCTATGAAGATAGCATCTTTCAACTGAAGAAGTCGCTTTTCTGGTCTCAGAACTTACCGAAATCCAAGGGCAAGAAAGGTGCCAAGATCCGCTTTGGCACTGAACCTGCGCCTCCGGTGGCCGCGACCCGAAACTCGCTTCTGGCACAGTCCGGCGGGCCGGGGGACGAAGTGCTGCGCGAGGCGGTGATCCTTGCCATTCTGATCCACCATCCAGCGCTTATTCACCGCTTCGAATCCGCTGTGGAACGCCTTGATCTGACGGGCGACGATCACAACGCGCTGCGTCGCCTGGTCCTGACCCATGCCGATGCCGACGATCTGTACGCAAGGATCGTCGATTCCGCGCCCGCCGCTCTTGACGCGCTGATGCAACGACCCCACGTTTCCATTGCCCCGCCGGTGCGAAATACCGACGACGATGACCTCGCCACATTCTGCCTTGCCGAGGAACTTGCCAAGCTTGACGCGCAGCGCGGGGCCCGGCGAGAGATCGAAGAAGCCGTCGAAGATCTTGGCGGTTTGCCGGACGAAGGGATCACCTGGCGGCTGACCAAAGCCGCCGAAGCCCGCCACCGGTCAGAGAAACCCGAGCGGGCTGACGCCACCGATCTGGGCGAAGACCGACTCGCCCTGTCAAGACATCTGCAATCCCTGATCGATAGGCAGGTCTGGGTGAAGAAAAATCGCTGATTCGGCCTTTCCCCCGGCCTGATTCGCGTTATTGATTCGAAAAGCCCGGACTCGATTCGCTATCTCGATTCGCCCCCCCGATTCGCCAGACCCGCCTTCAAGGAGCTACCATGGCCCCCAAAGACACCGACGACGGCAAGCCCGAAGCCGACGAGGCCGATGTCTCGCTCGATATGAGCCAGGCCGCCGTCAAGAAGATGATCGCCGACGCCAAAGAGCGTGGCTATATCACCTATGACCAGCTGAACACCGTGCTGCCGCCGGAACAAGTGTCCTCCGAACAGATCGAAGACGTGATGTCGATGCTGTCGGAGATGGGCATCAACATCATCGAAGACGATGAGGCAGATGAGGCAGAAGCCCCGGTGGGCGAGTTGGTCGAAGTCTCCACCTCGCGCGAGGTTGCAGTTTCGGGCACCACATCCGAAGCGCTGGACCGCACCGATGATCCGGTGCGGATGTATCTGCGCGAGATGGGCAGCGTCGAACTGTTGTCGCGCGAGGGCGAGATTGCCATCGCCAAGCGGATCGAGGCTGGCCGCAACACGATGATCGCGGGACTGTGCGAAAGCCCGCTGACCTTCCACGCCATCACGATCTGGCGCGACGAACTGCTGTCCGAAGACATCCTGCTGCGTGACGTCATCGACCTTGAGGCCACCTTTGGCCGCAGCCTTGACGGCGAAGAGGAAATGGACGGCCCGGCGCTGGACGAAGTGGACGTCGGCGCCGCACCGCGCCGCACCGGCACCGCCGAGCCGGAACTGGATGCCGACGGCAATCCGATCATGGGCGAGTCCGATGATGACGAGGATGACGAATCCGCAAACATGTCGCTGGCCGCGATGGAAGCAGCGCTAAAACCACGCGTGCTTGAAACGCTGGACCTGATCGCGCGCGATTACGTCAAGCTGTCGGAAATGCAGGACCAGCGAATGAACGCCGCCCTGTCCAACGCCAGCCGGTTTTCCACTGCCGAAGAGGCCGCCTATCAGAAGCTGCGCTCGGAAATCGTGCTGCTGGTCAACGAACTGCACCTGAACAACTCGCGTATCGAAGCGCTGATTGACCAGCTGTACGGCATCAACCGCAAGATCATGGGGATCAACTCCAACATGGTCAAACTCGCCGATGCCGCCCGGATCAACCGGCGCGAGTTCATCGACGAATATCAGGGCTACGAGTTGGACCCCGCCTGGATGGACCGGATGGCCTCCAAAGGCGGTCGCGGCTGGCAGATGCTGATCGAGAAAAGCCGCGAGAAGGTTGAAGAGCTGCGCGCCGAAATGGCCACCGTTGGTCAATACATCGGCGTCGACATCAGCGAATTCCGCCGGATCGTCAATCAGGTCCAGAAGGGTGAGAAAGAGGCGCGTCAGGCCAAGAAGGAAATGGTCGAGGCGAACCTGCGTCTGGTGATCTCCATCGCCAAGAAATACACCAACCGCGGCCTGCAATTCCTTGACCTCATTCAGGAAGGCAACATCGGCCTGATGAAAGCGGTCGATAAATTCGAATACCGTCGCGGTTATAAATTCTCGACCTACGCGACGTGGTGGATCCGTCAGGCGATTACGCGTTCGATAGCCGATCAGGCCCGCACGATCCGTATTCCCGTGCATATGATCGAGACGATCAACAAACTGGTCCGCACCGGCCGCCAGATGCTGCACGAAATCGGCCGCGAACCGACGCCGGAAGAGTTGGCCGAAAAGCTGCAGATGCCGCTGGAAAAGGTCCGCAAGGTGATGAAGATCGCCAAGGAACCGATCTCTCTGGAAACCCCGATCGGCGACGAGGAAGACAGCCAGCTTGGCGATTTCATCGAAGACAAGAACGCCATCCTGCCCCTCGACAGCGCGATTCAGGAGAACCTGAAAGAAACCACAACGCGGGTTCTGGCGTCGCTGACACCCCGCGAAGAACGCGTGCTGCGGATGCGCTTTGGCATCGGGATGAACACCGACCACACCTTGGAAGAGGTGGGCCAACAGTTCAGCGTCACCCGTGAACGCATCCGCCAGATCGAGGCGAAGGCGCTGCGGAAGCTAAAGCATCCAAGCCGGAGCAGGAAGTTGCGCAGCTTCCTCGATCAGTAAGGCGCAAAGGCCGTTGGCAACCTGCCAACGGCACATTCTCTGGCCACTTCTGACATTCAACCTTTAGAATACCGGTTCCGCTGGCAATACCGGCTTGTCGTGCCGTTGAAGCAGTTTATTGCTTTGGCCGGTCACCCTGAGCATACCACCCAACCCCAAATTTTGTCAGACGCGATGCAATAATTTTGTGATCCCGCGGCCCTTTTCTTGCTTTCCAGCATTCCAATTACCGCCCCATTTGTGCGTCACATCGGCGCCAAGTGTTAACTGATATTTCCTGCAACGGAGCCACAGAAATGCCTATTCAACCCAAATCCTTGCTCGTCAGCCTGCTGATCACAGCCGCCTCATCCGCTGCCGCACAAGACCAAGGCGAAGTGGCGCTGCGCTCGTCCGATGGCGCGGTCGAGATTACCGGCGCACTCATCGCTGTCGAGGATGGCAACTACGTTATCGACACTGCTATGGGTGTGGTGCGGGTGTCGACGGACCGTGTTGCTTGTACCGGACTTGCGTGCGCTACCGTGCCCGGGGCCATCGCCTTGGGTGCCGAACCCGCCCCGGCTGTTGCTGTTGCGGAACCGGTCGTGGCTCCGGTTGTTGCCGCCGCAGAACCCGCGCCTGAACCGCCAGGGTCGACCGTTCCTGCCGCCAACGTGCCCGCCGACCGGAAATTTGGCATTCACGGATCGCGCACCATCGGCACGAACCTGATCCCGAACCTGCTCAAGGCCTATGCTGCCAAGATCGGCGCGACGTATCAGATGTTTGACGACAATCCCAAGAAACGCGTTGTCCGGCTGGCCGGCGCCGACGGCAACATCCTGGCCGAGATTGATCTGCAGACCAAAGGGTCCGGCAGCGCTTTCCCTGGGCTAGCTGACGGGCTGGCAGATATCGGCATGGCTGACCGCCGGATGAATGACAAGGACCTGGAGAAACTCACGCCCGCCGGAATCGCTGACCTGCGCGACACGCAGGACGAGATCATCCTCGGGCTCGACGGAATCGTCACCCTCGTCCACCCGTCGAACCCGATTCAGAACATCACCTTCGAAGAGCTGTCGCGCATCTTTTCGGGCGAAGCGACCAACTGGCGCGATTTCGGCGGCGCGGATGCACCGATCGTGCTGCATTCCTTCCCCGATGGATCTGGCGACCGTTCGATCTTCCTTGGCCGCGCGGTGGAACCCTTCGGCAAGACCGAATCCGAAGCCGCGATCGAGCATGAGGAATATGCCGACATGCGCAACGCGGTGTTGGCTGACCCCAATGCCATCGGGTTTCTGGGTCGGGCGTTTGTCGGCGATGAGGTCAAGGTTCTGCCGATCCGCGAGCAATGTGGCCTCGTCTCGGCACCCACAAACTTCCGCCTGAAAACCGAAGGTTACGCGATGTCACGGCGGATCTATTTGTACCGCAAACCGGGCACCGTCAACCCGATCGCGCAAGCACTGATCGACTTCGCCTTCACCCCGGAAGGTCAGGATGTGATCGTCGCCTCCGACTTCGTTGACCGTGAGCTGGAATCGATGACACTTGCCGATATGCAGGTCGATCTCGATCACGCGAAGACCGAACCTGATTTCAACGCCCGCGTTTTCGCCACGCTGACAAAAGAACTTGCCGATGCCGAACGCCAGAGCATCGCCTTCAGGTTCGAATTCGGCAAGACTAGGCTGGACCCTCTCTCGGAGCGTGCGGTCAGCGAATTCGCCGCAGGTCTCAATTCCGGCGCATTCGACGGCAAAGAGATCATCGTGGAAGGCTTTGCAGATTCGGTTGGCACTTTTAACCAGAACGACCGGATAGCCTCCGGACGTGCCCGCAACGTGGAAGCCCTGATCAGGGCTCAACTGGATCGCGTGACCCTCGACAAGATCGAACTTACCCCGGTATCCTACGGCGAACTGCTACCCTACTTGTGCAACGAAGACGACTTCGGGCGCGATGCGAACCGCCGGGTCGAGGTCTGGGTACGCTGATCCGGCATCCGGTTTTCCCAACCTTGCGGGGCGGGCCTGTTGGATGTTTCATCCAGAGCATCCTTGAAAGGCCCGCCATGCGTTTCACCCTACTTCTCGCCGTCCTTGCCTCGCCCATCCAGGCCGCTTGTCAAAATGACAGTGAGGTTTTTTCCTGCATGGTCAACGGCAAGTCGCTGCAGATCTGCCACTGGAAAGGCGCGCTGATCTACAGCTTCGGCCCCGAGGAAATGCCTGAACTTTCTATCGCCGAGCCACTGGAAACCGTTGCCTTTACCCCGTGGCCGGGCATCGGCAGCGCGATCTGGGAAGCCGTGACCTTCCCGAACAGCGGCTATGCTTACGAAGTCTGGACATCGGCAGAACGTGACCCAGAAGCGACCGAATTCCTAAAAGGCGGCGTCAATGTCATGCAGGGCGACAGCATCGTGGCCCAACTGACCTGCGACCCCGGCACCCCCTCAAATTCGCTGGACGCGATCTATGCGCTCAAGGAGTCTATTGGCCAATGCTGGGATTTCGAAAGCCGGGAATGGTCATCGTTCTGCGAGTGAAGCTGTGAGCCGTCCACCGACAGACCTCACCCTAGGTTGGTCTTGAAGAACACCACTGTCCGCTCCCACGCCAGTTTCGCCGCTGCCTCGTCGTAGCGCGGCGTGCTGTCATTGTGGAAGCCGTGGTTCACCCCCGGATAGATGAACGCCTCGTACCGCGTCCCCGCCGCCTTCAGCGCGGCCTCGAACGCAGGCCAGCCCTCATTCACCCGCGTGTCCAGCTCGCCGTAGTGGATCAGCAGCGGCGCCTTGATCTTTGCAACATCCGCTGGTGCGGGCTGGCGGCCATAGAACGGCACCGCGCCGCCCAGTTCCGGATAAGCCACCGCCGCCGCATTGGCCACGCCGCCGCCATAGCAAAACCCGGTGATCCCAACGCGGCCCGTCGATCCTTCATGCGCCATCAGCCATTCGACGGCGGCAAAGAAATCGTTCATCAGTTTGGTGCCATCGACCGACGACTGCAATTCCCGCCCCGCTTCGTCATTGCCCGGATAGCCGCCCACGCTCGTCAGCCCGTCCGGAGCAAGGGCCATGAACCCGGCCTTGGCCAGACGCCGCGCCACGTCCTCGATATAGGGGTTCAGTCCCCGGTTTTCATGGACCACGACCACTGACGGAAGCTTGCCCTCCGCCGACACCGGACGCACCAGATAGCCGCGCACCTCTCCGTGTCCGTTCGGGCTGGGGTACATCACATAGCTGCCGACAATCTCGGGGTCATTGAAGCTGACCTGTTCGGCCATCGCATAATTCGGGCTCATCATCCCCAGAATTGCCACCGCAGTCAGACCGCCCGCCGCGTACTTTCCGGCCCGCTCCAGAAATTCACGCTTTGTGATGCGGCCATGCGCATAGAAATCGTAAAGCTCCAGAAGTTCCGGCGCAAAGTCTTTTGCGGTCATCCGTGTCATGGTTAGCCTTCCTGATTGTGCTGATCCTGGAAACATAGCATCTGCCGTGTTGCCAGCCCGTCACGATCACGTCAGCAAAAGCTACCCCTCGGCGGGCGGCCCGATCGCGGCCCAGTCAGAGCCCATCGCCACGATGCAGGATTGGCCGCTTGCGTAGGATTGCACCAGCGTCCAGTCGCCATCCGCCGCCTGCCAGATTTCCATCACCGCATCCGGGCCGCGCACGCCCATCCCCACAACGGTCGCGCGGTGCCCTTTGGTCAGACGGGTCACCATCTCGTCATGCGGGGCACAGATCACCTCGGCAATCGGCGTCTCCGCCAGGCTAGGTGAACAAAGAACCATCAGAGCAAGGCTGAGTCGGATCCACATACACGAAATCGTAACACAGAAATGACAGTTGGCGACGGCTTTTCCCGGCGCCTGTGGTTCGCCTGAGTCGACAAAGCCACACCTTTGGCCCCATATGAAGTGGCCTGTACTTCCCACTGGCCAAAATCCGCGCCGCTCCCCTATAGTCTGCGGACAGGAACCGGGGATACATCCGGACCTAGAGGCAGGCAACGAACAACAAGCAAGGAGGGGGCCAATGCGCTGCCCATTCTGCGGTAATATCGACACGCAAGTGAAAGACTCCCGCCCCGCCGAGGATCACGTTTCGATCCGCCGGCGTCGGTTCTGTCCGGCCTGTGGCGGGCGGTTCACGACCTACGAACGGGTGCAGTTGCGCGACCTTGTGGTGATCAAATCCTCCGGCAAGCGCGAAGATTTCGACCGTACCAAACTGGAACGCTCGATCCGCATCGCCATGCAGAAACGCCCGATTGATCCCGAACGCATCGACCAGATGATTTCCGGCATCGTGCGGCGGCTGGAAAGCCTTGGGGATACCGATATTTCCTCCAAGGTGATCGGCGAGATCGTGATGGAAAGCCTGGCGCGGATCGACACCGTTGCC
>JANOQT010000133.1:0-13333 GCA_031415015.1 Paracoccaceae bacterium
GCGCCCCGGTGCGCGTTCGGGCATTCTCCCGGACCGGTGGCGTTCATGCCCTCACTCCATAAAACCGCTTCCACAAACAGCCGCGGATCGCGCCCGGTCTGTCCAGGATCAGATGACTTCCCAAGGCAATACGGCTCAACAGCTGCCCACTGGACATCGTTCAAAACTCCGCGCGTCAAGGCTGCTCTCCTCTGTTTGCAACCTTGAGTCAGACGTCAGCTGATTTGGGAACCCCGAATGTCAACAGTCCCCAGCGTTCAGATATGACGAAAACCTGTTCTGACACATCCGACGCGCCCGTCCCGGCTGCTTTCTTGCCGGGGTGGATCACGGACGGGCCTGCAGAGACCTTAGAGGGGGCGGCGTTTCGATCAGGCGCAGCACTATCCTATTTGCAAATGATAATAGCGCATAAAGCGGTCCCACATGCGCTCTGGCGGGATCGGCTGGCACTGGCGGCGGCCGAAGTCTGTGTGAAAATGTCCGGGCGGCGCGAGGGCGCAGCGGCTATGCGCGATGCAATGTATTTGCTGCGGCCTGGCGATCATCCGGGTCCCGCGGGTGCGATCCTTCGTCAATGGTCCCGCGCGGTGGCGCAGCTTGGCAAGGCGATCTGCGACATGCCCGCCGACCGGATTGCCGTCTGTCTCGATGCGGTGGGGGGCAATCCGGTGGACCGGGCGGCGGCTGTGCTGGAGCACGTTCTCGCTGCGGCCCCCCGTGCCGAAACGGCGGCGATGATCCTGGCCGATGCAGGGCTGGCAAAGTCGATGGGCTGCACGCATCTGCTGCCGCTTCTGGCGCTGGCGCTGAAGCCCCGCGACCTGCGCGCCTGCGGGGCGATGACCTACGGCTGATATGTCACCGCGCCGTGGTCTCCGGGGTCGGGCATGCGCTGCCGATGGCGGGGGCTCTGGCGCGGGGGGCTGCCCGACTGCAGGCGGTGGTGCCGAAGCTGCGGGCTAAAGGCGCGGCGCGGGCGGTGGATCTTATCCTGTTGCGCGATGCGGTTGCGCCAGCTGCCTTGGACACGTTCATGTCGGACCGCGCCGCGCGACGGCTCTGCGACCGGCTGGTAGATCTGGGCGCGATCCGCGAGTTGACCGGGCGGGACAGCTTCCGCCTCTTCGGGGTGTGATGATGGCGCGGCGTGAAGAACCGGATCTGGACCGTGAGTTGTCAAACCTGCCCCCCGATCTACGCTGGCGCGAATAGATGCGGCGGATAGAGGCAGTGCTCTTTGCCAGTGCCAAGTCCGTTCCGCGTGACGATCTGGCAAAGGTGGTGGGGCAGGAGGCCTCGGTCGATCTGTTGATCGAGGATCTCATGGCCGATCTGGAAGGCCGCCCCTATGAGCTGGCGCGGATCGGTGCGGGTTGGATGCTGCGCACCAACGCAGCCTATGCCCCCGCGATCAGCGCCGCCGCAGACGTGGGCGGACAGACACTGCACCTGAACGACTTCGATCTCGCCGTGCTGGCCGCGGTTGCTTTTTACCAACCGATCCGTCGCGACGGGCTGAAGGACATCTTCGGCAAAGAGATTAGCCGGGAGCTGATCGGGCGGCTGGCAGATCGCGACCTGATCAGCACCGGCCCGCGCGAACCCCGCCGTGGTGCGCCTTACACGTCTGTTGCCACCGAGGTTTTCCTCGTAGCCTTTGGGTTGGAGAGCTTGCGCGACCTGCCCGACCCCGAGCAGCTCACCGATGCCGGACTTGCCGCGTCATAAAGGCAAGTCGAGCAGATGCAAAGCCAATCGCATCAGCTTTGCGCAGTCGTTTTCGGGTCGACATTGCCGTTTCAGAAATTGACCGGGAAGCGGCTATTGACGAGGCACCTGCGCCTGCTTACAAAACCTGCACTGTCAGGGGAGTCCCGCCATAGGGACTGAGAGGCTGATGGGGGGCAACCCCGGTGCAGCGACCCTTTGAACCTGACCCAGTTGATACTGGCGTAGGAAGCACAAACGGTCGCTCATTTGTCCGGTTTCGGACGGGGCGCTTTCGGGGCAATCCCGGCTTCTTTCCCTTTTCGACGGGTCATCAGCGCAAAGAGGCATTGATGAACCAGATTGACCAGACCACCGCGCACGCCGTTTCAGCGCTGCCCAAAGTTACCACAGGCTCTCTGCCCGCGTCGTCCAAGCGGCATGTGGCGGGTGTGATCCATCCCGATATCCTTGTGCCAATGCGCCAGATTGCGGTGCATCCTTCGGCAGGAGAGCCTCCGGTCACGCTCTATGACGCCTCCGGCCCCTATACCGACCCGGCGGTGCAGACCGATATCACGCGCGGACTGGCCGGCGTCCGCGACAGTTGGATCGCCGCACGCAATGATTGCGAAGCCCACACCGCACGCAGGGTGCAGCCAGCCGATAACGGCTTTGCAACCGGCACGCGGCTGGTGCCCGGCTTTCCGGTGCAGACCATCCCGCTGCGCGCCATGGGCGGCAAGGCGGTCACGCAACTGGCCTATGCCCGCGCCGGCATCATCACCGCCGAGATGGAATATGTGGCGATCCGCGAAAACCTTGGCCGCTCTGCGCCCGGCGCAATCCCGCGCGACGGCGAGGATTTCGGGGCCGCCATCCCCGATTACGTCACGCCGGAATTCGTCCGTCTGGAAATCGCTGCCGGGCGAGCCATCATTCCGGCCAATATCAACCACCCCGAACTGGAACCGATGATCATCGGGCGCAACTTCGCGGTGAAGATCAACGCCAACATGGGCACCAGTGCGGTCACCTCGTCGATGGCCGAGGAAGTCGACAAGATGGTCTGGTCGATCCGTTGGGGGGCCGATACGGTGATGGACCTCTCCACCGGGCGCAACATCCACAACACCCGCGAATGGATTGTGCGCAATGCCCCGGTGCCAATCGGCACGGTGCCCTTGTATCAGGCGCTGGAAAAGGTCGATGGCATCGCCGAAAACCTGACCTGGGAGATTTACCGCGACACGCTGATTGAACAAGCCGAACAGGGGGTGGATTACTTCACCCTCCCTGCCGGGGTCCGGCTGCATTACATACCGCTGACGGTGAACCGCGTCACCGGGATTGTCTCGCGCGGTGGGTCGATCATGGCGAAATGGTGCCTGCATCACCACCGCGAAAGCTTCCTTTACACCCATTTCGATGAGATCTGCGACATCATGCGGGCCTATGATGTCAGCTTTAGTCTGGGCGACGGGTTGCGCCCCGGCTCCATTGCCGATGCCAATGATGCGGCGCAGTTTGCCGAGTTGGAGACTTTGGGCGAGTTGACGCAGATCGCCTGGGCCAAGGATTGTCAGGTGATGATAGAAGGGCCGGGTCATGTGGCGATGCACAAGATCAAGGTCAATATGGACAAGCAACTGGCCACCTGTGGAGAGGCGCCGTTCTACACGCTCGGCCCGCTGACCACCGACATCGCGCCGGGCTATGACCATATCACCAGCGCCATCGGGGCGGCGATGATCGGATGGTTCGGGACGGCGATGCTGTGCTATGTGACGCCCAAGGAACATCTGGGCCTGCCCGACCGCGCCGATGTAAAGGTGGGCGTGATCACTTACAAGATCGCAGCCCATGCCGCCGATCTGGCCAAGGGTCTGCCCGGCGCACAAGCGCGCGATGATGCGCTCAGCCGCGCACGGTTCGAGTTTCGCTGGGAAGATCAGTTCAACCTGTCGCTTGACCCAGAAACCGCGCGCAGCATGCATGACGAAACCCTGCCGAAAGAGGCGCACAAGACCGCGCATTTCTGTTCGATGTGCGGGCCGAAATTCTGCTCGATGCGGATCAGCCACGACATAAGGGCGGAAGCGCAGAAGGATGGCATGGCGGCCATGGCCGAGAAGTTCCGGGAAAAAGGCGAGGTGTATCTGCCAACGGCAGAGGTCGCGGAATGATCACCATTCTGGGGGCCGGGGTCGCGGGGCTGTGCGCCGCGACCGTGCTGTCCGAACGCAGGTTTGCGGTGCAGGTGGTGGACAGCGGCCCGCAGGGGGCGAGCGCAAGCTGGCTGGCCGGGGGCATGCTGGCCCCGTTCGTCGAGGCTGAAACTGCGCCGCTCGCGGTGGCGCGGCTTGGCGCGGGTGCCGCCGACTGGTGGGCGGCTCGGGTGCCGGGGGTGGTGCGGCGCGGTACGCTGGTGCTTGCCCCGCCCCGTGACCGGGCGGAACTGGAGCATTTCGCCAACCGCACGCGCGGCCACGCGCGCATCGGCCCGGACCAGATTGCGGAACTGGAGCCCGATCTGGCGGGCCGCTTCGCCAGCGCGCTTTACTACCCCGACGAGGCGCATCTGGACCCGCGTATTGCCCTACAATCGCTGGCAGATGGTTTGCGCGCGCGGGGTGCGGTGATCCGGTATGACACCCAGCTTGCGCCCGGTCAGGCGGATATCGATTGCCGTGGCATCGCCGCCCGCGAAGTCTTGCCGGGTCTGCGCGCGGTGCGGGGCGAAATGCTGATGCTGCTGTGCCCGGATGTGGCGCTGTCTCGCCCGGTCCGCCTGCTGCACCCGCGCTTTCCGGTCTATGTGGTGCCACGCGGCCACGGCCTTTACATGATCGGGGCCACGATGATCGAAACCGACGCAACCGGGCCGATTACCCTGCGCAGCGCCAGTGAACTGATGTCGGCGGCCTTTGCCCTGCATCCCGGCTTTGCCGAAGCCGCCATTGTGGACATGGGCAGCGGCCTGCGCCCGGCCTGGCCCGACAATGTGCCGCGCCTAACGAATGTGGCGGGGCGCTGGCACCTGAACGGCCTGTATCGCCACGGCTTTCTGACCGCCCCGGCGCTGGCGATGCAACTGGCCGATCAGCTGGCCGCTACGCGACTGGAGGCCGCCCTTGCGCATTGATCTGAACGGCGCCGCAATTGAGGTCGCAGCCCGCACCCTTGCCGAGGCACTGTCAGATCTCGGCTACGACGGAGCCCTCGCCACCGCGCTGAATGGCCGCTTTGTGCCCGCCACCGCCCGGACTGAGACCCCGCTGCACGACGGCGACCGGGTCGAAGTGCTGGCCCCGATGCAGGGGGGCTAGGATGCAGCTTTACGACATCGACTTGGCCTCGCGCCTGCTGCTGGGCACGGCGCAATATCCCTCACCACAAATCCTGACCGACGCCATTGCCGCCTCGGGCTGCGGCGTGATCACCGTGTCGCTGCGTCGGGAAATTGCCGGGGCGCGCGGCGCAAACGGCTTCTGGCCGCTGTTGCAGGCTACCGGCGCGCGCATCCTGCCCAACACCGCCGGATGCCATTCGGCGCGCGAAGCGATCACCACCGCCCAGATGGCGCGTGAGGTTTTTGCCACCAGCTGGATCAAGCTGGAGGTGATCGGCAATGCCGATACGCTGCAACCTGACCCCTTTGCGCTGGTCGAGGCGGCGCGGGTGCTGTGCGCCGATGGGTTTGCGGTGTTTCCCTACACCACCGAAGACCTGATCGTGGCCGAACGCCTGCTCGATGCGGGCTGCCGGGTGCTGATGCCATGGGGGGCACCCATCGGGTCTGGCCGGGGGCTGCGCCACGTCGATGCGCTGACCGCGATGCGGGGGCATTTCCCCAGCGTGCCGTTGATCATTGATGCCGGGATCGGCGCGCCCAGTCAGGCAGCGCAGGCGATGGAAATGGGGTTTGATGCGGTTCTGCTGAACACTGCCGTTGCCAAGGCGGGCGACCCGGTGGCCATGGCGCGGGCCTTCGGTCAAGCGGTCGCGGCGGGGCGGCTGGCGTTTGAGGCGGGGCTGATGCCGCCGCGGGACATGGCGGCGCCTTCGACCCCGGTTCTGGGCATGGCCGATCTGGGGCTGGGGGGGCTGCGATGATCCTGCCTCGTTTTTACCCGGTGCTGCCAGATGCCGCGATGCTCGCGCGGCTGGTGCCTTTGGGCGTGCGACTGGTGCAGTTGCGGTTCAAGGGCGATGTGGCCGAGGTTCCCGCGCAGATCGCGGCGGCGCTTGCCGTCTGTGCCCGGCACGGTGCGCAGCTTGTGGTCAATGACTACTGGCAGGCGGCGCTGGATCACGGTGCGGACTTCATCCATCTGGGACAAGAGGATCTGGACAGCGCCGACACCGCCGCCATCGCCCGCGCTGGGGCGCGGCTCGGGGTATCGACGCATGACCGGGCGGAACTGGACCGGGCCCTTGCCCTGAACCCCGCCTATATCGCGCTGGGTCCGATCTGGCCGACACTTTTGAAACAGATGCCGTGGCATCCGCAGGGGCTGGACAAGCTGACGCGCTGGAAATCGCGGATCGGGGCGGTGCCGCTGGTGGCCATCGGCGGGCTGACACCTGCGCGGCTGCCCGAGGTGTTCGCGGCGGGAGCGGATGTGGCGGCTGTGGTCACCGATCTGGTGACCGCCCCCGACCCCGAGGCGCAGACGCGCCTCTGGGTGCAGGCGACCGGAGCCATCGCATGAGCCGATATGCGCGCCAGATGCAGGTGCCGGGTGTCGGGGCCATCGGGCAGACGCGGCTGACGGCGGCGCATGTGCTGATCATCGGCGCGGGTGGCCTTGGCTGCACGGTGATCCCGGCGCTGGCGGCGGCGGGGGTGGGGCGGCTGACGATCATGGACCCGGATCAGGTGGAGATGTCCAACCTGCACCGCCAGACGCTCTACAGCGCCGACGACATTGGCGAGCCAAAGGCGATTGTCGCAGCGGCCCGCGCCCGCGCGCTGAACCCGGCAGGTCAGGCCGAGGCGCGGGTGGTGTGGCTTGATCCGGCCAATGCCCCCGGTCTGATGGTCGGTGCCGATCTGGTGGTGGACGCCGCCGACAGCTTTGCCGTGACCTACACCCTGTCCGACCTGTGCCTTGCGGCGGGCAAGCCGCTGATCTCTGCCTCGATCATCGGACGGGCGGGCTATGCGGGCGGCTTTTGCGGGGCGGCGCCCAGCTATCGCGCGGTGTTTCCCGACTTACCCGCGCAGGCCGCCAGTTGTGCCAGTGCCGGGGTGCTGGGGCCAGCGGTGGCAGCGCTTGGCGCGGTACAAGCGCAGATGGCGCTGTCGGTGCTGATCGGGCTGCAGCCATCGCCTCTGGGCCGGATTGTGACGCTGAATATGGCAAGCTGGCGGTTTGGCGGTTTCGGCTTTGACGATGCCACTGAGGCACCGGGCTTTGGCTTTGTCGCCGCCGCGCAGATTGTCGCCACCGATACGGTGATTGATTTGCGCCCCGCGGGCACCGTGCAGCCCATTCAGGGGGCGCAAATGGTGGCGCCTGGCGATCTGGCCGATTGGCCGATTCCGGCGGGACGGGTGGTGCTGTGCTGTTCGACCGGCCTGCGCGCGTGGCGCGGCGCGCAGGTGCTGGCGGCGCGCGGGGCCACGGAGCTGGCCCTGCTGGCGGACGGGCAATGAGCGTGCTGATCATCGCCGGGCTGGACAGTTCCACCGGTGCTGGGCTCGCGCGTGATCTTGCGGTCATGGCCGATCATGGCATGACAGCGCGGGTGACGGCAACGGCGGTGACAGCGCAGGATGCCGCTGGGGGCTGCACGTTGCATCCGGTGCCAGCGGCCATGGTCGCAGCACAGATCCGCGCCGCCGGTCCGCTGCTTGCGGCCAAGCTGGGGATGCTGGCCAATGCCGGGATCGTCGTGGCGGTTGCCGAAGCGTTGCCCGATGTGCCCTTTGTGCTTGATCCGGTTCTGGCCACCAGCGCCGGGGTTTCGCTGCTGGACGCCGCCGGGCGGGCGGCGATGATCGCCCGGCTGATCCCGCGCGCCGCCTTGGTCACCCCGAATCTGCCCGAGGCCGCCATCCTGACCGGCCTCGCCCCTGGTGCCGGACTGGACCACACGGCGAGTGTCCTTTTCGCCATCGGTGCGCGGGCGGTGTTGCTCAAGGGAGGTCATGCCGAAGGCCCCGAGGCGATCGACTGGCTGCTGCGCCCTGAAGCGGCCCCGCTTCGGTTTGCCAATGTGCGCAAACCCGGCAGCCGCCGCGGCACCGGCTGCACCCTTGCCAGCGCCATCGCCGTCCATCTGGCGCGGGGGCATGATCTGGCTACGGCCTGCGCGCAGGCGAAACGCTATCTTGCGGCGTGGATCTGACCAAGCGCGCATCGGGCCACAGCTTTCGTATTCCCTTGCCACGATCATCGCAGTATAGCCGCTGCACTCAGAATACCGGTCGCAGCCTACCCGGTCAAAACAAGGACGCCTGCATGAAAACCATCGTCATCTGCTCCGGCGGATTGGACTCCGTTTCGCTGGCCCACAGGGTCGCGGCCGAACACGACCTGCTCGGGCTGCTGTCGTTTGATTACGGACAGCGGCACCGCAAAGAGTTGGACTTTGCGGCGGTCTGTGCGACGCGCCTGAACGTGCCCCATCAGATCATCGACATTCGCGCGATTGGCCAAAGCCTGTCCGGCTCGGCTCTGACCGATGATTTGGCGGTGCCCGACGGGCATTACGCCGAAGAGAGCATGCGCATCACCGTCGTGCCGAACCGCAATGCGATCATGCTGGCCGTCGCCTTCGGGGTCGCTGCTTCACGCAGGGCGGATGCCGTGGCCACCGCAGTGCATGGCGGCGATCATTTCATCTACCCCGATTGCCGCCCCGGATTCATTGACGCATTCCAGACCATGCAACGCCATGCGCTGGACGGATATGCCGATATCGCGCTGCTAGCGCCCTATGTGAATGTGCCGAAATCGGCCATCGTCACCGATGGCGCAAGGCACGGCACGCCCTTTGCGCAGACTTGGTCCTGCTACAAGGGTGGCGAAGTCCATTGCGGGCGCTGCGGCACCTGCGTTGAGCGGCGCGAGGCCTTCGATCTGGCGGGAATTGCTGACCCGACCGAATACGCCGATGCGGATTTCTGGCGCGAAGCCGTCAAGCGGGGGGCGGTCTGATGTTCCGCATCACCAAGGAATTCCACTTTTCCGCCTCGCATCAACTGTCCCAACTGCCTGCGGATCATCAATGCGCCCGGCTGCACGGGCATAACTACATCGTGGTGGTGGAACTTGCCGCGGCCAAGCTGAGCGCCTTCGGCTTCGTGCGCGATTACCACGATATTGCCCCGCTCAAGTGCTATATCGACGAACATTTCGATCATCGCCACCTGAACGAGGTGCTTGGCCATGATGGGGTGACGTCAGAAGTTCTGGCGCAGCATTTCTATGACTGGTGCAAGCCGCGCCTGCCCGAAACCGTGGCGGTGCGGGTCAGCGAGACGCCGAAGACCTGGGCGGAATACCGGCCGTGACCGAGACCGTCGAAAGCGACATCCGCGTCTCTGAGATCTTCGGGCCAACCATTCAGGGCGAAGGTGCGCTGATCGGCCAGCCCACGGTGTTCGTGCGCACCGGCGGCTGTGACTATCGCTGTTCCTGGTGCGACAGCCTGCACGCTGTCGACAGCCGCTTTCGCGCGGACTGGCGCGCGATGACCACTGACGAGGTGCTGGACGAGGTGCGCACTTTGTCGGGGGGCCTGCCCTTGATGGTGTCTTTGTCGGGGGGCAACCCGGCCATACAGCCCTTGGGGCCGCTGATCCGGGAGGGTCAGGCCGAGGGTTACCGCTTTGCGCTGGAAACCCAAGGCTCGGTCAGCCGTGACTGGTTTGAAGATCTGGATGTGCTGGTGCTGAGCCCGAAGCCGCCGTCGAGCGGGATGATCACCGACTGGGCGATGCTGCGGGCCTGTGTTGAAGCCGCCGCATACGGGCCGCGCAGCGTCCTGAAGTTCGTGGTGTTCGACGAGGCCGATTACGCCTATGCCCGTGACGCTGCCGCGCGGTTCCCCGGCCTGCCTGTCTATCTGCAACCGGGCAATCACACGCCGCCGGGCCCGCAGGACGACGACGCCTGTATCGACACCGATGGGATCATGCAGCGCATGGGCTGGCTGGTGGATCGGGTGATCGCCGACCGCTGGTTTGCCGCCCATGTGCTGCCGCAACTTCATGTGCTGCTTTGGGGCAACAAACGCGGCGTCTGACCACGATGGGAGATCGAGATGACTGATATCTACAAGGATCTGCAACAGCTTGGCAGCGCTACCCCGCTGCCGCAAAACCCTGAGGAGGCGGTGCTGGAAAAGGTGGCGAACCCGCAAGCGGGCAGCGCCTATTGCGTCCGCTTTACCGCGCCGGAATTCACCTCGCTCTGCCCGATGACTGGCCAGCCTGACTTTGCGCATCTGGTGATCGACTATGTGCCCCGGCACTGGCTGGTGGAAAGCAAATCGCTGAAGCTATTTCTCGGGTCGTTCCGCAACCATGGCGCCTTCCACGAGGATTGCACAGTTTCGATCGGCAAGCGACTGGTGGAATTGCTGGACCCCGAATGGCTGCGGATCGGCGGCTATTGGTATCCACGCGGCGGCATTCCGATTGATGTGTTTTATCAGACTGGACCGGTGCCACCGAACGTATGGATCCCTGATCAAGGCGTACCATCCTATCGCGGGCGCGGCTGACAAACCGCCGCAGCGCTCTCGCAGATTGGTTTCGGCGGGCAGACGTCAGGTCTGGTTTTTCCAAGGGAGGCACGATGGAATTTTCGGCAGAACAGGCTGGGACGTTAGACGAGATTTTGCGATGGCGGCGGGATGTCCGGCACTTCCGCGCCGATCCCGTTGCGGAACCTGTCATCGACCATCTGCGGGCTGCGATGGATCTGGCACCCTCGGTCGGCAACTCGCGTCCGTGGCGGGTCTTGCGCGTCAGGGACCAGGGTTCGCGCGCGCAGGTGCAGGGCATTTTCGAAACCTGCAACCGCGAAGCGGCGGCTGGCTACGACAAGGTGACCCGGGCGGACTATGTCCGGCTGAAGCTGGCCGGTCTGCGCGATGCCCCGGTGCATCTTGCAGTGTTTGCCGAGACGGCCCCCGCCGAAGGGCGCGGCTTGGGGCGGCAGACCATGCCGGAAACCCGACAGTTTTCGACCGTCATGGCGATTCATACTCTCTGGCTGGCGGCCCGGACCGAAAACATCGGCCTCGGCTGGGTATCGATTCTGGAGCCTGCTGCCATCCAATCCCTGTTTGTCGTCCCGCAAAATTGGGTGTTCACCGGCTACCTTTGTCTGGGATACCCGGAGTTCGCGGATGATCGCCCGCTTTTGCACCGAACCGGGTGGCAAAGCGATACGCCGACGCACTGGCAAGGTTGCTGAACCGGACGGGCTGTCTGTTCGAGGAGAAAGGCCGGTCGTTAACACTCTGATTTGACGGTACAGTTCTTTGCAGTTTGTCTGCGCATAATCCACCGTTTGCAAACGAATGCAAGAGCGCTCTATGTGGCGCTGTTCTGCGGAACACCCTTGGTTTTCTGAGCCTGAGGGCGATCAGAGAGTTCTCGCAGACCGTCGCGCGCGCCTGTTATTCAGTGTGCGCAGACGCACTCCGACAAAACCCTTGGGTAAAGTGCAAAAATACCAAATTTTGGACACATGAAGCCCCAAGCTACCTCATTAAATGGTGAATTTGACGCCCTTGTCATTGATGCAGACGAGGTTGAACAGGCGTCTGAGGACGATCTGTTGTTCCTGCCCGGTCCGATGGAAGACGAGCCCGACTTTCTGCCCCCCGGACTACGAGCCGAACCGCGTGAGGCCGCTATTTTCGACGATTGGCGATTGGCAGAGGCGGGCCATGCTGCGCGTCTTGCCCGTGTTTCTGGCCGTCTTGGCGCACTGGATGATCGGCTGAAGCGCGGTCCGAAGGGCTGGCAGCACAGACTTGCGCTGATCGAAGCGGTCGGCCTCAGCTGGTTCGTGGGTGACCGGATCGGACCAGATCGGCTGGCGCTCTGGATCGCCATGCGTCTGTCCGGCGTGCAGGACGACAACGCTGCGCTCGCGCGTGTCGGTTGGGCGGTGCGCCGTCTGACCGGCGGGCCTGGGCCGGAAGTGGACCTATCGGCCTTCCTCGACCGCCGCGACCCCGAGAACATGGTGGATGAAGCCGAGTCCTTCACGGATCGGGCAGAAGGCTGGCTTGACCTGATGGCCCAAACCGCCGATCTACACCCTATCTCGCGCGCGTGCATGGGCTTCCACCTCTGGAGTCTCGCGTGCCTCGGACAGCAGGGCGACCGGATGGAAGCGGCGGTCACGGCGCCGCGCATCGCAGCCAGCGAGGGCAAGGGGGCAGCCTTTGCTCCGCTAGCCATGGGCGGGGCAGGGGGGCTGCGTGCCGACGGCGCTCCGACCGCGCGACTAGTTCGATGGCTCGACGGCATGGAGAACGCAATCCTGACCGCAACGCGTCAGTTGGATGAGATAGAAGCCTGGTCGGCAAGGGCAGAAGCCGTGATGAACCCGCTATCGGGGAGAACACCGCCAGCCCTGCGCCGCGTGCTGGCCCAGTGGCCCTTGGTTTCGGCCACGATGGCCGAGGCTCTGACCGGCACCAGTCGGGCGGCGGTTCAGCGCAATCTGGCCTGGATGGAGGAAGGTGGCCTGATCCGCGAAGTGACGGGGCAGGGCCGGTTCCGAATTTGGCGAGCAACAACGTGAGGGGCTGGAAGTCGGTTCCAGCCAGGTGAACGCCTCCACGATGGCATCAATGTGCCAGAGCGCGTCTGCGAGGATCCAAAGAGCCCCATCTCGGTCTCCCAACCTCAAAGGTTGGGGGTAAACGCCTACAAATCTAGGGGTACCTCAATAAGCGTGTTGAGGGCAGCCATGTTGATCCAGATGGGACAGTGGAAGACCTTGACCCGGCTTCAATAAGCAGAGCAGATTAAATCCATATCAACTTTAAAGCGTCACTAATTTCAGGTTCTGAACATCATTTTGAAAGGCACTCACATGCTGCGATGGACCATGTTGATTGCCGCTGTGGTCGCGCTGACTTCCCTGCCCGGCTGCAATCGCAGCGTGTCGTGGCACCAGAAGCTGACACTTGTTGTCAACACTCTCCAAGGCGAAGTCAGCGGGTCTTCGGTCACTAGGGTCGAGAATGTTACGAGCAAGGGCCCCTTTGTCCTGGCCGAGGCGCGCGGCACCTTTAGCTACTGGACCGGCGAGGCAGTGGCCGTCGAAGTCAGTCCCGGCAAGTGGCTTCTCGCGCTGCTGGAAGGCGAGGGCGGGACCGATGCCAGACATTGGGTCTACAAGGCCTACGACTTGGGAAGTGCGCTGGGGTCGGATGGCTTTCCAAGCTACGATGCGGCCATGGCGAAGCTGCGTGCCCAACCGAGTAATACTCCTGTGTCTGAAGTGCCTCTAGTTTCCTAGACACCTGCCGTGTTCCGTTTCTGTTGTCTTGTTTCGAAGTCAACGGGTGACAGCAGGCCGTTGTTCGTATGCTTGCGTTTTGGGTTGTAGAACATCTCGATGTAATGAAACACATCTTG
>JANOQT010000134.1:0-37093 GCA_031415015.1 Paracoccaceae bacterium
CTGTCCAGGATCAGATGACTTCCCAAGGCAATACGGCTCAACAGCTGCCCACTGGACATCGTTCAAAACTCCGCGCGTCAAGGCTGCTCTCCTCTGTTGGCAACCTTGAATCAGACGTCAGCTGATTTGGGAATCCCGAACCGCAACAGTCTCTAGTTGCCGGTCCGTGGCATCCCAGCACGCATTTATCGGTCACGTCCATGACGAAGATTTCACAGATCATCCGGACACTTTTCTCTCAAATCCATGGACTTTTGTGCATTCATACCTCGACCCGCCCACCTATTCTTAGTCGTTTCGCGGGACGCGCGTTTCCCTCAGCCACCATCTAAACATTGACTAAAATACGTTAAGGGTCTGAACGGGTAGGGCCCACATATCCGTTAGCCACCCGCCTGCGCTGCGCGCAGAGCCCCCCCGCTCTCCTGGATATGTGTCGATTTTTGCGCTGAGTCTGTGCTGCCGAAAGGCCGCGATAGGGTTGTCCTGCTTGTGCAATCGGATCGCTCAGATTGATTTTGGCAAGTGGGGCTGCTGCCGGTTTCGTGGAAACCGGGATAGGGTGTTTAATCGGAGTCGCTGATTTCCACGGAGAGACGGACCTTCAGCCGCGAGTTCAGGCTTGAAGCGGTGACGTTGGTGAGCTGTCCAGTGGTGTCCTTGCGTTTGCTGGCTGGCGGGATCGGCTTTGTTCTGTTCGCGTTGCACCTGTCGGGGTGGCCATGGCCTTGACCGTCATCCTGCTGTTGACTTTGCGGGCTTTCGCACGCTGCCAGCACTGCAATGTCAGTCCGTCAGCAAGATGACGTCGCGCGCGGAAAAGCTGATCTCTGCGTCGCTGCCCAGCGGTGGCGGCGGTTGGTCGGGACGGTTGAACGTGTCCAGCGCCACCACGGTGCCTGCAACCCGCACCCGGACCCGGATGACCGAGCCCAGGAAATGGACTTCGTCGATGGTGGCGGGCAGCACAACCTCGCGGCCGTCGTCGCGACCCAGCCGGATCGCTTCGGGGCGCAGCGCCAGCGTGACGGTATCGCCCTTGCGGGCGGTCAAAGCGCCCTCGGTCAGCGTCATGTTGCGCCCGGCCAGCGTCAGGCGACCGCGTTCCGGATCGTCGACAGTGGCCGACAGGGTGTTGAGCGTTCCGACAAAGTTCGCGACGAACCTGGTGCGGGGTTTGTTGTAAATCTCGAATGGGGCGCCCGCCTGTTCGGCGATGCCGCCGTTCATCACCACGATACGGTCAGAGATCGACATCGCCTCTTCCTGATCATGGGTCACGAAGATGGTGGTGATGCCCAGTTCGCGCTGAATCTCGCGGATCTCGGTGCGCAGGGAGACGCGGACCTTGGCGTCCAGTGCCGACAGGGGCTCATCCAGCAACAGAACGCGGGGGCGGGGGGCAAGGGCGCGGGCAAGGGCCACACGCTGCTGCTGGCCACCAGACAGCTGGAACGGATAGCGCGCGGCCATTTCGGGCAGACCGATCAGCCGAAGCATTTCGGTCACCCGCGCGTCAGCCTCGGCGCGGGGGGTGCCCTTGACCTTGAGACCGAAGCCCACGTTCTGCGCCACGGTCAGGTTGGGAAACAGCGCGTAGGCCTGAAACACCATGCCGATGTTGCGCTGGTTCGGGCGCAGGGCCGTCACCTCGGCCCCGCCGATGGTGATCGACCCGGTCGAGGGGGTTTCAAACCCCGCCACCATCCGCAGCACGGTGGTCTTGCCGCAGCCGGACGGGCCCAGCAGCGACACGAACTCTCCCTGATCTATGCCAAGGGTGAAGTCCTTGACCACCCGGTTGGCACCGAAGGACTTTTCAAGATGCGAGATATTCAGGAACGACATCAGCGCTGCGCCCTTGTGTGTTTGGAAAACCGGGTGACCAGTTGGATCAGACCCATGCAGGCCCAGGTGATGGCAAACGCGATGACGGCGAGGGCGGCAGGCTCGTACGCCTTGTTGGCCCCGACCAGTTGCAGGTAGGGACCAAAGGCGGGGCGGTTCAGCAGGGCGGCCATGGTAAATTCACCCAGCACGATGGCGAAGGTCAGGAACGCGCCGGACAGAACGGCCACAAGGACATTCGGCAGGATGATCCGCAGCAGGATCGTGCCCCAGCCCGCGCCCAGCGACTGTGCGGCTTCGGTCAGGGTTGTCACCTCGATGGTGCGCAGGCCGGTATCGACGGCGCGGTACATGTAGGGCAGGGCAAGTGTTGCGTAGCCGAACATCAGCAAAAGGTTGGTGCCCATGGCTGACCCCGTCAGCGGCAGGAAGGACGAGGTGTTGTAAAGCCGGATGTAGCCAAACACGATCACGATGGCGGGGATCACCAGCGGCAGAAGGGTGATGAATTCCACCACCGGGCGGATGCCGGGCATCCGCAGGCGCACCCAATAGGCGGTTGGCACCACAAGGCAGACGCCGAATACGATGGTGAACAGGGCCATCAGCACGGAATACAGGAACGTCGCCTGAAACTGCGGGTCGGCAAGGACCGAGGCGTAGGCGTCAAGGGAATACACCCCGCGCCGCATCGACAATGAAAACTCGGCCATGCCGAACAGCGGCAGAACGAAGATCATCGCGCCGAACAGAAACGCAGCCCAGGCGAGAATGCGCATCATTTCAGCCACCGTTCCGACCGCGCCCTGAGCCAGATGTACACCGCGTTGGCGAGGCCGGTGATGACGATCATTCCGAAGGCCAGCGCATAGCCAAGGTTGGGGGATCCCAGCACATCGCCCCGGATCTGGCTGAACAGCAGGATCGGCGCGATGTTCAGTTGCGGACCGGCCAGCGCAAAGGCGGTGGCGACCGCACCGAAGGAATTGGCAAACAGCAGTGCAAAGGTGCCCAGCAGCGACGGGAACAGGATGGGCAGCGCCACCATTCGCCAGTACTGCACCCCCGTAGCGCCCAGCATCGAAGCGGCTTCTTTCCACTCGCGCTTCAGCCCGTCAAGGGCTGGGGTGATGATCAGGATCATCAGCGGCACCTGAAAGAACAGGTAGGTGATGATCAGGCCCTGTGACGAAAACAGGTTGAAGCCCAGGGCCCGCAGGTTGATGCCAAACTCGGTCCGCAGGTAGGCGGTGATCAGGCCCGCCGGGCCGACGGTGGCGATGAAGGCAAAGGCCAGCGGTACCCCGGCAAAGTTGGAGGCAACGCCCGAAAAGGTCAGCAGGGGCGAGCGGATCGCTTTCGGCAGACCGCCGAAGACCACCGCTGCCGCCATGGCAAAGCCGATGACGCAGCCCAGAAGAGCGGACCACAGGCTGACGCGGATCGACACCCAATAGGCGTTGCGGATGGTGGGGGTGTTCAGGTCGGCAATGTTCTGCAGAGTAAAGCCGCCGTCCGGGCTTTGGAACGCGCCGACGACGATGTAAAGCGCGGGCAGGATCAGGAACAGGAACGCGAAGACAAAGAACGGCAGAACGCCCAGCCATTTCAGCGGCAGCATACGGGAGGCAATGGCGCGTGGCGTCATTCGGGCGGGTATCCTGCGGGGGGAAGCTGACGGCGACAAGGGCCGGTGCGATCGGTTGCGCCGGCCCTTGTGTGGTTGGCTTATTCGACGACGTTTGCGCCGACGACGGTATCCCAGCCAGCCTTGACCGCCGCCGCGTTGGCGTTCACCGCATCAAGGCTTGGGAACACGGCAGCCTCATAGGCGGCGGCGGGGGGCAGGGCCTCCAGCACCTCGGCCGGGATCACGCCACGCGCGGCGAGATCGTTGAAGCGGATCGGGTGGCAGTAACCTTTCAGCCAGCCCAGCTGACCTTCATCGCTGTAGAGGTATTCCATCCACAGTTTTGCGGCGTTGGGCTGCGGTGCAAAGGCGCTGATCGCCTGTACATAGACCCCGGCCAACACTGCATCCGATGGCACGACCACCGTTACCGGCGGGTTGCCCTTCAGCTCATCGCGGGTTGCCAGCGCGTTGTAATCCCACTGGATGATGATCGGCGTGGTGCCTTGGGCCAGCGTGCCAGCCTTGCCGATGACCGGCACGAAGTTGCCCGCGGCATTCAGTTCGGCAAAGAACGCCAGACCGGCGGCAGCCGCATCCGCACCGGGTTCGGCCCCGCGCGCCATGCCTGCCGCCATCACGGCGAGGATCGCCTGGTTCGATGCGCGCGGATCACCCGCCATCGCCACTTGCCCGGCATATTCGGGCTTCAGCAAATCGGCGAAGGATGTGGGCGGATTGGGCACGAGGTCAGTGTTCACCGCAAACGACATCACGCCGTAATAGTCGCCGTACCAATGGCCGTCGGCATCCTTGGCGCTGTCGGGAATGGTGTCCCAGACGGCAACCTTGTGGGGCTGCAACAGACCTTCAGCCATGGCGGAAGGGCCAAAGGACAGGCCGACGTCCAGCACATCGGGGGCCTGCGGTCCCTTGTTGTCCTTGTTGGCCTTCACCGCCTCGATCTCGTCAGCCGAGCCCGCGTCGGGGTTCAGTTCGTTTACGGTGATCTCGGGGTATTTGGCCTTGAAGCCGGCGATCACGTCACCGTAACCGCACCAGCTGTGCGGCAGGGCGATGGTGGTCAGCATGCCTTCGGCCTTGGCGGCGGTTTCGATTTCAGCGAGCGTCTGCGCCGATACGAGGGTTGCCGACAGCATCGCCACAAGGCTTGCCGTCATGCCAAGTTTGGTCCTGACAATCATATTGGTATCCTTCCTGTGTTAATCAGCTCCCCGCGTCTTGCCGCTGATCCGGGATCGTCGGGCGCAGCGAGGGGCTCGCCGGATGGTAGTGGCACTTTGATACGCGGCAATGACGCAGCTTTCCAGCATCACGTTAAGCATTGATGCCCGTGATGGATGGCCGAGTCCCGATATTGGGGATCGGCCGGGCGCAACGCGCAAGGGATGTCACACGCGTGGTCGAGACGGGTCCGGGAGCGGCTGAAGAGTGATTGCGCGGCCCTCTGCGGCGGACTGCTGGGCTGCCATGCCGACAGCGACCGCCCACCAGCCGTCGGTTAGAGTCACGTCGGGCGAGTGGTGCCCGATGACCACATCGGCGAAACCTCGGTGCTGGTAGTAGGTGGATCCGTTGTGATCGCCCGCCGAAAGGATCAGCGGATCGACCGGCACCGCCAGCGTGACCGGGCCTTGCGGATGGCGCGGCGACACGATGACCTGCGGCACCGGGGCAGGGCCCAGATGTGCGGGCCAGAACCGCCCCGGACCGGGCACCAGACATTCGATCTTGCCCAAAGGCCCGACCGCCGAGATTTCCTCTTGATAGCGTGCGCCTTCGGCGAACATGCACAGTTCCAGCATGGCGCGCAGTCCGTTGGCAAAATCCACAATGACGTAGCCGTGGTCCCAGATGTCGGGAACCTGACCGTCATAGGATTCGTCCAGATGATTTACCGCCTGCCCGGCCGACGCCATCACGCGCACCGGATCACAATCCGCAACAAGGCGCATCAGGTCAAAGAAGTGGCAGCATTTTTCAACGAACGTGCCGCCGGAATTGCGGTTGAACCGGTTCCAGTCGCCGACCTTGGACAGAAACGGAAAGCGGTGTTCGCGGATCGTCAGCATTCTGACGCCGCCAGTGGCGGCCTGCACCTCGCGCAGCAGATGGGCGACCGGCGGCATGTAGCGGTATTCCATGGCCACCCAGATCGGCGCGGGATAGGTTGCGCGCAAGGCAGCAATCCGGGCGTTATCGGCGGAATTGGTGAACAGGGGCTTCTCGCACAGAACCGGCAGCGGACGAGTGGCGGCGATCTGTTCCAGTTGGTCCAGATGCAGGTGGTTGGGGGATGCGATGAGCAGGCAATTCACGTCGCGGCAGGCCAGCACCGCATCAACCGTTTCCACAAAGCGCGCGGCGGGGGCCAGTTCGGCGGCCCGGGCCCGCATTGCCGCATCCGGCTCGAAGATGGCGACCACTTCGGCCTGGGGGATCAGGGCGATGTTGCGCAGGTGCTCCTGTCCCATCATGCCGCAACCGATGATGCCGTAACGCACGGTTTTCAAGGGGATATCCTCATTTCAGGCGCACCGTGTAGCGCACGGAGTCGGGGTCATACCAGGTGCGGGACGCTTCGACGGGCTGGCCATCCTGAGCCCAGCTGATCCGGGTTATCAGAGGCAGGGGAGTGCCAGAGCCGTGAGGGAATTCGGCGGGGGCCCAATCGGGCAACGGTCCCTGCCCCACGCGATCTTCGGCGCGCACGATCCAAAGGTTCAGCGCCTGCCGGTAGTAAAGGTAAAGCGACTCGGACAGGTCTGCGAGGGCGATGCGATCAACACAGGCAGCGTCCAGCCAGATTTCCTCGACCGCGGCGACCGTCCCTGACAAGAAGCGCAGGCGACGGATGCGGTGGCCTTCGCTTGAGGTGCCAAAGGGCGGAAGCACCGGGTCTTTGGGCAGGCGATCCACCGACAGGACCCTTGCCGTGGGCAAGCCGCCGCCTTTGGCAAGTTCCAGCCGCAGCATGGAATAGACTGATGATGCGTCAGACTTTGCCCGGACGTAGTTGCCCGAGCCCTGAACCCGGTCCAGCAGCCCCTTTTCGGTCAACGTCATCAGCGCTTGGCGCAAGGTGCCGACCGCGATGCCAAGGTTGGCCGCCATGTCACGTTCGGGCGGCAACCGTTCGCCGTCGATCAGCCGTCCCGCAGCGATATCGCGGATCAGCAGTTCGCTGATCTGCAGATAAAGCGGAAGCGATCCCGGGTGTGCCATCATGCCGCGCCAAAAATTGATACAGTATTGATCTACATCAAATGCAATGCTACGCAAGTGAAAAGACACACCCGAGTTGCCGAGAATCGCATGACTGTTGTGCCTGTCACCTCGCCCGATCTGGATGCCGCCGAAGTCAGCTGGTTTGCAGCCCTGTGTTCGGATGATTATGAATATCTGGGCGTGCCGGACGGACGTTTGCGGTCAAGCTGGGCGCATTGTTCGGGCATCGTGAAGCGGGCAGAAGGCCACGGCTTTCGCAACATTCTGTGCCCCTCGTCCTATCAGGTGGGGCAGGACACGCTGTCTTTCGTCGCCGGCTGTGCGCCGATCACCGACAGGATCAACTTTCTGGCTGCCATCCGCTGCGGCGAGGTGCAGCCGGTGATGCTGGCGCGCACGGTGGCGACGCTGGACCACATGCTGCAAGGGCGCCTGACGCTGAACGTCATCTCGTCGGATTTCCCGGGTGAGGTGGCTGCCAGTGCCTTGCGCTACAAGCGCAGCCACGAGGTGGTGGAAATCCTGCGGCAAGCATGGACACGCGATCACATCGAATACGACGGCGAGGTTTACCAGATCGCCAAGGTTTCTTCAGATCCGGCGCGCCCCTATCAGCAGAATGGCGGGCCGCTGCTGTACTTCGGCGGGTATTCCCCTGATGCGCTGGAACTGTGCGGGGCACAGTGCGACGTCTATCTGATGTGGCCTGAGACGAAAGAGGTGCTGGCCAAGCGGATGCGTGACGTTCATGCGCGGGCCGAGGCGCATGGCCGGACGCTGGATTACGGTCTGCGTGTCCACATGATCGTGCGCGACACCGAAGCCGAGGCGCGCGACTATGCCGAACATCTGGTCAGCAGGCTGGACGACGAATACGGGCAGGTGATCCGCGACAGGGCGCATGACAGCATCAGTCTTGGCGTGGCGCATCAGGCACGGGCGCGCGAGCTGGCCGACGAGTTCGGCTATGTCGAGCCGCATCTGTGGACGGGAATCGGCCGCGCCCGGTCAGGGTGCGGGGCAGCCCTGGTGGGGTCGGTCGATCAGGTGATGTCCGCGATTGAGGAGTATCAAAGGATGGGCATCCGGGCCTTCATCTTTTCAGGCTACCCGCATCTGGACGAGTGCGATCATTTCGGGACGAAGGTCATGCCACAATTGAAAACTTGCTCTTTGCCGCATGTCTACGGCCGGGTGCCCGCATCGGTTCCGGCAACACCCCTGGGGACCGGAGTGCGCCGGTGATGGAACGTATTGCCCTTGGCGGGATTACCCTGTCCAGACTGGTCTACGGCATGTGGCGGCTGGGCGATGATGCCGACACCTCGGCTGCCCATGTGCAGGCCAAGATCGAGGCGTGTCTGGCGCAGGGCATCACCAGTTTTGATCAGGCTGATATCTATGGTGAATATACGGCGGAGGCGATCCTCGGGTCGGCCTTGCGCGCGGCCTCCGGTCTGCGCGGGCAGATGGAGATCATCACCAAATGCGACATCGTGGCCCCGGTCGGGCGTCACGCGGCCGCGCGCGGGAAATACTACGATACCACACGGGCGCACATCATGGCCTCGGTCGAGGCGTCGCTGCGCGATATGGCGATCGACACGATTGATCTGCTGCTGATCCACCGCCCCGATCCCTTGATGGATGCCGAGGATACCGGGCGTGCGCTGGATGCACTGGTGGCGTCGGGGAAGGTTCGGGCGGTGGGGGTTTCGAACTTTCGGCCCTGGGATTTCACCTTGTTGCAATCGGCGATGCAGACGCCACTGGTGACCAATCAGATTGAGCTTAGCCTGCTGGTGCATGACCCGATGACCAATGGCGATCTGGCCTTTTTGCAGGAACGGAAGGTAGCGCCGATGGCATGGTCGCCTTTGGCAGGGGGGCTGCTTCTGGCCGAAGGATCTGCGGGTCTTCGGGCCCAGTTGGACCGGATCGGGGCGGAACACGCGACAGACTGGTCAGCGGTGGCCGTGGCGTGGCTGTTGCGCCATCCGGCGCGGATACTTCCGGTTCTTGGCACCAACAGTCTGGACCGGATCGCCCGTATTTCGGACGCAATGAAGATCAATCTGGATCGTCAGACATGGTACGAGCTTTACACCCATACCCTTGGCCATGAGGTCGCCTGATGGCCGATGGCAGCACAGTAAACCCGAGTTTTGTGCCTGAGGCGGGTACCATTCGGGCGTTCCGTGCAGCGCTTGGCTGTTTTGCCACCGGGGTGACGCTGGTTACCACCCAAGGCCTTTCCGGGCCCGTCGGATTTGTGGCCAACAGCTTTTCAAGCCTGTCGCTGGAACCGCCGCTGGTGCTGTGGTCGCCGGCACGCGCATCCTCGCGTTTTGAGCTGTTTGCGAAAGCGCGACACTATTCGATCCATGTTCTGGCCGTATCACAGCGCGATCTGGTACCCCGGTTCTTGCGGGGTGGCGAGGGGTTTGCCGGCCTGGCGCATCGCCGGAATGCGCAAGGCACGCCCGTTTTGACGCAGGCCGTGGCCCGGTTCGACTGTGAACAACACGCAACCCACGAGGGAGGCGATCATCTGATCGTCGTGGGTCGTGTGGTGCTGGCTGTTCTTAACGCGGGGGCACCATTGGTGTTTGCCGCTGGCCAATATGGAGGCTTTACCGCCGCGGCCTGAGCCGTGACGACGAGACCGGCCTTCCTTACGGCCGGAACCATAGGGGGGGAGGAGACCACCCGTGCAGATATTGCTGGGCCTGACTCATACGCTTGGATCAGTGAATGCCGCCGTGCTTGTGGTTGCCCGTGGCTTGGGTGCGGCCTGCATGGGCCTGATGGTGGTGATCATCCTGGCGCAGGTGTTCTTTCGCTATGCGGTTGGCACGGCGCTGGCCTGGCCAGAAGAAGCGTCGCGTTTCCTCATGCTTTGGTCGACCGGACTGATGGCGGCGACGGCCCTGCGGCGTGGGGGTTTTGTGTCCATCGACATGCTGATCCGGTTGATGCCCCGCGCGGTTGCAGCGGGTCTTTCGGTGATCTTGCTGTGCCTGACGCTGCTGGTTCTGGTGTTCGGGCTCCAGATCGCCTTTGAGCAGACCACCGGGCTGGGCGGGCGGTTTGACACTGACAGTCTCAAGGTTCCGGCCAGCTTTGATCTGACGGAATAGCGCAAGGTGCCAAAGGGCTGGATGATGGCGTCGATGGTGGTGGGCCTTGGCCTTCTGGTATCGGTGGCGTTCGAGTTGATCCTGCGCAATCTTGTCATCCTGTTTGGCGGGCACAGCGTCCTGCGCGACATTCCTGACAGCGTCAACCTGGGGGCCGAGTGATGCTGAGCCTTTTCGTGCCATTGTTCGTGGTGTTCCTGATGCTGGGCCTGCCCGTGGTGATAGGCCTTGTGGCGGCACCTGCGATCTTGCTGTGGGCTAACGGGCAAGAACGCGACATCGTGCTGCTGTACCGCAATGTCTATGAGGGGATGAACAGCTTTCCGCTGATGGCAATCCCGTTCTTCATGCTGGCGGGAGAATTGATGAACCGCGGCGGGATCAGTCAGCGCATCGTCGGCTTTGCCCAAGCCATGGTCGGGCATTTCAGGGGCGGCCTGGCGCAGGTGAACGTCGTGGATTCGATGATTTTCGCTGGCATTTCAGGGTCGGCCGTGGCGGACGTTTCAGCCCTTGGGTCGATCATCATTCCGCAGATGGAACAGAAGGGTTACACAAAGCCCTTCGCAGCTGCGATTACGGCTGCCAGTGCAGTCATCGGCCCGATCATACCGCCGTCGGGCATCATGATCATCTACGCCTATGTGATGGGCGAGTCGGTCGCCGCGCCGTTTCTGGCGGGCGTGGTGCCGGGCATTCTGATCGGCATCGCCCTGATGATCACCATCAAGCTGATGGCCAACCACTACAACCTGCCCGCAGCACAGCCGCGGGCCAGCTGGCGCGAGACCAGTTTCGCAGCACGACAGGCGTTCTGGCCGCTTTTGACCCCGGTTCTGCTGATGGGGGGTATCCTGTCGGGGGTGTTCACTCCGACCGAAGCTTCCGCAGTTGCAGTGGGTTACGCGTTTTTCATCTCGATCTTCGTGCTCAGAACCATTGGCTGGCGTGATGTGCCGGGCGTGTTGACCCGGGCGGGGATCACCTCGGCGGTGGTTCTGCTGCTGGTCGGGGCGGCGATGGCCTTCAAGACGGTTGCAGCGCTGGCCCACACCCCCGAGATCATGGCTGACTTCATCCTGACGCTGTCGGACAATCCGCTTGTCCTGCTGTTTCTGGTGAACTTGTTGCTGTTCTTCGTCGGCATGTTTCTGGATGCCGGGCCCGCGATCATCATCCTTGCGCCGATCCTTGGGCCGATCTTTTTCGCCCTTGGCGTCGATCCGGTGCATTTTGCGATCATCATGACGGTCAATCTGACCGTGGGCCTGCTGACGCCGCCGATGGGGCTGGTGCTGTTTGCCACTTCGGCGGTGTCGGGGCTGCGGGTGGAGACCATCGCCCGCGCCGTGACGCCGTTTCTGATCGTCGGGTTTATGGTGATTTTCCTGATTACCTATATCCCGGAGATTTCCCTGACACTTCCGCGCCTTGCGGGGTTTGTGAACTGAAAATGAAAGCACGTAACGGGAGGAAAAAATGCTAAAGACAACGCTGAAATCTCTGGTACTGGCGACGTTGCTGGCAGGGTCTGCCAGTCTGGCTGTGGCGCAGGAGATCACTTTGCGCGCCACGGCAAATTCGAATGAAAACGACGAGGATTATGACGGGCTTGTCGTCTTCAAGAACTATGTCGAGAATGCCTAGAACGGTGCCATTGCGGTGGAATTGTTCGTCGGCACCCAGCTTTGCGCTAAGGGCGAGGAATGTCTGGCTGGTGTCGCAGACGGTTCGATTGACATCTATATCTCCACCTCGGGCGGGGCGGCAGGATTGTTTCCCTATATCCAGGTCCTGGATCTGCCTCATCTGATGAGCGACGACCGTGTGGCCGAAGAGGTGCTGACCGGCACTGATTTCACCAAGATCCTGCGCACGATGGCGCTGGCAGATTCCGACGACAAGATCCGCCTGATGACGATCGGCAACACCGGCGGTTGGCGCAACTATGCCAGTACCAAGCGACGTGTGGCTGCCCCCGCTGATCTGGCGGGCCTGAAAATGCGGACAGTGCCCGCCGACCTGCCGCAATTCCTTGCCACTACCCTTGGGGCCGCACCCACTCCGATCCCGTGGCCGGAACTGTTCACGTCGCTGCAGACCGGCGTGGTGGAGGGCACGGCAAACGGAATCACCGACATCATGTCGATGAAATTCACCGATGCGGGGGTCAAGTACATGACGCTGGACGGGCACAGTTACATGGGCGCGTTCTGGTGGATGGGCAACGACAGGTTCAAAAGCCTGACCGACGATCAGAAGCAGATCGTGCTGGACGGCTTCGCAGCCTTGCAGCAGGCCACTTTCGCCAGTCCGAAGCGCAAGGAAATTCAGGCCTACGCCGATTTCCGGGCAGCTGGCGGCGAAATCTACGTGCCGTCTACTGCCGAGAAGTTGGCCTTCAAAGAGGCGGTCGGCCCGGTGTTCGACTGGTTCAAGACCAACGTGAAAGGCGGGCCGGAAGTGCTTGACGCCTTTACCGCAGCCGTGGCCGAAGCCGAAGCGCGCGTGGCAGAAGACCGCAAGGCAGAGATGAACTGACCCTCGGGTCATCACCTCCAAACGCCCGGCCTTTGGCTGGGCGTCTTGTGTTTGGGCTGTCCCGCCGATTATCGGCGGGCGGGAAAGACGCGCGCAGCATTGGCCATCCTTGATCATGCAGCGGGCCTGCTGATCACCTGAGCGGTAGACCCAGAATACCGGGCTTCGGCGGGGGTTGCGACGGGGCGGTCGTAGCGGGCGCACAGGTCAGCGGCACGACGGATCAGGGCCGCGTTGGAGGGCGCGAGGGTATCGCGGTCGAGGCGGACGTTGTCTTCAAGGCCAGTGCGGGTGTGGCCGCCTTTGCGGATCGCCCAGTCGTTGATGATGGACTGTGCCGGGCCGATGCCTGCGGCGCACCATTGGGCATCGGGGGCAAGGCGGCGCAGGGTTTCGATGTAGAAATCCAGGATCGGCTCGTCGGCGGGTATGGCGTTCTTCACGCCCATGACGAATTGCACATAGAGCGGGGCTTTCAGGCGGCCATCGGCGGCCATTCTGGTGGCTTGCACTATGTGAGACAGATCAAAGGCTTCCACCTCGGGCTTGATGTCATAGGTTAGCATCTCGGAGGCCAGCCAATCCACCAGATCGGGCGGGTTTTCATAGACCCGCGTGGGAAAGTTGTTGGAGCCGACGGTGAGGCTGGCCATATCGGGGCGCAGGGGCAACATGCCGCCGCGCTCACGCCCCGCGCCAGAGCGGCCCCCGGTGGAGAACTGGATGATCAGGCCGGGGCAGTGGGCGCGAAGGCCTTCTTGCAGGCGGGCGAAGCGGTCTGGGTCGCTGGTCGGTTTGCCGGCATCGTCGCGGACGTGGCAGTGGGCGATGGTGGCCCCGGCCTCGAACGCTTCGTGCGTGCTCTCGATCTGCTCAGTGACGGTGATCGGCACGGCGGGGTTGTTGGCCTTGGTCGGCAGGGAGCCGGTGATGGCGACGCAGAGGATGCAGGGGTTTGCAGTCATTGGCCGGTCCGCGACAGCACGAAATCGAAGGCGAGGTCGAGGAACGGGCCGTCGAACCCGGCTTCGGGGTCGACAGTGGGCTGGAACTTGGCCATCAGGCTTTGCTTGACGCCAAACACCGCGTCAGAGCGGATGTAGGGATCATCGGGGTCGAAGATGTGGGTGACGAGGCGGTCGAAGCCTTCGGCCTCGATGACGTAGTGCAGATGCGCGGGGCGGAAGGGGTGGCGGCCAAGGGCTGCCAGCAGTTTGCCGACCGGGCCGTCATCGGGGATCGGGTAGAACTTGGGCTTCACGCCGCGAAAGTGGTAGCCGCCGTCCGGGCCGGTGCGGAACACGCCGCGCAGGTTGAAATCGGGCTGGATGCCCTTTTGCTGCACGTCGTAAAAGACTTCGTTATTGGCCTGCCAGACGTCGATCTTGGCCCCGGCGATGGGGTTGCCTTCGGTATCCAGAATGCGGCCATGCACCCGCATCGGCTCGCCCTTCTGGTCCAGACAGATGTTGGCCTCCATAGGCAGTTCCGGGGCATCCGCAACGTGGAACGGGCCGAGGACAGTGCTTTCACTGGCGCCCGAGGGTTTACGGTTATTGATCGCATCGACCAGCATCGACACGCCCAGCACGTCGGACAGCAGGATGAATTCCTGCCGCCAGTCGTTGCACATGTGGCCGGTTTCGGTGAGGAACATGATGGCGCGGAACCATTCGGCCTCGGTCGGCCCAATCTCTTTGACCGCCTCGTGGAGCTTGCAGGTGATTACCTCCATCACCTGTTTCAAACGCGGGTCTTGCGCGTTGGCGTTCCGGCTGGTGACGACTTCGGCGGAATTCTCTTCGGTGAAAAAGCCCTGTTCGGTGGTCATGTCAGTGCCCCAGAATGGCGTTGAGAACGCGGGAGAGGTCGGCGTGCGGATCAGCGGTCAGGCTGGCGCTGCGCCAGGCGACGTGCTGGTCGGGGCGCACCAGAAGGCAACCCTCATCACGGATTTCGCTGGCGCGGGCCCAGTCGCCGCCGTGATCCTCGATAGCACAGCGGGATCCGATCTTGACGATGCGGATCGGCAAGTTGAGCTTGGCCGACAGCGTCTCAGCCGCCGCAATCTATGGCTGGCCACCGATGCCGGTGATCAGAGTGAATTGGCTTTTGCCGGTGAGGTCTAAGGTGGAGACCCACGCGCCGTGGCGGTCGTAGACCAAGACATGCGGCAGGCGCGCGCCGGGGTGGGTGGTGGGCTGGTAATGCAGTTCCATATCCGAGTTTGGAGCGGGTGGGTGCTGGCCGTCGGTGACCACTGCGGCGGAGGTGTAGCGTTGGTTCATCTCGACCCCGTGGCAATCGAATTCGTACTTCTTGAACGCGATGGCCTAGCGCAGCGCCGCACGTTGCGCTTCGGCCTCTGGCGTGGCGTGGCGTGGCGTGGCGTCGCAGCGGGCGGCCATGTTGCGCTGGATCTTGTCGTGATCGACGCCGCCGTCCATGCCCAACGCCGCGAATATGGGGCCGAACTCGGCGATGGAAAGGTTGGCGCGGGTGACGATCTGCTTGGCAATCGGCGCGCGCTCGGCGCTGTAGCTGTCGAGGAGCTTCGGTGTCGCCTGCCCCTTGACCACGGCTGCGAGTTTCCAGGCGAGGTTGTAGCCATCTTGAATGGAGGTATTCGACCCCAGCCCGTTCGACGGCGGGTGCCGGTGCGCGGCATCACCCATGATGAAGACGCGGCCCTTTTGCATGTGGGTGGCGTAGCAGTTGTTCACCGTCCAGGTGTTGGCCGAGATCAGGTCGATCTCAAGCTCCGGGTCGCCGACCAGCTGGCGGGCGACCTGGGTGGCGAGGGCTGCATCCACAACGGGCGCGGGCTGGTTGTTGTCATAGCCCCAGACGATCAGCCATTCGTTCCACGGGCGGACCATGCGGACCAGACCCATACCGATGCCGCCCACATCCGCACCGGGCTGCATGACCCAGTAGAGCACCGAAGGCCGGTGCGCGACGTAAGCCGACAGATCAGCGCGGAACAGGATGTTCATCGACCCGCCCACACCCATCTTGCCCTCGAACGGAAGGCCGAGGTGTTCGGCCACAAGGCTGTTGCCGCCATCCGCACCGATCAGGAACTTGGAGTGGACAGTGAAGGTCTTGTCGGTCAGCCGGTCGCGGCAGCCGGTGGTGACGCCGGTGTTGTCCTGTTCGTGGCTGACATACTCCGTGCTCATCCGGCTTTGTGCGCCGCGCGCGCAGGCGGTCTTGAACAGGATCGGCTCCATGAAGGTCTGCGGCAGATCGTTCATCTCACACGGCGAGGACATCAGGTGTTCGGCCTTGGACAGGGGCGAGGTGCCCCAGCTTTTCATCCGGCCCAGTTCCTCGCCCGCAAGGCTTTCGCAGAACACGTTCTCGCCCATCAGGTGCTGCGGGGCGGCGTGCTGCATCGCCTCGGCCTCTACCTCTGGCCCCAGATCGCGCAAGACCTCCATCGTGCGCTGGTTGGTGATGTGGGCGCGCGGGGTGTTCGACAGCCAGCGGTAGCGGTTGACGATCATTACGTCGATGCCGCTGCTTGCCAGCAGTGCGGCGGTGGCCGAGCCTGCGGGGCCGCTGCCGATCACCAGAACGTCGGTTGATTTATCTGCCATTATTTTCCTCCCATCAGATCAATACCTTCCAGCCTGCGCTGGACGGGAAACAGGTGCAGCCCAGTGCGGTCGGACAAAAGGCCCCAAAGCCCGCGCGGGGCGAACAGCATCACCGCGATGGCAATCAGGTCGAGGGTCAGCAGATACCACGCGCCGTAATCGGCCAGCGTGGATTGCAGGGCGTAGAACACGATGACCCCAAGGATCGGGCCTTCGATCCGGCCAATACCGCCGATGACCACGATGAAGATGACGTAAGCCGTCCAGTCCGTCACGCTGAAGGCCGCGTCGGGCGATATGCGGGCGGTCTGCTTATAGATCAGCGCGCCGGTCAGGACAGCGACAAAGGCGGCGATCAGGAACACCGCCCATTTTATGCGCCGGGCATCCACGCCCACCGATTTCGCCGCCTCGGAGTTGTCGCGCACGGCGGCCAGCGCAAGGCCAAGGCGGTTGCGAAGCAGCCAGTAGATGGCCGCGATGGTCAGCGCGGCGAGGGCGAGGGCCAGCCAGTAGGCGAGGATATCGCGGGCGGCGGCTTGCCGGACGTCAAAGAGGGTGCGGACGGTAGCGGTGCCGATGGCGAAGTAGGCTCCTTGCAGGCGGAAGGCGAAAAAGGCGGTGGGGACGGCGAGGGCAAGGGCGGCAAGGCCGCCCAGCGGGATGGCGAGGACGGGGTCCCAGCCCCACAGGATCACGCCCGCGAACATCGCGTAGGCGCCGATGCCGACGCAGGCTTGCTGGCCGACGCTGACAAGTCCGCCGTAGCCGGCGAGCAGGTTCCACAGTTGGGCGAGGGTAAGGAGGGTCATGATGGTGAACAGGTCCTGGATCAGCCCGCGCGAAGCCAAGGCGGGAAGGGCTGCGCCCGCAAGGAGTATCAGCAGGACGATGATGCCTGCGATGGTGCCGGTGCGGGTGCGGGTGACAACGCGGAGGGTCATCTCAATCCACCGCCAGGGGAAAGAGGCCGCGCGGGCGGATCAGGAGGACAATGAGGAACGCGATCTGCCCTGCGAGGATCTGCCATTCAGGGTTCACCGCCGCGCCCATCGTCTGCGCCACGCCGATGATGATCCCACCCGTGAGCGTGCCCCAAAGCGAGCCAAGGCCGCCGATGATCACCGCCTCGAACGCATAGATCAGCCGAGCGGGGCCGATGGAGGGATCGAAGTTTGCCCGCATCCCAAGGTACGGGGCAGCGATGGTGACGACGACCATGGCAAGCCCGGTGGCGATGGCGAAGATGCTTTTCGGCGCGATGCGCATCAGGCTGGCGGTGACCGGATCGTCGCTGGTGGCACGGAAGGCGCGGCCAAGTGCTGTGCGGTAGAAGATCTGGTTCAGGCCGATGATGACGGCCACGGCGGTGGCAAAGGTCAGGAGCGGCATCCAGCCGACGGTGACGATCCCAAGGTTGACCGATGCGCTTTCCAGCGGCCCGGCGGGGATGCGCTGGCTGTCGGCCGAGAACGCCTCCAGCAGCCCGTTTTGCAGGGCGACGGAGAGGCCGAAGGTGACGAGGAGTGGCGGTAGAATATCCTTGCCCAGCACGCGGTTCAGGACGAACCTTTGCAGCGCTTAGCCAAGGGCGAACATCACCGGGGCCGCGATGAGGGCTGCGAGGAAGGGGTTGAGGCCAAGGGTGCTGGTGATCAGAAGGATCGCGAAGGCGGCGAAGATGATCATGTCGCCATGCGCAAGGTTGACCAGCCGCATGATGCCGAAGACAAGGCTGAGGCCCGCCGCGAACAGCGCGTAGAGGCCGCCCAGCAGGATGCCTTGCACGATGGTGTCGATCCAGATCATGCGTCGGCTCCGAAATAGGCGGTGTGGATCGCGTCGCGGCTGACGGTGGCGGCGGGGGCGGTCAGGGTGATGCGACCCTCCATCATGCAATAGACCCGGTCGGCGACCGACAGCGCGCAGACGATGTCTTGTTCCACCACGATGATCGCAGCACCCGACGCCTTGATGCGCGGCATAGCGGCGTAGATGTCGCGGATCACCACGGGCGCGAGGCCGAGGCTGATTTCGTCACAAAGCAGCACCTCAGGGTTGGACATAAGGGCGCGACCGATGGCGACCATCTGCTGCTGGCCCCCGGAGAGGGCGGCGCCGGGAACGCTTCGCTTTTCGCGTAAGGCGGGGAACAGATCGTAGATTGTCGACAGGCTCCATGGGCCGGTCGCGCGGCGGACCTGGCCGCCGATCAGCAGATTTTACTCCACCGAGAGCGAGGGGAGCAGCTTGCGGCCTTCGGGCACCATGGCGATTCCGCGCTGCATCACGGTTTCGGCTGGCAGCGCGCCGATGGGATCGCCCTTGTGCAGCACCATGCCGGGATCATTGCGCAGGATGCCGGTGATGGAGCGCAGGAGCGTGGATTTCCCCGCGCCGTTGGCCCCGATGATCGCCACGGTTTCGCCTGCCGCAAGGGTGATATCAACTCCGAACAGGGCGCGGAACTGGCCGTAACTGGCGGTGAGGGCTTTGGTTTCCAGCAGCATCACGCGAGGGTCACCAGGCAGATCTCGCGGGCCTCTTTCGAGGCCATGATCGCTTCCGGTTCGCCGATCCCGATCACCCGACCGAAATCCAGCACCACCAGGCGTTCGACGACGGCGGTCAGCGCGTGCAGCACATGCTCGATTCAGATGATGGTCATGCCTTGGGCGTGCAGGCCCTTGATGGTGGCGACCAGCGCCTGACATTCGCCTTCGGTCAGACCCCCGGCGATTTCGTCCAAGAGCAGCAGCTCCGGCCCTGTGGCCATGGCGCGGGCCAGTTCCAGCCGCTTGCGGTCCAACAGCGACAGCGCACCGGCGGGGGTGTTGGCAAGGCGCAGGAGTTCAGTGTCGCGCAGGATGCGGATGCAGTCTTCGGTCACGGCAGCCTCCGACCGCCCCTGGCCAAAACTGGCCGCGACGGCGAGGTTTTCATAGACCGTCAGCCCCTCGAAAGGTTGGGGGCTCTGAAAGCTGCGGCCCACGCCCATGCGGACGCGGTCCATCGCGGGCAGGCGGGTCACGTCGCGGCCAAGCAGCGTGATGCGGCCCTGATCGGGACTGATGTTGCCGGTTATCAGGTTGAACAGGGTGGATTTTCCTGCACCGTTCGGGCCGATGATCCCCAGCGCCTGACCCTTTGGGGCCGCAAATGAGACAGCATCGGTGACCCTGAGGGCCCCGAAGCTTTTCGACACGTCATGTAGTTCCAGAAGGATCATTCACAGCTCCGGCAGGGGCCCCGGCCTTGGCAGGCCGGGGGCAAGGGTTTAGGTCAGCGCTTCCATCACGCCGCCGGTGGGGATGTTCGGGGCGGTCTGGTTGTCGACCACCACCAGCGCGAAGGTGCCATCGGCATTGCGCCGCCATTGGCCGCCCACAAGCTGCGTCTTGCAAACGTTGGTCGCGGCGAAGGGTGGCAGGCCCGCGCCGTCAAACGCGACCTTGCCGACCATCGTGTCCATGCTGGTCGCGGCAATCGCCGCCGCCACGCCCTCACGGTCGGTCACGTCGCTGGCGCGGCCCATCACGTTGGTCGCCACTTCGAACAGCGAGTGGATGAAGCTGATGGGCTGAGTCCAGGGCCGCTGGGTCTGGGCGGTGAAATCGGCGGCAAGATCGGCCGAAGACACCCCGGTCAGCGAGGATTTGAACGGGTGGGTGTTCGACCACCACACCTCGGACGACAGGTTGTGCCCGGCCTCGCCCAATGCCTCGACCGATTGCGGGAACAGGATCGCCTTGGCCACGGTAACGATCTTGGGGCTGAAGCCTTGCTGGATCGCCTGATTGCGGTAGGTTGTGAAATCGGGCGGGATCACCACGCCGGTGACGATCTCGGCATTCGCGGCCTTGAAGGCGTTGATCTGGGCGCTGAAATCATCGGTCAGGTTCTGGTAGCGGCCCGGATCGGTCAGCGCCTAGCCCGCCGCCGCAAATCCGGGACCGAAGCCAAAATTCGGGTCGTCCCAGGCGTTGCCGTCCGCGTCATTCGGGAACAGGCCGCCGACCATCTTGTTGGTCGGAATCTGGTTCCGCATGTTCAGGAAGACGGCAATCACATCCTCCATCCCCCAAAAATAGTGGAAGGCAAAGTCGAAGGGCTTCCAGCTTGCCGGATCGCCTGGGTTGCCCTGCTGGCCGATGAACCACGGCTGCCACGGCGCCATGGTCGAGATGACCGGCATTCCTTCCGCTTCGCAGGTCGTCGCCACCGGGTTGGTGTTTTCGGGGGTTGAGGCGACGAGCATCAGGTCGATCTCGTCGGACACGATCAGCTCTTTGGCCACTTCGGCGGCCCGCTTCGGGTTGGACTGGCTGTCCTTGACGATCACCTCAAAGTTCTTGCCCGCGTCAGTCGCAAGGAACGACGCGATGTTGTAGGTATCGCTTTCGGCAAAGCCCGCCAGTGGTCCGGACTGCGGGCCGACGTAGCCAAGCTTGATCTTGGCCCCCTGCGCGATGGCCGGGGCGGCAAGGCCCGAGGCGGCGAGTGTCAGGCCGGTAGCAGCGGTAGAGCGCAGGAATTTACGTCTGGTCAGCATGGTAATCCTCCCTTTATGTCAGTTGGTTGGGCGGCGTCCTTCATACGCCGCCTGAAGCAGATCGCGGATGTCTTGACGGCTGAAGGGCCGGGGGTTCCAGTAGGCGTTCTTCAAGGCGATATCGGCGGCACGGTCGAGATCGGGTTCGGTCAGGCCAAGATCGGCAAGGCGCAGCGGCGCGCCGATGGATTTGGCGAAGTCCCAAAGGCCAGCCCCTGCCGGAGTGCCAAACACGTCAGAGATCGGGGTCAGCAGGGTTGGCACGGCGCTTGCGTTGTAGGCAGTGGTGTGGGGCAAGAGGACCGCGTGCGTTTCGGCATGCGGCATCCCGAACGACCCGCCCAGCACATGCGCCAGTTTGTTGTGCAGGGCCATCGTCACCTGCCCCAGCGCGGTAGAGCAACACCACGCGGCATACAGCGCCTCGCCCCGCGCGTCGCGGTTCAAAGGATCGGAGATCAGCACAGGCAGGGCAGTCTTGAAGGCGCGCATCGCGTCGCGGCACATCGCCTCGACCACCGGGTTGCGGTCGGGGGCGTAGAACGCCTCCATCGCGTGGGCAATGGCGTTCAGGGCCGACGTGACGGTCAGCGGCACCGGCAGGGTCAGCGCCAGGTCGGTGTCGTAGATCACCACTTCGGGCCTGATCGCAGGGTCGCGGCGGGTGGTTTTTTCGCCCCCCGCCGTTTCGCCCAGAATGTCGGTCATTTCGGACCCGGCATAGGTGGTGGGGATTACGACCTGATCCGCCCCGGTGCGGACAGCGATGGCCTTGTCAAGCCCGGTGGTGGAACCGTCGCCGAGGCTGATCACGCAGGTGGCCTTGGCGTCGCGGAAAGCGGTGATGGCAGTGTCGGTGACATCGGTGGGCGTGTGCATCGCGGCCCCGGCGAAGATGCCGACTGCGAGCGGGCCAAGGGTATCGGCCAGCGCCTGCGCCTGATCGGCTTGGTGCGGGGTGGCGAGGATCAGCGCGCGCTGGTGGCCAAGGCGCTGCGCTTCGGCAGCAACCTGCGAAAGGGTGCCTGCGCCAAAGAGGACGCGGGTGGTCAGGCCGGGAAAAGTGAAGGCGCGGGTCATCGGGGGGCGGCCAGCCTGGGCGCACGGCCCTTTGCGAGGTCTGACAGGATGGCGGACAGCATGGCAAGTTCCGGGCGCGAGACTTCATGCGGGCGGCCGGGGAACAGGTCGGCGCGCAGGGCGGCTCCCTGGCGGCCAAGGTCGGCGGCGGCATCCGCGAAGGCCGCCACGGGGATCCACGGGTCGGCGTCGCCACCGGTCAGGTAGACCGGCAAGCCGCGTGGCAGGGCGGTGGGGCGGGTGTCGGAATTGGTGCCGACACGGCAGCCAGTGAGGGCGGCCAGCGCATCGGGCGGGGCTTGACCGGTGCAAGCGTGCTCAAGCGACAGGCACGCGCCTTGTGAGAAACCTGCCAGCAGCAGGCGGCGCGGCGAGGCGGCACGCATGGCTATGATCACCCGGTGCAGGTGGGCGAGGGACGCGGCAAGTTCAGCACGGGTCACGTCGGTCAAGGGATCAACGGCCCGCGCGGCGTACCAGCTTTTGCCGCCCGCGCGGGGCAGGGCGTAGGCGACATCCTGCGGCAGATGGCGGATCACTTGATCCACCATCTCTTCCGGGGTCTGGCCGCGACCGTGGACAAAGACGCAAAGCGCCTTTGCCATAGCCGGTTCAGCCCCGTGGTGCAGAACGTCGTCCATGATCAGAACGCCGCCTCTTCCAGACCCAGCATCAGCTCGGCCCGGCGATCTTCGAACCATGGCGGGAACACCAGTGATTTTCCGATCGCATCCGGGGCTTCGTCCTTGGCCCAGCCTTCGGGGACGGTCCAGGCAATCTCGAACAGCGCGTCGCTGGGACTGCGCACCTACATCGACTTGAAGTAGTTGCGGTCTTTCTGTTCCGACACATCGGTGAAGCCCAGGCCTTCCAGCCGGGCCTTCAGCGCGATCTGGTTTTCCTCGGTCCCGGTGTTCAGCGCCATGTGGTGGATAGTGCCGCCCGCCAGCATCCAGGTGCCTTGCTTGGAGGTGCGGTCCTCGACCACCTCAACCACCGAATGCGGGCCAAGGTTGTCGGGGACCGAGAACATCAGGCCTTCCGACGACTTCGCCTCTTGCTTCAGGCCCATGCCGCCGATGATGAATTCGTCCATGCAATCAAGGTCGAACACCGCGATGCCGCCGCCATAGATGCCCCGGATTGCGGTCTGCGCGGTGGTGCCAGCGGCGGGATTGACGATGGGCGCACGGGTGTCGCCGGGATTTTTTCGACCAGTTCGTGCGGGATGCCGCAGGGATGGGTGAACATGACGCGGGTCAGGCCAAACCGGCTGCCCTTGGTGGCCTTGACGCCTTTGCCGTTCAGCCGGTCAACCCAGTAGTCGGACGCGCCGACCGGGATCGACTGCATGATGGTGCGGCTTTGGTTGGTGCCGCGACGGCCATAAACACCGGGCTTCTTGAACGGGAAAGTGGTGATGATCGTCGACGCATCACCGTGTCTGGAGCCGTAGTAGAGGTGACAGACCGGGATCGTGCCGTCAAACAGCACGGTGCGCTTGACCGAATAGAGGCCCAGCGTTTTGGTATAGAAATCATAGTCTTCCTGCGCACAGTAGGTCGACAGGGTCAGGTGGTGGTAGCCGCTGACAAGAGCCTTGGCCATTTCAGTGTTCCTTTCGCGTTGCAGGGGCGGGGGGTGCCTTGTCCGCGTGGCCATCGCGAGCAAGAACGAATGTGATATCAAGGGAATGCTTCACCCCGCTGCCATCGGGTGGCAGGGGGTTGAAGTCAGCCAGTAGCTGCGGCTTGACGCCGAACAGGGCATCGTGACCGATGGCGGGGTCACGCCGGTCGAAAACATGGGTGGTCAGCACCTGAAAGCCGGGTGCGGTGACGCGGAAATGCAGATGCGCCGGGTGTTCAAGACACAGCCCCAACGCGTTCAGCAGCCGACCCACCGGGCCGTCATTGGGCAGGGCATAGCCGCGCGGTTTGACGCAGAGGAAATGCACCCGGCCCTGCGCATCGCTGCGAAGGCGGCCCCGCAGGTTGAATTCGGGTTGCAGGTCGGGGTCCTGATTTTCATAGCGCCCCAGCGCGTTGGCCTGCCAGACATCGACCACGGCATCGGCCACCGGCTGGCCGGTCAGATCGGTTTACCGCACCTGAACCTTCAAGGTCTCGCCAATGCCGTCGCGCGACAGGTTGCCGCCGAGCGGCACTTCTGGCACGTCCTGCCGGTAGAACGGGCCGGGCAGGGTGTTGGGGGTTGCACCGTCGGGGCGGGCGGCGTTCAGATCCTCGACATGGGTGGAGACGCCGATCACATCGGCCAGCAGCACCCATTCCTGACGCCGCGCATCGGCGCTGTGGCCGACCTCGGTAAGGAAATCAATCATCGCGCGCAGCTCTTCGCCAGTGGGTTTAAGCTGGGCCACCAGATCATGCACGCCGGTCACGATGGACATAAAGGCCGCTGGCAGACGGGCATCGCCTGATTTGGCCATGCGCAGGCCAAGGTCCTGGAGCACGCCGTTCACAGCTTGATCGGGTGACGCTCCGTCCATGGTCTGCCGGGCCTCCCCTCCCGTATTGCCAAGATGCGGCGTTGTGACAGAACGGGGAATGATTTGTTCGCAGGTTATTATATCATATCGCTATGAGGCTAAGCGAAACCCATGTCATGCAGCTTGCTGCGGTGCTGGACGCGGGCAGTATCAGTGCCGGGGCATAGGCTTTGGGCCTGACGCAGCCCGCCATCAGCCGGTCATTGGCGATGCTGGAGGCGCGGATTGGCCAGCCGTTGTTCGTGAAGGGCAAGCGCCCGTTGCAGGCCACACCGCTGGGTGCGCAACTGGCGGCGCATGGCCGGGCGATCCTGACCGCGTCGCGGCGGGCGTCGGATACGGTGAAGGGGTTCCTGACCGGCACCAAAGGGCTGGTGCGGGTGGGGGGCGTGCCGTTCTTCATGGATGCGATGATCAGCCGGATGGTGGCGGATTTCCAGAACCTGGAGCCGGACGTGACGGTGCAGCAAAGCTATGGCAACCTGCCCGATCTGTCATCGGCGCTGGAGAATGACCTGATCGACCTCGCCATCGTGCCGATGGGCCTTCTGGATGCCGCACCGGGGTTCGAGGTCACCGAGATTCTGCCGGGCCGCAACATCGTGTCGTGCAGGCCCGGCCATCCGTTGCTGCGCAAGCGGCGGCTGCAGATTTCTGATCTGACCGAATATCCATGGGTGGCCCCGCTGCCGGGATCGCCGCTGATGTCGGACCTGCATTCGATCCTGCTGACCATCGGCATGTCAGAGATCAACATCCGCTATTCCGGCGGCAGTCTGATGAGCGTGATCAACTACATGGCCGAAACCAACGCGCTGGCGGTGCTGCCGTTCTCGGTCGTGTTCGCGCAGCGCAAGGAAAACCGGATCACCGTGCTGCCGCTGGACATTCCGCAGCCGAACCGCAGCCCTGGCATCCTGCGCCGCGTGTCGCCCAACCGCTCACAAGCGGCGGACCGGCTGGCGGGGTACATTTGCACGGCATTCGAGGATTTGAAGCACCTGATCAAGCGGCACGAGAATGCGGTGGTCTGGGGGCGTTAGAGCGTGTCCGACAAGGCTGGTTCGGTCGCGAGGCAGGCAAGCTCCAGGCCTTCGGCGTAGATCACCTCTTCGGTTGCGAAGCGCAGGGTAAAGAGGCGCACGTCGGCCCGAAATTCGGTCAGGACAAATTCACCGTCCGCAAGCCGTGACGCGGGAATGGCCGCAACAGCGGTGCCGTACAGGACGCGAGCCCGCCAGTCGCGGATCACAACACGCTGTCCGGGCGCGAGCAGAAGATCGGTTTCGGGGCGGTCGTAGCCAAGGCTGGAAGCGGTGATCCTGATCACTGAGATCGCTTTGCGGCGCGATGTGGAAAGAGAGACAAGGCGCGCCGAACCGTCACGGGTAACAATACGGTCGCCCGGGCACAGAAATTCCACCGGCAGCACGCCGTCAAGGGTTCGGATATGGGTTCCTGCCAGCAGGCCCTGTCCGGCCTTCAGGTCTTTATCTTCCCAGGGGCCGGTGATCTTCGTCAGACTGGTCATCGCGATGGTCCCGAACGAGCGGATTTGCTCACCCTCTGGTTGCCAGTGATTTGTGGCCTGCATTCGATCACGTGGCGGTGATTTCGCGGCAGATGTGGTCAGATCGCGATGGTGCAGCGGCAGGACTGTGGCGGAACATTTCCCCCTCGCCCTTGCCGCAGGGGTTTGCTAAAAGGTTCGCGCCCGAAGGGGCAGATGCGGGTGTGGCGAAATTGGCAGACGCACCAGATTTAGGTTCTGGCGCCGCAAGGCGTGGGGGTTCAAGTCCCTCCACCCGCACCAGACAGCTTTGGGCAGCACCATCAGCCTTTGGGTGATTTATCCCCCTTACGCCGGTCGGAAAGCTTTGCTAGAAGGCGCGCAATTTGGCGTCGGGCGCATTGCCTTGCGTGTGTGAGCTATTGCGCAGTTGCGCTGAACGAGATCGAGGAAGGACACCCGAGTATGCAGGTCACCGAGACCCTGAAAGACGGCCTCAAGCGCGGCTACACCATCACGGTGTCGGCAGCGGAATTGGACGCGAAGGTTCAGGAAAAGCTTCTGGAAGCGCAACCCGATGTCGAGATCAAGGGGTTCCGCATGGGCAAGGTGCCGCTCGCGATCCTGAAAAAGCAATTCGGTCAGCGCCTGATGGGCGATGCGATGCAAGACGCCATCGACGGCGCGATGAAGGGCCATTTCGAGGCTACGGGCGATCGTCCGTCCTTGCAGCCCGAAGTGAAGATGGTCGGCGGTGAGACCTGGAAAGACGGTCAGGATGTCGTGGTCGAGATGACCTACGACGCCCTGCCGCCAATTCCGGAAATCGACGCTGGCAAGATCAAGCTGGACCGTCTGCTGGTCAAGGCCGACGACGCGGCGATTGACGAGGCGGTGGCCAATCTGGCGGCATCCTCGCAAGCCTTTGATGACCGCAAGAAGGGTGCCAAGGCCAAGGACGGCGATCAGATCGTGATCGACTTCAAGGGGTCGGTCGACGGCGATTTCTTCGAGGGCGGTTCGGCAGAGGATTATCCGCTGGTGCTGGGGTCCAACTCCTTCATCCCCGGCTTTGAGGCGCAGCTGACCGGGACCAAGGTTGGTGACGAAGTGACGGTCAACGTGACCTTCCCTGAGGCTTACGGTGCCAAGAATCTGGCCGGCAAGGCCGCCGTTTTCGCCTGCACGGTGAAAGCCGTGAAAGAGCCGAAGCCAGCCGAAATCGACGACGAGCTGGCCAAGAAATACGGGGCCGAAGATCTGGCCGCGCTGAAGGCCCAGATCGCCGAGCGTCTGGAAGCCGAATACAAGGGTGCCGCGCGCGCGGTGATGAAGCGGTCGCTGCTGGATCAGCTGGACGGCATGGTGAAGTTCGACCTGCCCGCCAATCTGGTCGAGGCGGAAGCCGGGCAGATCGCGCACCAGCTGTATCACGAAGAGCATCCCGACGATCATGGCCACAACCATGACGCCATCGAGCCTTCGGACGAGCACAAGTCGCTGGCCGAACGCCGGGTGCGGCTTGGTCTTTTGCTGGCCGAGATCGGTCGCAAGGCCGAAGTGACGGTGACCGACGCCGAAATGACTCAAGCCGTGCTGGCCGCTGCCCGTCAATATCCGGGACAGGAACGCCAGTTCTTCGAGTTCGTGCAGAAAAACCCGCAGATGCAGCAGCAACTGCGCGCACCGCTGTTTGAAGACAAGGTGGTCGACCATATCGTCGGTCTGGCCAAGGTGACGGACAAGGAAATCTCGAAAGAGAAGCTTCAGAAGGCCATCGAGGCGCTGGACGAGATGTGATCAGACCTCGATTGAGGACTGCAAAGGGTCGCCTTTGGGCGGCCCTTTTGTATTTCGACCGCGATGTGGTTCACAATGCGATGCGGAAGCGCGCGTAGCCCTCTGCCCCGTCCCCGGCGGCTTCGATTTTGACACCGGTGACAGAGGTTACGTATTTGGCGCTGCCGGGTCCGGTGTCGAACAGAACGGACGTGTCAGGCATCGGGACAAAGCCCCAGTTCGCGTCTGCGGCGGGGTTGATGGTGCCCTGTTCGACGATGTAGCGCACGATCACGTCGCGGTTGGTGTCGGGTGCCTCGTAGATGATGGTCGAGCCATCGCTGCCGGGGAACTTGACGCCGCCGCCCGCGCGGTAGTTGTTGGTGGCGACGACGAAGCGCTGCGCCGGGTCGATCGGTCCGCCATCGAACATGAGGTCCGCGATCCGGCTGGCAGCCAGGTCGATCAGGAGGCCGTCCTTATCGTACTTGGCGGGCTGACTGAGGTCGATCCGGTAGGTCACGCCGTCGATCACGTCGAAATTGTAGCTTGGGAAATCAGGGTTTATCAGCATCTGATCCGGTTTGCCGGGGGTGATCTGGTTGAAGATCCTGGCGGATCGCTCCAGCCAGTCCTTCACCTGCGCGCCAGTGATCGCCACTGCGCGGACGGTGTTGGGATAGAGGTATAGGTCTGCCACGTTCTTGATTGCCACATCGCCTGTGGGCACGTCGGTATAGAATTCGGGCCCGCTACGACCGCCTGCCTTGAACGGTGCGGCGGCCGAGAGGAGGGGGAGGGACTCAAACTCGGTCCCCGCAAGCATCTGTTTGATATACCACATCTGCGCTATGGAGACGATTTGGATGGATGGGTCATCGGCCACGAGGGCAAAGTAGCTGTGCAGCGGGGCCTCGGTCGTGCCCACGGCACGGCGGATGTATTGCAGCGTCGCGTCATGATCGGCTTGCGCTGCGGCGAGGACCGGGGCGTGATCAGGGACTAGCGCGCGGATACTGCGATCCTCGTTGCGCTTTGAGATCGGGCGCGCCTCGGACGTATGCGACACGATACGCCAGCCGCTACCGTCGCGTTCCAGCAACAGGTCAATCAGGCCCATATGGCTGCCCCAGAAGCCGCCCATCACGCCGGGCTTGCCCGAGATTGTGCCGGCGGCGGTGTCGGTTCCCGCAAAGCCGTCGAAATCCGGACCCGGAAAGACCAGGTGGCTGTGACCGGTCAGAATGGCGTCGATGCCGGGGATGGCGGCCAGCGGAACGGCGGCATTTTCCATCCCGTCTGTGGCTGCGGCATCGCCAATCCCGGAATGGCACAGCGCGACGATGATGTCGGCCCCTGCCTCTTTCATCTGCGGCACGTAGGCCTGCGCGGTGGCGACGATATCCCGGGTGGAGACGTTGCCTTCCAGATGCTTGCGGTCCCAGGCCATGATCTGCGGCGGCACGAAGCCGATGATGCCGATGCGGACTGGAAGGCTGACCCCGGCGCCGTCAATGACGGTGCGGTCGAGGATGATGTAAGGCGGCAGAAGGGTGAGGTCTTCGCGCGGGGTGGCCCCCGGTGTCTTGACCACATTCGCCGAAACCACCGGGAAATTTGCCCCTGCGACGGCGTTCATCAGGAAGGGCAGGCCGTAGTTGAATTCGTGGTTGCCAAGGGTGGATGCATCATAGCCAAGCGTGTTCATCGCCGCGATGATCGGGTGCATCTGGCCGGTTTCCATGCCGCGCTCATAGGCGATGTAATCGCCCATCGGGTTGCCTTGCAGGAAATCGCCGTTGTCCAGCAGGACTGCATTCGTCGCTTCGGCCCGGACCGCTTCGATCAGACTGGCGGTGCGTGACAGGCCGACGGTATCAACCGGCTTGTCAGCGTAATAGTCGTAGGGAAAGACGTGGACATGCAGGTCCGTCGTCTCGATCAGCCGCAGATGTGCCTGATTGGCCTGGGCGCGGGCCGAGAACGGATGCAGCAAGACAAGACCTGCGGAACCGGCAATGAAACCACGTCGGGTTAGGAGGACGCTCATGCCGATCCCTTTCAGGTTGATAATTCAGCTATAGAATGCCCGCAATGATTGTATTGCAAGGCGCAATCTGCCGGATTATCGGTGCGCGACGTGACAGGGTCATGAAAAAACCGCGCCGGGTTGCCCCGGCGCGGTCTGGCTGTTTTGTTGCGAAGATCAGTCGCGGCCGAGGTCGGCCCCGTCCTGGGCTGCGCCCATTTCGTCGAACAACTCGGCGATCTCGAACTCCGCGGCGGCTTCGGCCTCGGCGGCAAGTTCCTGAATGGACTTGCCAGCGGCTTGCAGTTCAGCCTCTTCGGGCGAACGCGCGACATTGAGCTTGATCTTCACGATGACTTCGGGGTGCAGAACCGCCGAAACCGTGTGAATGCCCAGGTCTTTGATCGGGCGGTCGAGCACGATCTGACCACGGTTCACCGTAAAGCCTGCTGCAGTTGCGGCATCGGCGACGTCACGGGTGGTGACGGAACCGTACAGCGCACCCGCGTCGGAGGCGGAGCGGATGATCAGGAAGATCTGGCCATCAAGCTTGACGCCAACGGCCTCGGCTTCCTTGCGGGTCTCAAGGTTGGTGACTTCCAGCTGAGCTTTCTTGACTTCGAAGGACTTGATGTTGCCCTCGTTCGCCCGAAGGGCTTTGCCCTGCGGCAGCAGGAAGTTGCGCGCGTAGCCGTCCTTGACGTTGACGACTTCGCCCATCTGGCCAAGCTTGGCCACGCGCTGAAGGAGAATGACTTGCATCTGCGCGCTCCTTATTTCACGGCGTAGGGCAGCAGGGCGAGGAAGCGGGCGCGCTTGATGGCTTGCGCCAGTTCACGCTGCTTTTTCGCCGAGACTGCGGTGATACGGGACGGCACGATCTTGCCACGCTCGGAGATGTAGCGCTGCAGCAGACGCGTGTCTTTGTAGTCGATCGCCGGTGCATTGTCGCCCGAGAATGGGCAAACCTTGCGGCGGCGGAAAAATGGTTTGTTCGCCATGGTTTATGGACCTTTCTTCAAGCTATGGATCAACGACGCGGTGCGCCGAACGAAGGGCGTTCGCCACCGAAGGATGGGCGTTCGCTGCGCTCCGGACGGTCGCCGAAGCTGCGTTCGCGGCGTTCGCCACCGCCAAAGCCACCGCGGTCACCCCGGTCGCCGTCACGGTCGTCACGCTTTTGCATCTGCACCGACGGGCCTTCGCCATGCTTGTCGACCTTGATGGTCAGAATGCGCATCACGTCGTCGTGCAGGCGCATCAGGCGTTCCATTTCCTGAATGGCAGCGGCGGGCGCGTCCGTTTTAAGAAAGGCGTAGTGGCCCTTGCGGTTCTTGTTGATCTTGTAGGCCATCGTCTTGACGCCCCAGTATTCGTTTTCAACGACTTTGCCGCCGTTGTCCGCGAGAACTGTGGAGAAATGTTCGATGAGGCCTTCGGCTTGCGTGTTGGACAGGTCCTGACGCGAGATGAAAACATGCTCGTAAAGCGGCATGCGTACTCCGATCCGTTTCGGGCGCGCTTCATAGGACGGGCGATAACCTTGCAAGCGGCCCGTCCACGAGAGGCTGCGCCATTACATGGAATGCTTGCAAGGATGCGGCCTTATACAGATTGCCCACGCCCACGCAAGGCCTATCGGGCCGACGCAGGCAGGCCGAACAGCCGGTCGAACCCCCAAGTGAAGACATAGTTATAGGCAATGAACAGCACGATCAGCCCGGCCTGGTAGACCAGCGCCTGCAGGTAGGACACCTGCAGCCACCAGGCCATCACCGGCGCAAGGATGACGATGAGACCGCCTTCGAACAGCAGCGCGGGCAACGTGCGGCGTTGGAACGAGCGGCCCCGGATCGCCTGACGCGCCCCCCATGCCTCGAAGAGGGTGTTGAAGACAAAGCTCCAACTCAGCGCAATCGTCGCTGTCAGTGCGGACAGGATGACCGAACTGGTCGTGTCGGCATCCGACATGACCATGAGGCCAAGCGTGGCGACGGCGATGCCGAACGTCTCGAAGCTGACGGCATAAAGGATCTTGCGACGGGTCCGGGTCATCGGGCGATTTGGGGAAAGTGGGGCTGGTCTGTCAAGGGCAGGCGTTGCACGGCCCGGTCTGGCGCGGTAAGCCATAGTCAAAGCAGGGGGATAAGTCATGAGCCGCGCATTCGTCTTTCCGGGCCAGGGGGCGCAGACCATCGGCATGGGGCGCGCACTGGCCGAGGCATATCCGGCGGCCAAGGCGGTGTTCGACGAGGTTGATGCGGCCCTGGGTGAAAACCTGTCGGCGCTGATTTGGGGCGGCGACATCGCAGAATTGACGCTGACCCGGAACGCGCAGCCAGCGCTGATGGCTGCGTCAATTGCCGCGCTGCGGGCGCTGGAGGCTGAAGGGATCGGGCTGGACCATGCGTCTTTCGTGGCAGGGCATTCGCTGGGGGAATATTCCGCTCTGTGCGCGGCAGGGGCGCTGACCTTGTCCGATACAGCGCGCCTGCTGCGCATCCGGGGTCAGGCCATGCAAGAGGCGGTTCCGGTCGGCGTGGGTGCAATGGCAGCCCTGTTGGGCCTTGATTTCGAGGCAGCGGTGGCAGTCGCGGCAGAGGCGGCCCAGGGCGAGGTGTGTCAGGCCGCGAATGACAACGACCCCGGTCAGGTGGTGGTGTCGGGTCACAAGGCGGCGGTCGAGCGGGCGCTGGACATCGCCAAGGCCAAGGGCGCAAAGCGGGCGATCCTGCTGCCGGTCAGTGCGCCGTTCCACTGCGTGCTGATGCAGCCCGCAGCGCATGTGATGGCCGAGGCGCTGTCGGCGGTGGTGATTTCCAAGCCGCTGGTGCCGGTGGTGGTAAACGTGCGGGCCGAAGCGGTGGAAGAGCCGGACCGGATTTTTGATCTTCTGGTGGCGCAGGTGACGGGGGCGGTCCGCTGGCGCGAAAGCGTGTTGTGGATGAGCCGCGCCGGCGTGACCGAGTTCTGGGAGATCGGCGCAGGCAAGGCGCTGTCGGGCATGATCAAACGCACCGCAGAGGGCGCATTGACGCGCGCCATCGGCACTCCTGAGGATGTGGCGGCGGCGAAGGGTTAGGCTGTCGGATCTGTCGCGAAGGCAAGGGAATGGCGCGGAGGTCCATCCCTGCGAGCCTTGGCTGCCGATAGCTGCAGTGGCCGCAGCCTTGCTTCGCCAAGGACCGCTCGTCATTTGCCGTGTCAGCCTCGACGCGAAGTCCTGGCAAACACCCTTGGCCAAGCCGGGCTGAGATTGCTAAGGGATGAGAAGAAACTCAAGGGGGGCGACTATGTTCGATCTGACGGGGAAATGCGCGCTGGTCACCGGGGCTTCTGGCGGGATCGGGGCCGAGGTGGCGCGGGTGCTGCACGGGGCGGGGGCAACGGTCGGGTTGTCCGGCACGCGGGTAGGGCCGTTGCAGGCGCTGGCGGCGGAGTTGGGCGGGCGGGCGCATGTGCTGCCTTGCGATCTGTCGGACGCGGCGGCGGTGGACGGGCTGATCAAGACTGCGACCGAGGCGATGGGTTCGGTTGACATCCTTGTCAACAATGCCGGCATCACCCGCGATGGGCTGATGATGCGGATGAGCGATGACGACTGGCTGGCCGTGATCGAGGTGAACCTGACGTCGACCTTCCGGCTGTGTCGGGGGGCGCTGCGCGGCATGATGAAAGCGCGCTGGGGTCGGATCGTGAATATCACGTCGGTCGTCGGGCAGGCGGGCAATCCGGGGCAGGCGAACTATGCGGCGGCCAAGGCAGGGGTGGCGGGCATGGCGAAAAGCCTGGCGCAGGAAGTGGCCAGCCGGGGGATCACCGTGAACTGCGTCGCCCCGGGACTGATCGCCACGGCGATGACCGAAAAGCTGAATGACGAGCAGCGGGCCAAGATCTTGCAGGGTGTGCCTGCGGGACGGATGGGAACGCCTGCGGAGGTTGCGGCGGCGGTGCTGTATCTGGCCAGCGAGGAGGCCGGGTATGTGACCGGGGCGACGCTGGACGTGAACGGCGGCGGGGATATGCTGTAGGGCGTTCCTGCCGTTGACGGGGGCTGCGCGGGAAAGAGTTTGCCTTGTGCAGTGACGCTTGCTATAGGCGCGCTGGAAATCGTCGGGAGCTATCCCGGTGTCGCCGCGACTGCGGTGCGAACCCACCCGGTGACGGGCAAGACTGACCAAGCGGGAACTTTCCCCGCACCATGTAGAGGAACGGACATGAGCGACATCGCGGACCGCGTGAAGAAGATCGTCGTCGAGCATCTTGGCGTCGAAGAGGACAAGGTGACGGAAGCCGCCTCGTTCATCGACGATCTGGGCGCTGACAGCCTTGATACGGTCGAGCTGGTGATGGCTTTCGAGGAAGAGTTCGGGATCGAGATTCCGGACGACGCCGCCGAGACCATCCAGACCTTTGGCGATGCCGTCAAATTCATCTCGGAAGCTGCCTGATCTATCGGGGCTGACGGGTTCGGAAAGGGCACCCCTCGGGGTGCCTTTTTCATTTGTCCACGCGTGGACATATGTGTGAGACACATGAATTCAAAGGCTTGGCTTCCTGAATTCAGGAAGTCTTAACCTTTGGGGCCAGATGCGCCGGAAAGGCCGCCGCAAAGGCTCGGTGACCGGGCGCGGTGAACACCAGCGCGCGGGAGCCTGCGACGGGGCGCAGCCAATTCATGTGCCGCATCTGCGCCAACAGGGCGCGACCAGCGCTGCCGCCCAGATGATAGCGCCGCTCGCTCCAATCCAGACAGGCGCGGCAATGGCGGACCTGACCCAGAGGCAGAACAAGGCCTGCGGCGGCAAGATGGGCTATCCCCGACGCAGTCAGGTGCAGACCATCGGCACCATGCGCAAGGTGCCCCTGTGCCGTGAGGCTGTCATGCAGCCGAACCCCCGCCGCCCCGGCAAGGTGGTGATAGCAGCTGCGCGCCGCCCGAAGGGATTCGTCACGTGGTCCGGGACGGTGGCGAAGCTGGCCGGTGCGGGCGGCCAGACCCATCAACGCCTCAAGCGTGCGGGCCACCTCGTGCGAGGCGAGCGCAAAGTACCGGTGGCGGCCTTGGGCCACGACGGACAGGAGCCCGCCGTCGGTCAGCCGGGCAAGATGGCTGGAGGCGGTCTGCGGGGTGATCCCGGCCTCGGTGGCAAGCTCGCCTGCGGTCAGCGCCGTGCCCGCCATCAGCGCGCCAAGCATGTTGGCGCGGGCCGGGTCGCCGATCAGCGCGGCAACGCGGGCAATGTCGGGGCCTTCTTTCATGGCACGAACCCTCCTGGCAGTACCTCTGTATAGCACAGGCTGCCGACAGACGGTTCGACGACGATCGAAGGATGGTCCGGCGGTTTGTGGTCACATACCGACGCGACGAACCCAGAAGTCAGAGGCGACTGGCGCGAGGCTGGTCGCAGCCAGTGCCAGGGTCAGAAATCGAAGCCGTAGCCGATGATCACGCTGGTGCTGTCATAGCTTTGCGCCACGTCGGTATCAGCGACGGACTCGATGCTGGCATCTTCAAATGCCCTCGGATGCTTGAGTTCCGAGAAGAAACTGCCCGAGCCGAGGCTATAGCGTGCGCCGAGAGAAATCTGCCCACCGGCGACGATATCCACGCCGGAAAATGGCGCATCCGGGCCAGTTCCCGCATAGCCGACCTGAATGATCCCCAGGCCGAGACCGGCATAGCCTTCGATGCTGCTGGCAAGGGCAAAGCCGGTGCGCGCGTTCAGCATCAGGGAGACTGTCTCGACGTCATTTGCAAAGCCGGTGTAGGCCCGGTCGGTCCGCATCGCGTCTGCACCCAATCCCAGTTCCAATGATCGCGGTGGATGCCGAAGCCGAACGCCGTGCCCGCGTCGAGATCATAGGTCGTGTCGCGGTAGAAGGCGTCAGCTTCCGGCGCCACGCCGCCGTAGATTTCCGCTGACCAGTCTTACGCCGCCACCGGAGTTCCAAAGGCAAGCAGACCAGCAAGAAGAAAGCGCTTCATCGCAGCCTCACACATATGACAATGTTAGAATACACTATTTTCGGGGTTCAGGAAACCAAGGTGGTGTGGACGTTCTGACGTGGTGCGGGGTTGTTACATCAACCCTTCCTGCCTTCCGGCCTGACCAAGCAGCCATGGGTCGAAGGGATAGGTCGTGAGATTCTCATACCCCGTGTCGGTGATCAGCACCTGATCCTCCAGTTTGATCGAGAAATCGCCGCCTTCGGGCGAGACCAGCGCCTCGACGCACAGGACCATGCCGGGTTCAAGGGCGGCCTCCATCGCGCCGTCGTCCCAGCCGTCGGGGTAGGTGACGTAAGGCCATTCGTCGCACAGCCCGACGCCGTGCATTTTGCAGCTGTATTTCTGCGTCTGGTATTCGGGGGCAAGGGTGTGGCCGCCAAAGACCAGCTCGCGGATCGTGGTGCCGGGTTTCAGGAGCGCCATGTTTTCGGTCATGTGGTCGCGGGCATGGTGCATCGCCGAGATCATGGCGTTGGTGGGCCGCTGATCGCCGATCCACCAGGTGCGCGAGATGTCGATGCAGATGCCATACGCGCCGATCAGGTCGGTATCAAACGCGACGATTTCGTTGTTTTGAACGATGCGCGGGCCGCATTCCTGAAACCACGGGTTGGTGCGGGGGCCGGAGGACAGCAGGCGCGTTTCGATCCATTCGCCGCCGCGCCGGATGTTGGCCTTGTGCAGTTCGGCCCAGATGTCGTCTTCGGAGGTTTTGCCGTGCGGGACGTGGTGGCGGGTGAACGCCTCCATCTCGGCAATCGCGCTTTCGCAGGCGTGGTGGGCGCAGCGCATGGCGAGGATGTCGTCGGGGCCTTTGATGGCGCGGGTGCGTTCGGTGATCACCTCGCCTTCCAGAACGTCGAAACCGGCCCGTTCCAGCGCGCGCAGGCCGTGGACCATGATCTTGTCCACGGCAAGGCGACGGTTGGTGCCGGCGTGCGCGCGCATCACCTCGTCCACCTGGCCCGCGAAGGAGCGGGCGGAGCGGTCGGTATTGTCGCCATTGGTGTTGTAAAAGAACGCGGCGCCGGAGCGGAGTTCAGCGACCCGCGGGTTGAAGGTCACGAGGAAGGGCGCGTTCTTGTATTCCCACATCACCATGTGGCCGTCGGCGCACAGCAGGCAGGCGCGGAACGGGTTGTGCGAATTCCACAGCTGCATGTTGGTGGTGTCGGTGGCGTAGCGGATGTTGAGGGGGTCGAACATCAAAAGGCCGCCGACATCAAGGCGTTGCAAGGCCTGTGTAAGTCGGTTCCAGCGGTAGTCGCGCATTGCATCGAGGTCGGGGGGCGTGAGGTTCGCCGCCTGCCATTCGGCGAAGGCCAGTTGGGTGGGGCCGATCTCGACCCGGTCGTTGTCGTTGGGCGTGCCGTCGGCGAGGGTACTCGCGCGCGTCGGGTCTATCTGGGGGCGGGGGACGGTGGGTTGGGTCTTGGGTGCCTCGGTTTGGGGCAGGGTCGCGCGGGCGGGCGGTGGCGGCTTGGCTGGGGGCGACGGGGGATGTCGGTTTTGGGCGCGGGTTGTGCGGGCAGGTGGGGCGTGGTGAAAGGGGGGCTGAAGGAGTGCCCCATGCAAAGCGAGCCGATCCTGCAATCCCGCCTGCCGTTG
>JANOQT010000135.1:0-2817 GCA_031415015.1 Paracoccaceae bacterium
CCGCTGGGGCCAGCTGAGGGCCTTGCCAGCGGTCAGCAACAGCCGGGCAATCTCGGCCTTCCGCTCGGCCGAGGCCCGCATCTTCGGCGGCAGATCGGCAAAGGCCTCATGTGCCGCTTCGTCATAAGTGCCGACCGGCAGGCCCGCCGCTGATATCTGCCGGGTGATGTAGGCGAGGCGGACAGCGGCCGGAAGGTCGGAGAGTTCAAGGCACTCAACCTGCCCGCCCCGGCCCTTAAGCGGAGCGGTTGCAATTCCCTTTCTGCTACACCAGTCACGAGCGGCGGTGCGATGATTGGGAACCCCAGCCAGGCCTAAGATGGAGCGAACCGGGATCATTTACGCCCCGCCCTAGAAGCAGAGGCAACGCGTTCCCGCAGCTCTGTCGCCTTCGGTCCTTGCCAGCGGCCTAGGAACGCGTCCCTAACATTCTGAATGTTTGTGCTATTGTCGCGACACCACTGATTGAGGCTAGACCCCTGAAGTATGAAGCCCGCCCGAACCGTCTGGTATCGCACCTTGCCTTCTGGATCATCCGTGTTAGGAACTGACATAACCTTAAATCCCGCTTAGCCTCTTATAGGAAGCTAAGCTTGAGAAAGGAAGTTGTCAATGGTTGAGATTGATGGACCGGACGTTCTAGTCCAACGCCTGCATAGCCTTGCTGTGCAGCGGGGCTTTACAATCAAGGACATGGCGCAAAAGTGCGGCCTGCCAAAGAGCTCGCTTGAAGGTTACATGCGCCTGAAGGACGCAAAACGCCCAGGAATCGATGCTTTGGTCGCAATTTCGGACGCGATGGGGGTTTCGATTGACTGGCTGGTCGGTAGGTCAGATGCGCGGCAACTTGGGGAAGAAGAGCGGCGGCGAATTGCCCTTGGGATGTTTCGTCTGACTGTCGAAATTCTTAAGGATATTGAAGACGCTCAGAAGAAAGACCCAAGCGTTCCAATCGTCTGGGATGGTAAAATCGGGCATCGGCCAATCATCGACTATGCGGTGCAGATGATGCTTCATTTCCAAGGGAAGGAAAAGCTGTTCGCGGAGTTTGATTTCGAGAGCCTTCGGATCATGAACGAGCTGCTGGAACAGACCGACGAGTGACTGTGCGGTGTGCGGTTTTATCCGCACAGTAAGCCCTAGCCGCATCATATTTATCAATGACTTACCTCTGACACCAGAGTTGGCAAACGGCAAAAACCCGGCTACTTTGCCCTGAAATCGTCAAACCTTATGAAACCGCCCCCTGCTAACCCATTGAAAAGGCTTGCGCCATTTGCAGCGATCCGTCAAACCTTCTGAACCGCGTCATGCGTGCCGCAGCTTTCCCCCCGGGATATTTGGGAACAGAAAAAGCCTAGGAGCGCAGCGCTGCGAGGGCGGCCGCGAGGTCTATGGCACCGTCATAAAGCGCGCGGCCCGAAATGGCACCGGCGATGACGCCGGTGTCGCGCAACGCGGTGAGGTCGGCCATGGAGGACACGCCGCCGCTTGCGATGACCGGGATGGACACAGCGCGGGCGAGGGCGGCGGTGGCGTCGATGTTCGGGCCAGCCATCGCGCCGTCGCGGTCGATGTCGGTGTAGATGATGGCGGCGACGCCCGCATCCTCATAGCTGCGGGCAAGGTCGGTAGCGTCGATCCCGGTCTCGGTCGCCCAGCCTTTGGTGGCGACCCGGCCCTTGCGGGCGTCGATGCCGACGGCGACCTGGCCGGGGAAGGCCTTCGCGGCCTGGCGCACGAGGGAGGGGTCTTCCACCGCGACGGTGCCGAGGATGACGCGGGCGAGGCCTTTGGTCAGCCACATCTCGATCGTGGCCATGTCGCGGATTCCGCCGCCAAGCTGGGCGGGGACGCTGACGGCTTTGAGGATCGCCTCGACCGCGGCGGCGTTGACCGGCTTGCCCGCAAACGCACCGTTCAGATCCACCAGGTGCAACCATTCGCAACCGGCTGTCTGGAAGGCCAGCGCCTGTGCGGCGGGATCGTCACCAAAGACGGTTGCCGCTGCCATTTCGCCGCGCAACAGACGCACGCATTGGCCGTCCTTCAGGTCGATGGCAGGGTAAAGGATCATCGCGGGGCCTCCCGTTCGGTCGCGCGGTCTTTGGCACGGGCACGCGAGAATGAAAAGGTACCGCGACGCGACCCGACGTCACGCTTGATCGGCGAGGCCGCTGGCGCAAAGCATTGGCGCATCTTCTGGAGGAGGACATTCATGAAAACCTATCTGATTGCCGCCGCGATTGCAGTTCTTGGCTCGGCAGCTTTTGCCGATCCGGTGGAAGGCATCTGGCAGACCAAAAAGGACGACAACGGCAACTTCGGCCATGTGCAGATCAAGCCCTGCGGCCCGGCGTTCTGCGGCACGCTGATCACGGCTTTCAACGGCGAGGGCAAAGAGATCGAAAGCCCGAACATCGGCCGCAAGATCGTGTCCGACATGGTCGCCTATGCGGACGGGCTGTATGACGACGGCCAGATCTATTCGCCCGACCGGGACAAGACCTACAACGGCGATATGACCTTGGCGGGCGACAGTCTGTCGGTGCGCGGTTGCGTGCTGGGCATCTGCCGCGACGGCGGAACCTGGAAACGGGTGAAGTAAAGCGCAAGGAACGGATCGCACCGGGGGATAAGTCGGGCTAAACCCCGACCAAAGGAGCCCCGGATGACCCGTACCGACTGGACCAGTTTGGCGATCCTCTCCATCCTGTGGGGGGGATCGTTCGTTTTCGTCGAGGTGGCGCTGGGCGGTCTGCCGGCGATAACCATCGTCTGGGTCCGGGTGGCGCTGGCGGCGGTGATCCTGGGCGC
>JANOQT010000136.1:0-101991 GCA_031415015.1 Paracoccaceae bacterium
CCGCGCCGATAGACGAGGCTTTTCGTGGCCAAGACACGCATAGGACCGGAAGAATTTTCGCGCCCCCTTCGCCGACTGCTGGTGGGGCTGCTGGTGCTGATGCTGATCGGCCTGTTCATCCTGTGGCGGATCGACAGCCCCCGCGTCGAACGATTTCGCGCCTCACTTGTCGATGCGGTGGTGCCGAACCTCGACTGGGCGCTGGTGCCGGTGACGCAGGTGGCCGCGATGTTTGACGACTGGCAGTCCTACACCCGGATCTACGAACAGAACCAGGAGTTGAAGCGCGAACTGCAGCAGATGAAGGCGTGGAAAGAGGCCGCCCTGCAGCTGGAACAAAAGAACGCCCGCCTTCTGGACCTGAACAAGGTCCGGCTCGACCCGAAGTTCACCTATGTCACCGGCGTCGTGCTGGCCGACAGCGGCAGCCCGTTCCGCCAGTCGGTCCTTCTCAACGTGGGCGCGCGTGACGGTATCCGCGACGGCTGGGCCACGATGGACGGCATCGGTCTGGTCGGTCGCATCTCCGGCGTGGGGGAACGCACCGCCCGGGTCATCCTGATCACCGATTCAAACAGCCGGATCCCGGTCACCATCCAGCCATCCGGCCAGAAGGCGCTGTTGTCGGGCGACAACTCTCCCCTGCCGCCCTTGGAGTTCATTGAGGATACCGATGAGGTCCGCCCCGGCGACCGTGTCGTCACCTCGGGGGATGGTGGGGTGTTTCCGGCGGGCCTTCTGGTCGGACAGGTGGCCCTTGGCACCGACAAGCGGCTGCGCGTCGTGCTGGCCGCCGATTATCAGCGGCTGGAATTCCTGCGCGTGTTGCGCAGCCACGAGCTGGAACCGATCACCGATCCCGGCAGCCTTGTGGCCCCGCCGGTCCTGACACCGCGGCCTGACACCTCGACCGAAGCGGCGGAATCCGCCGCTGGTGCCCCCCCAACCGCAACCGAGGGCGGCGATGTCGATGCCGCAGGCTCGGGACTGGCCGAAGGCGCGGATACGGAGGCCACCGATGGGTGACATCTGGCGATCCGCGCACTGGATCTATCGCGGGCTGTTCCTGACGCTGGCGTTAACGTTGTTGTTCGTCCGCCTGCTGCCGATTGCCCATACGGCGGGGGCCTTTCCGGGGCCGGACCTGCTGCTGTGCCTGATCATGGCCTGGGTCGTGCGGCGGCCCGACTTTCTGCCGTTGCCGCTGATTGTCACGGTCATCCTGATCGAAGACCTGATCCTGATGCGCCCGCCCGGCCTGTGGACGGCGCTGGTTGTCCTGTCGACGGAATTCCTGCGCTCCCGCGTGGCCCTGACCCGCGAGCTGAACTTTCTGGTCGAATGGATGCTGGTGTCGGGCCTGATGCTGGCGATGCTGCTGGCCTTCCGGCTGATCCTTGCCATTTCGATGGTACCGCAGCCACCCTTCGGCTTTTCCATCGTGCAAGTATTGTGGTCAATCGTGCTCTATCCGGTCGTCGTCGGCCTGTCGCGGCTGATCCTCGATCTGCGCAAACCTGCCACCGGCGAGATCGACGATTTCGGGAGGCGGCTATGAGACGAACCGCCCGCGACAGCGAAGACAGCGCCCGCATGATCAACCGCCGTGCCCTGATGCTGGGGGGTGCCATGACGGCGATGGTCGCGGCGCTTGGCGTGCGGATGCGCTATCTGCAGGTCGATCAGGCCGACGAATTCAAGCTTCTGGCGGAAGAAAACCGCATCAACATCCGCCTGATCCCGCCGGAACGCGGGCTGATCTATGACCGCAACGGCAAGCTGATCGCCGACAACGAACAGAACTACCGCGTTGTGATCACCCGAGAGGCGGCGGGCGATGCCGGTCTGGTGCTGCGGCGTCTGGCCGGCGTGATCCCGATGACCCCCGAAGAGCTGGACAGCGCCATCAAAGAGGTTGAGACCCTGCGCGCCTTCGTGCCGGTAACCGTGGCTGAACGCCTGTCATGGGAAGACTTCTCCAAGGTGGCACTGAACGCCCCCGCGCTGCCCGGTGTGCTGCCAGAGGTCGGCCTGTCGCGGCAATACCCGCTGGATCAGGATTTCGCCCATGTGGTGGGCTATGTCGGCCCGGTCAGCGAAAAGGATCTTGAGGCGCTGGAAAGCCCCGACCCCCTGCTGAAGATCCCGAAATTCCAGATCGGCAAGATCGGGGTGGAAAAGTGGATGGAAGACACCCTGCGCGGATCGGCGGGCACCAAGCGGATCGAGGTGAATTCCGCCGGGCGGGTGATGCGCGAACTGGAACGGCAGGACGGCCAGCCCGGCGCAGATATCCGCCTGACCATCGACGCCGATGTGCAGAACTTTGCCCAGGCCCGGCTTGGCAATGAAAGCGCTGCCGCCGTGGTGATGGATGTGACCAACGGCGATATCATCTGCATCGCCTCGGCCCCGTCGTTCGACCCGAACCTGTTCGTGCGGGGCATCAGTCATGACGATTACAACCTCTTGACCGAAAACGACCATCGCCCCTTGGCCAACAAATCCGTGTCGGGGGCCTATCCGCCCGGTTCGACCTTCAAGATGGTGACGGCGCTTGCGGCCCTTGAGGCCGGGGTGATCACCGCCGAAACCCGCATCAGCTGCCCCGGCTATATCGAGTTTGGCGGGCGGCGGTTCCACTGCTGGAAACGTGCGGGGCATGGCACCGTGAACCTGTCACGCTCGCTTACCGAAAGCTGCGACGTGTATTACTACGAAATTGCGCAGAAGGTCGGCATCGACAAGATCGCCGAAATGGGCCGCAAGCTGGGTCTGGGCCAACGGCTTGACCTGCCGATGTCGGCGATTACCGAAGGCAGCATGCCCGACAAGGCGTGGAAGCAGGAACGCCACAAGGCCGAATGGCGGATCGGCGACACCATCAACGCCTCAATCGGGCAGGGCTATGTACTGACCTCGCCGCTGCAACTTGCGGTGATGACCGCGCGCATCGCGTCAGGCCGGGCTGTGCAGCCAAGGCTCGTCCGCATGATCAATGATCAGGAGGTGCCGGTGCCCGACGCTGCCCCCCTCGGCCTGACGCCCGACATGCTGCTGGCGGTGCAAAAAGGGATGCATGATGTTGTCAACGCCGAACGCGGCACCGCGAAATCCTCGCGCATTGTCGACGCGACGATGACCCTTGCGGGCAAGACCGGCACCAGTCAGGTCCGCAACATCTCCACCGCCGAACGGGCAAGCGGCGTCATCTCGAACGATGATCTGCCGTGGAACCGCCGCGACCACGCGCTGTTTGTCGGCTTCGCCCCCTATGAAAACCCGCGCTACGCGGTGTCGGTCGTGGTGGAACATGGCGGTGGCGGGTCCACTGCCGCAGCGCCCATCGCCCGCGACATCATCCTGCGCGCGATGTCCGACGGCCTGCCCTCGCTGGACGCCTATCCCGCCAGCCAGCGCGGCCGGATCGAGACCATGCTGAACGAATTGCAGCTGCGCGATCCGGTCACCGGGCAGCCCCCGGTGAAGTCACGGGCATGAGGGGGACGCGATGAGCTTTCTGGAATACCGCGTTAAACAGGCCCCCGCAGGCTTGCGCAAGATCCTGTTCGTCAACTGGCCGCTGGTCGTACTGGTCACCGCCGTCGCTTCGGTCGGGTTCCTGATGCTGTACTCCATCGCGGGCGGCAACCTCGATACCTGGGCACGCCCGCAGATGGAACGCTTCGGCGTCGGCATGGTCCTGATGTTCATCGTCGCCATGGTCCCGATCTGGTTCTGGCGCAACATGGCGGCGCTGGCCTATGTGGTGGCCTTTCTCCTCCTCCTCGTCGTGGAATTCTTCGGCGATGTCGGCATGGGCGCGCAACGCTGGATCGACCTCGGGTTCATCCGCCTGCAACCGTCCGAGATGATGAAATTCACCCTCGTGATGGCGCTGGCCGCCTATTACGACTGGCTCGACACCAAGAAGACCTCGCGCATCTTCTTCGTCCTGATCCCGGTCGCCCTGATCATCGCCCCCACCGTCCTCGTCCTCATGCAGCCCAACCTCGGCACCTCGCTGATGCTGGTAATGGCTGGCGGCACCGTGATGTTCGTCGCGGGCGTCAGTCTGTGGTACTTCGCCGGCGTGATCTCGCTGGGCGTCGGTGCGGTTGCCGGGGTGTTCCTGTCGCGCGGCACACCATGGCAGTTCCTGCACGACTACCAGTACAAGCGCATCGACACCTTCCTTGACCCCACCGCCGACCCCCTTGGTGCGGGCTACAACATCATTCAGGCCAAGATCGCGCTTGGCTCCGGCGGCTGGTCCGGCAAGGGCTTCATGCAAGGCACCCAGTCGCGCCTGAACTTCCTGCCCGAAAAGCACACCGACTTCATCTTCACCACCCTGGCCGAAGAATTCGGCTTTCTCGGCGCCTTCTCCCTCCTGACCCTCTACGCGCTGATCATCGGCTTCTGCCTTGTCGCCGCCTTCCAGAACAAGGACCGCTTCTCGGCCCTGCTGATCATCGGGGTCGCCGCGAACTTCTTCTTCTACCTGGCCGTCAACCTGTCGATGGTGATGGGCATGGCCCCCGTCGTCGGCGTGCCGCTGCCACTGCTGTCCTACGGCGGGTCGGCCATGCTGGTGCTGCTCGTCGGCTTCGGTCTGGTGCAAAGCGCCCACGTCCACAGGCCACGCTGAAATGGGCCGCGATGAAAGTGAACCCCGTCAAATGATCCGCATCGCCCCCCGCCACGGCCGCTTCCTGATCGCCTTCGCCTTTGGCACGGCCATCGCGCTGGCCGCCTGGGTCCAGCACGTCACGCCGGTCTTCTGCCTGCTGTCGGGGGTCAATACCTTCTTCCTGCTCTACCTCGCCCTCATGGCCAGCATGATCCGCGCCTCCGGGGCCGAGGCGTTGCGCCGCCACGCCGCAAAGGCTGATGAGGGCGTGGCGCTGATCCTGCTGCTGGCCCTGCTGGCCGTCATGGTCAGCGTCACGGCGATCTTCCTGGTGCTGAACGCGTCAGAGACCAGCTTGGCCGCCCGCGCCGCCGCCCTGATCAGCCTGCCGCTGGGATGGATCACCGTGCATGTGCTGGCTGCGTTCCACTACGCGCATATGTACTACCGCCTGTCCCAGCGCGGCCTGATCTTTCCCGGCAAGGCCGAGCCTGAGGCCTGGGATTTCCTCTATTTCAGCTTCACCATCGGCATGACCGCTCAGGTCTCGGATGTGGTGGCTGACAGTTCGGCCATGCGAAAGGCGATCCTCGTCCACGCCGTCGCCTCGTTCTTCTACAACACCGGCATTCTGGCGCTTGCCGTCAACGCCGTGGTGACGGCGGGCGGCTGACGCCTGCCGCACCCGTAGGATGGGCAATCTGCCCATCTTCCCCGTCACAAATCCATCGCCCCCTGCCGCCCGCCGTCCACCTCCCGCGCCGCGCGCTTGTGGCTGGCCTGCACCAAGGGCACCCGCACCGCCCGGTCACACAACTCCATCGCTTCGGCAATCGTCACGATTTGGATGCGCGGCACCGATCCCGCCAGCCCCGGCAGCGTATACTGCCCCGCCACCGCCGCCTCGGCGACCATCGGGCGTGGAATCAAATGGATCGGAACTTGGCGCCTTTGTTCAGCGGCAACAAGAACAAGCCGTTTTCGTTGTTTTTTCGCTGGGCAACGATTGCCTCCCAATGCCACAGGATCGTAGCCGCCTGTTGGTTGGCAGGAAGCTTCTCAACTGAAGGAGCAAGGTAGAATACAAGTATGCCTCCCCGTAGTATGGCGGCCCGCTCCGGCTTTCGCTTTGCCTGCGCAATGTCTTTGGAGAAAACGATCCAGTCTTTTTCACGGCCAAGCTCTTCATAAAGAGCCACATCTTTTATTCGATGATCAAACTTGTCTCGCAGCGCAAATGACTCATGACCATCAACCGAAACAAGCGCGTGAAGCGCGCGCGCGATAGCAGGAGGCATATTGTGATCAAATAAAGCCCTGACCACTATTCACTCCGATGGGTTGATTGAGGCCATCCTCGAATCTAACCGCATCCTTCACTTGGGAAATGTCAATCTCATATAATTTGCTCAAATACTTATGATCATGAAATCTTTCGAAATCTCGGAACAGGGTTCCTGTAGAAACCCCATAGTCATCCAAAATCGGTTCTCCGAATGATCGCTCGGGATCAATAACGACATGTTTTGCCTGCTCCGGCCTCCATCTCGAAACGCGGCCACCTTCGAACTCAAGTCCTTTGACCGACTGTGCTACGAGCCGTGCAAATACTTTCTGCCCCGGCCGCTTCTTTGAAAGGCTTACAAGTTCGCCATCATGCTCAACTGCATTCATGAGGACTTCAGTCCCGTCAGTCTTGAACTGAATGGTCGAAAGCGGTCTTTCTATGCCAAATCGATTCTTCGCAAACTCAATTGCATATCTTACTGCCTGCAACGATATTCCTGCACATCGCAGCGCTCGAACAACTCGCAGTTCAATTAGGTCAATGAAGCTGATTTCTGTCGTATCATCAAGGAATTGATAGTGCGCTTTCCATAGTGGCTCGTGAGGGCCGCTTCCCCTCGTCCAACGCAACACATCCTGAGGCGAACTTCCAAGAAGACGTGCAGCCTGCCTTGGACTGTAAATTCCCTCACCAAGGATAGTTCGGTCTAGTGGCATCTTGGTCCTAGTGCGTTGCGCCTATCAGCACAGAGTTGCAAGCATAGACGAACACGCCGGAACGGCAAGGTGGCACATCGCCCGCAGCATGGTCGATGCCGCCACATTCCCACAGCGCATCACATCGCCGAATGCCGCCTCGGCGCTGTCATTCCAGTGCCAGGTGTCATCAAACGCCTCGATCTGCGCGGCGCTCTCACTGCCCGACGGCTCCTTGAACAGCACGTTGTAGCTGGCGTTGGAATTGAACGGCGGGTCCAGATAGATCAGGTCGACCGACGCATCCTTGATGCTGTCCCTCAGCACCGCCAGATTGTCGCCGTAATAAAGGTGGTTCATCCCGCCCCCGTAGGGTGCGCATTCATGGCGCACCAACCCGTTATCCCACCCTGCCCGCCAGCAGTTAACCCCACGTTATCGCCCCCCCGCCCCGCCCCGCAACGGTGCGAAAGCAAAGCCCTTGCGGCCCCCCAATCCCTAACCCTTCGTTAACGCGCCCCTGCAACCCCTTGATTTTTCGTGTCCCGCACCCTTGTCCACGCGTGGACACCCCGCAAACCCCGGTCTGGACAAACCCCCGCCCCCGCCCTCTACTTCCCAAAAGACCCACAGCCCCCAAGGCCCCCCATGCCCCAGATCCTCTTCGCCGCCCCCACCCTCTGGCCCGACTATCAGACCGCCCTCCCCCAGGCCCTGACCGAGGCGGGGGTGCAGGCCCGGATCGTGACCGAAACCCCCGACCCCGCCCTCATCGACTACATCGTCTATGCCCCCTCCGCCCCCCTGCAGGACTTCACCCCCTTCACCCGGACGAAGGCCGTCCTCAGCCTCTGGGCCGGGGTGGAACGGATCGTCGGCAACCCCACCCTGACCCAGCCGCTGTGCCGGATGGTGGACCCCTTCCTCACCGAAGGCATGGTCGAATGGGTCGTGGGCCACACCCTGCGCCACCACCTCGGGATGGACCGCCACATCGTCAACCCGGGCCACGTCTGGGACCCGACCTGCCCGCCCCTTGCCCGCGAACGCCCGGTGACGATCCTTGGCACGGGCACCCTCGGCACGGCCTGCGCCACCGCCCTGCGCGCCCTCAACTTCCCCGTGACCGGCTGGGGCCGCACCCCGAAACCCGGCTGCCTGCACGGGCCGGACGGCCTTGTCACCGCGCTGAAGACGGCACAGATCCTCGTCACCCTTCTGCCTCGCACACCCGAGACGGAAAGCCTGCTGAACGCCCGCACCCTTGCCATGTTGCCTGAGGGCGCGGTGATCCTGAACCCCGGCCGGGGCGCGCTGATCGACGACGCCGCCTTGCTGGCAGCCCTTGATGCGGGCCACATCGCCCACGCCACGCTGGATGTCTTCCGCACCGAACCTCTGCCCGCGGGTCACCCCTACTGGTCACACCGCAAGGTTACCGTCACCCCCCACATCGCCGCCGACACCCGCGCCCAATCGGCCGCCCGGGTCATCGCCGAAAACATCCGGCGCGGCGAGGCGGGCGAGCCCCTCTTGCATCAGGTTGACCGCAGCTTGGCGTATTGACCGAAAAGAGGTCGGGAACAGACGCGCCGCCATTGTGCACCCGTGGAACCACTTCCCCGAGGGAGCTACATGATGCGGTACGGCACGGGCGTGATCTTGGTTTTGGCTGCGGGAACGCTGTGGTCGCTGATGGGTCTTGGCCTGCGCCAGATCGAGGGTGCATCGGTCTGGGCGATCCTGTTCTGGCGGTCGGTTGGCATGGTGCCGGTGCTTCTGGCCTGGATCAGCTGGACCTCGAACGGCACGCCGCTGGCTGCGGTTAAATCTGTCGGTGTGGCGGGAGTTATCGGCGGCATGGGGCTGGTGTTCGCCTTTGCCGGCGCAATCTACGCGATTCAGACCACAACCATCGCCAATGCGGTTTTCCTGTTCACCGCCTCGCCGTTTGTTGCCGCGATCCTTGGGTGGCTTGTGCTGCGGGAAAGGGTGCGCGTCACCACCTGGGTGGCCATTGCGCTGGCGGTGGTGGGCATGTTCGTCATGGTCCGCGAAGGCCTGGCGATCGGGGCACTGGCTGGCAACCTTGCCGCCCTGCTGTCGGCGGCAGGCTTTGGCGTCTTTTCGGTGGCGCTGCGCTGGGGCCGGTTGGCCGACATGCTTCCCGCTGTGCTTCTGGGGGCGGTCTTTTCCGTGCTTGTCGCAGCTGCTGTCCTGACGTTGCAGGGAGAGCCGATCATAGTTTCCACCAATGATATTGGGCTTTCCGTCGGGATAGGGGCGATCATTCTGGCCGCTGGAATGGTGCTTTACACCACCGGCAGCCGGGTGATCCCTGCAGCAGAACTTACTCTCTTTTCCCTGATTGAGGTGATGCTCGCCCCGCTCTGGGTCTGGCTGTTCCTTAGCGAGACCGCCTCTGCGGGAACCTTCATCGGGGGCGCAATCCTTCTGGTCGCGGTGGCGTTCAACGCGGTTGCGGGATCGTGGGGGCGCAGGGTCGGTCCGGCTTAGGTCTTGGCCCGAAACAGACGGGCCCGGGCGTGCAGATCTTCAACCTGTTTCAGGCGGGCCTCTGTCACCTCCCAGGTCAGGCTTTGCACAGCGGCCAGCAACGTCTCGACCACCGCAAGGATCGGAACCGTCGAATCCCACGGTGTCGGCGCCTCGATCTGACAGGCCAGGGTGTACCGGGCGTGTGCCGCAGCGGGCGAGACCCAGCGGTCCGTGATCAGGATGACTTCAGCGCCCTGCTCGCGCGCCAGTTCGGTGATCTGCAGCACCGTGTTCTCGTAGCGGCGGATATCGAAGACGACCAGCACGTCGCCTTTCTTCATGTCCAGAAGTGCGGGGGGCCAGGCATTTGACAGCCCGGGGATCAACGTCACTTCCAGGCGCGCGACGGTTAACAGAGTGACGAAATAGTCGGCAATGGCATGTGTGACACGCCCGCCAAGCGCAAACACCCGACGCTTGTTGTCGGCCAGAAGGTGGGCCGCTGCATCAAAATCGCTGCGGTCGATCAGGCTGAGGGTCGCCTGAAGGTTCGACACCACGCGGTCAGCAAAGCGGTCAAGGATATGGTCGGACCCTTCGCCCTTTTCAGCGCGGGCCAGCGGCGTCACGAGCATCGTCTCGACCTCGGCGCGCAAAGCTTTCTTGTAGTCGGGATACCCGCGATAGCCCAACTTCTGCACCAAGCGCACAACCGTCGGAGTGGACACTTCGGCGGCATTGGCAAGTGCTGAAATCGAGCCGAGGGCCGACACCGGGTAATGGCCAAGGATGTGGGTGGCCAGCTGCCGCTCTGCCCTTGTCAGGTCGGTCAAAGCCGCCCGCATCCGCCGCTCAATGGAAAGCTCCAGGTTCATTCACCCTCCGGATGCAATCACGGATCAGCTGCTTGCGTGACCTGCGACGCATTTCATTCAGAAACGTTCGTAACAGAAATACAATCACGGAAATCATCTTGACAGAACTATCGCACACAGAGGACGCTTGTGCATCGCATCGAAAGGACTCGCAGTCATGCGGGCGTCAGGTCAAGTCGCACATGGGTGGGCAATATCCGCCCGGCGGTCAAAGCCCATAACAGCCCCAATGGAGTCCGAGGAAAACACCATGCAACCCCAACGGCATTTGGCCGGTATCAACATGGAAGGCCTGACGTCGCATCTTGCCCCGTTCGAAACACGCAAGCCCGAGTTTGGCGGAGCCATCGGGCGCAGCCGATGGGGCGGCTGCCCTTGTCGCCCGGCCCGACGGTTGCGGGCCGAACTCTGACTTCAAACTGGAAAGAGGCATATCATGCCCGGAAATATGACATTCGACGCCTTGAAAGAGGCCGTGGCGCGCGGCGAAATCGACACCGTTCTGGTGGCCGGGATCGACATGCAGGGCCGCCTGATGGGCAAACGCTTTCACGCTGCCTTCTTCGTGAATGGCGGCTGGGAGGAGACCCATTGCTGCAACTATCTGCTGACCGTGGACATGGAGATGACCACGGTGCAGGGCTACAAATCCTCGTCTTGGCAGACCGGCTATGGCGATTATGTGCTGAAGCCCGACATGACGACGCTGCGCCCGGTCCCTTGGCTGCCGGGCACCGCGCTGGTGCTGGGCGACACGCTGGATCATCACGGGCACGAGGTCCCGCATTCGCCCCGTGCAATCCTGAAGAAGCAGGTGGCCCGCGCCCGCGCTTTGGGGTTCGAGCCGATGATGGCGACGGAACTGGAGTTCTATCTGTTCGAGAACTCTTACGAAAACCTGCGCGACGGTGGGCTGGCCGCCTTGAAGCCGGTCAGCGCCTATAATGAGGATTACCACATCTTCCAGACCACCAAGGAAGAAGACGTGATGCGCGCGATCCGCAACGGATTGTACGACGCGGGCATCCCGGTGGAGAATTCGAAGGGCGAGGCGGACGCGGGGCAGGAAGAGGTGAACTACCGCTATTCCGACGCGCTGGACACCGCCGACAACCATGTGATCGTCAAGAATGCCGTGAAAGAAATCGCCTGGACCAAGGGCAAATCGGTGACATTCATGGCCAAGTATGACCACCGAAAGGCCGGGTCTTCCAGCCATATCCACCAAAGCCTTTGGACCGACGGCAAGCCCTCGTTCTTTGACAAGGCCGACAAGCATGGCATGTCGGCGGTGATGAAGCACTACATGGCGGGCCAGTTGGCCCACGCCGAGGAGTTGACGGCGTTTCTGGCGCCTTACGTGAACAGCTACAAACGCTTTACCATCGGTATGTTTGCCCCCACCAAAGCGGTATGGAGTGCCGATAACCGCACCGCAGGCTTCCGCGTCTGCGGTGTGCAGTCAAAGGCGGTCCGGGTGGAATGCCGGATACCAGGCAGCGATGTGAACCCCTATCTGGCCTGCGCGGCGCTGCTCGCGGCAGGTCTTGCCGGGATCGAGGGCAAGATGGAGTTGGAGCCTGAAATGTCCGGCGACATGTATAACACCGCCGGCATCCGCGAAATTCCGCACAACCTGCGCGATGCGGCTGCGCTGCTTACCGGCTCGAAAATGCTGCGCGCGGCGTTTGGCGATGATGTGGTGGACCACTATCACCACGCCGCCCAGTGGGAGATTACTGAGACCGACCGCGTGGTGACCGACTTCGAGTTGCAGCGCCTGCTGGAACGGGCATGAACCTGTAGGGTGCGCATTCATTGCGCACCTGCCACACCGAATGGTGCGCAATGAATGCGCACCCTACGAGGATGACATGAAACCGATTGAACTGATTTCCCCGGTCGATGGCCGCGTCTACGCGACCCGCACCCCCCTGTCGCCGGAGGCCGCGAGGGCCGCCGTCGCTGCCGCCAAAGCCGCGCAAAAAGCCTGGGCCGCCCGCCCGCTTGAGGACCGCATCGCGCTGGTTAAGGCGGGTGTCGCGAAGCTGAACGAGATGAAGGATGTGGTGGTCGAAGAGATCGCCTGGCAGATGGGCCGCCCCACCCGCTTTGGCGGGGAATTCGGCGGGGTGAATGCGCGAACCGAGTATATGTCTGACATCGCCGCCGCGACCCTTGCGCCCCAGATGGTCGAAGACAGCGACAAATTCCGCCGCTACATCGCCCGCGACCCGGTTGGCGTGGTGTTCATCGTGGCCCCGTGGAATTACCCCTACCTGACCACGATCAACACGCTGGTTCCGGCGCTGATCGCAGGCAATTCGGTGATGCTCAAGCACGCCAGCCAGACCATGCTGGTGGGTGAGCGTCTGGCCGAAGCCTTCCACGCGGCGGGTGTGCCCTCGGACGTGTTCCAGAACGTCGTGCTGGATCATGCCACCACCGAAGCGCTGATCGCCGCGCGGTCCTTCGGCTTTGTGAACTTCACCGGCTCGGTTGCCGGGGGTCAGGCGATGGAGCGGGCGGCGGCGGGGACTTTCACACCCCTAGGGCTGGAGCTTGGCGGCAAGGACCCGGGCTACGTCCGCGCCGATGCAAACCTTGACGCGGCGGTCGATACGCTGATGGACGGGGCGATGTATAACGCCGGGCAATGCTGCTGCGGGATCGAGCGGATTTATGTGCACGCCTCGCTCTACGATGCGTTTGTCGAAAAGGCTGTGGCCTGGGTCAAGACGCTGAAGCTGGGCAATCCGTTTGACGCCGACAGCACCCTCGGCCCGATGGCCAACAAACGCTTCGCTGCCGTGGTCCGCAGCCAGATTGCCGAGGCGATTGCCGCCGGGGCCACGCCGCTGATTGACCCGGCACTGTTTCCGGCCGACGATGGCGGCGCCTATCTCGCGCCGCAAATTCTGGTGAATGTCGACCATTCGATGCGGGTGATGATGGAGGAATCCTTCGGCCCGGTGGTCGGCATCATGAAGGTGCGCGACGATGCCGAAGCAATCGCGCTGATGAACGACAGCCCCTATGGCCTGACTGCCAGCATCTGGACGCAGGACTACGACACCGCAGCCGCCATCGGCCAGCAGATTGAAACCGGCACCGTGTTCATGAACCGCGCCGATTACCTTGACCCCGCCCTGTGCTGGACCGGCTGCAAGGACACCGGGCGCGGCGGGTCGCTTAGTTACCTCGGGTTCCATTCGGTGACCCGTCCGAAATCGTATCACCTGAAGAAGGTCTGACATGAGCCACTCCGTTCCCTCCCGCAACTGGTCTTACCCTACAGCCATCAAATTCGGCGTCGGCCGCATTTCGGAACTGGCCGAGCATGTCGCCAGCATCGGGCTTAAAAGACCTCTGCTCGTCACGGACAAGGCCCTTGCGTCCTTGCCGATCACCGCTGCTGCCGTGGACGTTCTGGACAAGGCGGGCATGGGCCGCGCCGTATTCTCGGAGGTTGACCCCAACCCGAACGAAGCGAACATGACCGCCGGGATCGCGGTCTACCTTGCGGGTGGGCATGACGGGGTGATCTGCTTTGGCGGGGGATCCGCGCTGGACCTTGGCAAGATGATCGCGCTGATGGCGCATCAGCGTAAGGACTTAAGCGTCTGGGATCTGGAGGACGTGGATGACTGGTACACCCGCGCCGATCCCAGCAAGATCGCGCCGATCATCGCGGTGCCCACCACGGCGGGCACGGGGTCCGAGGTTGGTCGCGCAGGGGTGCTGACCAACTCTGCCACCCACAAGAAGAAGATCATATTCCATCCCAAACTGATGCCCGCCGTCACGATCTGCGACCCGGCCCTGACCGTCGGCATGCCGCGCTTCATCACCGCAGGCACCGGCATGGACGCCCTTGCGCATTGCCTTGAGGCCTATTGCAGCCCTTTCTACCACCCGATGTCCCAGGGCATCGCTTTGGAAGGCATGCGGCTGGTGTTCGAAAATCTGCCCCGCGTCTATGGCGCGCCCGACGATCTTGACGCCCGCGCGCACATGATGTCGGCAGCGGCGATGGGCGCGGTTGCGTTCCAGAAGGGTCTTGGCGCGATCCACAGCCTTAGCCACCCGGTCGGCGCGGTCTACGGCACCCACCACGGCACGACGAATGCGGTGGTCATGCCTATGGTCCTGGATTTCAACCGCCCCGCGATCGAGACCCGGATCGAGGCGGCAGCGGCCTATCTGGGGATCAAGGGCAGGTTTGACGGCTTCAAGACCCGGATCATGGATCTGCGCAGCATGGTGAACATTCCGGTCAATCTGACGGCGATGGGGGTCAAATCCGCAGATCTCGACATGCTGACCGACATGGCGCTGGAAGACCCGTCTTGCGGGGGCAATCCAATCGCAATGACGCGCGAGAATACCCGCGCACTGTACAACGCCTGCATGTAGCCGTGCAGCACCTGACGACCGACATTGCGATCATCGGGGCCGGTGTCATCGGCCTCGCCATCGCGGAACGGCTGCTGGCCGACGGTCGTGAGGTTGTGCTGGTTGATCCCGACCCGCCCGGCATGGGCGCAAGCTATGGCAACGCCGGGACAATCGCCGATTACGCGGTCAGCCCGGTCGGCACCCCGGATGTGCTGCGCAACCTGCCGTCACTGCTGTTCAGCAAGACCTCGCCGCTGGCGATCCGACACGCTGCACTGCCGTCACTGGCCCCGTGGCTAATGCGCTTTGTGCGTCAGTCGCTGCCTGCAGCTGCGCAGCGCAATGCCGTCGCCATCGCGGCGCTTCTGGCTGGTGCCGGCCCGCTGTGGGAGGAACTGGCACTGCGCGTATCCGGGGCTGGCATCCTGCAGCGTCGGGGGTGCCTTTATCTGTATGAAAGCGCCGCAGCCTTTCGGGCTGCGGATGCAGAAATGTCGGCCCGCCGCGCGCTTGGCGTGACGGTTGATCTGATCGACCCCACCACCCTTGCCACGATGGAGCCGTCGCTGCCCCCAGTAGCAGGTGGGGCGGCCTTCTTTCCCGATGCGACCTTTCTGTCTGATCCGGGACGGATGGTCGGCCTGATGGCAGCGCTGGTGGGCGGCGCGTCCACGATCATCCCGACCCGGGCGGACCGGCTGACCCGACAACTGGACGGGGTGATCATCGAGGGGCCGGGCCTGCACCTTCACGCGCGACGGGTGGTCCTTGCCGCAGGCGCGCATTCCCGCGCGCTGGCGCGGCAAGCGGGCGACAAGATACCGCTGGATACCGAGCGCGGCTATCACGTTGAATGGGATATGCCCGCGCCCCGACTGTCCCGGCCGGTTTGCCCCACTGCACGCGGCTTTTACCTGTGCCCGATGGAGGGGCGGCTGCGTGTCGCGGGGACCGTGGAACTGGGCGGGCTGACCCTGCCACCGTCGCCGCACCGCATCGCGCAACTGGTTGCAGGTGCCCGCGCGATCTTTCCGGACCTCGGCCCCCCTGACCGCGACTGGATGGGATTTCGCCCGTCGCTGCCCGACAGCCTTCCAGTGATCGGCGCATCCTGTGGCGGCGCGGACGTGATCCACGCCTTCGGTCACGGACATCTGGGGCTGACGTTGGCACCGATCACGGCACAGATCGTGGCGGCACTGGTATGCGGACAACCACCGCCGTTGGACATAAGGGCCTACCGGCCGGCCCGGTTTTAGGCTGTGATCACCAATGCAAAACCCGGCAACGCCTGGCGCTGCCGGGGATGATCTACGTTCCGGGCAGATTACGGAGGAGTTGGCTCATCATCGCTGCCGCAAAGCGCGACACACAGGATGATTGCCCCAAGCAGAAGCGGCAGGACCATACCACCGCTTGACGCGGGCTTTTCTTCGACAACCGGATCGGGTTCGTCGATGATCACAATCGGACCGCCAGCGAAAGCGGTGGAGGACGTGAGCGCGAGCGATGCAGCAAGAATCGGTGCGATCAGCTTGTTCATGTTGACTTTCCTCTTCTGGAAACATGAGCGCAGGTCGACTTGACCATTGCAGGGCAAGCCTACTGAGGCGAAAATATCCGATCAACCATCCAGGCCGCCGCAAGCCTTGCTTGCGTCGATGCTGCGACAGTTTCGTCACAACTAATGCGGGCAAAGCGCACGAAACGCTTTGCGAAGCGCCAGATTGCGACACAATCCTGCTGCAAAACCCTGCACTCAGGCCCCGTCAGCCGCAGACAGCCATCCGATTCGCCCGCAGATTAGCTCTGACAGGCCTGGGCCCACGCAGCTTACAACTTGTCTTTATCCAGCGGCTCATCATCCCCACCACCGCAAAGCACGACGCAAAGGATGACCGGGATCAGCAGCAGCGGCAGAATTCCGACGCTGGACGCAGGCTTCTCGGCGATGACCTCGGGATTGCCTTCTTCAGCGATGATGACAGGGCCGCCGGCAAACGCAGCAGAAGCAGACACAGCCATTGAGAGCGCAAGTGCAGATGCGAGCAGCTTTTTCATTTTTTTCTCCGGATTTGGCCAGCCGAAATGCGCCTTGGGCGATCCTGACCGTTGCTAGACAGTTAATGAAAAGCCACGCCAGTATCAACCTGTAGTGTGCTATTGTTGCCAATTAATCAACAGAATGTATCTTGCCGGTCCAACCAATGCAGGAATCGGTTAAACTTCTTCGCAAAAGACCCGGCCAGATAAACCTCAGGGTGAGGCGAGAGTCTTCCTGCAATCAGAAGTGTTTTCGTGGTTGTCTCCGTCCCGAGCTGAGTCGCAGGGGCCAGGCGTGCTTGCCGCAAAGAAAAAACCGGACCAGCGTCGCGCGCCCGTCCGGTCTAATTGATCGACTCAGGATCTTTGATAACAAGCGGTCGGTCGAAAACCAACGCGCCTCAGGCTATCACTCTACCGGTTCATCATCGTCGCCGCCGCAGAGCGCGACGCACAGGATGATCGGGATCAGCAGCAGCGGCAGGATTCCAACGCTGGAAGCAGGCTTTTCAGCGATGACTTCTGGCTGGCCTTCTTCGGCGATCACAACAGGCCCGCCCGCGAACGCCGCAGAGGCGCCGACCGTCAGAGCCAGAACCTGGGCAATGAGTTTCTTCATGTTAGTCTCCAGAATTGTTGGACGTTCCCGTCGGGACGACAGGTCGTACTAAATTCTAGCTTTGCAACCAATTCTGTTCAACGACTAACCACCGAATCCCATCGTTCGCGGTTGCAGCGTTGCGCGAAGGGCACATGGGAAGAAATCCAAGGAAACTCTGCCCTCGGTTTTCTGATCACTGCATGGAGGGAACCACTTGGTCCGGCGGGCGGTGTCCATCAGCGAAGGTCTTGATATTTATGATTACTTTTTCGCCCATCTCAATCCGCCCTTCAAGAGTGGCCGATCCCATATGCGGCAGTAGCACCACATTCGGCAGCTCTCTCAACCGTGGATTCACGTCGGTTCCATGTTCATAGACATCAAGCCCCGCCCCCGCAATTTCACCCGCCCGCAACCCACGGGTGAGGGCGTTTTCGTCAATTACTTCCCCACGCGAAGTATTCACGATCACCGAAGACGGCTTCATCAGCTTCAGGCGTCGCGCATTCAGCAGATGAAAGGTCGCCGGGGTATGCGGGCAATTTATCGACAGGATATCCATCCGCGCGATCATCTGATCCAGGCTTTCCCACCAGGTCGCCTCCAGTTCCGTCTCGATCTCGGGTCGCAGGCGTTTGCGGTTGTGGTAGTGAACCTGCAATCCGAATGCGCGGGCCCGCCGCGCCACTGCCTGCCCGATCCGCCCCATGCCAAGGATCCCCAGCCTGCGGCCTCCCAGCCGTCCGCCCAGATTGGCCATCGGCGACCAGCCGGGCCAGGAACCAGACTGCATGACCTGCAGGCCCTCGGGGATCCGTCTGGTCACCAAAAGGATCAAGGCCATCACCATGTCGGCGGTATCTTCGGTCACTACGCCGGGGGTATTGGACACCAGAATGCCGCGCTGCCGGGCGGTGGCAATGTCGATATGATCGACGCCAGACCCGTAATTGGCGATCAGCTTCAACCGGTCGCCGGCCTGCGCAATCAGGCTGGCGTCGATCTGGTCGGTGATCGTCGGCACCAGCACATCGGCGCGCCGCATGGCGGAGGCCAGCTGATCACGGGTCATCTGTCGGTCGGGCTCGCACAGCTCGACATCGAACAACTCTTTCATCCGGGTCTCAACCACATCCGGCAATCGTCGCGTCACAACCACACTCAGGCGCGCAGAAGGCATTCGGACCCTCCCCAAGTCTTCCAAATCCGGCGTCGTTCGGGCAAGGTGACGGGAACCGGCGCGATGCACAAGCCCCGGGCGGAAAACGAACGGTCCCGCGGCCCCGGCTTCAGGGGCATTCAACGGGTTACGACACCAAGGCAGGCGCAGATGAAACGGTTGAGTGTTGCATTAGGGCTCTTTCTCGCGTTCAGCCCCGTTGCGGGTCTGGCACAGGAAACTGACGTCGCGATCGTGGGCAACAAACCGCCGGAAAAGACCTGTCAGCCTGACATCGGTTGTGTGACCAACCTGCCCTTGCCGCGCTTCGTGTCGCTGAAAGGCAGCGAAGGCAATGCCCGCCGTGGCCCCGGTCTGACGCACCGCATCGACTGGGTGTTCAAGCGCGCCGGGATGCCGCTGAGAATAACCGCCGAGTATGAAAACTGGCGCCGGGTCGAGGATCAGGAAGGTGCCGGCGGCTGGGTGCACTATTCGCTGTTGTCAGGCGTGCGCACCGTACTTGTGACCCTTGATATGGCCGAATTCCGCGATGCGCCGGATGGGGACGCCACTGTTGTGGCGCAGGCGGAACGGGGCGTTGTCGCACGCGTTCTGGAATGCGCGACAGAGTGGTGCAGGGTGGCCTTCGACGGCCAGAAGGGCTGGGTCCCCAAGGCTTCGCTTTGGGGGGTGCAGGCAGATGAGACCATCGAGTGACAACGTCACCTATGGCCGCGATCTGACGCGCCTGACCCTTTCGGCCGGTCTGGCATCGGTGCTGGTCGCCAGCGTTCTGGTGGGTCTGAAGCTTTGGGCGCTGGCGGAAACCGGTGCCCTGTCCATTGCCGCGTCACTTGCCGACAGCGCGCTTGATCTGATGATGTCGCTGGGGGCCGCCGCCGCAATCGTCTATGCGGCCCGCCCGGCCGATGAGGATCACGCCTTCGGCCACACTTCCGCCGAGGATCTGACGGCGCTGGCGCAATCCGTGTTCATCATGGTTTCGGCGGTGGTGATCGGCTGGGCCGCTGCGACCCGACTGATGGCACCGGAGGCACCGGTCTTGCAGGGCGAAGGCCGGGGCATATTGGTGATGTCGGCTTCGGTTGCGCTGACCCTTGTTCTGGTGTGGTGGCAGGGCCGGGTCGCCCGCCGCACCGGCAGCCGGGTGGTTGCGGCGGACAGGCTGCACTACCTTGGCGATCTGTTGCCAAGCCTTGGTGCGCTGGCCGCGCTCTGGATTTCGCGCCAATACGGGATCGGGTCCGTCGATGCGGTGGTCGCCGTCGCTGCATCCTGCGTTCTGGCCCTGGGCTCGTTGCGCATTGGCAAGGGGGCCTGGGACGCCCTGATGGACCGGGCCGCCGATCCCGCCATCCTGAACGGAATTGCGGCGATTGCGCGGGACTGGCCGGGGGTGCGCGGGTTTCATGACCTGAAGACAAGGACTGCCGGCAGCCGGGTCTTCGTGCACCTGCACATCGAACTGGACGGGGATCAGCCGCTCTGCGAGGCGCATGACATCGGTGCCGGCCTCAGGCGCGCTATCATCGACGCGTACCCGCAAGCAGATGTGATCATCCACAAGGACGTACACCGTAATCCCGGGGATCCGTGATCGTTCCGTGCCGTCAGCCAAGAAGATTTGCCGTGTCTTGCCCTTGACGCGGCTGCGTCCCAGATCAAATTATCCAAACGTATAACAAACCCCTGCCGCAAAGTGACCCATGGACCAGAATCGCCGCGCTTACCGCCGTGACAGCGAAGAGAACCGCCGCGCCGCCCTGATTGCGGCGACGCAGGACCTTGTCGCCGAAGGCGGGCCCCAAGCTGCCACAGTGCGCGCCATTGCCGCCCGTGCCGGGGTAACGGCCGGGCTGATCCGGCATTACTTCCAATCGAAGGACGAACTGACCCGCGCGGCGTACCGATCGTTGATCGACGGTATGACCTCGAAGGGGTCCGATGCCATCGAAGGGGTTGGCGCGCAGCCAGAGGAACGTCTGGCCGCCTTCGTCTCGGCCTCGCTACGGCCGCCGGTTCTGGATATCGCGGCGGTCGTGCTTTGGGCCGGTTACATGCACAAGGTGCGCACGGATCCAGAGCTTCTTACCGTGCACGAGGCGGGTTATCTTACCTACCGCGATGCCCTGCAGGCCTTGATCGCTGCACTGCCCCGTACCGCCACGCCCGAGCAATTGCGCGGCGAGGCGATTGCCTGCAACGCGCTGATCGACGGTCTCTGGCTGGAAGGCTCCATCCTGCAACACGCTTTTGCGCCAGGTGAAATTGTTCGCATCGGCCTGCAGTCTGTTGGTGCGATACTTGGCGTCGACCTGCTGGCCCACTCCTCGCTTTTGCCTGATCCCGGAAAGATACTGTCATGAGATACGCCTCGGTCACCGAACGACTCGCCGATCTGGGTGGCGCGAAATGGGCCCTGCACGCGCAGGCCCGCGCTCTGAAGACGGCAGGTGTCGACATCATCGAACTGACCATCGGCGAACCGGATGTGCCGACCCCGGCGGCCTTTATCGCTGCGGCACAAGCGTCAATGGCCGCCGGGCGCACCGGCTATTCCAACGGCCGGGGGGAACCGGCTCTGGTTGCCGCTTTGGCCGCCCGGTATTCCGCCCGGCGCGGGCGCAAGATCGGGCCGGATCAGGTGATGTGCCTGCCCGGCACCCAGACCACGCTCTACGCCATCCTGCGCACCATTGCCGAAGCAGGCGACGAGGTGCTGATCGGTGATCCGATGTATGCCACCTATGAGGGCATCATCGCGCAGTCCGGCGCCCGGATGGTGCCGGTGCCCCTGCGCCCTGAACATGGCTTCCGCATGCAAGTGGAGGACGTGGCCGCACGGATCACCCCTGCCAGTCGTGTGCTGTTCCTGAACACCCCGCACAACCCGACCGGCGCGGTCCTGCGCCCCGAAGAAATCCGCGCGCTTGGCGCATTGGCCAAGGCACATGACCTGTGGATCATCTCGGACGAGGTTTATGAGGACATGGTCTTCCCCGGCGTCACGTTCACCTCGCCGTTGGACCACCCCGATCTGGCCGAACGGGTGATCGCGGCCTGCTCCATCTCCAAGTCACATGCGGCACCGGGCTTCCGCTCCGGGTGGTGCATTGGTCCGGCAGAATTCTGCGCCCGGATGCTGCCGCTGTCAGAAACCATGCTTTTCGGCAGCCAGCCCTTCATCGCGGACATGACCGCTCTTGCAGTGTCCGAGCCTTCCCCGGTCGCGGCAGATATGGCCACCCGTTTTGCGCGCCGCGCGGCGCTGATCGCCGATCAGCTGGACGGGGTCTGCGGACTGCGCGTCCACCGGCCCGAAGCAGGCATGTTCACCCTGATCGACGTGCGCGCAACCGGGCAGTCCGGCGTCGCCTTTGCGCAAAGCCTGCTGACCTTCCGGCAGGTGGCGGTGATGCCCGGCGAAAGCTTTGGCGGCGGGCTGAACGGCTGGATCCGGCTCAGCCTGACCCAGCCCGACGACCGCACTGCCGAAGCGGTGGTCCGCATTGCCGGACATGCCGCCTCGCTGCTTGGGAACGCGGCATGACGACCGTTGGCGTCCGCCTGATCGAAGGTCTTGCCGCGCGGGGGGTCGAGGTGGTTTTCGGCATCCCAGGCGTGCACACCATCGAGCTGTATCGCGGGCTTGCCGGCGGCCTTGTCCGCCACGTCACCCCGCGCCACGAACAGGGTGCCGCCTTCATGGCCGACGGCTATGCGCGCGTGTCGGGAAAGCCCGGCGTGGCATTGGTGATCACCGGGCCGGGGCTGACCAACGCGCTGACCGCGATGGCCCAGGCCAAGGCGGATTCCGTCCCGGTTCTGGTGATCTCGGGCGTCAACCGGCGCGCGTCCTTGGGCAAGGGCCTTGGCCTGCTGCACGAACTGCCCGATCAGGCGGCGATGGTGCGGGCGCTGTGCCCCACCGAGACCCTGATGGATGCCGCGGACCTTGGTCCGGCCCTTGACCGTGCCTTCGCCGCGCTATCCGCCGGCCGCCCCGGCCCGGTACATCTGGAGATTCCGACCGACGTGATGGGCCTGCCCTGGGCACCGCTGCCGCCACCCGCAGCCGCAGCCATGGCCCCTTTGCCACTTGGCAGGCTGCGCGCCGCAGCCACGCGCCTGAATGCGGCAGAGCGGGTTGTCATCCTTGCCGGTGGCGGGACGCGCGGTGCCGAAGCGCCGTTGCAAGCGCTTGCGCAGGCGCTGGACGCACCTGTAATCCAGACGGTCAACGCCCGCGGTGCGATGCATGGGCACCCCTTGACCATCCCCGCGTCGCCCAGCCTTGCCGCAGTCCGCGCGTTGATTTCCGCATCGGATCAGGTGTTGGCCATCGGCACCGAACTGGGGCCGACCGACTACGACATGTATGTGAATGGCGGGCTTCCCGACCTGTCCGGGATGATCCGTATCGACATCTGCGCTGAACAACTGGCCCGGCATCCCGCCAGCATCGCCGTCCGCGCCAACGCCGGTGCGGCGATGACCGCCCTGCAACCGATGATCCGGCAGGCCAAGCGCAACGGCGGCATCTGGGCCGAGGCCACCCGCAAGGCGGCGCGTGCGGCACTTCCGACGCTTTACCCGCCAATGCCCGACGACCTTGCCATGGTTGAAGCCATCCGGGCTGCGCTGCCGCAAGCGATCATCGTCGGTGACAGCACGCAGCCCGTCTACGCCGCGAACCTGTATTACGACCACGACCGCCCTGGCGGCTGGTTCAACGCGGCCACCGGATACGGCGCGCTTGGTTACGCTCCGGGTGCCTCCGTCGGGGCCGCCATCGCCGCGCCCGGCGTGCAGGTGGTCTGTCTGATCGGGGACGGCGGTCTTCAGTTTAGCCCCGGCGAACTCCGCACCGCTTTGGACGAAGCGCTGCCGATCACCTTCGTCGTCTGGAACAACGCCGGTTACCACGAGATTGCCGAGGCGATGCGCAGCGCGCAGACCCCGGTCATCGGCTGCACCCCGTCGGCCCTGAACCTTGAGCCCTTCGCCGCCGCCTGCGACCTGCCCTTTGCCCGCGTGTCCCAAGACCCCGAAGCCCTGATGGATGCCTTGCGAACGCCCGTCAGCGGCCCGAGACTGATCGAGGTTCAGGCGCAGTGAAGGTCAGGTTCGCTGACGCGCCATGACCGGGGCCAGTACGAAGATCACGCTCAACAGCACCGCCGCAAAGACAAAGGCCATCCGCAGGCCAAACGTGCCCGCGATCAGGCCCAGCAGCGGCGGGCCGAAGAAATAGCCGAAGTAACCCAGCAGTGTCGCCCGCGCCACTGCCCGCGCCCGCGCATCGGCCGGGCCGAACCGGCCGACCAGTGAAAATGCAGTGGGCGCGATGACGGATGCTCCGATCCCCATGATGATGAACCCCGCATAGGCCATCCCTGCGCTGCCCGCCTGCGATGCTATCAGCGCGCCCAGCGCCGCCACCACGGCACCGCCCTTCAACAAAACGAACGGATCGACCCGCCCCGCAATCCCCTGCCCCACCAGCCGCGCGAACCCCATGGTCAGCGCCAGTGCTGCGGGGCCCATGGCACCCTCTGCCGGACTGCCGCCCAGCGTCTGTTCGATATGTAGCGCCGACCAGTTCTCGGCGGCATTCTCGGTCATGAACGCGATCAGCACGATGCCGCCCCCGATCACCGGCACCCAGCCCAGCGCGCCGCCTGTGCCGTCCTTTGGCTTGCGCAACCCTTCGATGGTGCCATCCCGCTCCCACGCGCCCAGCGCCAGCAGCAGACCCAGCCCCGCCATCACCGCCATCAGCGGCCCCGGTGCCCAGCCGGCACTGCGCAGCGCGCCCGTGGCCAGCGCACCGCCAGCATAGCCAAAGGAATAAGCCGCATGGCTCAGGTTCATCAGATGCAGGCCCCGCGCGTTTTCCAGCGCAGCAACGCGCGCGTTCATCAACACATCGGTCAGCCCGGTCGCAGCCCCGGCACAGGCCATCGCCAGCGGAAACAGCCACAGCGACGCGGTTTGCCCCGGCAAGGCAAAAGCCAGCGCCATCAGCCCCGCCGCCACCGGCAGCGCCACCCGGCCAAGTGCTGCACCGATCCCCGGGGCCGCCAGCATCGCCGTCATCGCCGCAATCGGGGTCAGAAAGATCAGCAACCCAAGCTGCGCCTCATCCACCCCCAGCATTGTCTTCAGATCCGGCAGCGCTGCGGCAAAGGTGCCCCACAGGACACCCATCGCCGCAAAGGCCGCGATCGCCGGGCGGGCGATGGTCAGGGTGGCAAGGCCGAACATCACAGGCTCCACAGGGTTCGCCGCTCTCCTAACCCGGCGAGCCGGCAGCGGCCATCCCGGCACCGACCCTCTGCGCGACATTCGCGCTTCCCTTCACCCCGATTCGTCGCTATAGCCCCCCGGTCGCGCCATGCACCCTTGGAGGATGGCGGATTTATATATGGAGAGAACCTATGGCACGCGAGATCGCAGATCTTCAGGCCGAGGTACGGACGGGGACAGGCAAGGGGGCCGCTCGTCAAGCTCGTCGTGAGGGCTACGTACCCGGTATCGTATACGGCGACGGTCAGGAACCGACACCGGTCAACCTGAACTACAACTACCTTCTGAAACGGCTCCGTCAGGGCCGGTTCCTGCAGACCCTCTTCAACCTCAAGGTCGAAGGTCAGCCGGATGTCCACGTCATTTGCCGCGGTGTGCAGCGCGACGTGGTCAGGGACCTGCCAACGCATGTCGATTTTATGCGGGTCCACGACGAAAGCCGGATCGAGCTGTTCGTCCATGTGACCTTCATCAATCAGGACGCCTGCCCCGGCCTCAAGCGTGGCGGCACGCTGACCGTGGTGCGTTCGGAAGTCGAACTGGAAGTAACCGCGGGCGATATCCCGGATCACATCACGGTCGATCTGACCGGCAAGGTGATCGGCGATGTGATCCACATCAATGACGTGGTCCTGCCCGCAGGTGCCAAACCGTCGATCAACCGCAACTTCGTGATCGCCAACGTGGCCGCCCCGGCGGGCCTTGTCGCGGTCGAAGAGGAAGAAGCCAGCGCCTGAGGCGACTGACCGCTTTCAACGCGTTCGGACGGGGGGCTTCGGCCCCCCGTTTGCGTTCGGGCGTCATCGGTCAGGGACGGCCCGCCGTCAGACCGCAGCCCCGACCCGCTCGAACACCACAACGGATCCCCGTGATCCCTTTGGGGTATAGACAAACCCCTGCGCCGACAGCCCGTCAAACAGCCGCTTCGTGCCTGCAGGTCCATAGACTGACCGATGGATTTCCGTGACAATCAGCCGGATGCCGCTCAGATCAGTGGCCAGCACCCCGATCTCTGCCCCCTCGATGTCACAACTCAGGACGGTTGGGCGTACATCCGCCAGCAGCGCCCCGATCCTCAATGCCGGAACCGTCATCACAACCGCATTCGGCGGCCAGTCCCCGGTGCCTTTCAACGCCGAAGCCCAAAAGGCGGGCCGCACCCCGAAGGCAACCGTTGTGCCAAGGTGTCCATCAGGCACCACGGCCCCCTGCCGAACGGTGACGCTGAACCCGTTCAGCGCAAGGTTTTCGCGTGCAAGCGCCACAGTCGCCGGCGCGGCTTCCACCCCGGTTACCGCCGCCTCACCCAGCACCGCTGCCGCCAGACAGCACAGAAACCCGGCCCCGGCCCCCAGATCCAGAAACCGGTCGCCGGGGCGCAGATGCTGCTGGATTGCGTCGGCTTCGGACCCCTCATAGCGGCCACTGGACAGCGCCTGATCCAGACCGCCGCGCAGATCGGTATCGGGGATTTCAAGTTTGACGCCGCGCAGGATGAAACTGGCCATGGTATCCATGCGGTTGAGAGACGGCACCATCACCGCTATAGACCAGAGCCTAGAAAGGCTGCGCGGAATGTCCAGCGGCCCGGAGGACATGGCGTGAAACTCTTTGTGGGTCTGGGCAATCCGGGCGCGAAATACGCCGGCAACCGGCACAACATCGGCTTTATGGCCGTTGACCGGATTGCCGCTGACCACGGCTTCGGGCCGTGGCGAAAGGCGTTTCAGGGCTTGGTTGCCGAAGGGCGGCTGGGCGATGAGAAGGTGATCCTTCTAAAGCCCGAGACCTTCATGAACCTTTCAGGTCAATCGGCGCAGGCAGCGGTGACGTTTCACAAGCTGCCGCTTTCAGACGTGACGGTTTTCCACGACGAGCTCGACCTCGCCCCCGGCAAGATGCGCCTGAAGCAGGGCGGCGGCCATGCCGGACACAACGGCCTGCGCTCGATCCACGGCCATCTGGGCGAGGCTTATGGGCGGGTGCGCCTTGGCATAGGCCACCCAGGCCACAAGGATGCCGTCGCGGCTTACGTGCTGCATGATTTTGCCAAGACGGATGCCGCTTGGCTGGAGGACCTGCTGCTTGGCATATCCGACGGGGCGGCGGCGCTGGCAGCGGGTGACGCGACGCGCTTCATGAACGCGGTCGCGCAGCGCACGGCACCGCCCCGGTCTTCGACGACCAGGGCCGAGTTCGCCCCTGCCCCGCCAGAACGCTCTGCGCCCAAAATCCCTGCACCGGAACCCTCGCAACCCGACACCCGCAGCCCGATGCAGAAACTGCTGGATCGTTTCCGCTGACCCCGGTGCGCGATGCCTTTCGCGCGATGTCGGCGTCACGCGGCAAGATGGGCTCGCCGTTCATGCAGGGTGTGCTGGCGGGGTTGGCCGAAGGGCTTTCCACCGATTGCCCTGTCGGCGCACAGGTGCTGGCATGGCGGGGCGATCCGACCGGGATGGCCGACGCCCTGCCGCTGCGGCTTGCGGGCGGGCTGCATGCGCTGGTCCTCACAGGCAGCGATCCCGCGCTGTCCGAGGCCTAAGCGCGGGCCGGGGCGGGCAAGGTCGCGCGCGATGCCCCGCTGCCAGCCGAAGCGGCGGCAGCCTTGACTGCGGCAGCGCTGGCCTGAATGCGTCCCCATGCGGCCTTCCTTCTGCACTGGCTGGACAGCGCGCCGCAGACAAATGAGGTTCGCCGGTCTGCCGCACTGATCGCGGCGGGCCATTAGCTGACAGCGCGATCTGGCCTGCCGCTTGTCCTGTCGGAGCTTGGCTCCAGTGCCGGGCTCAACCTGCTCTGGGATTGCTATGCCTTGTCTGTCGACAACAGATCCTTCGGCCCCAAAGACGCTACGCTTACCCTGACGCCCGACTGGACGGGGCCGCCGCCGCCGATGCCCAGGCCCTTGATCTTGCGGCGATCCTGCGCCCGGACGTGGCACGAAGCGATGCTGTCGACTGGCTGGAGCACCGCCTGCAAGGCTCTCAGCCGGGGGCGCTGCATATGGTCTTTCACACAGTCGCATGGCAATACTTCCCAAAGGCAGCCCAAACGCGTGGGCTGGCTCTGCTGGAGGCTGCGGGTGCCCGCGCCACAGCGGACGCACCCCTTGCCCATCTGGCAATGGAGGCGGATGCCTCGGCCAACGAAGGTGCCGGCCTGACGCTTCGGCTTTGGCCGGGGGGCGGTACGGTTTCCTTGGGCCGGGTGGATTTTCACGGCCGCTGACTGCGCTGGACCGCGCCGCGCCCCTGAGCGGCCCCATCACCCGCGCGAGAACAGCCCTGACAAGGCCTTGGATACCAGCGCCGTCACGCCCGGCCGTTCTACCGCAACAAAAGGCAAGGGGCGGCACAGTTCCATCGCCGCCACACCGACGCGGGCGGTCAGCGCGCCGTTCACCACGCCTTCGCCAAACCGGCGCGACAATTTCGACAGCACCCCGCCGCCAGCGACCGATCCGATCAGATCGTCGGTCAGCGCCACCGCCCCGGTCGCCACCAGCGAAACGAATACCCGCCTGAGCAGACGCAGACTGCCGAAACTGCCCGCCCGCCCGCCGTAAATCTCGGCAATCCGCCGGATCATCCGCAGGTTGGCAAACAGCGCCGTCGCCACATCGGCCAGCGCCAGCGGCACCAGCGCCGTCACCGTGGCCACCTGCCGCGCTGCCACCTCGACCTCGGCCCGCGCCCGGGCGTCCAGCGGTACCAGCACCTCCCGCTCTGCCAAGGCCAGCAGCGCATCGGCGTCCATCACCTCGGCCTGCCGTTCCTCCAGCCGGGCGCGGCCCCAGGCGGTTTCGCCCCGCGTGCCGTACAGCCGCAGCAGGGCCGCGACCACGCTGCGAGCCGCTTTCAGATCCGCCCCGGCACGCGCGTCCACGGCCTGCTGGCGCAATCCGTCCAGCCTGGCCAGCCGGGCAAATCCCGCCCATTCGCGCAACGCCAGCAGGAGCGCCGCCCCAACCGCCACAGTCACCAGCGCAAAGGCGAGCCACCCCAGTACCAGATTGCGCGCCAGCAGCCCGGTCACGAAATCCCAAGCGGCCACGCTCAGCGCAAACAGGAACAGCGCGGAAAACGCCCAGACCGCAAACCGGCGCAGCCTTGATGGCGGTCGCACTGCCAATGCGGCCACCGCCTGCATCGCCTGACCGTCGGGCAGCAGGTCCGGCACCGGCGGTGCGGCACCGGGATCAGCGGTCTCGTCCAGTTCGTGCATGAATGGCTTTGGGGGTCTGGTCAAAGCTGGTCTCCGATCAGAAACTCCACCGCCCGGTCAAGCCGGACATGCGGCGGCCCTTCGCCGGGTTTCAGCGTCAGGCGGGCGGGCGCAAACCCCATCAGCGCGTAATCGGCATCCAGCCACCGCTCCGCCCCTTCACGCGCGGGTGACAGCAGGCGCGCGGGGTCCGACGGCAGCCGTCCGGGGTACATCGCCGCCTGTTTGCCGGTCGCCAGCAGGCGACCCCGCACGCAGCCCAGGCTTTCGCCGTCGCGTTCCACCACATCCTCCACCGTGGCCCGCAGGCTGGCCAGCGACAAGGCCTCGGTCCGCGCCCCGGCGAAATCGGCCCGCGCCCGCGCTTCGGCCAGCAGCGCCGTGGTGATCGCGGTCAGCGCGGGGTGCTGTTCGTGGTGCAGATGATCCGCCTTGGTCGCGGCGAACAGGATGCGTTCCACCCGCCGCCCGCCGAAAAGGCCCGTCAACCAGCCGTTCCGCCCGGGCCGGAACGCGCCCAGCACTTCGGCCATGGTGCGGCGCAGGTCTTCCACCGCACGCGGCCCCTGATGGATCGCCCCCAGCACATCCATCAGCACGATCTGCCGGTCAATCCTGGCGAAATGGTCGCGGAAAAACGGCCGCACCACGCGGGCCTTATACGCCTCGAACCGCCGGTCCATCTCGCGCCACAGACTGCCGCGCGGGGTCATTGCGGGCTTTGGCAGCGGCGCAAAGGTCAGCACCGGCGACCCTGCCAGATCGCCCGGCAACAAGAACCGCCCCGGCGTGCAATCAACCCGCCCCAGATCGCGCGCCGCCGCCAGATAGCTGGTGAACCCCCCGGCCAGCGCCCGGATGCGCCCTTCGTCCAGCGGCAGCGCGCCATCCTCGGCCCGCGCCCGCGCCACGTAATCCGCAGCTTCGGGCCGCTTGGCCAACCGCTCCAGCGTGGCCTCGGCCCAAGCCTCGTAGCTCTGGTCCAGGAGGCCAAGGTCCAGCAACCATTCGCCCGGATAATCCACAATATCCACATGCAACACGCGCGGGCCCTTGAACCCGGCGAACAAGCCCGCAGGCCGCACCCGGAACGACAAGCGCAGTTCCGAAATCGCCCGGGTCGAGTCTGGCCAGCGCGGATCATCCCCGGTCAGCGCCGCCAGATGCCCCTCGTAATCAAAGCGCGGCAGCGTCACATCCGGCTGCGGTTGCAGATAGACCGCCTCGATCCGCCCCTGCGCCTGCGCCTTCAATTGCGGCATCCGGCCGCGTGCCAGCAGGTTCGCAACCATCGCCGTGATGAACACGGTCTTGCCCGCGCGGCTAAGACCGGTTACCCCGATGCGCAAGCTGGGTTCGAAGAAAGTCTCCGAAACCGAGGCCGAGGCCCCCTCCCAACCGCGAGAGATGCCGTCCAGTAGACTGAAAAGCGCCAAACCGTGATCCTTTGCCTGCCCGGGCAAGATAAGCAGCGGCGGCGGGCAATGGTAGGGGGAAAGGTGGGGACGGGTGCGCCTGAATTCACGCTCCGGGCCCGAAACGGACTACGTTTCGCGTAGACCGCCATTTGACCGGGACACAGTGCGCATGATTTCCTGTTCGTACCTAGCCTCGATTCAGTCCGCCAGAAATGCCTTCATGACGACGGAAAAACTGGACCTCAGTTCCTGAGCCGGCTTCCAACAGGCACAGAAGCTGATCGAAACAGGGGATCCGGCTGTGTCGTTCAACCGGCGCGCGCGGGACAGGTCCGTAATTTTTGATGCGGGCAAAAGCGCAATGCCGATGCCCAGCAGCGCCCATTTCTCCAAAACACTGTAGCCAAGCGCTTTGCCTCCATATTCGGTGAGAGGGATCTTGTTTTCGCGGATCAGGGTTCGCACGGCGATCGAAAGCCCGCAGTCATCTCCAACCATCAATACCTGCTTGCCTGCCAGAACATCAAACGTCGCGGGTTCGGCCGTCGGGCCATTTTGATTGCCGCTGACATAGAGCAGGGGCTCGCTGTAGATGGGCGCGGACTTCAGCAGGGCATGATCCCATGGCTCTGGGCCGAGGCCGAAATTGATCTCGCCCGCCTCTAGCGCAGGCTGAATATCTCCCTTGTTCATCTCCGAAATTATGATGTTCAAGTCGCTATCAATCAGCGCAATCCGCGCCAGCATAGCCGCAACATAGTCGTCGCTGATCAGGGGCGACATGCCTATCCGGACCATGTTTTCATCGCGGGCGAGATACTCGGCCGAATGCACCAAAAGCCGTGACTTCGCGTCGACGATCGCGCGTATTTCGCCAATCATGCTTGCGCCGAAGGCGGTCAGGTTCACCGATCTTGTTGTCCGCTCAAACAGCCTGCTGCCGATCTCTTCCTCGAGCTGGGCTATCGCATTTGAAAGGGCGGGCTGCGTGACGCAGCACAGGTCGGCGGCGCCTGTGAAAGACCGAGTTTCGGCGACAGCAATCACAAATCTAAGTTGCTGAAAGTTCATCATTTGCCCGATCATGCTTGGTTTGCCCACCTTAAGGCATTGAGCGAACCAGTATTAGTTCTTTCGGTGAATAGCGCCATTCAAAGAAGCAATTTCCCCCGCCCTCCAACCTCAGGCAGTTAGCTGTTGCGATCAACCCATCAAACAAGGAACACTTCCCATGACATCTTTCTTGAAGCCGCTCGCTTTGGCCGCGTCCCTCGTGGCAACGTCGGCGTTCGCCGATCCCGGTGCCTATCTTGAGATCACGCTGAAGATCGCGCCGGAAAACCGGGAAGCCGCAGCGGCAATCTACAGCCAGTACAAAGATCCGTTCCTGACGACTGTTGCGGGCGCAGAATCAAAGGTACTTCTGGTCCGCGACGACGATGTCCAGGTTCTGCACGGATTTGACTCGGTCGCGTCTGCGATGGCCTATCTTTCGAGCGATCTCTTCACCCAAGATGTGTTCGTCGCGCTGAAACCGCTCGTCCAGACCGACCCGGAAGTCCGCGTCTATCAAGCAAACTGAATAGGACCGCGCGAAGTCTGGCTGACGGCTTTGGCTTCGCGCGGAAACGCCGGCGCGTGGTACGCGCCGACTTGAGGTCGCCGAATGCCCGAATGGCAACTGCGTCCTGCAAGAACGACATTCAGACCGACCCACAACCGTTAGATACCTGCCGGTTTACAGCCGCGCGCCGCTTCGCTAGGGGAAGGCATGCCACGCTTTGCCTTCAGGATCGAATATGACGGTGCGCCGTTTCAGGGCTGGCAACGCCAGTCCGACAGCCAACTCACGGTGCAGGGCGCAATCGAGGCGGCGCTGGCGCGGCTGGAACCGGGGCCGCACAGCCTTGGTGCTGCCGGGCGCACCGATGCGGGGGTGCATGCCACCGCGCAGGTCGCCCATGTCGATCTGGGCCGCGACTGGGACCCCTTCCGCCTGACCGGCGCGCTGAACGCACATCTGCGGCCTTTGCCGGTCGCAATCATCGACTGCGCCAAGGTGGCCGATGACTTCCACGCCCGCTTTACTGCCACCGGACGGCGCTACCGTTTTCGCGTCGTTGCCCGCCGCGCACCGATGACGCATGACCGGGGACTGGTCTGGCAGATCCTTCACCCGCTTGATGTCGATGCGATGCGCGCGGGGGCGGCGCATCTGATCGGGCATCACGATTTCACAACCTTCCGGTCCACCCTGTGTCAGTCGAAAAGCCCGGTAAAGACGCTGGACCGGATCGAGATCACCGAAGCCCCCTATCCCGGCGGCACCGAATACCGCTTCGACCTTGCCGCCCGCAGCTTTCTGCACAATCAGGTCCGCTCGATCGCCGGCACGCTGGAACGGGTCGGCGTCAAGGCATGGCTGCCCGACGATGTCCTGACCGCGCGTGACGCGCGCGACCGCGCCGCCTGCGGCCCGGTGGCTCCGCCCCAGGGGTTGTACCTGACCGGCGTGGACTACCCGTTCGATCCCTTTGCCTGATCAGCCGCGTGCGTCCAGCACCCGGCGCACCTCAGCGCGCAAGTGCTGCAACTCGAACGGTTTGGTGATGAACCCGTCCGCGCCAAGGTCCAACCCCCTTTGCCGCTCTACCGCTGATCCGCGGGCGGTCATCATCAGGACCCTTACACCGTCAAGTGTCGGGTCTGTCCGGATGGTGCGGCAAATCTCGTACCCCGACACTTCCGGCAGCATGACGTCCAGCAGCACCAGATCGGGGTGCGTGCTGCGAATGCGCGGCAACGCGTCAGCCCCGCTGGCCACACGGTCATGTCGGTACCCCTCGCGCAGCACCAGATACTCCAGCGCCTGGGCGATGTTGTCCTCATCCTCGACGACAAGCACGCGTGGCGCGGCGGGCATGGGCGCTGTCAACGCGAGCCCCTTGCAAACCGGATGTCTTTTGCCGATGACTGAGGCCGGAGGCCCGCATCAATGCCCGAACTGACCACCCTGCTGACCGAAGCCCTGACCGACCCGTTCCGGATCGTCCTGTTGATCGGTCTTGTCCTGACGCAGCGGCGCACCGCTGCCACGACCGGTCTGGTCCTGCCGCTGGCCGCCGGCTGTGTCTTCGTCGCGGTGTTGCTGCCGATGACAATGAATTTCGGGGCCGACGCCGGGTTGCCCAAGGCCATCGGCGCGGGGCTGGTGGCCAATGTGATCTTGCTGGTGCCGATGCTGCTGGCCGCCCATCTGTGGGACCGCAACCGCCGCTGAGGGTGTGTCCGCAACCCTGACTTGCCATCTTGCGTCACGGATACCTCCGCTGGCGGTGCTTCGCTTGGCGAGGGGCATCGGACTGCCCCCGGCAAAACAAAGCTGGGTCGCGGGACGTCACCGCCCCGCGACCCATGGTTTCAGATCTTACCGTCCGTCGCCGGCAAAGATGTCTTTCTTGTGGGTGCCATTCGGCACGAACAGCGTCCCGATGACCACCGTCATCAGCGCAACCACGATCGCATACCACAGGCCGGCATAGATGTTGCCGGTCTGGGCCGAGATCGCAAAGGCCGTGGCGGGCATCAGTCCCCCGAACCAGCCGTTGCCGATGTGGTAGGGCAGCGACAGACCCGAATAGCGGATGCGCGTCGGGAACAGTTCCACCAGCATTGCCGCGATCGGACCGTAAACCATTGTCACCAGGATGATGAGGTAGGTCAGGATGGCAATGATCGTCAGCTTTTGTGCGGTGAAGATGTCGATGAAGTTCTGCGCCACGGCCACGGTCGTATTGTCCTTGGCCACCAGCGGATAGCCCGCTGCCTTCAGCGCGTCATTGACGCCCTTCTCGAACGCACCCTTTGCGCCATTCTCCGCGGCAAGTGCTGCTGCAGCCGCATCATAGGCGGCCAATGCTTCTGCAGGTACGGCTGCACGCGCTGCGTCAAGAGCAGTCTGTGCTGCGGGCATTGCGGCATTGGCTGCATCAATGGCGGCCTGCGCTGCCGTCTTTGCTGCCTCGTCTGTTCCGTCAGCCACTTTCTTCAATGCGCCTTCGGCGGTTGTGACAGCGGTCGTGGCGGCTTTTGCGGCAGCCTCGGCACTTGTCAATGCCGTCAGAAGGCTTTCGTCGATTGCGGCTTTGGCCGTATCCAGCCCAGTCTTGGCCGCTGCGATTGCGGCTTTGTTTACACCGGCATCATAGGACGAAACCACCGTTTCACCGACTTTGACCTGCGCCGTCGTGGATGCAGCATCAAGCACGGTCTCATAGTTGACCGATGTTCTGGCCAGCAATGCCTTTGCCACATCGCAAGAGTTGGTGAAGGACACGGTATTGGTCGGGTTGAACTGGAACGAACAATCGGCTTCGTTTGCAGTCACCGTGACCGGAGTCTGGTGTGCCGCATACAGCGCCGGGTTGGCGGTCTTGGTCAGAAAGTTGAAGACCGGCAGATAAGTGACTGCTGCAATCAGACAGCCCGCCAGAATGATCGGCTTGCGGCCGATCCGGTCGGACAGCGCGCCAAAGAACAGGAACCCGCCAGTCCCAAGGATCAGCGACCATGCCACCATGACGTTGGCGGTAAAGCTGTCGACCTTGATCACGTTTTGCATGAAGAACAGTGCATAAAACTGGCCCGAATACCAGACCACAGCCTGACCTGCCGTCAGACCGAACAGCGCGATCAGGGCGATCTTGCCGTTTTTCCAGTTACCGAAAGCTTCACGCAGCGGGGCCTTCGAACCTGCACCCTCTTCCTTCATTTTCTTGAAGGCGGGGGATTCGTTCATCTGCAAACGGATGTACAGCGAGATGGCCAACAGGAAGATCGACCCCAGGAACGGGATGCGCCAGCCCCAGGCGTTGAAGGCCTTCATCATCTGCGGGGTGCCGTCGGCGTTCATCACCGCTGCACCCACTGCGTCCAGCACTGGCTGGTCAGGATAGGCCCCGTTGACATAGCCCTGAACCGACACGATCACGACCAGCGAGAGCAGAAGTCCAAGCGTCGCAGTGGTCTGGATGAAGGCGGTAAAGTAGCCGCGCTGATTGGCAGGCGCATGTTCGGCCACATAGATCGCGGCCCCACCATACTCGCCGCCCAGTGCCAGTCCCTGCGCCATGCGCAGAGCGATCAGAATGATCGGTGCCGCGATACCCCAGCTTTGATAGCTTGGCAGCAGGCCGACGAAGAACGTCGAAAAGCCCATGATCAGGATGGTCATCAGGAAGGTGTACTTCCGCCCGATCAGGTCACCCAGCGAACCGAACACCAATGCGCCGAACGGGCGCACGATGAAGCCTGCCGCGAACGCCAGCAGCGCAAAGACGTTGCGCGTGGCTTCGGGGAAGGGCGCAAAGTACTGCGCCCCGATGATCGCGGCCAGCGAGCCGAACAGGTAGAAGTCGTACCATTCAAAGATCGTGCCAGCGGAGGAGGCAAGGATAACCTTCTTCTCCTCTCCGGTCATCGGACGGGACCGGTCCCGCACGTTCATATCAGTCGTAGCCATTGGGCTTCCTCCATGTTTCCCCCGGCCTCGCGGCCGTAATTCAGTCTTGATCGCACAGACCGCACCTTTCCCTGTCGGGGCCGGGGCGGTTCCTTCACCCTGCATCCGCAAGGTCGGGCGTCTTCTGCGTCACGCTTGTGGCGATCCGCCTTTTCCTTGCCCGGGGACGCCCGGACAGGGTCTTGGTTCAAGCCGATACACGGCCCACGATGTCCGCAAGCACGGCGCGGATGCCGTCGATGGACCCCATCGCCGGCACCCGTTCCAGCACCGACTGGCACTCGTAATACGTGATCAGTGGTGCCGTTTCGGCGTGGTAGGCGCGCAGCCTTTCCCGCACCGTCGCAGCCGTATCGTCGGCCCGGCGATTGAACGCCGTCCCGCCGCATTTGTCGCAAACCCCCGCTGTTGCGGGGCGCTTGAATTCATCGTGATAGCCTTCGCCGCAGGTGCCGCAGGTAAAGCGGCCGGACACGCGCGCGACCATCGCCTCGTCCTCGACCTCCAGGCTGATCGCCGCGGTCACGCGCCGCCCTTCCGCCGCCAACAGCGCGTCAAGCGCCGCCGCCTGCCCTGCGGTGCGCGGAAACCCGTCGAGGATCACGCCGCCTGCCACGTCGGGCGCGGCCATCCGGTCTTTCAGCACCGCCAGCACCACTGCGTCCGGCACCAGTTGACCCGCATCCATCAGCGTCTTTGCCTGCTTGCCTGCCCCGGTCCCCGCCGCCACCGCCGCGCGCAAAAGATCCCCCGTTGACAGCTGCACCAGCCCGAATGCCTGCTCCAGCATCCGCGCTTGCGTGCCTTTGCCGGCCCCGGGCGGGCCAAGCAGGATCAGGACGGGGGGCGATGCGGTCATCCCGTTACCCCTTGTTCATCCGGTTGGCGATCAGATCCTCGACCACCGCCGGATCGGCCAGCGTCGAGATGTCGCCCAGCGCCCCAAAGTCATTCTCGGCGATCTTGCGCAGGATACGCCGCATGATCTTGCCCGACCGGGTTTTCGGCAGACCGGGCGCCCATTGGATCAGGTCCGGCTTGGCAATTGGCCCGATCTCGGTGCGGACCCAGGCTTCCAGCGCCTTGCGCAGCGTCTCGGTCGGCTCGACCCCCCGCATCAGCGTGACGTAGGCATAGATACCCTGGCCCTTGATGTCGTGCGGGTAGCCCACCACCGCCGCCTCGGCCACTGCCTCGTGCGCGACCAGCGCCGACTCCACTTCTGCCGTGCCCATCCGGTGGCCGCTGACGTTGATCACGTCATCGACGCGGCCGGTGATCCAGTAATAGCCGTCGGCATCGCGGCGGCAGCCGTCGCCGGTGAAGTAATAGCCCTTGTACTGGCTGAAATACGCCTCTTCGAACCGGGCATGGTCGCCCCAAAGGGTGCGCATCTGTCCCGGCCAGCTGTCGGTGATGCACAGCACGCCATCGGTGGCGGTTTCGGTCTGCACCTTGGCCGTCGCCGGATCCAGCACCTCCAGCTTCACGCCGAAGAACGGCTTGGTCGCCGACCCCGGCTTTTGCGGGATCGCTCCCGGCAGGGGCGTCACGATATGGCCGCCGGTTTCGGTCTGCCAGAAGGTATCAACGATCGGGCATTTGCCCTTGCCGACGTGGGTGTTGTACCAGTTCCACGCTTCCGGGTTGATCGGCTCGCCCACCGATCCCAGCAGCTTGAGGCTGGACAGGTCGTGCTTTTCCACCCACTCCGGCCCAAGGCCCATAAGCGAGCGAATTGCCGTCGGCGCGGTGTAGAACTGACTGACCTTGTGCTTGGCAATCACCTCCCAGAACCGGCCCGCATCGGGATAGGTCGGCACGCCCTCGAACATCACCGTGGTCGCGCCATTGGCCAGCGGACCGTACAGGATATAGCTATGGCCCGTGACCCACCCCACATCTGCCGTGCACCAGAACACATCGCCATCATGATAGTCGAAGGTCAGCTGATGGGTCATCGCCGCAAAAACCAGATAGCCGCCGGTGGTGTGAACCACCCCCTTCGGTTTGCCGGTGGACCCCGAGGTGTAAAGGATGAACATCGGATCTTCCGCGCCCACCTCGACATACGGGCAATAGGGCTTGGCAGCGGCCATCTCGGCGGTCAGATCGAAATCGCGGCCCGCGGTCCAGCTGGTCTGGTCGCCGGTGCGCTTGGCGACCAGCACGCGCACGCGGTCGTTGACATGCAGCATTGCCTTGTCGGTGTTGTCCTTGAGGCCGGTCTTCTTGCCCCCGCGTGGCGCCCAGTCGGCGGTGATCACCACCTTGGCCTCGCAGTCGTTCACCCGGTTCGCCAGCGCATCCGGAGAAAAGCCGCCGAACACCACCGAATGGATTGCACCGATCCGCGTGCAGGCCAGCATCGCATAGGCCGCTTCGGGGATCATCGGCATGTAAAGGACAACGCGGTCGCCCTTGGTCACGCCATGCGCCTTCAGCACGTTGGCAACGCGGCAGGTGTTTTCCAGCAGTTGCGCGTAGGTGATGTGCTGCGCCGGTTCATTCGGATCATCGGGTTCCCAGATGATCGCGGTCTGGTTGGCGCGGCTCAGCATGTGCCGGTCGATGCAGTTGGCGCTGACGTTCAGCTGCCCATCGTCGAACCACTTGATCGAGATGTTTCCCGGCGCAAAGGACGTGTCCTTGACGCGGGTATAGGGGCGGGTCCAGTCGATCCGCAGCCCTTCCTTGCCCCAGAAGGCTTCGGGATCCTTGATCGAGGCGGCATACATCGCCTCGTACTGCTCCGCATTGACATGCGCCGTCGCCACGAAGGCATCCGATGCCGCGTAGATGGATTTCAAACTCGAATGGTCGGTCATGATGGTCCCCCTATCGACGGGGACTGGCCATGTCCCCCCGCCGCGAACTGCGCCCCATGGGCCAAGCTCGCCGTCCCTAACAGGACTGTAGCACTTCGTAAATAAATTTGTAACCTATTTTATTATATACATAAATCTGTAAATTTATTGACGTATTGAATGTTAATATTGCAAATATTTGAAAACCGACGGGCGAATTGCCATGGGTTTTCAAACGCCTGTGCCTTCACGAACCCGTGTAGCCCCGCACAGGGTTGTCACCCGGTCCGGCACATTCCTTCCAGGATGGGTCTGCAGGGATGCACCACCCGCGACACGAATCGCGCTTCAGCCCGGCAGATCAAGGCTTGCATCCACCGCGGCAAGATCGGCGAGATACCGAACCAGAGGCTCCCTCGCACCCTGCGCTAAAAGGACAAGGCGCACGTCAGGCGGCACGCCGATCAGGTACAACTGCCCGCCCCGGCGCCTGATCTTGTGACCCAGACGCTCAAAGCTGCGGGCGCCCGAACTGTCGATCAGCGGCACGTCGGAAAAGTCGATCACCAAAGCTTTCGGCGCTTCGGCAATCCGTTCCAGAACGCCGCCCAACTGCGCTGCCGCGCCAAAGAAGTACGGGCCGTGCAAATAATAGACGACCCGGCCCTCGCGTGTGTGGACCGCCGGGTCATAGTGGCTCTCGTCCTCCAGGGGACGCACGGTTGCCGCCTCCGACATGCGGCGGATGAACACCAGCCCCCCCAGCGCGAAACCAACGACGATGCCTTCGGTCAGGTCGCGGAAGACGACCAGCAGAAAGGTCACGATGACGACCAGCGCATCGCCGCGTGACGACCGGATCAGCGCCCAAATTTCTTCCTTTTCCGCCATGCCCCAGGCCACAACCGCCAGAACACCGGCCAAAGCCGCCAGCGGAATGAATCCGGCCAGCGGGGCCGCGATCATCAGAAACAGCAGGATGAACATCGAGTGCAATATGCCCGACACCGGCCCGCGACTGCCCGCACGCACATTCGTCGCGGTCCGCGCAATCGTGCCGGTCACGCAGAACCCGCCAAAGACCGCTGACCCCATATTGGCCACCCCCTGACCCACCAGTTCCGCGTTCGAGCGGTGCCGCGCACCGCTCATCCCGTCAGCCACCACCGCCGACAACAGCGACTCGATCGCCCCCAGCAGCGCGAAACTGGCCGCCCAGGGCAGGGCCGCCAGCACCGCCTCGCGCCCGAAACCCGGCAAGGCGGGCATCGGCAGAAGATGCGGCAAGGCACCAAAGCGGGTGCCGATGGTTTCCACCGGCAAATCTGCCAGCGCGGCCAGGCCCGAGGCCAACACCACCGCAATCAGCATCCCCGGCCAGTGCGGCCTGACCCGCCTCAGGCCAAGGATCACCGCCACGGTCAGGGCCGCCACCGCCACGGCAGCCCAGGTCACGGTGCCCCGCGCCGCCCACAACGCCTCTATCTTGGCAATGATCTCGCCCGGTTCCGCTCCGGCAAGTGTCAGCCCGAACATCTCACGCATCTGGCTGGCAAAGATGATCACCGCGATCCCGGCGGTGAACCCCACTGTCACCGGATAGGGAATGTAGCGGATATAGGTGCCCAACCGCAGCGCCCCGGCCACGATCAGCATCACGCCCGACAAGAATGTCGCGAGGATCAGACCGTCCAGCCCGGTTGCCATCACACAGGCGGCGATAAGCACGATGAACGCGCCCGCGGGTCCACCGACCTGAAACCGCGACCCGCCCAGCGCCGACACAAGGAACCCGCCAACGATTGCCGTATACAGCCCCCGTTCCGGCCCGACGCCACTGGCAATTGCAATCGCCATCGACAGCGGCAGCGCGACAATGGCCACGGTCAGCCCGGCCAACGCGTCGGCGCGCAGGTCGCTGAAACCGTATCCGCCGCGCAAGACGGTGATCAGCTTCGGCGTAAACTCTGAGGGGGTCGAGGATGGCTGGCTTGCTACGGTCATGGTCCGGCACTATCGCTGTCTTGTGCGCAAGCAAGCGCCCGCCCCCTCCGACTGTCAACGTGAACATGCCAGAACACCCGGATCCAACCCTGCCTGCCGATGATGCCGCACGCACGCGTGCGCGCGATCTGCTGACGTCCGCACATGCCGCCCTTGCCTGGACCGACCCCGAAACCGGCACACCGGGGATCAGCCGCATCAGTTTTGGCGCGGCCCCGGACGGCGGTTTCCTGACGTTGATATCGGCTCTGGCCGCGCATTACCCGGCCCTTGCCAGCCATCCCGATTGCGCCGTGATGCTCGGGGAACCGGGCGCCAAGGGTGACCCACTGACCCATCCCCGCCTGATGATCCGCGCCCGCGCCGCCTTTGTGGCCCCGGATGCGCCAGACCGGCCCGCCCTGCGCGATCATTGGCTATCGCAGCACCCAAAAGCCAAACTCTACATCGACTTCACCGATTTTTCCCTTGTCCGCCTGACCCCGGTGTCCGCACTTCTGAATGCTGGCTTTGCCCGTGCCTACCGTCTGACGCCCGCTGACCTCAGCCTGTGAACAGGGCGACCCGAAGGCCGCCCTGTTCCCCGGATCAGCCCGGCAAATCCATCCGCATGCTGACCACCACCTTGCCTTTCACCGCTTCGCCCCAGCGCAACTGCGCCTCGTTGAACGCGGCCCCGGTGCCCACCACCGCATTCGGGAACACGTAGCGCACCGCGTTGGCGGCATTGGTGACCGCCCCCTCCGGCATCGCCGATTCCAGCATCCGGATCCGGCCGCTGAACGGGATGAACCCGCCCGCCCCGACGTTCCATGTATCCGAAGCCGTGTTCTGTGTATGCGTCACCACAACCGGGTTCATGATCTGCTGGGTGACGTTGCTGAAACTGTTGCCCTCCACCCGCACGTTGAACGACTTGGTGAAATCAAGTCCCGCCAGCGTGGTATCCACCATCTCGACACGGGCAATCGACGAATTGAACACCCGGAAGCTGTTGCCGGTCATCGAGAATCCGTTCAGGTAATGCCCCGGTCCGTAGGGCCGCACCACCACGAACCGAAACGCCGTCGTGACGGTCGAGGCGATGAAGATGTTGCCCACCACGTTCAGCCCGCCAAAGGAAAACTCGCCGCTCCATTCCGGCGCCTGATCGTGCTCGTTGCCCCACTCGATGAAACAATTGTCGATGTAGTTGCCCGATACCACGGTCGACACATTGGTCTGGGTAAAGATCATCCCCGCGCGCCGCACCCCTGCAGGCTCGTCGTCTCCCTGAAAAAAGTGGTTGTCAAACACCATATGGCCGGTGCCGTTAACCACCGCGAAATGCGCGAACCGCACCACGCGGTTGTTGCGGATCTTGACGTCATTGGCCTGCACGTTCATCGCAATCGTGGTTCGGCTTTGCGCAGGCACCGCGCTTTCGTTCGACAGGAACTGGCACTGATCGACAAACATGCCCTGACAGCCCGTCCCCACCGAAGTGATCCCCCGGTCGAGCGGCCGGTTAAAGGTATTGGACACAAACCGGAAGGTCGCGCCAGAGGCGGGCAGCATCACGCAGCTGCAAAAGCCCAGCGCGTTGAACTCCACATCTTCAATCTCGAACCGCGACAGCAGATCGAACCCGCCGAAATCCAGCATGTATTTGAACCGCTGAAAGGTGAAGGGCCGCGTGCCCGCCGCCCCCCACAGGGGCTGGCTCAACTCCACCGTCCCCGCGCCGACGTTCTTGGATTTGACATAGACCTCGCGGCCCACGCCGGTGCCGACCACCAGCGCCCCCACTGGCACGTTGGCCACGTTGGCCACCCCACTCAGCGTCGTGGACACAGCCGCCGAATAGGTCGCAACCGAGGTGACCTCATCCGTCGTCCAGCCCGGCCCCGCAACGGCGTTCAGCGACCCGTTGCGCAGCACCCGGCGCGAGGTGAAGCTGGTCAGCCCGGCAATCGCCGCCACGTCGATGGGTGCCGTCAGATCAACCCGGCGGCCCGACAGATCAAGCGTCACATGGTCGGTGAAATAGAATAACGCCTGCAACGCCCGGCGGAACCCCTCCAACTCGCCGCCGAAGGCCGAGGAATAGGTATCCAGATCAAAGTTCCGCGTCAGGATCAGCCGCCGGTTCGACGGCATCGTCACCGTGCCCTCGAACCGCACCCGGTTGTTCATCGTCACATCACTGTTCAGCCGGAACACCCCGGCAGGCACCAGCACCGACCGCCCCTGCGCATCGGCATCCGCCGCCGCAAAGGCCGCTGCGTCGTTGGTCGACCCGTTGCCCAGCGCGCCATAGTCGCGCACATCGACCCAGTCCATCAGCTTGCGATGGAACACCGATGTCACATCCTCGACCACCAGATCGTCAATGCGCACCACGCCGCCGTTGGCCCCGGTCAGGTCCAGCCCGATATGCGCGTAGATCGGCGTTGATCCCCAGGCAAGGTCCACACCCGTCCGTGCGGCAGGCGCGATGATCGCCGTGACGGTCACAACCTGACCATAAGTCGTCAGCACCACCGACGGGCCGGCCTGTGGCACGCCTGCGACGTTCACGCCTGCCACATCGCCCGCCCAGGCGGCAATGTTCACCGATGGCAGGTTGCCCGACACCGCCTTGACCCGCGCCGTCACCCGCAGATACAGGCCCGGCTGGATCGGCGTTTGCGCGTAGGAGCGGACCTTCTGGGTCGCGTCCACCTTCTGCAGCTCCAGGCAGCCCGCGAAATCCTGATCATTGCTGACCAGCGCCGCATTGGCCTGCCCCTGATACGACCCGGAACCGGGTGTGCCATCCTCGCGCGACCATAGGGTCAGGCCCGCTGCAAACGGCGGCGGCATCAACACCAACCCGTCGGTAATTGCCTTGTTCATCTGAGATTCCCTCGCCTCGCTTGCGCCATGCCAAGGACGCATCGGACAGGGACAATTTCCCCACGGACCCGTGCGCCATGGGAAAAGGGGTATCAACGAAGGCTTAACCGGGCCTCAGCCCACCGCGCGCTGCAGGTGCGCAGACGGCAACGCTCAGACGCCGATGTCAGGCGCGGGCAACAGTTGTACCGCGTTGATCTGCCAGCCTTCGGCTGTCTCGATCATCTGGTAATCCAGCAGATGCGTCCGCTCGGACTGATCGGTGATCATAACCCGCTGCCACAGGTTCCCCGCCACTTCACGCAGTTCCAGCATGGTCACATCCGAATTCCGGTACACCATCGGATAGCCCTGACTGACCATGGCCCCGAAGTTTTCCGGGCTGCCGAAAATTCCCTTGATCAACGGGCTGGCAAAGGTGAAGGCGCGAGCGAAGTCGTCGGTCTGAAACGCATCCAGCTGGTTCTGGATCGTGTTCTGGATCGGTTCTTCCTGCGCTGCGGCGGGTGCCATCAGCCCAAGGATCATCGCAAAGACAAGCAGGCTTCGGTGCATTTTGCAGTCCTCCTTCTGATCAATTAAACAGCTAGTGCCCCAAGGTAAGCTGCCAAGACCCCCCTTGTGAGAATCCATCCACAATGCCAGCCTTCCCTCGAATGCCCAAGCGAAGAGCGTGGCGAATGGCCTATGCGTTTGATCTGAACGATGCGACGCTGCAATCCGGCCTGCGCCGCATCGTCCGGGCAGAGCTGGGCTCTGTCCTTTCCCTCCTGCCACAAAGCGACAAGGCCGAGGCCGTCCACACTATCCGCAAGCACCTGAAAAAGACCCGCGCCCTGATGCGTCTTGTACGGTCAGGCTTTGACGACCAGCCGGCCGAGAATGCAGCTTTGCGCACCATCGCGCTGGCATTCGCAGCGCGCCGAGATGCCGCCACCCGCCTGACCGTTTTCGACAGCCTGTTTCCCGACCCGCCTGTGGACTTGCGACCGTTGCGCGATCATCTGGTCACGGACAGCCAGCCCTCCGTCAACGATTTGCCTTCCGACCTGTCGGCTGCCGTGAAGATGATCCGCAAACGCGCCGCCACCTGGGCGTTGCATGGCAAGGACAACCGGATCTTGCGACAGGGCCTTGCCGACACACGGCGTCAGGCGATCCGCGCGGCAAAGGCTTTTCACGCGGACCCCGCGTCGGCGACCCTGCTGCATGACTGGCGAAAACGCGTCAAGGACCAGTGGTATCAGGCCCGCCTGTTCGCACCCTGCTGGCCAGAGCTGTTCAAACCCATTGTCGACAGCGCCGACGCGCTGGGTCAGGCGCTGGGCGATCATCACGACCTGTCGCTGTTCGCTGATCACATCGCCGGCTTGCCAGCCGGGATTGCTCCGCCCCCGGCACGAAGTTTGCTTGATACGGCCATTTCCGGGGCTCAGGCCCGGATCGAAGATCGGGCCTTCCCGCTGGCCGCCCGCCTCTTTGCGGGCAATCCGGACGAAGTGGCCACGTTGTGGGTGGACTGGCGCGCCGTCTGGCGAATCCGCGCTTAGGCCGCCAACTCTCCCGCCAGCCCCTTGTCGATCAGCGAAATCGTCTCTGCCACCCCGTAAAGGGCAATGAACCCGCCAAAGCGCGGCCCGTCGCTGGCCCCCAGCAGCACCTCGTACAGCGCCTTGAACCAGTCGCGCAGCGGCTCGAAACCATGCTCCTTGCCGACGGCAAAGACCATCGACTGCAGCGCTTCATCGTCGAGCCCCCCGTCCCACGCCGCCAGCCGCTTGCGCAGATCGTCCATCGCCGCCCATTCCTTGTCGCTGGCCACCCGGAACTGACGCGTCGGCGCGATCTTGTCGGCAAAGTAGCGCACCGCATGGGCAGCCGCCGCATCCAGATCGGGGTTCCCCTCAGGCGAGGCCCCCGGCGCATAGCGCTTGATGAACCCCCACAGCCCCTTGGCATCTCTGGCGCTCGACACCGAGGCAAGGTTCAGCAACATCCCGAACGTCACAACCATATGGCTTTGCGGCGGGTGACCTTCGTGAATGTGCCAGACCGGGTTATTCACCTGCGCCTCCACATCCTGCGTCGCATAGGCGCGCAACTGCTGGTGATACTCGTCAACCGCCCGCGGGATCACGTCGAAATGCATCCGCTTTGCTGTCTTCGGCTTCTGGTACATGAAATACGACAGACTTTCCGTCGCCGCATAGGTCAGCCATTCGTCGATTGTCAGCCCATTGCCCTTCGACTTCGAGATCTTCTGCCCCTGATCGTCCAGAAACAGCTCATAGGTCATGTGGTTCGGCTTGCGGCCGCCCAGCACTTCGCAAATCCCGTCATAGATCGGAGTATTCGTGGAATGGTCCTTGCCATACATCTCAAAGTCCACATCCAGCGCCGCCCAGCGCGCCCCGAAATCCGGCTTCCACTGCAGCTTCACATTGCCGCCCGTCACCGGCAGCGTCCATTCGCGTCCCGTCTCATCGTCAAAGGTGATCGTGCCATCGGCTGCGTTCACCTCCTTCATCGGGACATACAGCACGCGCCCCGTCTCGGGATGAATCGGCAGGAAGCAACTGTACGTCTGCTGCCTTTCCTCGCGCAAACTCGCCAGCATGATCGCCATGATCGCGTCATAGCGTTCCGCGCACAGCCGCAAGGTCGCATCAAACCGGCCCGACTTGTAGAACTCGGTGGCACTGATGAACTCATACTGAAACCCGAACGTATCCAGAAACCGCCGCAACATGGCGTTGTTGTGCGCGCCAAAGCTTTCATACTCGCCGTAAGGATCGGGCACCGAGGTCAGCGGCAGCTGCATATGCGCCTTGAGCATCTCCTGCTGCGGCACGTTCTCGGGCACCTTCCGCATCCCGTCCACATCGTCGGAAAAGCAGATTAACCGCGTCGGGATATCGCTGATCACCTCGAAGGCACTGCGGATCATCGTCGTCCGCGCCACCTCGCCGAAGGTGCCAATATGCGGCAGACCAGACGGGCCGTATCCCGTCTCGAACAGCACAAAGCCCTTCTCCGGCGCCTTCTTCTCATACCGCTTCAGCAGCGCGCGCGCCTCTTCAAAAGGCCAGGCCTTCGATTTCATTGCCGCATCGCGCAAAGCAGACATCGGATTTCCTCAGGGGGCACCCTGCCCCGGTCAGCCTGATCCTCTATTGCCGCCACCGGGTCGCGTCAATAATGTGCGCCCGCACTCGCACAAGGATTCTGCCCAATGTCCGAAACCCCGCCCATGTCACCGCAAGATGCGCTTGTCGCGGTGATGATTGCCGTCTCGGCTTCGGATCAGAACATGCGGACCGCCGAACTGGTTGCCATTCAGCGAATGGTCAACCACATGCCGGCCTTCGCGGCGTACGACCCCGACCGCATCCGCCGCGTCAGCCAGACCGTCTTCGACCTGTTTGAAGAGGAGGACGGCCTCGACGCCCTGTTCGGTCTGATCCGCGACGCCCTGCCCCAGCGCCTGCACGAAACCGCCTACGCGCTGGCCTGCGACGTCGTCACCTCCGACGGACGCCATTCCGAGGTCGAGTTGCGCATGCTGGAAGAAATCCGCCACGAACTGGCAATCGACCGCCTGCACGCAGCAGCGATAGAATGGGGCGCAAGGGTGCGGCATTTGTTGGTTTAACGCGGGGTGCGAATACCTTAAGACCAAATGTTACCCACGGAAAAAGGCCGGAAACCCGTTTCAAAGGCCTGAATCCAATTCCTTGTGGACCCATAAGTGGCCCGCAAGATTCAGTGGCATCCAAAATAGAACTTATATCGACTGCGTTCGCATGCTGCCCGATTCGGCTAGTTCATGTCTTCGTCGCGGATAAGCCCAGCGCGTTGATCGTTCCCAGGCAATTCATGATGACAAAGTAGACCTCCTGCATTCGGATCAGATGCCGTTCTTCAAATTCCATCATGTTTCCGGGAAAATTCCGCTCACGGACATAAACCTTCTGAGCGTCAGACCAATTGCTGTGAATATACGAATTCCTGATGTGCTTGATCGCCAGAAAGTCCTTGAAGACTTCTACATCTGTGGTCAAGCCACGCGAAGTAAAGGCCCGTTGAAGCCCACCAACGCGATCCTCGTTAGACTGCTTGTCGAAATACGCGCGGACATCGGTCCAAAACTCTTCTCCAGTATCCCAGACCTTTATCATGGCCTCAATCGACCCTACCATCATGACCGCCCAAAGTCGGCAAAACGACGAATACTTGATATTCTCTGGAACGGCCGCCTCAGTAGGGTGCGATGCGACAAGGTCTTTGATCATCATCAGATAAATCTGGTCATCAGAGTATGCATCAAGAAATTCATTCATATTTAAGTATCTTTCTGAACTTCGGTTACTGAACTACAATTCAGGCAGCCAGTGATTATCCTAAAGAATTTGTCAAGCAAATGCCCGGCTTGGCCATAAATCACAGGCGAGGCTTAAATCAGCCCCGCTGCTTCCCCCTGCACGCCCGGAAAGAACTGCACCTTCGCCCGAACAGCGGCGATCACGCAATCTGTGACATCGCCCCCCCTCACCCATACGCCCCCGCCCAGCGGCTCACCAGCTGCCCCTGCAGCCGACGCGCGCGCTTGGTCCAGGCTTTCACTCCCTCCGGCTCCTCTCGCAGGGCCACAGGGATCGCGTCGCGCCGTTCCGGATCGCCGGAGAAGATCGCGAAGATCAACTCGCGACCACCGTTTGCTGACGTCGATGGCGGGCTGATGTGCCCGGCCAGACCAGAAACGAAGTTCAACGTCCCGCTCTTGGCCAGCACCTTCACCGGATGCCCCCCGATCACCTTCCCAGCGTCGTCTTTCATCCCCACATCCCGCAAGATGGCCTTCAGCCCCCGCCCCTCGCGCTGCGCCACCACCAGAATCCGCACCATGTCTGACGCGGAAACCCGCGACGCGCCGCCAAGGCCGGAATGATCGGCAAGGCTGGCGGTCACCGCGAACCGGTCACGTACCCAACCGCTCATCCCCCGCGCCGACGCCGCAAGCGACTGCTGCCCCGAGGCAGTCAGCCCCACGCATTCCGCCGTCAGGTTGGTGGAAAACCGCAGCATGTCGCGCAGCACTTCGGTCAAAGGCTCGCTCTCGATCCGGCCAATCTCCTGCCCCTCGGGCCGCACCCCCACAGGCTCCGCCGCGGGCAGGTCAATCCCCTGCGCCCGCGCGAGGGTGCGAAACACCTCCGCCGTGTACCGCCCCGGATCGCGCACCGGCAGCCACCGGCTACCGCCCTTGCCCAAAGCGGCGGAGGCGACCGTCCAGTCTTCCACCACCCCCCGGTCATAGGTGAACAGCGGTGCGTCACGGCCCACGATGCCGACCCGCACCATGCTCACGGCAGGCACAAACCGCTCGCCACGCGCATCAACCGCGACCTGCCAGTCGCCGCCCGCCTTCTTCCACTCAAAATAGACCCGGTTGAAGTTCAGGTTCAGACCCGAGATCGCGGCGTTGTAGCCCACATGATCCGGCTGATCCTGCGATATCTCCGCCAGCCGCGGCAAGGCCCCGTCCCAATACAGAAGCCGCCCAGTCGCGCCCTTGATCCCCGACTTGGCCAACCGCGCCACCAGATCGCCCAGCTGGTCGGTCTGCAACGTCGGGTCGCCGCCACCCGCCAGCACCACATCGCCCTGCACCATCCCGCCCGTCACTGGCCCTGTTGCCAGCACGCGCGTCGCAAACCGATACCCCGGGCCCAGCCGGTCCAGCGCGAACAACGCGGTCACCGCCTTGGCCACGCTGGCCGGAGGCAGCGCCAGATCAGGCTCCCGCGCCTCCAGCACTGCGCCCGTCCTGGCATCGGCCACCACAAACGCCACTGATCCGCCCAGCTTGGCCGCATCAATCAGGGCCTGACCGGCGACTGGCGAGGCCGACGACGACGGCTTGCCCTCCGCCCCGGCCCGCGCCTTCGGTCGGGGCGAGGTCTCAATGACCTCGCCGAACCCGGGCAGGGCGACCCCCGCCAGAAGGCCCGCCAGTATTCCGCGCCTTGTGATCAAAATTTCCGCCTCCACCCGTAGCCCCAAGTGATACCCCATGGCACGAAGTGCGCCAATGGGGCGCGTCACCATGCGCCGGACCGCCGTTAACCATGCGGAGCGGCGTACCGCCGCAAGCCTTTTGCCTCGCCAGCGCGCAAGCGCGCCCGCTCAGGTCACTTCCGCCACTCCCCCCGCGCCCGAATCGCGCTGGAGGATGCATCATTCATTGGCAGGTTGACGAAACTCCAGACCGGCGGCGTGCGCTTGCCCAGCACCTCGCCCCGCGTCACCCGGTGCACCCGGAATGCGCGCGCGGCCACACTCAGCCGCGCTGCCACACCCGACCCGGGCCGCGCCAGCACCCCCACCGGAACGCTGCGCAGAATATCGCGCCAACGGCCCCAGCGGTGGAACTGCACCAGATTATCCGCTCCCATCAGCCAGACGAAATGCACCCCGGGATAAATCGCCCGCAGCCGGTCGATGGTATCCGCCGTGGTCCGCGTGCCCAGCGCCGCCTCCAGCCCGGTGATCACCACCCGGGGGTCGCGCATCATCTTTGCCGCATGTGCCAGCCGGTCTCGCAACGGCGCAGGCTGCCGCGCCTTCAGCGGGTTCCCCGGACTGACCAGCCACCACACCCGGTCCAGCCCCATCCGCTTCATCGCCTCGTGCGTGATGTGAACATGCCCCTCATGCGCCGGATCGAACGATCCGCCCAGAAGTCCGACAGTCATACCCCGAACGGCGATGGGGAATCCCGCCCTCATTTCCCCCCGTCCGGCGACTGACAACACCTCAAAGTTGAGCCCTCCGGCCTTTCATGGTACAGTACCGTCATTCAAATATGATGGCTGATTTTTCCACAACCCTACGTTTCATGATCCGGAATTGTATCGCAACCGCTCATTCAAGAAGGAATTTGTCAATGTCCCCGGTGGATGCCCTGAAGAATCTGGTCAAATTCGACCCTTCTGTCGCCCGAATTGTCTATGCTGGGCTTGGCGTGCTCGCAGCGGCAACCGTTGCCTTCGGCTGGAGCAATGGCGACGGCAACGCTATTCCCCTTGCAGGCTGGATGGTGGGTCTGGGCCTTTTGCTGGTGGTGCTGGGCCACATCATCACGGTACCCTTCATGCGCGCCACCCTGTGCTGGATGGTGATCCTGACGATCGGCATGTTTCAGCTCTACATCTTCTCAGCCATGTTCCCCCAATCCTTCCTGCGCAATGTGACCGGTCCCGTTGCACCGCTGGAATGTGCGGTCCGGCTGATTTTTGACGTCAACAGTTGCCTCAACCAGCTGGCAACAGCCGCTATCCCGCAAGATGCCGACACAGCCACGGCTCGCGGGGCGCCAGAAGCCCTTTGGCTGGCGCAGGCTGCGAGCGCCCCGCCCGGCACCACCGTCTACCTGCAGTTCGCCGAAGCGGTCCCCCGCAATCGCATGATCGAGATTGCCACGGCGCTGTCCGCCTCCGGCTGGGGTGTGCCCGACCCTGACCTCGGTGGCGAGATGGTCAAAGAGGCCCCCAATGCCAACGAAGTGCGCTATTTCAACGCCGAAGACGCCGAAGCGGCACAGGCGCTGGCCACCGCGTTGGAACCCCTGATCGGCGGCATGCCCGTCGGGGTCCGCAATCTGTCGCGCTTCTATGGTCATGTGAAGAAGGGCCAGCTGGAAATCTGGCTGCGCGATGTGCGCCCGCCCGGTGTCGACAGTTGAAGCGCCGCCCCGAACCGGCTATGCCCGCTCGCGTAACCCGCGACAGGAGACTCCCATGGCCAGCTATCAGTATGTCTACCACATGGAAGGTGTCTCCAAGACCTATCCCGGCGGCAAGAAGTGCTTTGAGAACATCCACCTGAACTTCCTGCCCGGCGTCAAGATCGGCGTCGTCGGCGTTAACGGGTCGGGAAAATCCACCCTCCTGAAGATCATGGCCGGAATGGACACCGACTTTAAGGGCGAGGCTTGGGCCGCCAAAGGCGCAAAAGTCGGCTATCTGGCGCAGGAACCCTACCTTGACCCCACGCTTACCGCGAAAGAGAACGTCATGCTCGGCGTTGCCAAGGAAACCGCGATCCTTGAGCGGTACAACGAGCTGGCGATGAACTACTCGGATGAGACAGCGGATGAGATGGCCGCCCTGCAAGATCAGATCGACGCGGGTAACCTGTGGGAACTGGAGGCCTCGGTCGGTGTCGCGATGGACGCGCTGCGCTGCCCGCCCGATGATTCCGATGTCGAAACCCTGTCGGGTGGCGAGCGCCGCCGCGTGGCGCTGTGCAAGCTCCTCCTCGAAAAGCCCGACATGCTGCTTCTCGACGAACCGACCAACCACCTCGATGCCGAATCCATCGCCTGGCTGCAAAAGCACCTGATGGCCTACAAAGGCACCATCCTGATCGTCACCCACGACCGCTATTTCCTTGATGACATCACCTCGTGGATCCTGGAACTCGACCGTGGCCGCGGCATTCCGTACGAAGGCAACTACTCCGCCTGGCTGGAACAAAAGGCCAAACGCCTGCAGCAGGAATCGCGCGAAGACAAATCCAAGCAGAAGGTGCTGGAAAAGGAACTGGAATGGATCCGCTCCGGTGCCAAGGCCCGCCAGTCCAAGGGCAAGGCCCGGATCGCGCGCTATAACGAGATGGCCGGCCAGACCGTCCGCGAACGCAACGGCATCAGCCAGATCGTCATCCCGAACGGCGAGCGTCTGGGGGCGAAGGTGATCGAGGTTGTCGGCCTGAAGAAACACATGGGCGACAAGCTGCTGATCGAAGACCTGACCTTCACCGTCCCGCCGGGTGCCATTGTCGGCGTCATCGGCCCCAACGGTGCAGGCAAATCCACCCTGTTCCGCATGATCACCGGGGCGGAACACCCCGATGAGGGCACCATCACCCTCGGCACCACCGTGCAACTGTCCTACGTCGACCAGTCGCGTGACGCTTTGGACCCGACGAAAACCGCATGGGAAGAAATCTCCGGCGGCTCCGAAGTCATCCACCTTGGCGATCTGGAGATGAACTCCCGCGTCTACGCCGGCGCCTTCAACTTCAAGGGCACCGACCAGCAGAAAAAGGTCGGCCTCCTGTCCGGCGGCGAACGCAACCGCGTCCACATGGCAAAACTGCTGCGCTCAGGCGGCAACGTCCTCCTGCTCGACGAGCCGACCAACGACCTCGACGTCGAAACGCTGCAAGCCCTCGAAGCCGCCATCGAAGACTTCGCCGGGTGTGCGATCATCATCAGCCACGACCGGTTTTTCCTGGACCGTCTGTGTACGCATATCCTCGCCTTCGAAGGCGACGCGCATGTGGAATGGTTCGAGGGGAACTTCGAGGCCTATGAGGAAGACAAGGTGCGGCGGTTGGGGCCGGACAGCATCCAGCCGAAGCGGGTGAAGTATAAGCGGTTTAGCAGGTGAGGGGATGGACTGGCTTGCGCTTTTGACAGCCTTCGGCGTCGGGTCGATTGTATCCGTCGGAGTTCAATCATGGCTCGACAGTCGTAAGGAGTTTCAGAGAAAGCGTTTCTCCGAGAGGAGGGAAGCTTATACTGGTCTATTGGATGCTTATCGTCAGGCCGCGACGGATAATACACCAGAGTCGCGACTGAACTTCGGATATTGGGAACTTCGTTGTCGGCTGGTTGCATCAGATAGGGTCGCTCTAGCTATTCGTACATTTGCCACCACTGAACCGAGTGGAAATGATCGCAATACTTCTCAAGACGAACTCATTAGTGCTATGCGAACCGATCTGGAGATATGATCACCCTGTAGGGTGCGTGATTTCACGCACCATCCGCCCTCTCAACCCGCACAACGCTGGCCCACCCACCCAAACATCTACCCCACCGACGCCATCTCTTGCTTCCCGTGGCATCGGTGCGTGAAATCATGCACCCTACGGGCTTGATCTGTCCCAACCGCAAAAACGGTGCGTGAAATCACGCACCCTACGGTACATATCTTCCTTGCCGCATGTCTCGATGCACTGACGAATACGGCCAATCCTCGGGCCGCTCCACGAACCCATGCTTCACTGGATTGAACCAACAATACCGCACATGCGCCGCGTAATCGCGCTCATCCCGGATATGATGTTCCCAAAACCGCCGTTGCCAGATCGCGACCTCCCGTTTCCCCACGCGTAGGCCGGGCTTCAGCCCGGCATATCGTCCGGACCGGACAACGGGATACTCTGTCGCAGGCAGTGCCGGGCTGAAGCCCGGCCTACACCCTTCCCGACGCAACCCCATCGTGAACCGGGCCTTGATCGCGCCCCACCGCACCGAAAAATCACTATCCCCCTCCGGCAAGGTCCAGACCGCGTGCATGTGGTCCGGCAACACCACCCACGCCTCCACAACAAATGGTCGCTCTGCCCGCACCATTGCCACCGCCTCGCGCAACCGAGTGATCTCGTTCACCAACACTCGCGATCCCCGGTCAGCCAACGCCACCGTGAAGAACACGCAAGCGCCTGACACTTTGGGGCGGATGTAAACCGACATCGCCCAATGCTGCACCATCAAGGTTAACGAACCGTTGCCCCCCCGGAACCATTCCCCCCGTCCCGCGTTATCCCCAGACCGCTCCACTCCGGCTGCGGCTCCAAAAGGTGCACCCCATGTCCCTCGGCACGATCCTTCTCATCATCCTCGTTCTCGCCCTTGTCGGCGCGCTGCCCACCTGGGGGCATTCCCGCGCTTGGGGCTACGGTCCCTCCGGCGGCCTTGGGCTGGTTGTCGTCGTCCTGCTCATCCTCGTGCTGATGGGCCGGATCTGACGCCGCATCACGCGGTTGTGCCGGGCGCTGCCTGATCCAGATCAACGCTGCCGCCGCAATCGTGTGACACATTCCAAGCTTAATCAATCATCGGAGGCTCGCGCCATGACCGACCAGGAAAGCACCCTCAAAGAACCCGAAACCCCTGATCCGCCGCACAAGAAGCGCACCTGGACCGAAGAGATCGAGGTGGCGGGCGACCAGCTTGTAGCCTCCGTCAAGCGCCTTGCGGCTGAAGGGCATGTCAAGCGCATCCGCATCACCGAACCCGACGGCGATCTGATCGTGGAGCTGCCCCTGACCATTGGGGCCATCGCAGGCGGAGCGGTCGTCCTTGCGGCCCCGCTTCTGGCCGTGATCGGCGCCCTTGCGGCCTTCGTGAGCAAGGTCAGGATCGAAGTCATTCGCAGTGGATCTGACGACACCCCGAAGTCATAACTCTCAGATCCGGGCAACCGCAAACGGCGGGGCGTTGAAAAAGTCTGCCCCAGAAGCCCGGTCGATGCAGTCTGCCATGCCTCTGGCGTCGCAGACCCAGTTGCCCAGGGGCGGGCGGAACAACTCCGGTCTGGCGGTTCCTGCTCCCTGTACCAAGCCGACCTGAGGTCGTGGCGCCGCAGAATAGCGCGCCCGACGCAGTCTGCAGAACCTTTCCCACCAGGTCAGCCTCTCGCTGACAGGCACCCGCCTTTTCTGCGGCGTCAGAGTCTCGCCCGCAGGTAATCCCACCGGCGACAACCGCCGTGAATACTGTGATTTGCCTTGCGCCGACAGTAAACCTCGCGTCGGCACACGTAGAGGTTCACGTGCCCCTACTGACTAAGTCCAGCAATCAGAAGCAGTGCCCAGCTGCGACGGCTTTCGCAATGCTGACACAAAAGATCCATAAGGAGAAGTCGGATGCAGATTGATTCGGGCTTTCAGAACTTTATCGGCACCGTCCAGAATAATATCGACAGCCTGCTGCAACAGGTCCGCAGTCAATTCGCGGCGGCATCGGCCAATAACCCCGACGCGCCGTTCCCCGCAGCCGGAACCCCGGCGTCCATAGACTCGATCATGGAGGCCCTCCAGGCCCTTGGCTATACCGATATAACCCGCGAACAGGCCAGCTTCCTGCGTGTGGCCTATAAGGGCGACGACGGGGCTGAACTGACTGTCGAGGACGTCGTCGGTGCCATGATCGCGGACGGCTTTCTCACGGGTACCTCGTCAGAGAGCGGCGTGACCTGGGCTCAGGACTACAGCGCCATCGACGGCCAGCGGTTGGCTGATGCGATCTTCTTTCAGGCGGACACACCCAACGCCCCGGTGGGCGAGTCACTCAACGCGCAACAGCTCGATTTCGCGCTGGAGCTTCTGACCGGGACATCCTCGACCGGCCTGCCGGACGATCTCGCGCTTGACATCATCGCAGCCGCAGGTACGGACGGGGCGATCACCAAAGACCAACTGGCTGCATTTCTGAACACCGGTGCGGTCGATTTCGACGCGGTGGCCGGGCAGGATGCGGTGGTGGTCACCTCCACAGGGCCGAACCTGGCTGGCGCGCCGACCGGAACCGTGCCGGGCTTCCTGCTGGGCTACGATGCCAATGGCGACGGCGGGCTTGATGCGACGGAATTGCAGACCGCGCTGAACGCCAACGCCTATCAGGGTCAGGCCACCGATCTGGCCTCGGTGCAGATGCTGGTTGATCTCTATGGCTCCGACGTGAACGGCACCACTCTCATCACCGGGTTTGGCGTCAATGAGATGACCACCGACGGCGCGCTGCAGCAACTGCCAAACACCGGCGGGGGCGCGGGCTTTGCGGTCGATCTGACCGCCGTTGACCCCGCCCGGATCACCACATTCCTGCTCAAAAGCGATACCAATGGCGACACCGAGCTGGACACCTTCGAATTGTCCAACGCGCTGTCCGCCAACCCGGCGGCAGGTGAACGCGTCGATCTGGGGCTGGCCGGCAGGCTTATCCAGATCTACGGCGGCGCTGACGGGGGTGTCGGCGTCGCCGCGCTGACCAACATGCTTGCAGACGGTGCCCTCGCGGTCGGGCAGGGCCCGGTCGGCAACCAGACCGGGGGCTTCCACACCGATCTGGCGGCGGTCAGTGACGAAAGCATCGTCGACGCGGTCTTCCGCGCTGTCGGCAAGGATCCCGCCACCGACACCCTCACCGGGGCCGAGTTCGAGCAGGGCCTCGATCTCGTCACCGGCTATGAGCCGTTCGAGACCCCCGAACAGGCCGCTTACCTCGCGCAATTGCGCGGCACTGATGACGGCACCGGCAATTTCACCCTGACCCGTGACGAGGCGGTATCGGTCTTCACCTCGGGCGCCCTGACCCGGGCGCATAACGATGCCATAGACGGCACTTCTTACATCTTCTTCAATGCGAACTTCGATCATACCGTACCGGTGCATCGCAATCTCAGCTTCTGGGACACCGCGCTGAAAGACGTCGAAGGCGGCGCGGATGCGGTCGTATCCACGATCGCAAGCATAACCGGAAAGTCCGAGGCATTCGTCGCGGACCTGTTGAACGGTAACCTAAGCTTCGAACAGGCGATTGAACAAGGCGGGGAGAATTTCCTCAACGACATCGCGGCCTTCGTCAAGACAGGCAGCGCCGAAGCGCTTGCCTTGGTGGACAAGCTTGGCGATGCGATCAAGACCGGGATCGAGGGCCTGTCCGACAATGCAAAAGCCTACGTTGACTTGATCACCGAGGATGCCAAGACCGGTACCGAGGACTTTGCCGTCCACCTGCTGGCCACGATCAGCGGTATGTCGACCGAAGATGCCAAAGTCGCCCTCGAAAGTGCCGCCGACAAGTTGTTCACGACCGACCAGTTGTCAGCCCTTACCCTTGATGAGATGAAGGCGCTGATCCCGAACTTCGATGAACTTTATGCGCAAGGTCTTGCCGCGCAGGAAGAGTTCCTCGCCGCACTGCCCGACACGACGGAAGGCCGCGCTCTGCTGGCGGAAGCAGGCTACACCGTCGATGAGTCCGGGCGCGTCCTTCACGCGGAAACTGGCCGGGAAATGACGGAAGAGGGCAAGAAGATCTTCTACAGTCAATATGCCCGTGTCGACGTCGCGGTCGAACTGAACAGCGGTATCGTGGAAGGCAGCGTCCTGGACGGGCTGCAAGGGCGGTTGTTCTTTACCATGCCGCGATATGATGCCGAAGGGAACGAGTTCATCGAATTCCGTGTCCGCGAGCTGGACGAGGCGGGTGTCGATTATAGTGGTCCGAATGGTGGCGCGGACGCTGGGTTGGTGGCAGTCAGGGACCTGGTCATCCCATTCTACACGTCCGGCCCGAATGAGAATGATCGGGGCGATGTGCGCTACCAATCGTCCTTGGGCGTGATTGCAGAGGGCAGCTTCAACCTGAACGCGCTGGTCAGTGTCATCCCCGGTCTGGAAGGCTACGTCCAAGACGCGCCGCTTGCGGGTGCGGTACCATCGGTGCCGAACTACCTTCTGCGAAAGGTCGACGTCGAATTCGGCGGCGGCGCAGGGTTCACCGTGGTGCACAACTTGTCACAAATGGACCCCAGTGATCGTTGGAAGCCGTTCATTGGTGAGTTCTTTGGCGGCGCAGCAGGCGCAGCCACTGCCGTCGGAAGTATGGCATTGGCAGAAATCCTCTCCGTCGGGGGTGCAACAGAATACATTGCAAAATACGGCCTCGTGACGGGGCATGCCTCCGCCATGCTGGGGGCCTTCGCTGCAGATCTGACCTTGGCCAAGACCACCGAGACCTCGTCCGTGAGTTCCGGTGCCTTTGCGTGGGTCGCCGGCCGGCTGGGCAGCCCGACATTGAACGCGGGGCCCGCATGGGCACAACTCCGCGCCCGCCTTCAGTTCAACATCGGGCTCGATCTCTGGAAGACCTGGTAGCAACCCTACCCCTCCAGCACCTTCAGCACCTCGTCTGCAAGGGCCGCCACCTCGGCGGCCCCTGCGCCGCGCACCTCGCCCACACCAAGGCCTATACCCAGCGTTTCGGCATAGGCCACCCGCTGGCCAAGGGTGGACCCTGCCACCGCGCAAGCCTCCGCTGCCGCCGCCGCAACCTCGACGCCCAGCCGTGTGCCCGCCTTGACCCGGTTCATCACGATCAGCGCCCGCCGCCCCTCACGCGCGACCAGATCGAACACCCCGTCGGTGGCCCACAGGTCCACCATGGATTCCGCCACCGGCACCAGCACCAGATCCGCCTCGCGCAGCGCGGGCCGCAGATCGGCATCCACCTTGGGCGGCGTATCGACGATCACGATATCCACCAGCTTGCGCAGCTTTTCGCACTCATAGCCCACGCCCCAGGCCGACGCAGTGGAAAACTCCATCCCCGCTTCGCCCAGCCGCGCCCGCCGCGCCAGAAACCAGCGGCCAAGGCTGCCCTGGGGGTCGGTGTCCAGCAGCGCCACCCGCATCCCGCGCCGCACGAATTCCACGCCCAGGTTTACCGCCAGCGTGGTCTTTCCCGACCCGCCCTTCTGCTGCGCCACAGTAATGACCATTCCCATCGCGATTCTCCCGTTGCTGCAACGCAGCATAGCCCCTATTGCCAGCGCGGCACAGGCGTATGCGCGGCAGTGGCGGCCAGCACGCTCAGAGACATGGTTTTCTGTTGGGTTGAGCGGTTAAGCACTGGCGACGTTGGCGTCACGATGCTTGTCTGCAGCCTGCCTGCCGGCCAGACACTCGGGCACGGCAAAAGTCCCGGCCAATCGCGTCGTCAGAACCCGGGTGATGGATCGAAGCCACCCAACGCTCCGCTTCCTTCAGACCAGCCGAAGCGCCACGCGGTCGCGCAGGACATGGTCAAAGCCGATGTGAAAGCTTGCGTCGGTGACCGGATCGGGCAGGCACACCGCCGTGCGGCGCCCCATCGGATAGGCCGGCACATCAAACTCGCGGCTGATCAGGATCACGCGCATCTTCGCTTCTGCGGCGATCAGCGTGGATATGGCCCGCTCTGCCGCGATGGTCCCGCCAAAAGCGTCGCATTCCATAACGAAAAGATCGTAGCCCATCGGGTCATCCAGGATCGCCGAAAGCGCTGCATAAAGCTCGGTTTCGGTATCAACCACACTGCCGAACGTGGCCAACCGCTGTGCTGTCACACCCTCTGCCTGACCCGACAGAAGCATAACCCGCACCCCAAAACTGTGTGGTAAGATATGACGATTTTCTGTTCTTGCTAGGGTCCGCATGCGCACTGCCTCCATCTCTTTTCAACAGACTGTCCCGGCAATGCGGTCAGCATTCGCCGGAATTAAGAAATTTTACAGGTAATTTGTCCAGCCCGCGCCACATTCAAGCAAGGGTTGTCAGGGCCCGGCACCGTCTCAGCGTCAGGGTTGCAGGAAAGGCCTCCTTCGTCGAATGTCCGTACCTTTGTGCCTTCTGTTAGCCTATTCTTAACCAAATTGCAGCACCTCTTGCATCCCCCGCACGCGAATCATGCATGGAACCCGCCGAAATGACCCGTCACGCCAACCTCAACCACTGGTCACAACGGATGGACATGGCCGCCGCTTTTCGCTGGGCGGTCCGGCTCAACCTGCACGAGGCCGTGGCAAACCACTTCTCGCTGGCGGTCAATCCGCAGGGCTCACGCTTCCTGATCAATCCCAACGGGCGGCATTTCGCGCGGATCACCGCGTCGTCGCTGATCGAGATTGATGCCGATGATCCGGCAACGATGACGCGCCCCGATGCCCCGGATCCCACCGCCTGGGGCCTGCACGGCGCCGTCCACCGCGCCTGCCCGCATGCGGTCTGCGTGATGCATGTGCACTCCATCCACGCCACAGTTCTGGCCAGCCTTGCCGACAGCCGCCTGCCCGCAATCGACCAGAATACCGCAATGTTCCACAACCGGCTGGTCGTGGATGACCACTACGGCGGCATGGCGTTTGACGAGGAAGGCGCGCGCTGCGCCGCCCTGCTCGCCGACCCGAAAATCACCACGATGGTCATGGGCAACCACGGTGTGCTGATCATTGGCCGCACCGTCGCCGAAACCTTCAACCGTCTCACGTACTTCGAACGCGCCGCAGAAACCTATATCCTTGCCCTGCAGACCGGCCGCCCCCTGCGCCTGCTGTCCGAAGCGGTCGCCGAAAAAACCGCCCGGGAATGGGAGACCTACCCCGGCTTTGCCGACGCGCACCTGTCCGAATTGCGCGCAATCCTTGATGCAGAAGACCCCGGATACGCAGCCTAGACGAATCCGCGCGCCCGGCGCCTGCTACCCACCCCTGCACCTCGCCCGCCCTCGCCGTCGTGCAGGCGGGCACATCCGCACCCGGGCCGACGCCGCAGGACGATGCACCCCTGTCCCACCTGACCTTTCAGCACCTGCATGGCGCTGCCGTCAAATGGCGGATATGACTGGCGCGCGTCGGTGCAGGACCATTCAAGCCGCTCCTGCCCGACCATTCTCGCCGTGCAAGACTTCGCAGGAAAGGCCACAGATGAGCCCCCGCCCCAACATTCTGATCCTGATGGTCGATCAACTTAACGGCACGCTGTTCCCTGATGGCCCCGCCGATTTCCTGCACGCCCCGAACCTCAAACGCCTCGCCGCGCATTCGGCCCGCTTTGCCAACTGCTACACCGCCTCGCCGCTGTGCGCGCCCGCCCGCGCCTCGGTCATGTCGGGCCAGCTGCCCTCTCGCACCCGCGTTTATGACAACGCGGCCGAGTTTGCGTCCGACATCCCGACCTACGCCCATCACCTGCGCCGTGCTGGCTATTACACCGCCCTGTCCGGCAAGATGCATTTCGTCGGCCCCGATCAGCTGCACGGGTTCGAAGACCGGCTGACCACCGACATCTACCCCGCCGATTTCGGCTGGACCCCGGACTACCGCAAACCCGGCGAACGGATCGACTGGTGGTATCACAACCTTGGCTCCGTCACTGGCGCGGGGGTGGCTGAAATCACCAACCAGCTGGAATATGACGACGACGTCGCGCATCAGGCCACCCAAAAGCTGTACGACCTGTCACGCGGCCAGGACGACCGGCCGTGGTGCCTGACCGTCAGCTTCACCCACCCGCACGACCCCTTCGTCGCCCGCCGCAAATACTGGGACTTTTATGATGGCGCGCCCGAACTCGACGCCCCCACCCCTATCCGCTATCAGGATCAGGACCCTCATTCCCAACGCCTGATGGACGCCTGCGACCACACCGCCTTCGACATCACCGACGCACAGGTCCGCCGCGCCCGACAGGGCTATTTCGCCAACATCTCCTACGTCGATGACAAGATCGGCGAGATCTTCGCGGTGCTGGAGACGACGCGCCAGGAAGCGACCGTGGTGTTCCTCTCCGACCATGGCGAAATGCTGGGCGACCGGGGCCTCTGGTTCAAGATGAACTTCTTCGAAGGCTCGGCCCGCGTGCCTTTGATGATCTCTTCCCCCGAAATCAACCCCGGGCGGATCGACACGCCGGTCTCCACCATCGACCTTGCGCCCACACTTGCAGCACTTGCGGGGATTTCGATGGACGAGGTCATGCCATGGACCGAAGGCGTGAACCTGATCCCGGTCGCCTCAGGTGGCCCCCGCCCTGCCGTGGCGATGGAATACGCCGCCGAAGGCACGATCACACCGATGGTCGCCCTGCGCGAAGGGGCGTGGAAATACATCCGCTGCCCCGCCGACCCTGACCTTCTGTTCGACCTATCCAGCGACCCCCACGAACGTCACAACCTCGCCGCCGACCCCCGCGCCACCGCGATCCTGTCGCATTTCCAGACCCTTGCTGACCAGCGCTGGGATCTCGCCGCCTATGACGCCGCCGTCCGCGAAAGCCAGGCCCGCCGCTGGGTGGTCTATGAGGCGCTGCGCAACGGGGCCTACTATCCTTGGGACCACCAACCCCTCCGCGCCGCATCGGAACGCTACATGCGCAACCACATGGACCTGAACCTGCTGGAGGACAGCAAGCGGTTCCCAAGGGGCGAATAGGGTCCGCGCCCCAAGCTCGACGGGCGGTTTCCGGGTATTTGTGGCAATGCCCGACCCGATCTTGCTTTGAACATGTCCGAAGCAGAGGAAATGGGTCGATCAAACTCTTAGCGGTTTTGGAGGAGACAGACGAAAGCTTAGTCGCTCGATCTCCAATGCAGTATGATCGGTTCGCTCGATGTACGCCTCAAATGCATCAGGTAACATCACACCTATTTCCGGCGAGCCTTGCGTGAGCATGTGTAGCAGTTTGCGCCCCTCGTTCTCCACCTCGGCGATATGGCGTGTGTCGGCGCGTCGGAAATCCTGCGGACCAAGTGTCATGCGATGCGGATCGTGATGGACCTCCCATTGCTCGCGCGTGGCGCGGCAAGCGGCCTGGAGTGACAAAAGGCTCCTTCTTGCGTTCGCGAGTCCTTCTTGGGCTCTAACTCTCAGAGCCATGCGATCAGAATCCTTTGTCGCTTCGATTGCTTGCTTTGCCACCCTGAAAGCGAGTGCGGCAAGAATAAGCGCTGCCACAGCAAGCAGCAACGAAGATAGCTCAAAGAAGTTTTCGCGTACGTATCTAGTGCTTGCTTCCATAATTCGGTCTGCCCACGGCTCCCTTTTCATCCCAACGTGATTTGGTGTCCATGTTGTTCGACCGCAAGTATTGTCGATCTCTCAATTTTACCGACGCAAGTTAAGTCAGATTGCGTCTCTAGATTGGATGCACTGTCATGCGACGCGTAGGGTGGGTGCCAACCCACCATTTCTCCGCATCCGCCCGCGATTCGCCCCGCAGGGTTAACGCCCCCGATACGCTACGTACTCGCAGACGGCAGGAAGACATAAGGAAGACGGGATAAAGACAGGCCTTCTGGTCCAAAAGCGACCGATTACCTATGCGGCGTCAATAGGTTGTGGCCATAGCCCGATACCCCTCGACCACTCCCCCCTTCACCTTTCGCAAAGCCAAAGTCACCGCGCATCCCCCAACACCATCTCCGCCCCCTTCCAGCCCATCAGCATCGCAGGCGCATTGGTATTTCCCGCAATGATCGTCGGAAAAGCGCTGGCGTCGATCACCCGCAGGCCCGCCACTCCATGCACCCTCAGCCCCGCATCCACCACCGATCCTGCCGCGTCCGGCCCAATCCGGCAGGTGCAACTCGGATGATAGACCGTCCCCGACCGGGCGCGAAAATCGCCGATCAGGTCTTCGTCCGTCGCCACCGCAGGTCCCGGCCGCAACTCCTCCTTGATCAGCCGCGCCAAAGCCGGTTGTGCTGCGATGTTGCGCACGTATTTCACCGCCGCCAGCATTTCCTCGACATCATGGTTGGTCGAAAACGCATTCGCCGTAATCACCGGATGCTGCAACGGATCGGCTGTGCGCAAGCGGATATGTCCGCGGCTGGTCGGCCGACAGTTTGACAGACCGATACTCATCCCCGACCAAGGGTCCGGCGTCAGCAAGGGCCGCTCGCCGTTGCGCGGGATCAGCGTGGAAAACGCCTGCATGTACAGTTGCATGTTAGGCCGCGACAGATCGGGTGAAGTGCGGAAAAACCCGCCCGCATGGTTGATGCTTTTGGCCAACGGCCCGCTGCCGGTCAGAAAATACTGCATCCCCGCGCGCAGCTTGCCCCACCACGGGCGCAGTTCATCATTGTAGGTCGGCACGGTCATCGACCAGGTGTAATTCAGCCCCTGATGGTCGCTCAGATGATCGCCCACATTCGCGTTTTCGCGCAGGACCGGGATGCCCAAACCCTGCAACAACACCCCCGGCCCCACCCCCGACAGTTGCAACAGCTGGGGCGAGTTGATCGCCCCGCCCGACAGAATGACCTCGCCCTTCGCGCGCAAGGTGTGGCTTTCGCCGCCGCGACGATACTCCACCCCCACCGCGCGGCCGCCCTCGATCATTACCCGCGTCACCATCGCCCGGGTGATCACCCGGACGTTCGCCCGCTTCATCGCCGGGCGCAGGAACGCCCGCGCCGCCGAATTCCGCCGCCCGTCCTTGATCGTCATCTGATAGACGCCCGCGCCTTCCTGCCGCTCACCGTTGAAATCCGGCGTCTCGGGCAGTCCGGCCGAGGCACAGGCCGCCACATAGTCTGTCACCAGAGGATGCAGCCCCGACCGGTTCGCCGACACAAACAGCGGCCCGCCCGCGCCACGCCAGTCATCCGCGCCCGCCTCGGTATCCTCCATCGCCTTATAGGCCTGCAGGCACTCCTCCCAGCCCCAACCGGGGTTCACCCCCCACTCGTCGTAATCCTCCCGGTGCCCCCGGATATAGACCATCGCGTTGATCGAGGAGGATCCGCCCAGCACCTTGCCACGCGGCCAGTGATCCCGGTTGCCCGCCATCCCCGGGTCGGGCTCGGTCTTGTACATCCAGTTCACCGCCGGATCGTAGAACAGCTTGCCATAGCCCAACGGCAACTGCACAAAGAACCGCCGGTCCGTGCCCCCCGCCTCCAGCACCGTCACCCGATGTCTGCCCGAGGCCGACAGCCGCTCGGCCAGCACACAGCCAGCGCTGCCCGCGCCCACAATGATGTAATCCGTCTCGTCCATGCAGTCCCCCGGCACGTCCCGCGTCACCCTAGCCGGGGGGCAGCAGCCGAACCGTCCGCTTTGCGACACCAGATGTCGCATTAGCCTCCCCTCCCCCTCTGTGGTGAGGGGATGGGGGTGGCGGGCCGCCTGTCAGCCCTCGACCGCAAATGTCGGCGCGTAGTCCACCGGAAAGTTCACCGATCGCGCGATGAAGCAGACCTCGTGAATGCGGTGATGGATCGCCTCGGCCTTGGCAAGGTCGGCCCCGGCCTTAACCACCGCATGCGGCCGCAAAGTCGCCTTCACAAACCGCCCCGCACCACCCCGCCCGACCTCGCCCACACCGACGGGCGCATCGGAATACGATGTCACCACAATCCCCGCCTCACTGGCATAATGCAGATACCAAAGCATGTGACAGGCCGAGAGCGCCGACAGCAGCAAATCCTCCGGGTTCATCTTCGCGGGGTCCCCCCCCAAAAGCGGATCGTTCGAGCAATGCACCGGGGCCTTCCCCGGCACCGCAATATCCCAGGTCCGGTCATAAGCCTTGTAATGCGCCGTCCCCTCGCCCCGGTTGCCGGTCCAGAGAATGCGGGTGGTGTAGTCGTGGTTGGGCATGGGGTTCTCCTGTGCGCAAACTCGGCACGAAGCCTGCCCCTGTTTGCTCGGGACGGCAAGCTGCGCCCATGCTTGCTGCGAATTCTCCAGTTCCCACAGGATACGCACCGAGCTACACTGGCTTCGAAAAATCGGAGGTCAATCTTGTTCGACCGCACCCACTCTGACGACCCAATTCCGCGCCGCAGTTTCCTCGCTGTGGCCTCAATCGGAGCAGGCGCAGTCGCCGCTGGAGCTGCAGGGTGGGGACTTCTGGGCACCCTGTCGCCCTCAGCCGAAGTTCTTGCCCATGGCGGTGATCTTGAGATCAAGCTTTCGGATATTCCCGAAGGAACCGAACTCCGGTTGAAAGCCTACGGCTGGCCGATCTTTGTTCGGCACAGAAAACCTGAAGAAATCGCTGCCGCAGAAAAGACCGGCCCGGATCAATACCCGTTCGACGAAACACTAGACATATATGGCAGAGAACTTGGGTCTGCCGATGATCGTATCCGGCGCGCCACCCCGGACGGCAGGTTCATTGCCGTTGTTGGGCGCATCCAGGAGTTCGACTGTGTTCCGCTCGAAGACGCGAACGGCGACTTCAATGGTTGGTTCGAACCATGTCGCGGCAATCACTACGACACCTCGGGCAGGTTTCGCAAAGGCGCGGCTCACGAAAACCTGCGTCTGCCCGTTTTTGAACTCGCAGATGCCGACACCCTTCGTCTGATCATGAATCCGAACTATGTCAAGAAAACGGGCCTAGACGACCTCTTGTACCGCTGACCCCCCTCTCACCTCCCCTTCCAAACCGGCTCCCGCTTCTCTGCAAACGCCTTCGCGCCCTCCAGCTGGTCCTCGCTGGAGTAAAGCCGGTCCACCGTCGGCATCTGCCGCTTGGTGATCCGGTTGAGCGCGTCCTGAAAGCGCATGTTTTCCGCCTCACGCACCACTTCCTTGATCGCGGCGTAGACCAGCGGGGGGCCGCTTTCCAGCAGACGGGCAAGGTCCCAGGCCTTGCCCAGCAAATCCTCCGGCGCGCAGACCTCCTTGACGATCCCCCAGCGCAGCGCTTCTTCGGCGTCGAACCAGCGGCCGGTCAGCAGCAGGTCCATCGCCACATGATATGGGATGCGTTTCGGCAGCTTGATGGAGGCCGCATCGGCCACGGTGCCCGACCGGATTTCCGGCAGCGCGAAGGTCGCGTTGGTCGAACACAGGATCAGGTCCGCGCTCAGCGCAAACTCCAACCCCCCGCCGCAACAGATGCCCTGCACGGCAGCGATCACCGGCTTGTTGAGGTTCGGCAGCTCCTGCAGGCCTGCAAACCCGCCCACCCCATAGTCGCTGTCCACCGCATCGCCCTCGGCGGCGGCTTTCAGGTCCCAGCCGGGGCAGAAGAACTTCTCCCCCGCCGCGCGGATGATGCAGACCCGAAGCGAGTCGTCATCCCGGAAATCGCGGAACACCAACCCCATCACCCGGCTGGTCTTGAGGCTGATCGCGTTGGCCTTGGGCGCGTCCAGAGTGACCTCCAGAATGGCCCCCTCACGCCGGGTCTTGATCGGCCCCTCGGTCCGCATCTCCATCTCACGCCCTCCTGATCAACGCATCGACCGCAACCGCCCCCGAAGGGCGCACCATGATCGGGTTCAGTTCTATTTCTTCCAGTGTCGCATCGGCCGCCATCATCGCCCCGATCCGCACCGCCATCTTGGCCACCGCCATCACATCCGCAGGCGGGCGCCCCCGATAGCCGTCCAGCAACGGCCACAGCCGCAACCGCCGCAAACCGCCCAAAACCTCCGCCTCCGTCACCGGCCAGATCAGCGTTACAGTATCGGCCAATACCTCTGCCGTCACCCCGCCCATGCCGATGGTCAGGCTGATCCCGTAAACCGGGTCGCGCCGAAGCCCCAGCAGCACCTCTGCAACCGCCCCGGTGACCATCTCTTCCACCAGATATCCGGTCGCTCCGGGCATTTCCGCCTGACCCGCCAGCGACGAAAGACCCAAACGCACCGCACCCGCCTCGGTCTTGTGGGCAAACCCAAGGCCCTTCAGCACGTAAGGCGCGCTCAGGTCCGCGATGTTCAACGCCGCCAACGAGGCTGCGGAATGACCCTTCGGCACGGCCACGCCCGATGCATGCAGCTTCTCCTTGGCCTCAGCTTCATCAAGCAAAGCACCCGCGACCGCCATCGGTGCCACAGGCCGCCAGCCGGGGGAGCCTGCCGGGGTCTGCGCCGCCTTGATCGCCGCCAGCGCCGTCTCCAGCCCCATCAGCGTGACCACACCCTTATCCATCAGCCGGATCGCGTGGGCCTCATCGAAACTCTCCGGCATCGAGGCAATCGGAAAAGCCGGAACCCCCGTCGCGTCCTGCGCCGCCACGATGGCATCAAGCGCGGGCTGGTAACCCGACGGATCGCAACGGTCACTCCTCGGCGGGTCAATGATGAACATCCCCGCATCGTAGCCGCCGAGCATGGTCGTAAACACATACGTCGTGCGCAGCCCGTCGCCCCAGATGAAGGTGTGATAATCCAAAGGGTTGGCAATGGTAACAATCGGCCCCAGAACCTCTCCCAACCGCGAGTGGGTGGCCGTATCAGGGGGCGGAAAATCGATCCCGAAGGGTGCCGCCAGATCCGCCACCAGTCCCGCCTCGCCCCCCGAACAAGACAGCGAACATAGCCGGGTGCCAAGCGTGCCATGCACATGGAAGATCTTCAGCGTCTCAACAAGTTCCGATGGCGTCGCCACCTCAGCCACCCCGATCTGCCGCAGAAAGGCGGATGACGCCGCTCCGCCCCCGGCCAGAGATGCGGTATGCGACGCCGCCGCCGTGCGCGACAGCTCCGTCTTGCCCGACTTGATGCAGACGATCCCCTTGCCCAACCCCCGCGCCGCCTCGGCCAAGGCGGCAAAGCCCGCCGCGTCGTCGATCCCCTCGACATACATGCCGATGGCGGTCACCCTTGGATCGTCCAGCAAAGCCGCCGCCAGTTCCGCCAGCCCCACCACGGCGGCGTTCCCCAGACAGGCTACATAAGCCACCGGCAGGGCCCGCCTCTGCATCGTCATGTTGATCACGATGTTCGACGACTGGCTCAGCAGCGCCACCCCCCGCTCCACCCGTTTTCCCCCATGCTGATCGGGCCATAGCAGCGCCCCATCGAGATAATTGATCACGCCGTAACAGTTCGGCCCGAGGATCGGCATGTCGCCCGCCGCTGCCACCAACCGCGCCTGCAACTCCGGCTCCCCGGCCTCGGTCCAGCCGGAGGCAAAGCAGATCGCCCCGCCCGCCCCCATCGCCGACAGGTCCGCCACCACATCGACCGTCGCGAACCGGTTCACCCCGATGAAGGTCGCATCCGGAGGCTCCGGCAGATCGGCAAGCGTCGGATAGGTTTTCAACCCGCCGATCTCTCCCTTCGTCGGATGCACCGGCCAGACTGGCCCGGCGAACCCCATCTTGTCGCACTGCTCGATGACATTGGCCGCCCAGCCTGCGCCAAGAACGGCAATGGATTTCGGGCGGAGGAGACGGTTCAGGCGCATGCTGTGCGGCCTTCGGCCCAGCGGCAACCGCCGGGGGCTGTCTGCCCCCGGACCCCCGAGGATATTTTCAAACAGAAAAAGGCGTTCAGGCGCAGATCTACACCTTGCCCCGGCAACCGGAGCAAGGTGCCTTTTCCCGTTGCGGTCATCGGCGTCCCCGCCTGTACCGCAGGGTCAAAATGGGAGAACAAGATTAAAACTCCGTTACCTTTTTCTGTTCACAAGTATCCCACGGGGGGTGCGGGGGGTGTGAAACCCCCCGCTTCGCTGAGATCAGCCACCCACCGCCCTCAGCAGTTCTCGACTGATGATGTGCCGCTGGATCTCAGACGTCCCCTCCCAGATCCGTTCCACCCGGGCATCGCGCCAGATGCGTTCAAGCGGCAATTCGTCCATCAACCCCATCCCGCCGTGGATCTGGATCGCCTCATCCGCCACCATCGCCAACACTTCGGTCGCCTTCAGCTTGGCCATCGCCATGTCGGCCTCGGTCACGGTCCCCTGATCATACTTCCACGCCGCTTCACGAGTCAGCAGTTCCGCCGCTTTCAACTCCATCGCCATATCGGCCAGCTTAAAGCTGACCCCCTGAAACTTGCCGATCGCCTGGCCGAACTGCTTGCGCTCGGCGGCATAGCTGATCGCAAGGCTCAGCGCCCGCTCAGCCCGCCCCAGACAGGTCGAGGCCACTTGCAAACGTGTTGCTCCCAACCAGGAGTTTGCGACCTCGAACCCCTTGTGGACCTCGCCCAGCACATTTGCCGCCGGCACCCGGCAGTCGTCAAACTCCAGCACCGCATTGGTGTAGCCCCGATGCGACACGTTGCGGTACCCGTCACGCACCGTGAATCCCGGCGTGACTTTGTCGACAAAGAACGCTGTGATCAGCTTCTTCGGGCCGCGCGGGGTCTGCTCCTCTCCGGAGGCCATGAAGACGATGGCAAACCCGGCAAGATCGGCATGGCTGATGAAATGCTTCGTCCCGTTCAGCACCCAATCGTCGCCGTCCTGCCGGGCGCTCGCTTTCATTCCCCGCAGATCCGACCCCGCGCCTGGTTCGGTCATCGCCAGACAGTCCCAGGTCTCGCCGCGAATGCAGGGCATCAGATACCGCTCGCGCTGTTCGGCATTCCCAGCCAACAGGATGTTCGAGGGCCGCGCCACGCAGGTCCAGTGCAGCGCATAGTTCGCCCGGCCAAGCTCCTTTTCGTACAAAAGCCACGACAGCGTATCGAGCCCCGCCCCGCCCAGCTCCACCGGCATGTTAGCCGCATAAAGCCCCGCCGCCATAGCCTTTTTCTGCACCTCGCGGATGATCTCTAGCGGCAGCACGCCCGTGCGTTCGACCTCCGCCTCGTGCGGATACAACTCTGCCTCGACAAAGGCGCGGGTCGTCTCGACGATCATCGACTGTTCTTCGGACAGCCCGAAATCCATCACGCGCCTCTCCTTTGCCCGACGAACCGCCCCAACCCCTCAGGTCGCGCCAACGCCGCATGCGCCGCCGCAATCGGCCTCAGCCGGGCCAGCACCTCGGGCGCCGCCGCACAGGTCTTGCCCGCCGCCATGTCGACATGCAGGCACATCTGCTCGATGGTCGCCACAACCTCATCGCCGCGCTTCAGCGTGATGAAATGATGCAGCCGCTTTTCATCTGCCGCGATCACCTGCAACGAGCCTGCCAGCCGGTCGCCCAGCTTGGCCTCGCCCAGATGGCACACCAGACTTTCCGCCGTGTAATAGGAATGCCCGCCCGCGACATAGTCCATGTCCGCCCCGATCAGCCGCAGAAATGCATCCGCCACTTCCGACGCACAGAACAGATAGCGGCTTTCCGTCATATGCCCGTTGTAGTCGATCCACGAGGGCAGCACCTGCAGCTCCGCCATCTGCAGCGGCGCGCCCGTCACCTCGCCCGCATGGAACGCCGCCGCGCGCCGGGCATCATGCTCGCGCAGCACGCGGCCCGCGCCGACGTTGCGGTCTTTCAGCGACCGCAGGATGCCCACAAGGTTCTGGTCGCGCAGCCGTTCCAGATCGCGGATCGGCATGTGCCCAGACTGCGCATCGGATTGCCCCGCCACCAGATCGACCAACGCGTCATTGAACTCCGGCACATCGGTCAGCTTGGTCCAGGGCCATTTCAGGCACGGCCCGAACTGCGCCATGAAATGCCGCATCCCGGCCTCACCGCCGGCAATCCGGTAATTCTCGAACAACCCCATCTGTGCCCAGCGCAAGCCAAAGCTCATCCGGATCGCGTCGTCGATCTCTTCGGTGGTGGCGACACCGTCCTTCAGCATCCACAGCGCCTCGCGCCAGACCGCCTCAAGGAACCGGCTGCCGATGAAGGCGTCGATCTCCTTGCGCATCACCAAGGGGAACATACCGATGTCTTTGACAAGTTCTACCGTGCGCTGAACGATCTCCGGCGTGTTGGCGCGCGATGCCGAGATTTCGCACAAAGGCAGCAGATAGACCGGCGTAAAGGGGTGCGCCACGATGATGTTCTGCGGTGCAACAGCCCCCTTTTGCAAATCGACGGCCTTGAAGCCGCTGGTGGACGACCCGATCAGGATATCCGGATTGGCCTGCTGCATCTGGGCATAGACCCGGTGCTTCAGGTCCAGCCGTTCGGACACGCTTTCCTGCACGTATTCCGCCCCCTCCAGCGCCTCAGCCATGGTGGCCGCAAAGGTCACGCGGCCCTCGGGCGGCATCGGCACGTCCGACAGGGCGGGCACCGCAAGCCGGGCATTGGCCAGCATGATCGCCACATTCTTCTCCGCCGCCGGGCCGGGGTCAAAGACCGCCACGTCCCAGCCGTTCAGCACGAACCGCGCCGCCCAGCCCCCGCCGATGACACCCCCGCCGATGATGGCTGCCTTTCTGGTCATTGCGATCCTCCGTAGACTACAAGTGCGTTCAAAACGGCAAAGACTCCGACAAAGGTCATGCAACCTAAGCGCACGGGAGATGTTACTCGCCTGAACAATTGGCCAATCAGAGCACCGGCAACACATACGATTCCTACGATCACTGCGACGACAGCAGCCTGAAAACGTAGATGAACGCGATCAAAGGCGGCCTTCGAAGCAAGTTCCTCTTCAGACGCGCCCATCAAAATGAAGCCCAATCCAATCACCGCGATCAGGACGGATCCGAGAACGATTTTCCAACTCGGCGTCATCGCCTGTCGGTAGGCCGCTAAGCCAGATGGAGCGGAAACCAAGGCGGCCCAAAGCCAGAGCATCTTCATTTCCCCACCACCCCCCGCTTCACCAAGCCCAACCGCGCCCGCACTTCTGCCGGGGTGATCACCCGCGCGCCCATGCTCTCCACGATGGTACAAGCCCGCTCCACCAGCTGCGCGTTGGTCGCCAGCACGCCCTTGTCCAGCCACAGGTTATCCTCCAGCCCCACCCGCACATTCCCCCCGCCCAGCACCGCCGCCGCCACGTACCCCATCTGGTTGCGCCCTAGTCCGAAGGCCGACCACACCCACCCCGCAGGCACGTTGTTCACCATCGCCAGATAGGTGTTCAGGTCATCCGGCGCGCCCCATGGCACGCCCATGCACAGCTGCACCAGCACCGGCTCGGGGATCACGCCCTCGCGGACGAGCTCCTTGGCCAGCCACAGATGCCCGGTGTCAAACGCCTCGATCTCGATCCGCACCCCCGCCGCCGTCATCCGCTTGGCCATATCCCGCAACATGCCCGGCGTGTTGACCATCACATAATCGGCCTCGTTGAAGTTCATCGTCCCGCAATCCAGCGTGCAGATCTCCGGCCGGCACTCCACCAAATGCGCGACCCGCTCCTCCGCGCCCGCTATGTCGGAGCGACCAGAGGCCACCATCGCCTCGGTCCCCTCGAAATAGATGTCGCCGCCCATCCCCGCTGTCAGGTTCAACACCACATCGGTATCGCTGTCCCGGATCCGCTCGGTCACCTCGCGGTAATACTCCAGCTTCCGCGAGGGTTTCCCTGTCTCCGGATCCCGCACATGGCAATGCACCACCGCCGCCCCCGCCTTGGCCGCCGCAATCGCACTGTCCGCAATCTCGCGCGGTGACCGAGGTACATGCGGCGAGCGGTCCTGCGTGCCACCCGCCCCCGTCACGGCACAGGTGATGAAAACCTCGCGGTTCATGGTCAGCGGCATGGCATCCTCCTCAGCTCAACCCCACCATAACCCGCTTGCCAACCCGCGCTTCGCATTTTACGAAATCCTCATGACGCAAAACGCACTCTTCACGCCTGCCACTGGAACCCTTACCATCGCCCTCTTCGTGCTGCCGCAGGCGTCGATCCTCGAAGTCGCATCCGCCCTCGACCCCTTGCGCAACGCCAACCGCCAGCTCGGCCACGAGGCTTACCGCTGGCGCGTCGTCACCCCCGATGGCCAGCCGGTCGCCCTCACCTGCGGCATCGAACTCCCATCAACGGGAAACCTCGCCCACGCCAACGGGGCCGACGCCCTGATCGTCATCGCCGGTTACCGCTTGGCCGAAGTCGCCACCCGCCCCCTGATCCGCAACCTCCGCCGCATCGCCCCGCGGTTCAAACTGGTTGGCGGCATCGACGCCGCCCCTTGGGTGATGGCGCGCGCGGGTCTCCTCGACGGACACCGCGCCACCGTGCATTGGGAAGACCTCGAAGACCTCGCCGCCGCCCACCCGCATATCGACGTTGTGCCCGACCGCTACGTCATCGACCGCAGCCGCGCCACCATCGGCGGGGCCGCAGCGGCGACCGATTTCATGCTGCACCTGATCCGCGCCCGCCACGGTGCCGCCCTCGCCCGCCAGGTCGCCGCCAGCTTCCTCGCCACCGTGCGCGAAGGCTCCGAACCCCAGATCGCGCCCGAAGGCCAGGACCCCGCCCTTGACCCGCGCGTCGCTCGTGCGGTTGCACGGATGGAGGCACAGATCGACGCGCCCACCCCCATTGCCACCATCGCATTCAGTCTGGGCCTGTCCAGCCGCCGCCTTGAAACACTGTTCCGCCAGAACCTCGGCCTCACCCCTGGCGCCTACGCCCTCAGCCTCCGCCTCGCCGCCGCGCGACGCCTGCTGAACGACACCAAACACCCACTATCCGAAATTGCACTGCGCACCGGCTTTTCCAGCCCCGTCACCCTCTCCCGCGCGTTCAAGGCAAGGTTCGGCCAGCCCCCTGGATCGCTCCGAAAGCCCTAGCCTTTTCATCTGTCCAAAAACATCCCGGGGGCGCGGGGGCTGGCCCCCGCCTACGCCACCTCCAGCAATCCCCGCCCCTTCAGCAAAGCCTCCACCCCCGGCATCCGCCCCCGGAACTGCAGGTACAAAGCCTCCGCTTCCTCCGACCCACCCGCCGACAGAATGAATTTCTCCAACCGCGCCGCCACTTCCGGGTCAAACGGATCGCCCGCCTCCTCGAAGGCCGCAAAGGCATCGGCGTCCATCACTTCGGACCACATGTAGGAATAGTACCCCGCGCTGTACCCGTCCCCGGAAAACACATGCGCAAAATGCGGCGTCGCGTGCCGCATCCGGATTGCCCGCGGCATCCCCAGCGCCTCCAGCACTTCCGCCTGCTTTTGCATCGGGTCTGCCGGTGCCGCGCCGGTGTGAAACTCCAGATCCACCAGCGCGGAACTCACGAACTCCACCGTCGAGAACCCCTGATCATACGTCCCCGCCGCCAGAAGCCGCTCCAGCATATCGGCAAGCATCGGTTCACCCGTTTCCCAATGCCGCGCGTGCTGTTCCAGCACGGCAGGCACCTCCAGCCAGTGCTCGTACAACTGGCTCGGCAGTTCCACAAAGTCCCGCGCCACGGATGTGCCGCTGATGAACCCATAGGTCACATCCGACAGCATCTGGTGCAGCGCATGGCCGAACTCGTGGAACAGCGTCCGCGCGTCGTCATACGACAGCAACGAAGGCGACCCCTTGGCAAAGTTGCACACGTTCACCACGATGGGCCGCTGCTCGCCCCCCAGTTTCCGCTGCGACCGCATCGCCGAACACCACGCGCCCGACCGTTTCGACCCCCGGGCGAAGTAATCCCCCAGAAACACCGCCACATGGTCCCCGCGCCGGGTGACCTCCCAGCCCCGCACATCCGGGTGATAGAATGGTCCTTCGATCTCGCGGAACTCCAGCCCGAACAACCGGTTGGCGCAATCGAACTGCGCCCCCAGCATCGCATCCAAGCTTAAGTAGGGCTTCAACGCTGCCTCATCCAGATCATGCTCGGCCTTCCGGCGCTTCTCAGAGTAGTACCGCCAGTCCCACGGCTCCAAGGGTGCCGGCAGCCCATCCGCCACCAGCATTGCCTCCAGCACCGCCGCATCGGCCACCGCCTTGCGCTTCGCCGGTTCCCACACCCGCATCAGCAAATCCCGTACAGCACCCGGCGTCTTTGCCATCTCTGGCTCCAGCTTGAAGGCGGCGAAATCCGGGTATCCCAGCAACCCTGCCCGCTCGGCCCGCAGCGCCAATATCTCCGCCGCCACGCCGCGGTTATCCGTGTCGCCGCCATTCGCCCCCCGCAGCCCCCAGGCCTCATAGGCCCGTGCCCGCAGCGCCCGGTTCGGCGAAAACTGCAAGAACGGCACGATCAGCGACCGGTTCAGCGTCACCATCGCCCCCAGCCCCCGCTCTGCCCCCGCCGCCCGGGCCGCATCCTGTACGAAATCCGGCAGGGCCACCAAGTCCGCCTCGCCCAACTCCATGAACCAAGCCCGCTCATCCGCCAGCAGGTTCTGCCCGAACGCCGTTCCCAGCACCGCCAGCCGCGATTTCACCGCCGTCAGCCGCTCGGCCTCGGCCCCGTTCAACTCCGCCCCCGCCCGCACGAACATCTGCCGATACAACACCAGCACCCGCATCTGCTCTGCCGTCAGCCCCAACCCCTCCCGTCCCTGCCACAAAGCCTCGATCTTCGCCCACAACGCCTTGTTGTTGGTGATCTCGCTGGAAAACGCCGACATCTTCGGTGCCAGATCGCGCATCAAAGCCTCGCGCGCCTCGGAGCTGTCCGCCCCGGCAAGGTTGTAAAACACCCCCGCCACCCGGTCCAACACCCCCTCGGCCAGTTCCAGCGCGTCGATCACCTCGGCGAACCCAACACCGGGACCGCCCGCAATCACCGCAATCGCCGCCCGCGCCTCCGCCAACCCCGCCTCGAAGGTTGGCGCAAAGTCCTCATCACGGATCGCGGCAAAGGGAGGCAGCCCGAAGTCCCCCTCCCAGACAGACAACAGCGGATTGGTCATGGCAAATCTCCTTTGCCGCAGAAGCTAGGTTGCACAGCCCGGAAGGTCCACCCCGGCTGTCCCTTTCGCAGATATCCGGCCTTGGGCTGCCACCTCACCACGTCTCATCCCGCATGCACGACAAGACCATAGCCAACCCCTCGTGAACCCTTCGCCAGCAAGACGCCCTAGGGGGGGGAGCGGATGGGCAGGATCATGTCATCGGGCGCAGTTGCACACCTCTGAGCACGCAGGATTCGCACCACAAAGCCATGCGGTTAGACAGGGACATGCGCGAACCGCCACCAGCGCGGGTCACTGCCGATCTGGCTGGGCAACACTAAAGGGTGGCGCGCGCCGCAGGACGGCCGCCTGACCGCGACCACCGATAACGAAACCCGGCGCGCCACGCGGCACCATGGCACGGCGTTCCGGACGCCCCCAACCTTTGGTGCGTTTGGCAGATGAGGCCGCAGGCATCCTCAGGGGGTTTGGGGGCAGAATGCCCCCATTGCCCGAGCCGGTTGCGCGCGTCTTCGCGCGCAGAGGCGAGACGTGAACCATGCGGCGGCACGCCGCTCCGCTTTGCTACCGCACCCCGCTTCGCTACCGACCGCCGTCGGTTCGCGCCCGCAACCGCGCCTCGATCCGCCGCAGCACCAGCGACAGCCCGATGGTCATTGTCAGGTACAACAGCGCCACCACATTGTATGTCTCAAAATACCGGAAATTCCCTGCCGCCGTCACCTTTCCCAGTTGGGCAATGTCGGTGACCCCCAACACCGACACCAACGACGAATCCTTCACCATCGCTACGAAATCATTACCCAACGGCGGCAGCACCATCCGGAACGCCTGCGGAAACACGATATGGCGAAACCGCTGCCAACTGTTCAGGCCCAGCGCCTTGGCGGCCTCGATCTGGCCCGCATCTACCGCCTGCAAACCGGCGCGGAAAATCTCGGCCAGAAAGGCCGAATAGGCCAGCATCAGCGCAATAACGGCCCGCCACAACAGCGGCACATCCCGACCGCGCAACGCGTCCGCGCCAAGCGGCATCGCCAGCCAGTTCCACGCCGCGACGACGGCGGGCGAGGCCACGAACGCCACATACAGCAGCAAGACAATGATCGGGACCCCCCGCATCACCTCGATATACAGCCGTGCCGCTTGCCGCAGCACGATGTGGCGCGACATCCCTGCCAGCGCCAGCAGCAGCCCGATGGAACAAGCCCCGGCATAGGCCACCACCGTCACCATTATGGTGATCCAGATGCCCTTCGACAGCGTGGCCAAGGCCTGCGAATAGACCTCGCTCGCCCAGACCTGATAGAACAGCACGGCACCGGTGACCGCCACGATCACCAGCCACCACGGGAAATCCTTGTCAGACTTTGGTGCGGGGGTCATCGGGCGAGGCCCCGGCGCAAAGGCCGGGGCTCTGGGGCCTTACTCACCCATCTTGTACTCGACGAACCACTTCTGGTTCAGCGCGTCCATCGTGCCATCCGCCTTCATGCTGGCAATCGCCGCGTTGATCGGTGCCGCAAGGTCTGAGCCTTTCGGGAAAATGAACCCGAAATCCTCCGACGCCAAAGGCTCGCCGATGATCTTCAGCCCGCCATTCGACGCCGCCACATAGCCGTTGGCGGCGGTCGAATCCGACAGCGTCAGGTCCACGTCCCCCGCCTTCAGCGCCTCAAGCCCCGCCCCGAAGGTTTCGAACTTGATCACGCGCGCATTCTCTTCGTTGCCGTCCAGAATGTTGTAGATCGCGGCATAGAACGGCGATGTGCCGGGCTGCGCAGAAACCAGCAGTTCCGGGATCGCGGCGAAAGACGCCGCATCGGTGAACCGGGTCTCATCGCCGCGCACGATCATCAGCATTTCCGACCGCATGTAGGGATCGCTGAAATCCACGAGTTCCTTGCGTTCATCCTTGATGGTGATGCCGGTCATACCCATGTCATACTGCGCTTCCGACACCGCCGGGATCATCGCGTCCCAGCTGACGTTTTCATACTTCACCACCACGTTCAGCCGCTTGGCAATCTCGGCCATCGCGTCATATTCCCAACCCACCGCAGCACCCGAGGCATCCAGAAACTGCAACGGCGGATAGGCGTTCTCAGTGACGACAACGATCTCTTTCCCGCCCAGATCGGGCAGGTCCTGCGCCACGGCGGGTGCAGCGAACAGGGCAAGGCTTGCAAGGGCAACGGTCAGTTTCATCGGTCAGGCTCCCGGTTTTATGCGATGCCAAACTATGCCCAGCCTTGCCCAACGATGCAAGCTGACCGGAATCAGTGCCGCGCCACCGACAGCGGCAACAACCCCGCCACGTCCTTCACCAGCGTTGGCGCCCGCGCCGTCACCGCCCGCGCCGCAGCCCGGTCCTCGGCCCGCCCGATCCGGTCGCGCGCCGCCTTGCGCACCCCCAGATGCAGCCCCAGCGACGCCTTCAGCCCCAGCACCCGCCGCAACGCCGCTTCCAGCCGCGCCTGCGATATCCGCCCATCCGCAATCGCCGCCTCTATCAGCGACAGATCCCCCTCCGGATCGTCCGAGAACAGGATCACATCGCAGCCATTCTCGATCACCTCCGGCAACATCACCGACCGGGGCCCCCAGGCCCCGAACCCCGCCATCGGCGTCGCATCCGACACGATCACGCCATTGAACCCCAACCGCTCCCGCAGCAGCCCCTCATTCAGCACCCGGCTAACCGAAGCGGGCCGAAACGCCTCCACCCCCGCATCCGGATCAAGCGACCGCACAAACGCCCGAAACGCGATATGCGCCGACATCACCGCCTTGACCCCCGCGCCAATCGCCGCCCGGTACAAACGGCCGTGGCTGGCCTCCCAGTCGTCCAACCTCAACGGATTGATCGTCGTCACCAGATGCTGATCGCGGTCGTCATGCCCCTCGCCGGGCCAATGCTTGACCGTCGCCGCCACCCCTTGACGCTCAAATTCGTCGATCTGCGCCAAGGCCTGCGCCTCGATCCGCGCCACGTCGGACCCGAACCCCCGCGTCGCCACGATCGGGCTGCGGAACGCCGCGTTGACGTCGATCACCGGGGTGAACGTCCAGTTTACTCCCAGCGCCGCCGCCTCTGCCGCCATGATCCGCGCCACCACGCGCGACGCGCCCAGATCATCCACCGCCGCCAGCGCCAGCGGGTTGGGCACCTCGGTCCCGAACGGAAGGCTCATCCGCGAGCCTTCCATATCCGACGACACCAGCAGCGGCACCCCCATCTGCCCCAGCGCCGCCTGTCCCAGCGCCGCCCGCCCCTTTGCGCCGTCCAGAAAATCCGCTTCCGCGTCCAGCGATCCACTGAAAAAACGCGTAATCCCCGCCGGTTTCAATGCCGCCAGCCGGGGCAGTTCCGCCGGATCGAACCCCCGCGACAGATGCACGAACAATTGCCCCGCGCGCGCGCGGGCCCATCGCGGCCAGCGTCTGCTCGACCCACTCCACGCCCCGATCATCCAGATCGAACGGCGCCCGCCGCAGAAAATCTGCCATGACAGCCTCCCCGCAGACCATTTCGACCCGAACTATGGCTGCGGCGCTGGCCTGCGGCAAGCCGCCTCAGATCAGGTCGAAATGATCGACCGCGTTCAGATGGAACAGCACCGGTTCCACGCTGGACGCCACCGTTGCCCATGGCCCCGCGTCCACAACCCGATCCTCGCCGTCCTGCGCCGTGAAGGCAAACCTGTCCTCGGCCACAACCGTCCGCGCCGCCTGCGCCAGAACCTCGGCGATCAGATCGGTCACCTTGTAGCGCCCGTTCTCGAACAGAACGTATTCCACCCCGGTCATCCGCGTCACGCCAAACTCGCCGCTAACCGCCAGTTGGCTGCCCGACACCGACAGCGTCACCGTGCTGCGCCAGACGTTGAAATCCAGCGTATCCGTACCATCGCCGCCGATCACCGTATCCGACCCGCGCGAATAGGTGATCAGGTCGTTCCCCGTTCCCCCGTCCAGCCGGTCATTGCCATTGCCGCCAGTAATGGTGTCATTGCCCCCCAGCGTCGCAATTGTGGCCCCGCCGCTCATCGCCCGCACCAGATCGGCGCGCACCGTCCCCACCACGTCGCGAAACAGGATGGTGTTGGCATCCGGATCGGTCGGCGCACCGTAACTCGTCCCGGGGTTCACGAAACTGACCGCCGCCAGATAACTTTGCTCCGCCCCGGTCCGCACCGACCGGTCCACCAGCACCGTGTTGTCATGGTCCAGCCCGCCGTGAAAGTTGATATCGCGGTTGGTCGAGACCACATGCACCGTATTCCCCGCCGCCGAGGTATTGGCCGAAAACAGCACCGCATGCCGGGTGTCATGGATGCGCAACCCGTCAAACGCGCTGTCATAGACATCGCGGATCCACAGCCCATAGCCGTTGCCGCCGTCACCCTTGTTCTGCGCCCCGGTGACGGTCAGCCCCGACACCTCCGCATCAATCGACTTGGCGATGACCAGCCCGTTCGACCCCGGCTCCAGTATCTCCACGCCGGACACCACCACACCCTTGCTGGTGTTGATCAGGATCGCGATTCCGCCCACCGCCCCCGGCTCGGAATTGGTGAAGTCACTTGGCGAGGACGTGCCAAAGCCCCCCTTCACCGTCAGGTTGCTCAGCGTCACTCCCGTGGTCAGGTCAATCTTTTCCACGGTCGTGCCGTCGTACTTGAACGAAAACGGCAGCGCCCGGTCCAGACTGATGGTGTTGCCGCTCACCGCCGTCACCGTCACCAGCGCGGTGCGCAGCGGCTTGTCCTCGCGCCACAGCGTATCTCCGATCTCGGCAAACAGCGCCGCATCATTGGCCATCTCGATCCACAGCGCGTCCCCGACCTTGTAGCCGTGGCCCGCTGGCACCTTGATCGCCCTTGCCCCCTCCGACACGGTATAGACCCGCCCCGGTGGTCCCAAATCCTCGGTAAACAGCGGATCGCCCACCCGGAATGCGGGGTTTACCCCCATCGCGGCTCCCGTCGTGATCACCGTCGCCCCCGCCCCCGCGCCCGTGACCGTGATGTCATCACGGTCGATCACCACCGTCCGGTCAAAATTGTAGCTGCCCGCCGCCAGACGCACCACAGCGCCCACAGGGGCCGTGTTGATTGCGCTCTGGATGGTTGCAGCACTGCTGCCCTCAGCGATGTTGATGGTCGTGGCCATGTGTCCCGTCCCTTCCGGCTTATGCCGCATTACGGCGTCAGCAGGAGGAACCACACAACCTAAAGGCGATCAACCTAAAACGCCCGGAGCCGGTGCCTGCAATCCCGCAGCCGCCGGAACAGGCGTCAGACCTCAGCAGGTCACTGCCAACGAATGCGCAACTGCCTGTTTCTTAACCACAAAGGCTGCGCCTTAGCGGGCATTTCCTATAGCTGGACATGCAGATGATCATCATGCCGCGCCGCCCGGCAGCCTTGGAACCTGATCCGCTCATCCGCCACCCCGATCCGTGCAGCAAGGGGCGGCTCGACGAAAATCTTGTCCACCCGCGCATCCGCCAACAGCGCCCCGATCAGCGCCTTGGTGCGCATCTCGTCCAACCGCATCGGCCGCAGAAAGGGCTGAAACCACCGCATGTCCCACCGCATCGTCAGCCAGACAGGCGGACACAGCCCCGCCTCTGCCAACGTCTCGAACGCAAAGTACCCTAAGGGCGAGGCCGTCTTGCCCGCCACATACTGCCCCGCCGCATCCTGATAGGAAAACGCAAAATCCAGCTTTTCGCCGTCATCATGGCTCAGATGCGGGGCCATCGGAAACCCGGTCAGAAACGGAAAGCCGCCATCCAGCGCCAGCGTCACCGTGCCGGGATAGTCGCGCGCCACGGCCTTCGCCGCCATCTCTGCCACATCGCGCAGCTCCGGCGTGACAAAGTTCCGCAGCAGCCCGCAATACAGCACCGATTGCATCCGAAGCGGCTCACCCGCACAAGGCAGCGCCACTCTGCCAGCCATCGGGGCCGCGACCTGCGCCATCGTCCACAGCAAAGCGTACAGCAGCGCAAACGCCGGCAGCCGCCACCGGAACCGCAACGCGCCCAACCAGGCCAGCCCGCCCAGTTGCGTCACCACCGTCAACGCCACCACAATCGCGCCATTCAGCACGAACCGCCGCACTCAGTGCCCGCCACAGACCGCACAGTCCGCCCGCCGCTTGATCCCGATCACCCGCGTCTCGGCATACAGCGCGTCATGGATCATCAGCCGCCCCGCCAGCGTCTCGCCCGCCCCGGTGATGTGCTTGACCGCCTCCATCGCCATCGCAGCCCCGATGATCCCCGGCAACGGCGCGGCCACACCGGCCTCGGCACAACTTGGCACCAGCCCCGGCGCAGGCCGCACCGGAAAGACGCAGGCATAACACGGCGTCCCCTTCGCGCTGTCGAACAGGCTCAACTGCCCTTCCCACTGCGTGATCGCTCCGGATATCAACGGCTTGCCCAAGGCCACACAGACCCGGTTCACCAGATACCGCGTATCAAAGTTATCCGTCCCGTCCAGCACCAGATCATACTCCGCCACCAACTCCGCCGCGATCTCTTCGGTCAGCCGCCGGGTATAGGGCCGGACCTCAATGAACGGGTTCAACGCCCGCATCGCCACTTCGGCCGAGGCGACCTTGGCCATCCCGATCCGCTGATCCGCATGAATGATCTGCCGCTGCAGGTTGGAATTCTCGACCACATCCGGATCAATAACCCCGATCACCCCCACCCCGCTCGCCGCCAGATACAGCAGCGCCGGCGACCCCAGCCCCCCGGCCCCCACCACCAGCACCTTCGCCGCGCGCAACCGCTTCTGCCCCGGCCCGCCAATCTCGCGCAGCAGGATATGGCGCGCATAGCGGTCCAGCTCCACCGCCCGGAACGTCCCCACAGCCCCGACCTCAGGCGCTACCTTCCGCGCCGTCACCAGCCCGAACACCACCCGGTACACCACCACCACCGCCGCCAGCAGCCCGACCACCAGCCAAGCGCTGAAATCCCCGCCCACGACCCGGCCAAGCGGGTTTTCCACCTGCGACGGCAGATGTATCACCATCAGCGCCGCCCACCAGACCGCCAACCCGACCCAGACCGCCAGCCCCCGCCAGCCAAACCACCGCCCCGCGCCCCAGATCGCTGCAAACCCCAACAGCCCGATCATTCCCGCACTCTCATGACCGCCCGGTGGACCCAAAGCCCCCTTCGCCCCGTGTGGTATCGCCCAAAGCCTGCACCACCTCGAACGCCACCTGCACCACCGGCGCCACGATCATCTGCGCAATCCGGTCGCCGTGCCGCACCGTGTAAGCCTCGGCCCCAAGGTTGATCAAAGCCACCCCCAGGGGCCCCCGGTAATCGCTGTCGATGGTGCCCGGCGTGTTCGGCAAGGTGATCCCGTGATTCAGCGCCAGACCTGACCGAGGCCGGATCTGCATTTCATAGCCCTCAGGGATTTCCACCCGGATCCCCGTCGCCACGATCCGCCGCTGCATCGGAGCCAACACGACACCCGCCGCCCGCTCCTCTGGCAAAAGGTTGGCGCGGATGTCCGCCCCCGCTGCCCCCGCCGTCTCATAGGCAGGCAAGGGCAACTGCCGGTCCGCCCAGTCTTCCCACATAACCCTCAGCACCGGACGCATCGCATCCCCTTTTTCTGTTCCAAAATATCCCCGCCGGAGGCTTCCCAGACCAGCCTCAAGCCAAAGCCCCGGCAATCCGCGCCGCCAGCCGCCGCGCCACCTCAGCCTTCGCCATCCGGGGCCAGACCTCTGCTCCTGCGTCCGAAATCAACACCACCGCATTCTCCGCGCCGCCCATGATCCCGGTCCCCGCCGACACGTCGTTGGCGACAATCCAGTCACAGCCCTTGCGCAGCCGCTTGGCCGTCGCATGCGCCACCACGTCATCGGTTTCCGCCGCGAACCCCACGATCAGCCGGGGCCGCGCCGGCCCGTTGGCCACCAAAGCCAGAATGTCCGGGTTCTGAGCAAATTCCAGCACCGGAGCCTTGCCCGACCCGTCCTTCTTCATCTTGTGACCGCTGGCATTGGCCACCCGCCAATCCGCCACCGCCGCCGCCATCACCGCCGCATCGGCTGGCAGCGCCGCCTGAACCGCCGCCGCCATCGCGGCAGCCGTCTCCACCGCAACCACTGTCACCCCCACCGGCGCGGGCACGCTCGCAGGCCCGGTCACAAACGTTACCCGCGCCCCCAGATCGCGCAGCGCTGCTGCAATCGCCGTCCCCTGCGCGCCCGAAGACCGGTTCGCAATATACCGCACCGGGTCAATCGGCTCATGCGTCGGGCCCGAAGTCACCAAAACATGCCGCCCCGCCAACGGCCCGCCGCCAAGCGCCGCCCCAACAGCCGCCACAATTTCCGCCGGTTCGGCCATCCGCCCCGGCCCATACTCGCCGCAAGCCATCTCGCCCTCGTTCGGGCCGACCACCTGCACCCCGTCGCCGCGCAGCACCGCGATGTTGCGCTGTGTCGCGGGATGATCCCACATCCGCACATTCATCGCCGGGGCCACCAGAACCCGCTTGTCCGTCGCCAAAAGCAGGGTCGAAGCCAGATCATCCGCCCGCCCCCCCGCCATCTTCGCCATCAGGTCCGCCGTCGCCGGGGCCACCACCAAAAGGTCAGCGGCGCGCGACAGCTGGATGTGCCCCATCTCGGCTTCATCGGTCAGGTCGAACAAATCGGTGTAAACCTTCGCCCCCGCCAAAGCGCTCACCGACAAGGGCGTGACAAACTCCGCCCCCGCCCGCGTCAGGACCGGCGTCACCGATGCCTCGGCCTTCTGCAAAAGCCGGATCAGTTCCAGTGCCTTGTAGGCCGCGATCCCGCCACCGATGATCAGCAGTATCCGTTTCCCGGCCAGCATGTGCTCTCCTCCACGTCGCGGGACGTTAGGCCGCGACAGAGGCAAACTCAACTGGCACAAGTAAGCCATTTCATCTTGGCAAAAATATCCCCGCGCGGCGCGCGCCGAGCCAAGCGGCAATGCCGCGCAGGCGAGACAAAGGCTTGCGGCGGAACGCCGCTCCGCAAGATCACCGCCGACAGCGTCCCTTACTGCAGAAAGTGATGCACTTCGCGGGTTTGCGTCTCAAGGCTGCGCCGCATCTTGGCGAATGCCGCCACTTCCAGCTGCCGCACCCGCTCTTTTGACAGACCCAGCTCCTGACCCAGACTTTCCAGCGTCCGGCCCTCGTCGCGCAGCTTGCGCTCGGCCACGATGAACCGTTCGCGCGGGTTCAGCGATTGCATGGCCTTGACCAGCCAGGTGCGCAGATGCGCCGCGTCATGCACGCCCTCCACGGCTTCGGCCGCCTGCACGCCGTCATCCTCCAGCGCATCGATCCATTCGCGCCCGTCGTCTTCCGACGATTGCGTCGCGTTCAGCGAATAGTCAGACCCCGACAACCGGCCTTCCATCATCTCCACATCGCCCAGCGACACGCCCACCTCGGCGGCGACCATCTGTCGCAGCTGGTGCTGGTCCAGCGTCTCGCCGCGTTGCGAGGCTTCACGCTCCAGCTTGGCCTGTACCCGGCGCAGGTTGAAAAACAGCGACTTCTGGCTGCTGGTGGACCCGGTCCGCACCATCGACCAGTTGCGCATCACGTAATCCTGGATCGACGCCTTGATCCACCACACCGCGTAGGTCGAAAACCGCACGCCGCGATCCGGATCGAACTTGTCGGCCGCCTTCATCAGGCCCAGCGACGCCTCCTGGATCAGATCATTCATCGGCGCGCCATACCTGCGGAACTTCGACGCCATCGAAATCGCCAGCCGCATGTAGGCGGTGATCAGCCGGTGCAACGCCGCCTCGTCGCGCTGGTCGCGCCAGGCATAGGCCAGCCGCAATTCGGTTTCCGCATCCAGAAGTTCCGCCTTCATCGCTTGGCGGGACATCGTTTGGTCGTTATATCCGTCAAGTGCCATGACAACCTCCAGAGCCACAGTCCGCGGCAGGCCCGCCCGTTCATATAAATTCTACGGAGCATCCGCGTGACCGGATCACTCTCCCCTACGCCTTTTTCGCTGCCCGCCCTCAGCCTCATCATCGGTGGCGCGCGGTCGGGCAAATCCGCCTTCGCCGAAGGCTTGATCACCGCCACCACCCGCCCCCGCCGCTACATCGCCACCGCCGAAGCCTGGGACGACGAGATGCGCGACCGGATCGCCCGCCACCGCACCGACCGCGGCCCCGCATGGACCACCGTGGAGGCCCCCCTGCACCTCGCTACCGCCCTTGGCCACGCGGCACCAAACGAGGCGGTGCTGATCGACTGCGCCACCCTCTGGCTCACCAATCACCTGCTCGCAAACCACGATCTTGACCATCAAACCGCCGCCCTGCTGACCGCGCTGCACACCTGCGCCGCCCCCGTCATCATGGTCACCAACGAAACCGGATGGGGAATCGTTCCCGACAACGCCCTCGCCCGCAAATTCCGCGATGCACAGGGCCGGCTCAATCAGACCCTCGCCGCTCAGGCGCAACTGGTTGTCACCGTCATCGCCGGCTTGCCGCTGACGCTCAAAGGCCAGCTGCCATGACCCGGTTCTGGTGGGTCCGCCACGGCCCGACGCATGCAAAGGCGATGACCGGCTGGCGCGACATCCCCGCCGATCTGTCCGACACCGCCGCAATCGCCCGCCTGAACGCCCACCTGCCCGCCCCAGCCGCCATCGTCTCCTCCGACCTGATCCGCGCCACCGCCACTGCCGACGCGCTGACCCCCGGACGCCACCGCCTGCCCCACCTCGTTGCCCTGCGAGAGATCAACTTCGGCGACTGGGACGGCAAACTCTGGTCCGAAATCGCCGAAACCCACCCCACCCTCTCCCGCCTGTACTGGGACCAACCCGGCGACCACGCCCCCCCGAACGGCGAAAGCTGGAATGCCGCCGCCGCCCGCGCGACCGCCGCCACCGACACCCTCCTTACCCGAACCGCAGGCGACCTCATCCTCGTCGCGCATTTCGGGATCATCCTGACGCAACTGGCCCGCGCCCTCGACATCCCCCCGCAGCAGGCCCTGTCGCACCGGATCGACCCGCTGTCGGTCACCTGCCTGGCGCATGACGGCACCCGCTGGCACGCGGACAGCATCAATCACCTTCCGTGATGCCATCCCGCACAAATCATCGCTTTCCCCCGCACGAACCCGCAGGCCATATGCCGCGACCCAACCAAGGACAGCCCCAATGACCTATGATCTCGTGATCGGCGACCGCGGCTATTCCAGCTGGTCCCTGCGCGGCTGGCTTCTGTTCGACGCCTTCGGGATCCCCGTCAAATGCCACACCGCCCGCCTGTACACCGACGAACTGGCTACCGTGCTGAAAGACTACTTCCCCGCCCGCACCGCCCCCACGATGCGCACGCCCGACGGCACGGTCGTCGCTGAGACCATCGCCATCGCCGAGGAACTGGCCACCCGCCACCCCGAGGCCAACCTGTGGCCCGCAGACCCCCACGCCCGCGCCACCGCCCGCGTCCTCGCGGCCGAAATGCACGCAGGCTTCACCGCCCTGCGCTCGCATTGCCCGATGAACCTGCGCGTCAGCTACACCGATTGCGCCCCGCCGCCGCAGGTGCTGGCAGACCTTTCGCGCCTTGAAACCCTTTGGTCCTGGGCCCGCAGCACCACTAATTCCAGCACGCCCTGGCTTTGTGGCAATTACTCCGCCGCAGACGCCTTCTTCGCCCCGGTCGCCGCCCGCATCGCCGGCTACAACCTGCCGGTCAGCCCGGATGCGATGATCTACGTCAACGCCCACCTTGCACATCCGTCCTTCCGCCGCTGGCGCGCCATGGGCATGATCGACGGCGCCGATCAGGACTTTTACCGCCGTGACTACCCGCGCCGCGACTGGCCCGGCCCGGTCCGCCTGCCCGCCCGCGCCGTGGATGGCACCGATGCGGAAAACACCGCCTGCCCCTATTCCGGCAAATCCATCACCCACACGCTGGAACTTTACGGACGCCGCTTCGGCTTCTGCAACGCCTTCTGCCGCGACAAGACCGTGGCCGATGCCGAGGCGTGGCCAAAGTTCATGGCTCTTTACCACTCGTAAACCATTCCGCCCTACCCGTTAACCAAGCTTAACCGGGGGCAGGGATGATCGCACGGGCCTACACTGTGGCCTTCGAAGGCGTCGAGGCGCGCATTGTCGAAGTGCAATGCGCCCTCTCTGCCGGGGTGCCTGCCTTCAACCTTGTCGGCCTGCCTGACAAAGCGGTGTCAGAGGCAAAGGAACGCGTCCGCGCCGCCCTGCAATCCATGTCCATTGCTCTGCCGTCAAAGCGCATCACCATCAACCTCTCGCCCGCCGACCTGCCTAAGGAAGGCTCGCATTTCGATCTGCCCATCGCCCTTGCCCTCCTCGCCGCGCTCGACATCATCCCCCGCGACGAGGTGGAGGGCGTGGTGGCCCTTGGTGAATTGTCGCTCGACGGTCGCCTGATGCCGGTGATTGGTGCCCTGCCCGCCGCGATGGCCGCCGCGGTTGAGGACCGCACCCTGCTGTGCCCCAAGGCCTGCGGGGCCGAAGCGGCCTGGGTCGGTGCGACCGAGGTTTTCGCCGCCGCGTCGCTGGAAGAGGTGGTCCGCCACTACACCGGCCAATCCCCCCTGTCGCCCGCCGAGGCGGGCGAGGTGTTGCCCCCCGATTTCAGCCGCGATTTCAGCGAGGTAAAGGGCCAGGAACGCGCCAAACGTGCGCTGGAGATTGCCGCTGCGGGCCGCCATCACGCGCTGCTGATCGGCACCCCCGGATCGGGAAAGTCCATGCTGGCGGCGCGCTTGCCCAGCATCCTGCCACCGCTGACCGCGACCGAGGCGCTGGAAACCTCGATGATCCATTCCCTCGCCGGGCTCCTGTCCGAAGGCGGCATCTCGCGGCAGCGCCCGTTCCGCGAACCGCACCATACCGCCTCGATGGCCGCGATCGTCGGGGGTGGCAAAGGCGCGAAACCGGGCGAGATCAGCCTTGCCCACAACGGTGTGCTGTTCCTCGACGAGTTCCCCGAATTCCCCCGCGCCGTGCTGGAAACCCTGCGCCAGCCCATCGAGACCGGCACCGTCATGGTCGCCCGCGCCAACGCCCATATCCGCTATCCCTGCCGGTTCCTGCTGATCGCCGCCGCCAACCCCTGCAAATGCGGCTACCTGTCTGACCCGGCCCGCGCCTGCGCCCGCGTGCCCCTGTGCGGCGAGGATTATCTTGGCCGCATCTCCGGCCCGCTGATGGATCGGTTCGACCTGCGGGTCGAGGTGCCGCCCGTCGCCTATTCCGACCTTGATCTGCCCGCGTCCGGCGAATCCTCTGCCACAGTGTCCGCGCGCGTCGCCACAGCGCGGGGCGTGCAGGCGGACCGTTTTGCCGACCACCCTGACGCCCGCGTCAACGCCGATCTGGAAGGATCGCTGCTGGAACAGGTGGCCACGCCTGACAGCGAAGGCAAAGCCCTGATTGCCCGCGTCGCCGAACGCTTCGGCCTGTCCGCGCGGGGCTATCACCGCGTGCTGCGGGTGGCGCGCACGATTGCCGATCTTGCGGGGTCAGAGCAGGTCCGCGTTCCCCATGTCGCCGAGGCAGTCAGTTTCCGGCTGGCGGTGGGGGCAAAGGGTTAGAGCGGTCCGAAATCCTTGGATGCGGCCTGCGCCAACCGGCTGCATAAACGCGCCGAGACGTTAACAAAGTCCTAATTTGGACTGGTCAAGCCATTGAATTCATTGACCCGAAAATTTGTCCACGCGTGGACATCACATCCCCCGCTTCGCCTCGATGACTTCCCAGATCCGCTGCGCCGCATTGGTCCCGTCAAACCGCTCCAGCTCCTGTATCCCCGTGGGCGAGGTCACGTTAATCTCGGTCAGCCAGTCCCCGATCACGTCGATGCCGACGAAAATCTGCCCCTTCTCCTTCAGCACCGGCCCGATCCGGCGGCAGATTTCCCGATCCCGCTCTGTCAGCCCCACCTTCTCCGGCCGCCCCCCTGCATGCATGTTCGACCGGGTCTCTCCCGCCTGCGGCACCCGGTTGATCGCCCCCACCGCCTCGCCATCCACCAGGATCACCCGCTTGTCCCCTTTCGAGACGTCCGGCAGGAACTTCTGCACGATCAACGGCTCGTGGTTGATCCCCATGAACAGCTCATGCAGGCTGGCGAGGTTCCTGTCATTCGGGTCCAGCCGGAACACCCCCGCGCCCCCGTTCCCATACAGCGGCTTCAGGATGATATCCCCATGCCGCGCCTTGAACGCCCGGATCGTCGCCAGATCGCGGGCAATGGCCGTGGGCGGGGTCAGGTCGGGGAACTGCAGCACCAGCAATTTCTCCGGGCTGTTTCTGACCCAGAAGGGATCGTTCACCACCAGCGTCTTGGGATGGATCATCTCCAGCAGATGCGTTGTGGTGATGTAGCCCATGTCGAATGGCGGATCCTGCCGCAGCCAGACCACGTCCATCTCTCCCAGATCAACCTCGGTCTCTTCGCCGTAGCTGACGTGATTGTCCACCTCGCGCCGCACCTCGATAGGCCAGCCCCGTGCCACGACACGGCCTTCGACAAAGGCCAGCCGGTCCGGCGTGTAGAAGAACAGCGAGTGCCCCCGCCCCTGCGCCTCCAGCGCTATCCGGAACGTGCTGTCCCCGTTGATGTTGACCGACCCGATCGGGTCCATCTGCAGGGCGACCTTGAGGGGCATGGCTGTCTCCACTTGGCTGAGGCGCCCTTGATGGCGCAACCAGCGAGGAGATGCAATTCAGCCGGCGAAGGCATTCTCGACGATCTCGATCACGCCCTGCCCGTCGACAAGGGCCACATCGATCCGGATGTCGGTCAGTTGCCCCTTTGGCTCACCAGCAAGAAATTCCGTCGCCGTTTCGCAGATCCGGGTGATCTGAGCGGAGCAAAGGTGAGACATTGCTTCGGCATGAGTGCGGCTGCTTTTCACCTCGATGAAAATGACTTCGTCGCCCCGCCGGGCAATCAGGTCGATTTCCCCGCGCGTCCCACGCCATCGGCGCGCGCAGACCTCGATTCCTCTGCGGGCATAGTGACGCTCGACTTGATCCTCGGCGGCAAGACCGCCATGGTATGAGGTGACACCGCTCATTCCGGCCGCCGTTTCAGCGCAAGTTGATAGACCTCGCGCCGGGGCAGGCCGAAAGCTTCGGCCACCACCGCCGCCGCATCTTTCATCGACATTTCCGTCATCGCCTTCTCCAGCGCGGCCTCAAGCGTTTCAGCATCCGCAACTTCTGCCTTTCCCCGGTCCACCAGCACCACAATCTCGCCCTTTGGAGTGCGCTCTGCGAACGCCGCTGACAACTCCGCCAGCGTGCCGCGGGACAGTTCTTCAAACTTCTTGGTCAGTTCGCGGCAAACCACAGCCTGACGCGCGCCGCCCAAGGATTGCACCATAACCGCTAACAATGCGTGAACGCGTTTGGGGCTTTCATAAAAGATCAGCGTCGCCTGCACTGGCTTCAGTCCCTCAAGAAAACTGCGCCGCGCCGATTGGGTGACCGGCGCGAAGCCAGCGAACAGAAAACGGTCCGTCGGAAGGCCCGACACCGTCAGCGCACAAATCGCGGCACAGGGACCGGGCGCCGCTGAAATTGTCAAACCCTCGGCCACAACAGCCCGGGCAAGCTCAAAGCCGGGGTCCGAAATCAAAGGCGTGCCAGCCTCGGATGCATAAGCGACGCTCTTGCCCTCCTGCAGGGCCGCAATCAGACGCGGCAGAACCGCGCCGCCACTGTGATCGTGATAAGAGATCAAGGGCCGCCCGCCCACCGCCAGCCCGTGAATTTCCATCAGGTGCCGGAGCGTGCGGGTATCCTCGGCCACAAGCACATCGGCCCCAGCAAGCACATCCAGCGCGCGCAACGTGATGTCACGTGCGGCACCGATCGGCGTCGAGACGAAGTGCAGGCCCGGCGGAATGGCGCGCAGAGCGGGTTTCACGGTTCCGCCGACAGGTTCAGTGCTTTGCCTCACAAGTTTACTTCCCTTCCTGAACCAATTACCTTGAGTCCAAGTACGCCATAGCGCCGCAGAGTGAGGAATTCCATGTTGTCCGCAATTCACCGGACCCGCAAGTCGTTGGGTCAGCTCGTCCTTGTTCTGTTTGCGCTGGTGCTGTCGGCCTGCGTGCCGTCTACTGGCCCGGTCGGCGGCCCTGCTACCGATGCGGCAGGCGCTGTGCAGGTTGCGCTGCTGATCCCGTCCGGTTCGGGTCAGGCACAGGACGAGCTGTTCGGGCAGAACCTTGAAAACGCTGCGCGGCTGGCAATTGCGGATTTGTCCGGCGTCACAATCGACCTGCGCGTCTATCGCACCGGTGGAAGCCCGGCACAGGCCAGCGCAATGGCCGCTCAGGCGGTAAACGAAGGGGCGCAAGTTATCCTTGGGCCGTTCTATTCCGAGGAAGCGAACGCTGCCGCCGCTGCCGTCGCGGCCAGTGGCGTGAACGTCCTCGCGTTCTCGAACAATGCAAGTATCGCGGGCGGCAACCTTTTCGTTCTGGGCCAGACCTTTGACAATACGACCCGGCGTTTGGCGTCCTATGCCGTGCGCAACGGCAAAAGCAAAATCCTGATTGTGCACGACCGCAACGTGGCCGGGAACGCCGGCAAGGAAGCGATCGAGCGTGGTGTGGCAAGCGCCGGTGGGTCGGTCGTGGGCGTCAGCTCATATGAATTTTCGCAGAACGGCATCATGCAGGCGGCTTCCGGGATCGTACAGACGGTGCGGTCTTCAGGGGCGACGGCGATCTTCCTGACAGCCGATACCGCAGGAGCGCTTCCGCTGATCAGCCAGCTTCTGGTCGACAACGGTGTGGATCGGGCGACTACCCAGTTCATCGGGCTGACACGCTGGGACATCCCCGCCGCGACACTGGCATTGCCGGGCGTGCAGGATGGTTGGTTTGCAATGCCCGATCCCGGGCTTTTCGCGCAGTTCCAGTCCAGATATCAAGCCGCATACGGTTCCCCTCCGGTGCCGGTTGCGGGGCTTGCCTATGACGGGATCGCCGCCATCGGTGCGTTGGCCCGGCAAGGCAAGGCCGATGCGTTGACGCGCGACGCGCTGACACAGAACGCGGGGTTTGCCGGCGTCTCGGGGATCTTCAGATTGCTGCCGAACGGCACCAACGAACGTGGGCTCGCCATAGCACAGATTCGCGGCAATCAGCTTGTCGTGATTGATGCGGCGCCGCGCAGCTTCCGCGGAGCCGGGTTCTAAGATCGTGACCACGCCCTTGGTGGCGGTATCTTCTTCCGCTGACGATCCCGTTGGCCCGTCAACATCGATGCAACCTGCTGCGGGTTTCGACCCGCAGTCGATGACTTCGGCAATTCTGGCGGCCCTGCCTCTTGCCCCCGATGCAAAAGCCGCGCGCACAATAGCGGTGTCGCATCTTGGTGCAGCCAAGAACCGTGGCAACGAAGCGCTGGAGCAGTACTCGCGTGCGTCGCCTCGCGCGGCCCGCGACCTTATCGCAGCACAAGCCCGGCTGACCGATGACCTTGTGCAAACCACGTTCGCAGTGGCCTGTCATCTGCATCCGCTAGCGAACCCGACCGAAGCAGAGCGGGTCGCCGTGCTTGGCGTCGGTGGGTATGGCCGGGCGGAAATGGCGCCACATTCGGACGTGGACCTGCTGTTCCTGACCCCTTGGAAAATCACGCCCTGGGCCGAAAGCGTCATCGAGACGATGCTGTATCTGCTGTGGGACCTGAAGCTGAAGGTCGGCCACTCCAGCCGGACCGTGAAGGACTGTCTGCGCCTTGGCCGCGACGACATCACCATCCGGACGGCCCTTCTGGAACACCGCTTTATCTGCGGCTACGAACCTCTGGCCGTGGACCTGGGCGACAGGCTGTGGTCCGAACTTTTCCGCAATTCAGGCCCCGAGTTCATCGAGGCGAAACTTGCCGAACGCGCAGAACGGCACAAGCGGCAGGGGGGCCAGCGCTACGTGCTGGAACCCAACGTGAAAGAGGGCAAGGGCGGCTTGCGCGACCTGCAAACGCTGTACTGGATCGGCAAATACCTGCACCGTGTGCCGTCAGCCGAAGGCCTTGTCGGCGCCGGCCTTCTAAGCCGCGACGAGTTCGAGAGTTTTACCCGTGCCGAAGATTTCCTCTGGGCCGCACGGTGCCAGTTGCATTACGTGACCGGTCGGGCCACCGACGTCCTGACCTTCGACCTTCAGGTCGAAGTGGCCTCGCGCATGGGCTACCGGGACAGTGGCGGGCGGCGGGCTGTCGAACATTTCATGCAGGATTACTTTCGCCTGGCGACGCGGGTGGGGGAACTGACCCGTATCTTCCTGACCGAGCTTGAGGCCCGGCACGCCAAACGCGAAGCATCCCTGTTCGGCATCTTCAAGCGGGTCAAAAAGGTGAAGCCGGGCTTCAAGCTGGTGCAGGGCCGGATCGACGTCATTGATCCCAAGGCGTTTCTGACCGACAAGCTGAACCTGTTGCGGGTGTTCGAAGAGGCCCTGCGCACCGGCTATCTTTTGCATCCCAACATCATGCGGCTGATTGCGGCCAATCTCGACCGCATTGACGACGAGATGCGCGACGATCCCGAAGCGGTGCAGATCTTCATCAACCTGCTTTTGCTGCATGGCAACCCGGAACGGTCGCTACGGCGGATGAACGAACTGGGTGTGCTGGGCACCTTCATTCCCGAGTTTGAGCCCATCGTCGCCATGATGCAGTTCAATGTCTATCACCACTACACGGTGGACGAGCATATCATCCAGACCATCTCGGTTCTGGCGCAGATCGAGCGGGGCGAGCTGGTCGAAGAACTGCCCGTCGCCTCTGGCATTCTGAAGGCCGGGGTGAGCAGAAAGGTGATCTATATTGCCCTTTTGCTGCACGATATCGGCAAGGGGCGACCCGAGGATCACTCCATCATCGGCGCGCAACTGGCACGGCGCATCTGCCCGCGCCTGGGACTGGAGCCGGAGGAATGCGAAACCGTCGAATGGCTGGTCCGCTATCACCTGCTGATGTCCGATATGGCGCAAAAGCGCGACATAGGCGATCCGCGTACCGTGCGCGACTTTGCCAAGGCGGTGAAAACCCGCAAGCGGCTGGACCTGCTGACGGTGCTGACCGTCTGCGACATTCGCGGTGTCGGGCCTGGGACGTGGAACAACTGGAAAGCCATGCTGCTGCGTCAGTTGTACAAGCAGACCGCCGACGCGCTGGAAGGCGGGCTGGAAACCGTCAACCGCGAAAACCGCATGGATGATGCGAAGGTCGCCTTGCGGTCACGCCTGTCCGATTGGGACACATCCCAGACCGACCATGAAACAAGCCGGCATTACGCACCCTATTGGCAGGGTCTGTCGACCGAAACCCACGTGGTCTTTGCGCGACTTCTCCAAGGTCTCGGCGATGACGAGATCCGGATCGACCTGCACCCGGATCCTGACCGTGACGCAACCCGCGCCTGTTTCGCGCTGGCGGACCATCCTGGCATCTTTTCCCGGCTGGCGGGAGCGTTGGCGCTGGTCGGCGCGAACGTGGTCGATGCGCGGACCTACACGTCGAAAGACGGCTACGCGACAGCCGTTTTCTGGGTGCAGGACATCGAGGGCAAACCCTACGAAGTGTCACGCCTGCCCCGGTTGCGCAGCATGATCGACAAGACGCTGAAGGGCGAAGTGCTGGCCCGTGACGCCCTGAAAGACCGCGACAAGATCAAGAAACGCGACCGCGAGTTCCGGTTTCCGACCCATATCACCTTTGATAACGAAGGGTCGGATATCTATACCATCATCGAGGTGGATACCCGCGACCGGCCGGGTCTGTTGTTCGACCTGACGCGGACGCTGGCCAACAACAACATCTACATCGCATCGGCCGTGATCGCGACCTATGGCGCGCAGGTGGTGGACACCTTCTACGTGAAAGACATGTTCGGCCTGAAGCTGCACCAGAAAACGAAACAGGAAAGTCTGGAAAAAAAGATGCGGCAAGCCATCGCCGACGGCGCAGAGCGGGCGCGGGCATGAAACCGGTCCGGCTGATCAAAAGCTTTGTCACGGTCGGTTTCTGGACGCTGATCAGCCGGTTCATAGGGCTGGTCCGCGATATCGTCATGGCGCGTTATCTGGGTGACGGACCGGTGGCCGAAGCGTTTGTCGTGGCACAGTCCCTGCCCAACATGTTCCGCCGCTTTTTTGCGGAAGGGGCATTCAACATGGCCTTTGTGCCGATGTTCGCCAAGAAAGTCGAAGGCGGCGAGGATGCTCAGGGCTTTGCCCGTGACGCTTATTGGGGCATGGCCGCGCTGCTGACCGTGTTTTCACTGCTGGCGATGGTCGGAATGCCTGCGCTGGTGTTCGCCATGGCCTCTGGCTTTGCGGGGGATCAGCGGTTTGACACCGCCGTCTCGTTGGGGCGGATTGCCTTCCCCTATATCCTGTTCATATCCCTGACAGCACTTCTGTCCGGGATGCTGAACGCGGCGGGACGTTTCGTCATCACGTCCGCAGTGACCATTCTGCTTTCGGCCACCATGGTCGCCGGCATGCTGCTGGCAAGTCGCATGGGGTGGGATATCGGCGTGACGCTGGCCTGGGCGGTGACGCTGTCAGGGATCCTGCAGCTTGCCGCCACGTGGGCCGCCGTGCGGTATCTGGGTTACCGGCTTGCATTTCGCTGGCCGACGCTGACGCCCGAACTGAAGCGTCTTGCCATCATTGCCGCGCCGGCCATTCTGGCGGGCGGGGTGGTGCAGGTGAACCTGATCGTCGGACGGCAGGTTGCAAGCATGACCGAGGGCGCGATGGTCTGGCTTTACAACGCTGACCGTCTGTATCAGCTGCCTCTGGGCGTGGTCGGCATCGCCATTGGCATCGTGCTGTTGCCCGATCTGTCGCGCCGCCTGCGGGCGGGCGATGCAGAGGGCTCGCGGGCGTCGTTCAACCGCGGCACGGAATTCGCTTTGCTTCTGACGGTTCCGGCAGCGGTTGCGCTGGTTGTGATTGCCTATCCGATCATCTCTGTCTTGCTGCAACGCGGGGCCTTCGGGGCCGAAGCGACGGCAAACACCGCCATGGCATTGGCGGTCTATGGCCTGGGCCTGCCTGCCTTTGTGCTGCACAAGGTCCTGCAGCCGCTTTACTTTGCCCGCGAAGATACCCGGTCTCCGTTCCGCTTTGCGGTGGTTTCGATGATCGTGAATGCGGTGATTGCCATCGGACTGATGCCGCTGATCGGATTTCTGGCAGCGGCAATCGCCACGTCGGTGTCCGCATGGGTGATGGTGGGTCAGTTGTGGTTCGGATCGCGCGGGATGGGTGATGCGGCGCGGCTGGATGCCCGGCTTCGCTATCGCCTGCCCCGGATCATTGCTGCATCGCTGATCATGGGGATCACGCTTTGGCTGGGAATGATCGGACTGGCGGACATGCTTTTGCTGCCCCGCTTGCGTTCCATTGCCCTATTGGCGCTGATCCTGGCCGGCATGGTGGTCTATTTTGTCACGGCGACCGCTTTGGGCGCAATGAACCTTACCGAACTGAAATCCGCCCTGCGGCGTCAGCGTTGACGGATCATCGCGACCACCCGGCGAAAGCCGCCGGGACTGACCACGAACGACACCAAGAACCCGGTCGCAAAGCCTGCGATGTCGGCCACCCAATCCCAGCTGCCGCCGAACAGCACGCCGAACAGAAGCTGCGCGAACAGCAGGAACCCGATCATTGAGAACGCGCGGTACTTGTTGGCCCCGCTGCGCGCCAGATCGGTCCACACCAGAAACGTGAATGCCCCGATCAGGCCGTAAACCGGAGGATAGGCCCCGATCAACGGGACCTGCGCGTCGGGCACCAGAAAGCTGTAGGCGAACCCGCCAGCCACTGCGGCACCGAAAACCACGGTGACGACACCCCACCAGCGAAACACCTCGCCCACCATCTTGCCAAGGGCCAGAAGGATAACCACAGCGAACAATGCATGGGTCAGACTGCCATGCACCAACGGATAGGCCACCAGTCGCAGGATATCATCGAAAGGGAAGACGCCGGTTTCGACATTGTATTTCAGAAGCTCAGGGAACACCGCGAACCGCTCCACCGCCTGCAAACGCCAGCCGATGGCTTGGGGGCCGCCGACCAGTCCGCGTTCACCCAAGGTAAGGGCCAGCTCCATCGCGATCATCGGCAGGGCAAGCACCCAGACGATCAACGGCAGCGGGTTCAGCGGGGGTGCGTTGTGATCTTGGTGCATCGTCAGTGTGTTCCCTTGGAAGGCGGCGGCAATTGACGCCCCCGGCCCCTTCGATTACGCGGGTTTACCAGCAATTTCCAGACGGAGCATCCCATGTCAGCGCCCAAGTCTTCGGCGGTCCAAACGCCGCAGGCCTTCAGTCCCCGCATCTTTTCCGGCATCCAGCCTTCGGGTGGCCTGACCCTTGGCAATTATCTGGGTGCCCTGAAGCGCTTTGTGGAAAAGCAGGATGAAGGGATCGAGACGATCTACTGTCTGGTGGACATGCACGCGATCACCGTCTGGCAAGACCCTGTGAAGCTGCGCCAGCAGACGCGCGAAGCGGCTGCGGGCTTCATCGCGGCCGGGATCGACCCTGCACGATCCATCCTGTTCAACCAAAGCCAGGTGACGGCCCATGCCGAACTGGGCTGGATTTTCAACTGCATCGCGCGGATGGGCTGGATGAGCCGGATGACCCAGTGGAAAGACAAGGCCGGCAAGAACGCCGAAGCAGCCTCTTTGGGTCTGTTCGCCTACCCATCGCTGATGGCCGCCGATATCATGGCGTACAAGGCCACGATGGTGCCCGTGGGCGAAGATCAGAAACAGCATCTGGAGCTGTGCCGCGACATCGCGATCAAGTTCAACAACGACTACGGCGTCGATTTCTTTCCCATTGTGGACCCGGTCATCGAAGGCGCAGCCACCCGGGTCATGTCGCTGCGTGACGGCACCATGAAGATGTCGAAATCCGACCCTTCGGACCAAAGCCGGATCAATCTGACCGATGACGCCGACACGATATCGAAAAAGATCCGCAAGGCGAAGACGGATGCAGAACCCCTGCCGGACACGGTTGAAGGCCTGAAGGACCGGCCAGAGGCGAAGAACCTTGTCAACATCTACGCAGCCCTTGCCGGACACACCCCTGCACAGGTGGTGACGGATTTTGCGGGCGCGCAATTCGGTATCTTCAAGCCGGCGTTGGCCGATCTGGCCGTGGCTAAGCTGTCGCCGATCACAGCCGAGATGATCCGGCTGATGCAGGATCCCGCAGAGATTGACCGCATTCTGGGTGATGGAGCCGCCCGCGCGGATGCCATCGCCCGACCCATTGTTGATCAGGTCTATGATATCGTTGGCATGATAAGGTCGCGTCAGATTTAGGCGCCGTGCAGCGGCTGTCACAATCCCGATTCCAGTCGCCGATACAACATAGGCGTTCGGATGCGCGATCTGTCCCCATCGCATGAACCTCCACGGGTCTGTCCCCTTTGCCCGGAGGTTTCGCCCGAGATGCCCTCGTGCGCCCCTCGCACGGGGGCTTTTTTAGGTCCGTTGCAAGGGTGAGACTCGTTGTAAAGTTCTGGCAACCGCTCACCTCGGTTCCTTTAATGTCAATCCAGATCAGCGCGTTGTTTCCGGCCTGTATTGCTTCCGACCGGACAGAGACCATTCAAGGTGAGTTCCATGGTTTGCGTAGAAAACTCAGTAGGACCCGCATTGGCATTCAGAGGTCAGTTCTTGGTATGCTTTCGGAAATTGCTCAAGGAACTTCCGAACATGTCGACCACAGACGTATCTGATCAACTCCAAACGGTCTGGACAGGTGAATATGCTGCCACCAACCGTGGACCGCGGCTTGACCCTCAGCCTGAATGCGCCGATACCGCCCGCTCGGCCTATGAAGCGAAAGCCGTCGTGTCGGCAGGCAAACGCACAATTTCGGCCTACATGGACTTGGCTGAAAGGGCGCTGGCAAGTGACGCAGATGTGCGGGATGAGTTCGCTCAGGCTCTGGTAGGAAAATCCGCATCCCGCTTGTCAGAGCGGGAAAGCCGATTGCTGGATATGGTCATCAGGGAAGTGGCGGCCAGCAATGTCGCACCTGACTTCCTGGCCGTGTCGCAGGGCAATCTGACGTCGACGGACGCCGACACTTTGCTTGCGGCCGGCTCCGATAGTGCATTTGTGCCTGGCGCGAATGGGGATCAGGGTACGATCCTTCTGTCGCGCAGTCTTGTCGGCAGCCCTGCACTTGATGCAGTCGCGTGGGAGGAAATGGGCGAGGCAATTGCCCAGCGGGCCGCATACTTGGGCTTGGGCGTGCACTAAGGTAACGCACGAAGTTCTGCGATCGGCCGACTATTCAGGCAGTATCCGATAGCGGGATGGGCATTTGCAGCGCGCTTGCGGTGTAATCGGCTGCGCTGTCGAGGATGCCGGTTTATGGCGACGTTGGAGGCTGCATCCAGGGAACGAGCAGACCCCGACCACCACCCACGTGATCGCCGGCCGCGCCGGGGGGGGCGAGGGTTTGATCGACAAGGCGGAACTGCCGATCAACGCCGACAGCGGCGAGATGCACCGCAAGGTTGCCATCGCCGATGCTACCGGCGTCGCCACCTATTACCGGATCACCGGATCGGCGCAGGTCTGGCAGGGCCTGTGTTCCGACCCGTGGCAGGGGTCTAAGCTGTATCCGGCCGGGGCGCAGGCTCACAACGGCGGCAATATCTACCGCGCCACCGTTGGCGGCACATCCGCCGCGTCCGGAGGGCCGACTGGCACATCTGGATCAATCACCGATGGCGGCGTGACCTGGGCTTACGTGCAGGCCGGAACGGATATGGCCATCGACAACGCCTCACTGAATGCGGGCCAGCAGTTCACAGTGACCAGCTGCACCCTCACCCAGGGCGGGGCGTGATCCGATGTCGATCGCAGCAGGAACCATCGTTCGCATCCGGCCCCCGTTCGACGGAGCCTTTCCCGGAACCTACACCGTGGTTGAGGTGATCAGTAAAGAAGACGGCCAGGTTGCCTGCGCGCTGTCGGGTGACCCGGGGCAGGGTGACATCGGGGCCTTCGACCCTAGATACCTTGAACGCGTGGAGGGCTGAGACATGGCGTTCACCAGTCCTTCGGACATCATCATCGCCCTGGCTGCGGCCCCCGACATCCAGCATATCAAGTCGGGCTTTGCCTCGCAGCTTATTGGGCTGATGACCAGCCTGTGGCGCGCCACCGGGACCCCGGCGCAAGGGGCGATCCCTGGGGCTTGGGCGATCTGCGACAACACACTGCTTGGGTGCTATCCCCTGCCGTCCAAGACGGGCCCACAAGCGCGGGCGCTTCTCTATATGGATGGCACCTTTCCCATCCAGAATGGGTTCGTCATGCCGGATCGGCTTGGCCATATGGGCGGGTTGAACGGCACCCTGACCACGGCGCAGACTGTCAATGGCGATGTGTCAGTCGGGACCAGCAACCTCGCCCTGCGGCGGGGTGTCAGCGACTTCACGAACGTGCGGTGGTTCCTGGAGTGGTACACCGCGACGGGGGTCACCGGCATCAACGCCACCTGTGCCGTCACCTATTCCGACAACTCGACCGGCAACATCGTCGTGGCGCTGCCTGCCTCGGTCGCCGCTGGCCGAATGATCGAAATCCCCACGCCCGGACCGCTGGCCATCAAGTCGATCCAGAGCGTGACCCTGTCCGCCACCACCGGTA
>JANOQT010000137.1:0-14305 GCA_031415015.1 Paracoccaceae bacterium
GTTCTGGTGGCGCGCGGCGCTGGCCCCGAAGCGGCGCTGGCCGCACTCAAAGCCTCGAACGGGGTCCTTGGCCCCGCGATGATGACGACCTGACCACATAACAACCGGGCAAAAGCCCGCTCAACAGGGAGACTGCAATGACCAAGACCTTCCGCATAGCACTTCTGACCAGCACATTGCTTGGGGGCATTGCCTCGGCGCAGGATGTGACGTTGACCATCGAGTCGTGGCGCAACGACGACCTGACCATCTGGCAGGATACGATCATCCCGGCGTTCGAAGCACAGAACCCGGGCATCAAGGTGGTCTTCGCGCCGACCGCACCGGCCGAATACAACGCCGCCCTGAACTCCAAACTCGACGCCGGTTCTGCGGGCGATCTGATCACCTGCCGCCCCTTCGACGCCTCGCTGGCGCTGTATGACGCGGGTCATCTGGCCGATTTGTCGGGCCTCGCCTCGATGGCCAACTTTTCGCCCGTCGCGAAATCGGCCTGGCAGACCGATGACGGCGCGGCCACCTTCTGCGTGCCGATGGCATCGGTGATCCACGGCTTCATCTACAACAAGGACGCCTTTGACGCGCTGGGCATCGCGGTGCCGACGACGAACGAAGAGTTCTACGCCGCTCTCGACAAGATCAAGGCGGACGGCACCTACATCCCGATGGCGATGGGCACCAACGACCAGTGGGAAGCCGCCACGATGGGCTACAACAACATCGGGCCGAACTTCTGGAAGGGCGAAGAGGGCCGTCTGGCGCTGATCAAGGGCGAACAGAAGCTGACCGATCCGCAGTGGGTTGCACCCTACGCCGAACTGGCGAAGTGGAAGGACTACCTCGGCGACGGGTTCGAGGCGCAGACCTACCCGGACAGCCAGAACCTGTTCACCCTTGGCCGTGCTGCCGTCTACCCAGCCGGTTCGTGGGAAATATCGGGCTTCAACACGCAAGCGACGTTCAAGATGGGGGCCTTTCCGCCGCCGGTACAGGCCGCCGGGGACACCTGCTACATCTCGGATCACACCGACATCGCCATCGGCATGAACGCCAAGTCGCCGAATGCCGAACAGGCGAAAGTGTTCCTGGACTGGGTCGGCAGCCCTGAGTTTGCCACGATGTACGCCAACGCCCTGCCCGGCTTCTTCAGCCTGAACTCCACCCCGGTGGAGATGCAGGACCCGCTGGCGCAGGAATTCGTCTCCTGGCGCGGCAAGTGCCAGTCGACGATCCGGTCCACCTACCAGATCCTGTCGCGCGGCACCCCGAACCTGGAAAACGAAACGTGGAACGCCAGTGCGAACGTGATCAAGGGCACCGAGACGCCGGAAGCTGCGGGTGCGCGGCTGCAGGAAGGTCTGGCAAGCTGGTACGCACCGCAGAAGTGATTTCTGCCTGAAAGCTCCGGGGGGCTTCGCGCCCCCCGGACCCCCTGCGGGATATTTACAGACAGATGAAAGGGAAAGGACATGGCTTTACGCAAGCCCGTGCGCTGGCACATCGCCGTGTTTCTGGCCCCGGCGGTGCTGGTCTACACCGCGATCATGATCATCCCGTTGTTCGGGACGCTGAACCTGTCCTTGTTCAATGAGGACGGTGACGTGCGGATGTTCGTCGGCCTTGCGAACTTTGCCACGCTGTTTGGCGACCCGCGCTGGTCCGGGCAATTCTGGAACGCCTTGGGCAACAACGCCTGGTTCTTTCTGATCCATATGTTGGTCCAGAACCCGATCGGCATCGCCCTGGCCGCGATCCTTTCCACCCCAAAGCTGCGCATGGCCGCCTTTTACCGCACCGCGATCTTCATCCCGACGATCCTGAGCTTCGTTATCGTCGGCTTCGTGTGGAAGCTGATCCTGTCGCCGATCTGGGGCATCGCGCCCGGGATGCTGGATTTTGTCGGGCTGAAAAGCCTGTTCGCCCCCTGGCTGGGCAAAGAGGAATATGCGCTGACCACGCTGGCCCTGATTTCGGTCTGGCAGTTCGTCGGGATTCCGATGGTGCTGATCTATGCAGCACTCCTCAGCATCCCTGACGAGGTGCTGGAGGCCGCAGAGATGGACGGCATCACCGGCTGGTCGCAGTTCTGGAAGATCAAGCTACCGCTGATCCTGCCCGCCATCGGCATCATCTCGATCCTGACCTTCGTCGGCAATTTCAACGCGTTCGATCTGATCTATGTGGCGCAAGGCGCGCTGGCGGGGCCGGATTTCAGCACCGATATTCTGGGCACGTTCCTTTACCGCACTTTCTTTGGTTTTCAGCTGCAACTTGGCGACCCCTATATGGGATCGGCGATTGCCGGGGCGATGTTCGGGATCATCCTGCTGGGGGTCTGCGTCTATCTGTTCGGCATCCAGACCCGGCTCAGAAGGTACCAGTTCTGATGGCCGCCCGCATGTCCACAGGTCGCACAATTGCCGCCCATGCGGCGCTGATCACCTATACCCTGATCGCGCTGTTCCCGGTTTTCGTGATCGTCATCAACAGCTTCAAATCCCGCAAGGCGATCTTTGCCGATCCGCTGGCGCTGCCCGTGCCCGGCAATTTCGATCTGATCGGGTATCAGACCGTGATGAAGCAGGGCGATTTCTTCCTGTACTTCCAGAACTCGATGATCGTCACGGTGGCCTCGCTGTTCTTCGTGCTGCTGTTCGGCGCGATGGCGGCTTTTGCCCTGTCCGAATACCGCTTCAAGGGCAACACGCTGATGGGCCTGTATCTGGCGCTTGGCATCATGATCCCGATCCGACTGGGCACCGTGGCCATCCTGCAAATGATGGTCGCCAGCGGACTTGTGAACACCCTGACAGCGCTGATCCTGGTCTACAGCGCGCAAGGCCTGCCTCTGGCGGTGTTCATTTTGGCCGAGTTCATGCGCAACGTGTCGGACGATCTGAAGAACGCGGGCCGCATCGACGGTCTGTCAGAATACGCGATCTTCTTTACCCTCGTTCTGCCCCTGGTCCGCCCCGCCATGGCCACCGTCGCCGTCTTCACCATGATCCCGATCTGGAACGACCTGTGGTTTCCGCTGATCCTTGCCCCAAGCGAGGAGGTGAAGACCATCACCCTTGGCAGCCAGGTGTTCATCGGCCAGTTTGTCACCAACTGGAACGCGGTGCTGGCGGCCCTCAGCCTCGCCATCGTGCCGGTTCTCATCATGTACCTGATCTTTTCGCGGCAGTTGATCCGCGGCATCACCGCAGGAGCCGTCAAATGATCCGGGTCATGGTCGCAGGCCTCGGCAACATGGGGCGCAGCCACGCGCTGGCATATCACCGCGATCCGGCGTTCGAGTTGGTGGGGTTGGTGAACCGAAGCTCGCCGACGCTAGACCCGGCACTGGCCGGCTATCCCGTTACGCCGGATTTTCATGAGGCGTTGACCCGCCTGAAGCCCGATCTCGTCTGCGTTTCCACCTATTCCGACAGCCATGCCGGTTATGCCATAGCGGCGATGCAGGCAGGGGCGGATGTGTTTGTTGAAAAGCCCCTCGCCACCACAGTTGCCGATGCGCGCCGGGTAGCTGATGCGGCCACGCGGTTGGGGCGCAAGGTCGTGGTCGGTTACATCCTGCGGCATCATCCCTCATGGATCCGCCTGATCGAAGAGGCGCGCGCCTTGGGCGGGCCCTATGTGTTCCGCCTGAACCTCAACCAGCAATCCTCCGGCCCCACTTGGGAGGTCCACAAGGCGCTGATGCAGACCACCTCGCCGATCGTCGATTGCGGCGTCCACTACGTCGACGTGATGTGCCAGATCACCGATGCCAAACCGGTAGAGGTGCGCGGCATGGGCCTGCGCCTGTCGAACGAGATCGCACCGGATATGTACAACTACGGCCATTTCCAGGTGCTGTTCGATGACGGTTCTTTGGGTTGGTACGAGGCGGGCTGGGGCCCGATGATGTCCAACACCGCATTCTTCGTGAAGGACGTGGTCAGCCCCAATGGTGCGGTGTCGATCCGGATGCCGGAGGATGCCCGGTCCGACGATGTGGATACCCACACCAAAACCTCGATGTTGCGGATTCATCGAGTGGGGCAGCCCAATCAAGACGTGTCGATGGCCGACGAGCCCGGCCATCAAGAGCTGTGCGAACGCGAACAGGCCTTCATGGCCCGCGCTATTCTGGAAAACCTCGACCTGACCCGACACCTGAACGACGCCGTGCAATCGCTCGCCATCTGCCTTGCCGCGGACGAAAGCGTCCGCTCTGGAAATCCTGTGAAATTGTGAGGTGCCATGGGCGCGCTTGACCTGAAAGCCGTGACGAAGCGCTTCGGCGCGACCGAGGTGATCACAGGTATCGACCTCGAGGTGAAGGAGGGCGAGTTCTGCGTTTTCGTCGGCCCGTCGGGCTGCGGCAAATCCACCCTGTTGCGCATCATCGCGGGGCTGGAGGATGCGACGTCGGGCGATATCTTTCTGGACGGCAAGCGGGTCAACGACGTCGCCCCCGCCAAGCGCGAACTGGCGATGGTGTTTCAAAGCTACGCGCTTTACCCGCACCTGTCCGTCCGTGACAACATGGGCCTTGCCCTGAAACAGGCCGGAAAGCCACGCGCCGAGATCACCGCCTCCACCGACCGCGCCGCCAACATGCTGTCGCTTCAAACCCTGATGGACCGCCGCCCTGCCGAACTCAGCGGTGGCCAGCGTCAGCGCGTCGCCATCGGCCGTGCCATCGTGCGCACCCCGAAACTGTTCCTGTTCGACGAGCCGCTGTCCAACCTCGACGCCGCGCTGCGTGTCGCCACGCGGATCGAGATCGCCCGCCTGCACCGCGACCTCAAGGCCACGATGATCTACGTGACCCATGATCAGGTCGAGGCGATGACACTGGCCGACCGCATCGTCGTGCTGCGGGCGGGACGCGTCGAACAGGTCGGCAGCCCAATGGAACTGTACAAGAACCCCGCCAACACCTTTGTCGCGGGTTTTATCGGCAGCCCGCAGATGAACTTTCTTGATGCCGCCGCCCTTGGCCATGCCCCGGGGCAGGTGGGCGCGCGGCCTGAACATCTTGGGCTTTCCCGTCAGTCCGGCGACATCGCCGGGCAGGTCAGCCACGTTGAAAAGCTGGGCGGCGAAACGCTGGTCTACGTCCGCACCGATGTGCATGGCCTGCTGACCGTGCGCCTGTTCGGCGAGCATGACTACACCGTGACCGAAACGGTGTTTCTGACCCTGCCCACCGACCGGCTGTTCCATTTTGGCCCCGACGGAAACCGCAGGCAGCCCACTGCCGTCGCCTGACCTGCCGCACGACGGCGAAGAAATCTCCGATACCTCCGAATAATCCCCGGCGCTGCGGCGTTGGGTAAGGGATGGCGCTCGGGACAGTCCCACCCATGCGCCAGACGGTTGCAGATAAGCATTCAAACCCAAACCACAGGACCACAACCCAATGAAACACATCACATTTATTGCCGTGGCGATGGCCGCAACCTCCATCGCCACCTTCTCTTTCGCCGCCGGATCGGATTCGACCGAACCGCCGGTCAAGACCGAGACCACGCAGGTCTGCAAGGACGGACAGGTGTTCGACGAAAAGACGCAGAAATGCCTCGACGTCGAGGGTGCCGCGCTGACAGACGATCAGATCTACACCGCCGCGCGCGAGCTGGCTTACGACGGCCAGTATGACAACGCGCTGCGCGTTCTGGCGGCGGCGGAAAACCAGAACGACCCGCGCATCCTGAACTACAAGGGCTTTGCCAACCGCAAGGCGGGCCGCGTCGCCGAGGGGATGGAATACTATCAGGCTGCACTGAAGATCGACCCCGACTACATCCTCGCCCGGTCCTACATGGGGCAAGCGCTGATCGCTGACGGCAATGTGGACGGTGCCCGCGCGCAGCTGACCGAAATCGCGGCACGGGGCGGGGCCGACACCTGGGCCTACGCCGCGCTGGAACAGGCGCTGGCAGGTAATGCAACGGATTGGTGACATACGCCTGGCACGGGCATTCGCGTTTCCGCCGGCCCAAAGGGTCGGCGGTTGCGTCTTTCCGGTGGATCATGTTCATCTGTTCCGTGCCGAACCGCCCGCCGCATTCCATGGCCGGAAAGACCGTACCGTGATCGACCTCGTTCAGTTCCGCAAAGATCTGGTGGGCCTGCTGCCGCGCCTGCGCCGCTTTGCGCTGTCCCTGACGCGCAGCCGCGATGACGGCGACGATCTGGTGCAGGCCGCCTGCGAACGCGCCATCCTGCGCGCCGGGCAATGGCAGGCGGGCACCCGGCTGGACAGCTGGCTTTTCACCATGATGCGCAACATCTGGGTCTCCGAGATGCGCAGCCGCCGGGTCCGACTGGGGCAAGGTCACGTCGATGCCTCTGCCACGGACGAGCTGTCCACGCCCATCGGTGCCGCCGATCACATCTACGGCAATCAGCTGATCGCCATGGTGATGTCGCTGCCCGAAAGCCTAAGTGCATGTTTGCTATTGGTGTCGGTCGAAGGTCATTCCTATCAGGAAGCCGCCGATATCCTTGATATCCCGATCGGCACGGTGATGAGCCGGATGTCACGGGCCCGCCAGTTGATGAAAGAGGTGTTGGCTGATGCAAAGGGCTCGGTCAAAGGGATGAAAGTGCAATGACCACCGCCCCGGACCTTGCCACGCGCCTTAGCGCCTACCGCGACGGCGAACTGCCCGAAGCCGAGGCGCGCGCGGTTGCAGCGCTGTTGGCAAGGGTTCCTGCGGTGCAGGCCGAGTATGACGCGCTGCTGCGCACCGATGATGCCATCGGCAAGGCCTTTGCCGCGATGCTGCACGATACTGTGCCCGACGATATGGTTCGGTCACTCGGGCAGGCGCCCTTGGCGCCCCTGCCCGCCAACATCCCCTCCGCGCCGCGTTGGGGCATGGCATTGGCCGCGTCGGTGGCGCTGCTGATGATCGGCGGGGCGGGTGGGTCTTACCTGACGCGACAAATGGCGCCACCGCAGCAACTGGCCGTCGGCTGGCTGGATCAGGTTGCCGAATACCATCAGGTCTATGCGTCCCAGGGCCGTCATCTGGTCGAGGTTCCGGCCTCGGACAAGGCGCATCTGGAGAGCTGGCTTTCCGCACAGACCGGTGTCACCTTCACGGCGCCCGACCTGTCTGCCAGCGGGCTGACCTTTCAGGGCGCGCGGCTGCTGGTCGCGTCGGGCAAACCGGTCGCGCAGCTGATGTACACCGACGCGGCAGGGCAGGTGATCGCCCTGTGCTTCATGGCGGGCGGCGATGCGGCACTGGATGACGGGCTCAGCCCCTTTGCCACCCGGCAGTTCGGCTCCGTGGACATGGTCAGCTGGAAAAGCCGCGATGCGTCTTACGTTGTGGTCGGCCCCAAGGGTGCTACCGGCCTTGATGCCATCGCCAAAGCCGCAGCCGTGACGCTTTAACCCCGAACCGCGTTCCAGGCGCGCAGCACTGGCAGCGTCGCGTCGCCCTCTGTCACGCCCAGCAAGACCCCACCCTCGGCTCGCGCCACCAACAGGCTGTGCCCCTCGGACAGGGCCGCGCCTAGCACCAGGCACACCGGCCCTTCGGGCGCGTCCGACAGCTGATCCAGCTGCCGGTCCAGCGCGTCGCCTTCGTCATCCAGAAAGCCGCTCAGGTGCGACACCATCTCGTCCGGGCCAGAGGTCGCGCCGTCCGCAGAACCGCCAACGATCAGCCAGGCCATCATCCCCTCACCCATCGCGGCAGCGAAAGCAGTCAGGTATCCCCCGGCAACGGAAGGTGGGGCCTTGATTGCAGGCGGCGCCTGGACTGGCGCTGGCACTGGCTCCGGTTCCGCTTCCGGGGCGGGATCTGTCGCCAAGGCATTCAACTCGATCAGCAAAAGATCCGCAAGCAGCGCCACCGGCAGCCCGACGCTCATCCCCGCGCCATCACGGCTCATCGGGCCGGACACCACCCGCAACTCCTGCCGTGGCAGGGCAAACGCCTGCAACAGCTTGATCAGATCGTCCTTGTGTTCATCTTCCAGCGCGTCGGCGGCAAGGCAGGCCTCGGCATTGCTCAATCCGGTCACCGCCGTCAGCCGCAGGACCCGCCGCCCCGCTACATCCAGCGCCAGACTGGTCCCGCCATCGGTTTCAAACTGCAAAGACCGTCCCAGAACTGTCTCGTTCACTTCGCGCAAAAGCGCCGTCAGGGCACTATCCGTCGACGCACCGGCAATCACCCGTGCCCCCCCCGGCGCAAGCCGAGAGGCTGTCTGCAGCGACTGCAAACGCGAAAAGACTGGAACCATTCCTTTTTTCAATAGCTTGACCGACCCCTGTCACGCGCCCGCAGTGATTTCATCCAGCGTTTCACGGATTTTGGCCACAAATGCCGCAAGGTCAATGCCATGATCGCAGATGCAGCACAACGCATCTACTGCTTCGTACTCAGACCGGATGAACACCCGAACACTGTCAGAGTCCATAACAATGGCACCATGCGGCTCGCCAAAGGCTTCGACCGACAGGGTGAACAGCGGATCGTCAAAGCTGACGCGCGCCTGATTGCACAATGTGTTCAGGCGTTCTTGTGTCGTGTCCTCACCCCCGACCGAGGCGAGGATCATCCGCGACGACAGGTCAGCAAAGGCCACGACCCGGGCCATCGGAAAGGCTTTGGTGACCGAACCCAGACTGTCTGCTACGCCCACCGCCCTGCCCCTCGTGCCCGCACCGCGTCACGATCCCTTCGACTGGTTCATGACACTGCGCATATCCACCTCTTTGGGCGCGGGCGCAACCTCGTCGTCAGGCCAGTCGGAAAAGGACACGACGGTTTCGCCCTGTTCGGCTGTCGGGCGTTCGGTGCGCATGATGCGGTCACCCTTGGCCTGCACACGACGCGGCAGAATTTTCACCACGGGCGTATTGCGGATCACCATCAGCTGCTCGAACTGCTCTGCGATAAGGCTTTTCGCCGCGTCTGGGTCCGGCGCATCGGCTTCGCTGACAGGGATCGCGGGCGCATTCTTGTCCGGAACGCCCTCGTCGGTCACTCGGTGGATCAACTCAAACAACGCCGTCGAAAACGCCTGCGCGCCGCTGTCGATCCATTTCGCTTCATCGTCGCCCGCAGCCATCGCCTGCGTCAGCGCCATCGGGAAAAAGCCGGCAAAAAGCCCTTCCGTTTCACCTCCGACGCGTTTCAGCACCTTGGTGCGGTCGCTGTCGCCGACAATCTTGTCAAACCGCGTCACCAGCAGCAGCGCATTCCGCCGCATCGTGGCCGGGAAGGTCGACCAGACGCCGGATTCCGATTGCCGCCACGCTTGGTTTGCCGGCGTACACCACAGCACGCCATCGGCCAGGTGGGTCATCCGTTCCCACACCTCTGACGACATGCTGGGGTCGGAAATGCCCGGCATGTCGATCAGATCGCAATAGCGCAACAGATCGCTTTTCATGAAAATGCGCACATGCTCCGTCCCGTCCAGCGCGACGGAGGCGAGGTCGGCAACATCCAGCGCCCATTTCCGGCCATCCAGACCCACCGAATAGGCCGGGGACGAACCATAAGACAGCCAGACCGGCGGAAGCTGTGTCGCCGTCACCTTTTCCAACAGTGGGCGCGCGCCCAAAAGCACGTTGCACAGCGTGCTTTTACCCGAACTGAACTCTCCCATCAGGGCGATGCGGGGTTTGCGGTTCATTGGCATGCGTCTGGTCCTCTTCTGCGCAAACTGGCCTTACCCGGCGTAGTCGCTGAGTTCGTCCATGATTGTCGCAAGGCATTCCTGACGGTCTTCCCACGCATTCACGCCGAACAGCTCTTTCATCTCTTCCATCGAGATTTCCGAGCTGGCCAGCGCACTCATCAGCAACTCGCGCTGTTCTTGCAGGAAATCCTTAAGGGTTCCCTGCGTGCGTTCGCGGAAAAGGCCGATCTGGATCGTCTTCAGGTCATTGATGATCGGGTCGGTTTCGGCCCGGATCAGATTGTAGAAATCCTGCGCAAAGGCCTTGTAGCCGCGGCGGCGCTGCCACCAGCCCTTCCACCAGCCCACTTGCAGGTCCAGCGCGATGGTCTGACCCAGATTGATCGGCGGCGGGATATAGGACACCACCGGAACCTCGATCTTGAAGCCTTCGACGGTGATCGCAAACGTCTTGCCATACAGTTCGGCGATCTTGCGCGCCGCATCGGCATTCACTTCGGCGGCGATGCCATGCATCTTTTTCAGCACCACCTGATAGCTTGAACTCAGCAGCATGCGCAGACCCAGCGGGCTGTAGTGCCAGGTCGCATCCTCGCCGTGGGTCTGCAGATGCTCGATCAGCGACGACGTGGCGCGTTCCAGAAACCGCTCGTACGACTGGTCGATCCGGTTGGTGAAATCCTTGCAGACCGTATTGGTCATCGCCACAAGCTTGTCCGTGCAGTCCTTTTCGATCCGGACCAATTCAGAATCCAGATCCGCAGGCGTCATCGTCCGGTTCAGCGAGCCGTCCTGTTCCAGGATGCGGACCTGATCCACAACGTCCAGGCTTTGCGCCAGGTTCAGCGACTGCCGCGCCGCTTTTTGCAGCGTCTCGTGGACCGGGCCTTCGTACATCCGCTGGCCCAGCGCCTCCAGCAGCGCAGGCACGCCCGACGCGTGCCAGACCAGCTGTTCCGCCGACCAGCTTTCCACCTTGTCCGCAAAGGCGGCGCGGGTCCAGTTGATGGCCGATTCGGTGCTGTCGTCGGTCATCTCGTCGATCTGACCCATCAGCACTGCATTCGCCCAGTGCGCCGACCCGAAGATGATGTCGATGTCCTGCGGTGCGTTGTTCTTTTCCAGCGTTTCCAGGATCGACTTGTGAATCTCCGGCACCTGCGTGGCGGGGTCCGACAATTCGTCGATCCGGTTCACATAAATGATGATCTCACGCGACTGGCGGTGCGCGATCAGGCGGATCAGCGCCATGTCCATCGTGGTCAACGCCTGATGTGCCGACAGCACCACGATGCACGACCGGCTGTCGCGCACTGCGTTGATGGTAATCTGTTCGCGCATCATGAACGTGTCGTTCACGCCGGGCGTGTCGCGCACGCACAGCATGGTCGGGATATCCGCGCGCTCGATCCACAGATCGGCCGATTTGGTGATGTCGGTGAACCGGCCCTGATCCTGCGTGCCCGCCTCTTCGTCGCCGACGCAGACATAGCGCCGCAGCAGCGAATCATCGACCACGCCATACCGGTGTTCGGTGCCCAGCAGCATCTCGAACTTGCGGCCCAGCCGCGCCTGCGCTTTGTCGCGCATCTCCACGACCTGCAATCGCAGTTTTTCCAGTTCGTCATCCGCACCGGCCCGCGCCGCCAGCTGCCCGATCCGGCCGCCGTTCGACACCAGCTTGTCCCATTCGGCGCCGTCAAAGAACTTGAACTTCGCCTTGACGTTCAGTTCCGGGCTGGGCGTGTTGATATGAAGCGAGGTGACAACGGACGTCCACGGGTTCACGTCCGTCGGCAGCAGCCCCGGCGCGCCGATCATCGCGTTCACCAGCGACGTCTTGCCCGCCTTGATCTGCCCTATTACCGTCACCGACGGTTCCACTTCCCGCGTCTGCGCCATGATGCGCGACACTTTCTTGGCGGTTTCCGGATCGGCCATCGCGACGAAATCGCGCAGCACATCTTCGAACTCCTGCACCGCATCCGAGATGCGCCGCAGTCCCGGAAAGCTGCGAACCAGCGCAACCTCGGGTTCAATCACCGCCGGAACAGTGCCCGCGGCATTAGGCTCGTCCATCTGCACAACTGCGCCAAGTCCCATAGTCACCCTCACATCCGCCGCGACCAACCACCCAACCCTGCACGTCCGGAAACGCATTTTCCCGGAATCATGACTTAAATGTGGAAAGTGGTCCTAATTGGGCAGGTTTTAGACGATTGTTCGCACAAGAATAAGGCTAAGCAGCCATCAATGTTTCCAAATCACGCCTAAGTTGCAAGATCAAGGTCACAGTATCATCTGCAGGTGCGTGTCCCTTTTCAAGCTGCATCAACATAATCAGGTCCTGAACTTCGCCCAGATCGGCAGCGATTCGCCGAAGTTCGCGCGTTTGGCTGCTGGCAAGCAGGTCCGCGACAAGTTCCGTTGTCTCGCGGCCATGGTCCAGAACAAGGTCTACCGGGATCTTGTCCACGCCGGTCATGCTGTCCGTCAACTCTACCGCACGTTGCATGATCAGGCTGATCGCCGCAGCCAGCGTTTCGCGATCATCATCGCCCAGAACGGCGGCAGCGGCACGCGGAGCCACCGTGACGCTGGCGCGCGCAGCAATGCGCGGACGCTCGCGCCGCTCGGGGCGACCGGGCCGATCAGCGCTGTCAGGTCGGGGCGCGACCGGTGCCGCCTGGACGATCCGTGGTCGGCTTCGTGACGGCTCCGGCTCGGGCTCGGGTCCGACCTCGGACGCCACGACCTCCGGCTCAGTGCCTTGCGTCGTCAACTCCTCCGGCACGGCCGGGTCCGCCTCAAGCGCGGCTTCGTCCTTTTCCTCTTCGGATCTGGCAAAGATTTCCCGCAGCGGATCGCCCGACGCTGCACGCTGCGGCGGCGGTTCAGCCACCGGTGCAAGCACAGGCTGCACTCCCAGGGTGGGGCGCGGCGCGGTTGGCGGCTGATAGACAGGCGGCTCATAGGGTGGCGGCATCTGCTTGATGCGGTCCGAAAACCGGCGCCGCGCATCCCCTGAGACAGGCTCGGCGACCGGCTCCGGTTCGGCCTCGGCAACAGGCTCCGGATCGGGCACCCGATCCAACTCCGCCTCCGGCTCTGGGGCAGGTGCCAGAACCTCTGGCACGGTCACCAGCGGGGCAATCACCTCTGGCACCGGGTCAGGCATCCGGCGCACGGGCGGCTCCGGATCCGACGCGTGACGCGCCAGCAGAACCTCGGCCATATCCGTATCGGCACGGCGCGCCAGTTCCACCCGCGACTTGATCGCCATGATCACCGCCGAAGCACCGCTGTCGCGGAACATCGCCCGGTCGATGCCGCCGGGTGCCTGCATTGCCTTGCGCGCGGTCAGCACCGAAATCGGCAGCACCTGGCGGAAGTCTTCGCCGGCGCGCAGCTCAACCCGTTCGACCATTCCCGCAACCGCGTCGCGACCGCCCATCAGATCGGTTTTCGACAGGAACAGAAACCCGTTGTCCTTGATCGCGTCGGGCAGGCTTTCCCAGACCATCTGCTCTTTCGGCAGGAACGACGTGCTGCACCAGACCACGATATCTGCGCGTTTGCTGGCCCAGGTCGCGGCGCGGCGCTGATCGCCTTCTGCCGGGCCTGCAGACACCTCAAGAAGGCTGATCACAGACAGGGCCGGCAGCTGCAGTTCCATCGTCACCAGCGCCGGGGTCAGCGGGATGATGTCTTCCAGATCGCGCCCCGGCACCACCTGTGTCGTCCCGTCGGGCAGGGTACAGACCATCTTCTCTTCGGGCCCGCGCTGGACCAGAACCGTCGGCAGACGCAGCGTCTCATTGATCACCGTCTCGCCCGCCAACAGGTTGAGGACCGCAGACTTTCCCGCCCCCGGCAGCCCAAGAAGCGCCACGCGCGCCGGACGCTCCAGCCGTTCGATCAGCCGTTCGGCCGCCTCCGCCGGACCGCCGGCAGGCAGCTGTCCCCGGTCCAGAGCCTGGCCGAGCCGCTGTGCGACCGTCAATTCACCGGCTGTTTCAGCCATGTCTCACTTCTCGCAAGCTCACTTGAGGATTGCTATTCGTCTTGGTTTCAATCTGGGTTGCGGGTCGGGGTCTTGCAAGGCCTGGCCGGCCTTCGCGTGCTGGGCCTTTGGTGTCTCCAGCTTCAGCGGCGCATCCGTCCCCGTCGTCCGCTGCAGCGTCTCTGCAGCCGGGCCCGGCGTCGCCATTTCCGGGCTCGCCACCTCTGGTACCGCCATCTCCGGCTGCCCCGGCTCCGGGCTCGCCGTCTCCGGTTTGGGCGCGTGCAGCGGCACCACGACCGGTTCGCTCACCACCGTCGTCAGGCGGCGCGGGCGGCTGACCGCCATCGACCGGCGCGCCGTGCGCGCGGTCTTCGGCCGCACCGAGGCGTCGTTCACCTTGATCACGCAGAACGACACGTTGTCCTGGTCGGGATCGTCAAGCTTGTGGATCTCCTCCAGCAGAACCTCCGCGATCTCGGTCGAGCGCTTCTTGCGCACCCGCCCCAGAACCTTCTCGATCTGCGCATTGGTCAAAAACTGCAACCCGTCCGACGCGCAGATCACGATGTCGCCCACCCGCAGCAGCATCGCCTGCGCCGGGCAGTCCACCTTGGCAATCCGCTGCCCCATCAG
>JANOQT010000138.1:0-21114 GCA_031415015.1 Paracoccaceae bacterium
CAGCAGCGCCCCTACCACCTTCAGCGCCACTGCGACCACGACAGCCAGCGCAAGGACGAGGACCAGCCGCTCGCGGTCAGGTCGGATGCCCGCTGCATGCGCCAGATCCTCGCTGAGTGTTGCGGTCAGCAATGCCTGCCAGCGCCACACCAACAACCCCACCACGGCCAGAGAACCGCCCCAGATCAGGGCAAGGTCGGCGCGGCTGACCGCCAGAATATCGCCGAAAAGGTAAGCCGACAGGTCGGTCCGCACCGCCGGAAAGAAGCTGACGGCCACCAGCCCGAAGGCCAGCGCTGAATGTGCCAGCACGCCCAGCGTCGTGTCCATCGCCCAACCACGCGCCGACAGACCTGCCACCGTCACAGCCATTGCCAGCGCCACCACCAGCGTCCCCAGCCCGACAGGCAAATCCGCCGCCAGCGCCAGCGCCACGCCCAGAATTGCCGCATGTGCGGTGGCATCGCCGAAATAAGCCATCCGCCGCCAGACCACAACGGCCCCCAACGGCCCGGTGGCCAGACTTAACCCGACCCCGGCCAGCGCCGCACGCACCAGAAAATCGTCAAACATGTTCGTGTCCATGATGGTGGTTGTGGTGATGCGGATCATCCACCGGGTGTTCATGGTCGTGCTCATGTTGATACAGCGCCAGCGCCCCTTGGGTGCCCAGCCCGAACAGGGCCCGGTATTCCGGGGCGGTCGACACCACGCGCGGCGTCCCTTCGCAACAGATATGGCCGTTGAGACAAATCACCCGATCAGATGCCGCCATCACCACATGCAGGTCATGACTGACCATCAGCACCGCAGCCCCGGTCAACCTGCGCACTTCTTCGATCAACCGGTAGAACGCCGCTTCTCCCTGCTGGTCCAGACCCTGGGTCGGCTCGTCCAGCATCAGGATGTCCGGTTTTGCCAATAACGCCCGCGCCAGAAGAACCCGCTGCAACTGCCCGCCCGACAACGCGGTCATCTGCGCGGCACCCTGACCGGCCATCCCCACCCGGCCCAGCGCCGCTTCCGCCTCGGCATCGCTGACACGAACCGGCAGGGAAAGAAACCGCCGCACCGTGATCGGCATCGTCCGGTCGATCAGCAGACGTTGCGGCACGTAGCCAAGCCGCAGTCCTGCCTGCCTGAGGATGTGCCCCTCTGCCACCGGTATGATCCCCAGCAAAGCCCGAAGCAGCGTCGATTTGCCAGACCCGTTGGGACCAAGAATGGTCACGATTTCGCCGGGTGCGACTGACAGCGTGACGTCGTGCAGCACCTCGTCACCGTCGTAGCGCACACAGACATGCTCTGCAGCGATCAGGCTCATGCTGCCTCCCGGCAATTCGGGCACAGGCCAAGCGCTTCGATCGTCGCCCGTTCGATGTCAAACCCAAGGCTGGCAGCCGCAGCACCAAGCGAGGCCCGGACGGCAGACGCCGGCGCTTCTGCCACGCTGGAACAGACCCGGCAGATCAGAAACGCCGGGGCATGGTCCTCGCCCGGATGGGTGCAGGCGGTAAACGCGTTCAGCCGCTGGATGCGGTGCGCAAGGCCCTGCTCTACAAGGAAATCCAGCGCCCGGTAGGCAACGGGCGGCTGATTGCCGAACCCTTCTGCCGCCAGCCGGTTCAGCACGTCATAGGCCCCCAACGCGCGGTGGTCCTCAAGCAATATCTCCAGCACGCGTCGCCTCACCGGTGTCAGCCGCACCCCTCCTGCGATGCAGATCGCTTCGGCCCTCGCCAAAGCATCACTTGCACAATGTCCGTGGTCATGCGCTGCAAAGGCCAGATCAGGGGCTACACAACTGGGGCAATGGCTCGGGTCATGCGCAAGAGTCATTCGGGGTCTTGACCTGTTATATTATTACATACATAGACCTCTCAAATCTCAGGAGAAGTCTTATCCATGCGTTATATCATAACTTCGCTCTTGGCCAGCACGACGGTCGCCCTTGCCGAGGTGCCCAACGTCGTTACCGACATACCGCCTGTCCACGCGCTCGTCGCGCAAGTGATGGGCGATCTTGGCTCGCCCACCCTTTTGCTGACAAAAGGCGCTGACGAGCATGACTTTGCTTTGCGCCCAAGTCAGGCAACCGAGGTGGCTGATGCCGATCTGATCGTCTGGATCGGTCCGGAACTGACCCCCTGGCTTGACGCTGCACTGCACAACCGACCCGATGGGGCCGCCGCACTGGCGCTGCTTGATGCCGAAGGCACCATAACCCGCCCCTATGCCGAAGCGGATCACGACGCGGTCGAAAGCGACAGTCACGACGGCCACGGTCACGCCGGGGCCGATCCTCACGCTTGGCTGGACCCTGACAATGGCAAGATATGGCTATCGCTCATCGCCGCCGAACTTTCCCGGCTCGACCCCGACAATGCCACGATCTACGCAACGAATGCCGCATTGGCACAGGCGGAACTCGCTTCGCTCGATGCGGCCATCATTGCCCTTCTGGCCCCGGTAAAGAACGAACCCATCGTCACCTTCCATGACGCTTTCGGGTACTTTGCCGCGCACTATGGCCTGACTATCGCAGGCAGCCTGGCACTGGGTGATGCCGCATCCCCGGGTGCGCAACGCCTGTCTGATCTTCGCGCGACGCTGCAAGCGGGCGAGGTGCGCTGCATTTTCCCCGAAGCGCAGCACGATCCCGCCCTCATCTCTCAGATGACAGAAGGCACCGGCACGCGGATCGGCGGCGCGTTGGACCCGGTCGGCTCGTCACTCGAACCCGGGCCGGGTGCCTATGCCGATCTGCTGAAAGGTCTGGCCCAGACCATCACGGATTGCGCAAGCCACTGATCCGGCCTTGACCCCGCCCAGCCCCCCGGTCAGCCTGTGCCGGGGGGAACTGACCATGAAAACCGGCGTAACTGATTTCGGCATTACCTCTGGCGGTGCAAAAGTACAGCGGATCATCTTGGCAGCGGACGAACTTCGGGTGTCGCTCCTCACCCTCGGGGCGGCTTTGCAGGGCGTGTGGCTGGGGAACCTGCCGCACAGCCTGACACTTGGGTCGGAAGACCTGTCCCTGTACGAGGGTGCCTTGCGCCACCACGGCACCCTTGTCGGCCCGGTGGTCAACCGCATCACCGGGGCCAGCGCCGTGATCGCAGGAACCCGGCACCATTTTACCGCTGATGCAGGCGATGATCTGATCCTGCACTCCGGCCCCGCCGGCACGCACCGCAAAGTTTGGATCCTTCAAGATTGCTCAGCCAGCCATGCCACAATGGCGCTGTCCCTGCCGCATGGCGAGGGTGGGTTTCCGGGCGAGCGGACTGTGCGGGTGACCTACAGCGTCACTGCGCCCGCCACGTTGCGGATGCAGATTGAGGTGACGACAGACCGGCCGACCCTGATCAACTTCGCCAATCACAGCTACTGGAACCTTGACGGAAGCGACTGCTGGTTCGGGCATTCGTTGCAGGTCGCCGCCGACCGGTACCTTCCCACGACGCCTGTGCTCACGCCCACCGGCGAGGTTGCTGCCGTTGCAGGGACAGCCTTCGATTTTCGTCAGCCGCGCAAGGTGGCGCTGAATGTGCCGCCGCTTGATACCAACTTCTGTCTGGCCGATGCCCGCCGTGACTTGACCGAGGTTCTGACGCTGACCGGGCAGTCCGGCGTGCGGATGAGGCTGTCCACGACCGAGCCGGGGGTGCAGCTTTACGATGGGCGGGCTGCCGGGGCGCCGGGGTATCCGGATTATCAGGGGCTGGCCATCGAGGCGCAGCTTTGGCCGGACGCACCGGGGCGGGCGGGGTTTCCGTCCATCGACCTGGCCCCGGAGCAGGTTTATGCCCCGGTCACGGAATGGCGGTTTGATCGGGTTTGAAGGGATGTCCACGCGTGGACAGCGCTTCTCGTTGAATGAAATCAATGGTTTGGGTATTGGCGATTCACACCTCGTAAAGGTTTGCGGGGCCGGGGTGGCAATGCCTGCCAAAGCTGCGCGGGCCGGGGATTGCGACGATAAAAAGCGTCGTCCCGATGGCACCGAAGAGGCCGCGCCAGAAGAGGAGGGTGAAGGTGTTGGCGGTCATGAGACGGATGAATAGGCCCGAAGTGCTCCGCGCCACTGGAGTGGCGGTGACGAGGATAAGGCCGACCCGGTAGTGCGGGGTGAATGTCAAATGCAGTCAGTCCCAAGCGCGGGCGGGGAGAGTTCGCGCAACTGGGCGACAGGACTTGAGCGGAATCGACATCCCAACGGCGTTCCATTGCCGCACCAGGGTGCAAATCCGACGGGCTGCTGCGATGGCCGGTGATCAGAGCTAACCACCATCCGCCAAGCGACGACCAGGTTTTCCGCGACCTGCGCAATGCCCCCGAATTGGCAGATGGCCGAGAGTTCTGAACCTACGGACAAGCGTATTCCGCAGCCTGCGGCCTTGTGGTCGGCAGGCCCCGGTTGTTCAGCAACCGGGGCCTGCTCGGATCAGCGCGGGACGATTGTCGGCGCGTCAGGAACGCTTGCGCAGTCAGACGTTCCCCCGGTCTTCACACATTGCGCGTTAAGGATGCCCCAAACAAAGTCGATTTGCGTGGCTGATACCGAGGGTCCACCATTTTGATAGAACCATGACATCAGTGGGGCACCCATCTCCACTTCTGCATAGCCAAGCACGCTTGGCAGCCACGATGCGCCAACCCCCTGCATACCCACCGTTCCGTCTTTATCGGCCGAGGCCTGTGAGTGGCAGGTGATGCAAGACGCTGTGTTGACGAAACCGCCTTCAGTGATTGACGCGCCCATGCCAGTGGGCACCCCGCCCGACGTGGTGAAGTCGGTTTGAGTGCCTTTGAGCCGGTAGTTCAGCCAGGCCGGATCATCAGCCGAAATCACCTTGGGGTCTGGATCGGTTTCGGCTGTGGCAATTCCCAATGCGGCAAACATCGCGGCAAGCTCTTCGGTGATCACTTCGCCCGTCGCGGCGGGGTCGTACACTTGGCCTGTCACGAACAGCGGGTCGTTGCCCGTGGTCTTGTCATCATTCAACCCGATCATTGGCGGAATGAAGCTTGGGCCGAAATTCGCCCCCGGTTGAGCGGTGGGATTGGCGGAATATCCAAAGCTGTCGTTACAACCAATGTAATCGCAGCGCCCCGGAAGCGCGACATGCTCGATCGCGTACCAGTGCCAGTTCGGAAGATCCTTCGAGGCGTTGGTCATTGCAACCAGATAGTAATAGCCTGGAACGCTGCCCGTGCTGCCATCGCCGTCAAGATAGACCGTCAGATAGGGATAGTCAGGATTGTTCGGCGGGTTGATCGGCGTGCCATCTGGACCAGCGGAGATAACCAGCCCCTGATCCACCATGACGTCCTGGTGCAGAAAATCGGCTTTGACCATCACAGCGTCGATGGGGAACCGAACTTCAAGCGCATGCGCCGACGCAAGGTCACCCGACACGATCGCCGCATTCTGCGCCCGGTTTCGCGCGCCAAGACCCTGGGTTGTGTAAAGGTCGTGGCGATAGATGTAATCGACCATGGGCTTGTTTCTGAACACCAGTTCCAGTTCCAGATCCCGCAACAAGCGACCGGGATCAATCTGGTCGGCAGTCACCAAGCCGCGATGGTTGATCACAGATCCCCCGGGCATCCCGTTTGGAATTGCCGGAAGCGGGCTGGGATTGGCGTAGTCATCCCGCGAGACCGGGCATGACGCGGGGGCGGTGCCCGACGGATCAATCGAAGCGTTGGGGTCGCAGCAATCGGTAGTTACGGTTGCCGAGCACAGCGGCAGGGGCGCGGCGGGCCAGACCGTCTGATCTATGCCCCAATTCCACCATCCCTGCTGGATCGCTTGCGAAAGTTTCACCCAGGCAAATGCATCCGGACAAGTGATCGCCGCCGATGCCACGTTTGGTCCGGAGATCGCAGCAGTATCATTGATGACCCCGGCAGAGCAGGCCGTATCATCCTGCACAAAGCTGCGAAACAACATCATCTGCTGCAGCCCATTGGGGCCGTTATCTGTAGCCTGGGCCCAGAGCGCGCCCACAAACACTAAGTTACAGGCCGCCAAAACAGCGCCTGTTATCACTATCGGTGACGTCATTTAATATTCCCTTGCGAATAGACAGTATTGCAGTCACAGGTTTGACAGAAGTGACGAGAAAAGAAACCCTAAAATACAACCCAAGATAATATTTGAAAACTGCTGCGCCAATCGGTCAGCGCCGGGGCCTCAATTTCGTCCAAGGATCGCCATCCCGTGGGATGTGCGGCTGCAGGACCAAGGGGCTGAGTCGCCACCAAAGAGCCGGACAGCGATGGACATGACGATGTGAGGCCCGCGGTTCCGCCGGTCCGAGATTGTCAGGACTTCAGGATATCGGAACTTGCCGGCCCCACGACGTGGCCTTCATGTCGCGCAAATGCGCGATGAACACGCCCGTCCCCGTGGCCGCGCCGGGAGGCGGACGCTGCTGGTGAGCTTCGGCCTGCGGTCGGGGCGAGGTGCCGCGCTCAGATCAGCCCTTCCTTGCGGAACAGCGCTTTCAGGTCCGCCTCTGGCCGCGCGCCGAAATGGCTGATGACCTCGGCCGCCGCAACGCAGCCCATGCGGCCAGACGTGGCAAGGGATTGCCCCGTAGCAAGGCCGTACAGAAACCCGGCAGCGAACTGATCGCCCGCGCCGGTGGCATCGACCGGCACCACGCGCCTGACCGGCACGATGGCCTGTTCGTCGCCGCGCACCACGATCACGTCATGGCCAGAGCGGGTGCAGACAACCAGGCCCGAATCGTTGGCGGCAAGTTCCAGCGCTGCAGACAAGTCGGTCTGGTACAGCGAGGCCCATTCGTGTTCGTTGCCGATCACATAATCCAGGCTTTTGACCAGCTGGCGAAAGCTGTCGCGGTGCCGGTCGACGCAGAACGGGTCGGACAGGGCGATGCCAGCCTTTCCGCCCTTGGCATGGCACAGATCAACCGCACGCTCGAACGCCTGTTTGCCTTTGGGTTTGTCGTAGAGATAGCCTTCAAGAAACAGGATCTCGGCGCTGCCGGCAACTGAATCGGACACGTCGTCGGGGCCAAGCTCTGAAGAAATCCCGAGGTAGGTGTTCATCGACCGCTCACCGTCCGGGCTGACGAAGATCATCGAGCGCGAGGTGGGCAGTTCACCGCCTGCCACCGGCGGGTTGACGAAATCGGTGCCTTCGTCGGCCATGGTGCGGGCGTAGAACTTGCCCAGCGCGTCGTCATGGACGCGGCCGATGAAGGCGGTGGTCAGGCCAAGGTTGCCAAGCCCCGCCAGCGTGTTGGCGACCGACCCGCCGGGGGCCTGACGACGGTCGGCCATTGCACCATACAAAAGCTCGCCCCGTTCGCGTTCAACCAGCTGCATGATGCCCTTTTCGATCCCCATAAGGTCAAGGAATGTATCATCGGCGGTGGAAAACACGTCCACGATGGCATTGCCGATGCCCACGACCTGATAGGTTTTCATGTAGTCTTTTCCTCGTACAGGCACCATTCGCGGATCGGGCAGATGGCACATTTGGGTTTGCGCGCGGTGCAGATATACCGCCCGTGCAGGATAAGCCAGTGGTGAGCGTGGCGCTGAAACTCAACCGGGACGTTATCCTCAACGGCACGCTCCACGGCGACTTCGTCTTTGCCCGGGCAGATGCCGCTGCGGTTGCCGACGCGGAAGATATGGGTATCCACCGCTTGCGCGGGGTGGCCGTGCCACATGTTCAGTACCACGTTCGCAGTCTTGCGCCCGACGCCCGGCAAGGATTGCAGGGCAGCGCGCGAGGTGGGCACCTGTCCGGCAAAATCGTCGATCAGAATGCGGGACAATTTAATGACATTCTTCGCCTTGTTGCGGAACAGTCCGATGGTCTTGATGTGCTGGGTCAGGGCCTCTTCACCCAAGGCCAGCATCTTTTCGGGCGTGTCGGCAATTTGAAACAAAGCGCGTGTGGCCTTGTTCACCCCCACATCGGTGGCCTGCGCCGACAGGGCGACAGCCACCAGCAAAGTGAAGTCATTGACGTGGTGAAGTTCGCCTTTCGGTTCCGGCTCCAAATCCTGGAACCGGGTGAAAATCGCGCGCATCGCGGCATAGGAAAGCTGTTTGACCATGCGCCCTTTTGGCAGTGGCGGCGATGATGCGCAACAACCGGGTCGCGGGGCGAAGGTGCAAGGCCTATGTTGGGCGGGAAGGAGCAAACCCATGACCGATCAATCCCCCGCCTACCATTACGCAGTCATCGCCCGCGCGCTGAAGATCATCGACGCGGCGGGGCCGGGGCTGTCGCTTGAAGGGCTGGCGGCGCGGATGGGGATGAGTGCGGCGCATTTCCAACGGACGTTTTCGGCCTGGGTCGGGGTCAGCCCGAAGAAATATCAGCAGTATCTGACGCTCGACCATGCAAGGGGGTTGCTGGCCGAACGGCACACCACTCTGGCGGCGGCGCTGGAGGTGGGGCTGTCGGGAACCGGGAGGCTGCACGATCTGTTCCTGACCTGGGAGGCGATGAGCCCCGGCGATTACGCGCGCGGCGGCGAAGGACTGACGATTTTCTGGGGGTGGTTTGACAGCCCGTTCGGCCCGGCCATCGTGATGGGCACCGAGCGTGGCATCTGCGGCATGGGATTTGCGGCCGAAATGGGTGAGGCTGCGGCGATGCAGGACCTGCTGGCGCGCTGGCCGAAGGCAACGTTTGTCGAGGATGGGGTGCGGCTGCGGCTATGGGTGTTGCAGGCGTTCGGGGCAAAGCCGGGGGCGAAAACGCCGCTGTACCTGATCGGCGCACCGTTCCAGATCAAGGTGTGGGAGGCGCTGTTGCGGATTCCGACCGGGCAGGTCACCACGTATTCGGATATTGCGACGGCCATCGGTCATCCCGCTGCGATGCGTGCAGTCGGGACGGCGGTGGGGCGCAATCCGGTCAGCTTTCTGATCCCCTGTCACCGCGCGCTAAGACGGGACGGGGGTTTGGGCGGGTATCACTGGGGGTTGGGGACCAAGCGGACAATCCTTGCCTGGGAAGCGGCGCGGGCGGACGCCTGATCGGTCCGACCCCTGATCGGGGAACACGATCTGGTGATGGGCGAAATGATGCGCATCGCCCGTGGGAACTGTTCTGCATCGCTGCGCGTTGGTATAGTGATGCCAGCCGCAGGTCTGATTGGCGCTGCGGACAGCACAACATATCGAACCCACGAGGCGGCAGACATGTTCTTCAAGACCTCCCTATTACTTTGCGCGGCATCGGTCATCGGGCTAACGGCCTGCGTCGACCCGAACGCCTACCCCGACGACCCGAACGCCCGTACGCGCAATGGCGCCATCCTTGGTGGCCTTACGGGCGCGGTCCTCGGCGGCACGTCGGGCGGCGATGACCGTCTTGCCAAGGCAGCCGTTGGCGGTGTCATTGGCGCGGCACTTGGCGGGGCCATCGGTGCATCGCTGGACCAGCAGGCAGCAGAGCTGCGCGGATCGCTGAACTCCAACATCTCGGTGACCAATACTGGCGAGTATCTGATCGTCAACATGCCGCAGGACCTGCTGTTCGCAACCGACAGCGCGTCCCTGCGGGGCGATCTGACGCGCGATATCAACGCGGTGGCCGCCAGCCTGCTGAAGTACCCCAACAGCCGGATCGAAGTGATCGGGCACACCGACAACACCGGGGCGGCGGCCTACAATCAGGATCTGTCGCAGCAACGTGCCGTCGCAGTCTCCGAAGTGCTGCGCAACAGCGGCGTGCCAAGCGGCCGGATCGCGGCTTACGGGCGTGGCGAGGATGTGCCGGTCGCGTCGAACCTGACGCCTGAGGGCCGCGCACAGAACCGCCGGGTCGAGATCATCATCCGCCCGACGCGCTAAGCCGTTTGCGACAGACATCAGGGGCCGGGGATTTCCCGGCCCTTTTTTCATTGAGATTTTCTGGAATTGGTCATAATTGCAAACCAATGACCGGGGATTAACGATGCCTTTCCGACAAGTCCAGACCGAGAAGCTGTCGCAATCCGTAGTGCGTCAGATAGAACAACTGATCCTTCGCGGCATTCTGCGGCCCGGGGAACGCCTGCCATCAGAACGCGATATGGCCGACAAACTGGGCGTGTCGCGGCCCAGCCTGCGCGACGCGATTGCCGATCTGTCAGAGCGGGGCCTGCTGGTCGCGCGACCCGGAGCGGGGGTGTTCGTGGCGGATGTGCTGGGGTCAGCGTTTTCCGAAGCGCTGATCAGTCTGTTCGCCACGCATGAAGAGGCAGTATTCGACTATATCGCCTTTCGCCGCGACATGGAGGGGCTGGCGGCAGAACGGGCCGCGCGGCTGGGGTCGGAGACCGACCTGCGGGTCATCGACGCGATCTTTGCCAAGATGGAGGTCGCCCACCAAAAGCGCGACCCGTCGGACGAGGCGCAACTGGACGCCGAATTTCACATGGCGATCATCGAGGCGAGCCATAACGTCATCATGCTGCATATGCTGCGGTCGATGTTCGATCTGCTGCGGCAGGGCGTGTTCTACAATCGGCAGGTGATGTTCAAGAATCGCATGACCCGGGATCAGTTGTTGGACCAGCACCGCGCCATCAACTCCGCCGTGCAGGCCCGCGATCCGCAGGCGGCGCGGGCGGCAGTCACGGCGCATCTGGACTATGTGGAGCAGTCCTTCGTCGATCAGATCAAGGCCGAGAAGAACGAAGCCATCGCCCGGCAGCGGTTCGAGCACGAACAGACCCGATAAGGCTATGCTGACCCGGGACACGCCTGAATCGAGGTGGGCGACAAGAAAAAGCCCGGACCCTTTCAGGTGCCGGGCAATTCCATGCAAATCCATCGCAGATCAGTGGAGTTTGGCTTCGACCTGCGCAATCGCTGCGTCGATGGAGGCTTTCGCGGCATCGGCTGTCATTTGCTTGGCCAGCACATCGCCAGCCGCCGCAATAGCGATGTTGACCGCCTGCTCGCGGACCTGACGAATGGCCGCTGCTTCTGCAGAGGCGATTTGATCCGTCGCCGCCGCCAGACGCCGCGCGATCGAGGTTTTCAGGTCGGCCTTGGCCTGCGCCGCCGCCGCCATCGCCTCTTCGCGTGCAGACGAGACGATGCGGTCTGCCTGCGCTTGCACTTCCTTTTGTCGCTTTTCGTAAGAGGCGAGGATGGTCTTCGCCTCTTCCCGCAGGGCGCGGGCCTCATCAAGGTCTGACTTGATCTGCGCAGAACGGGCATCAAGCATCCCGGTCAGCTTTGCCGGAACCTTCATGTAGATCAGCAGGGCAATAAAGCCGATGAAGGCAAGCAAGACCACAAAGTTGGTGTTCTGCAGCGAAAAGAACGGTCCAGTAGCCGCAAGTGCCGGCGAAGCAGTCAGTGCCAGTAGAAGGGATAGCCGTTTCATCGCCTTATCCTTTCAACCGGGCCGCAACCGCCGCGGTCACCGTCTTTGCATCTGCCGTTCCGCCAAGCGCCGCCACCAGTTCCTTCGCGGTATCCCGCGCGACTTCGGTGATGGCATCCACGGCCCCGGCCCGAATTTCGCCGATGGTCTTTTCCGATTCCGCCGCTTTCGCCGCGATGTCGATGTCGGCCTTGGCGATGGCTGCATCCAGATCCTTCTGGATGTCGGCCTTGGCTGCGGCGACGATCTTGGCGGCTTCGCCACGTGCCGACGCCAGCGCATCGTTATAGGTCTTTTCGGCCTGCACCGCCTTGAATTTCAGCTCTTCGGCGGCGGCAAGGTCGTTGGTGATCGTGCCTTTGCGTTCCGCCAGAACCGCGCCGATGCGCGGCAGGGCGATGCGCGACAGCACAAGATAGATCACGACAAGCGTGACCATGAGCCAGAAGATCTGGTTCGGCCAGGTTGAAAAATCCAACTGGGGCATGCCCACAGCCTTTTCAGCCTCGCCTGCTGCTTCGGTCGCCATGTCGTCTCTCCTTGGCCTTGGGAACCGGAGCCGGACGTCAGTCCGGCCCGGAATTCAGGTGCGAAGGATCAGACGGCGAACATCAGCAGAAGGGCGATCAGGAACGAGAAGATGCCCAGTGCTTCGGCGAACGCAATGCCGACGAAGAGGTTGGCCATCTGGCCGGGGGCTGCCGACGGGTTGCGCAGGGCACCCGACAGGAAGTTGCCGGCAATGTGGCCCACGCCGATGCCAGCGCCGCCCAGACCCATCGTTGCCAGACCGGCGCCGATGAACTTGCCCATTTCTGCGATATCGCCTTCCATTTGGTAGCTCCTTTTTGGAATTGGCTTGAAGTTGTTACTGACGAGAGTGTTGGCCTTAGTGATGGGCATCGCCCACTGCGTCGCGCAGGTACACGCAGGTCAGAATGGTGAAGACGTAGGCCTGAACGGCTGCGACCAGCAGTTCAAGGCCGTAGATGGCGGTGATGGCGGCAATCGGCACGACCGAGGCCACGCCCATCGCACCGGCAAAGCCCGCGAACACCTTGATCACGGCGTGACCGGCCATCAGGTTACCGCCGAGACGGATGGAGTGCGACAGCGGACGCACGAAATACGAGATGATCTCGATCAGCGCCAGAATCGGGCGCAGCGCAAGCGGCGCGGCCGAGACCCAGAACATGCCCAGAAAGCCGGGGCCCTTGCGCACAAAACCCACGATGGTAACGGTAAAGAACACCAGCAGCGCCAGCGTCGCGGTGACCGCGATGTGCGAGGTGGTAGAGAAGGACATCGGGATCAGGCCCAGCATGTTCGACAGGAAGACGAACATGAACAGCGTCATGATGTAGGGGAAGAACTTCAGTGCGTCGTGGCCGGCAACTTCTTCCACCATGTTGTGGATGAAGCCGTAGAACATCTCGGCGACGGACTGGCTGCGCGACGGCACAATAGCCCGGCGGCGGGTGGCAAGCACCAGCAGGACAACAAGGGCAAGGACAGCGATGCCCATCCACAGCGTGACGTTGGTGGGGGTGTACCACTGGATCGGGCCGTCACCGAACAACGGCTTGACGATGAACTGGTCCATCGGATGGATCTGCAGCCCGCCCGTATGCTCCTCGCCCGTCGTCGCCATTGTCAGTCCCCTTTGTTTGCGGCCTTGTCAGCCGCAGTCTGTGCCATCTGCCGTGCCGAACCCAGCATCGTCTTGATGCCCGCGGCAAAGCCCAGCAGCGAAAAGATGATCAGGAAGATTGGCAGCGTGCCAAACAGCACATCCAGCCCGTAACCGATTGCCATTCCCAGCAACATGCCGGTCACCAGCTCGATCACCATCCTCCAGGCCACCTCGCCCTGCGAGAAACCCTTCACCGTGTTGGTCTTCGGCGGCGGCACCTTGCCCTTCACCTTCGCGAGGCGCGCTTCAAGCGCGCGGAGCAGCTCGGGATCGGGTTCGGACGCCATGACGAAGTCCCTTCACGTTTGGCGGGAACCTACGGAGAGGGTGGCCCCGAGTCAAGCGCTGTTGGGGTGGGCAAAAAATCTGCCAAGATATTGTTTTTCCGTCATTTTTATAAAGCTCTCCTGCCCTTGGGATCATTCCGGCGCGGCTGGCCATATTCAACCTTTCGGTTGACGATCATGGCGGCAGGCCGGATAGACGGGGAATGGTCGCAACCCTCGATACAGTCTTTGCCGCCCTGTCCGACCCGACCCGGCGCGCCATTCTGGCCATGCTGCTGGAGGACGACATGGCCGTGACCGACGTGGCCCAGCCCTTCGCGATGAGCCTGGCCGCGATCTCCAAGCATCTGACGGTTCTGGCCGAGGCGGGGCTGATCAGCCGGGAGCGGCGGGGCCGCGTCATCTGGTGCAAGCTGGAGCCGGACGCGATGCGCGCCGCTTCGGTCTGGATGCAGGGGTTCGGGCAGTTCGAGCCGGTCGATCTGGACGATTTCGAGCGGTTTCTGGCGGACCAGCTGTCGGAGACCGACGAGGCGGAAAACGCGCCGGGCTAACCCCCGTACGAAGCCAATTTCCCGGTAACGTTGTATTCACCTTCGGATGGAATAACGGCCTCAACCTGAAGCTGCGCCCGGAAACAGTCTGTCTTTCGGGGGCACGGAATGGTCCCGCTTTGAACCCCGGCTTGCCACAGTCCTGCCCCGCTTACCGCGGTAAATCGCAGGACAGACCAGAAAGGATGACCCATGGAAAAGGCTCGCTCTATGCTGCGGAAAATCGGCCTTTACCGGCCGAAACCGGCAGAAGATGATGACCTCAGTCTCTTCGACAAGCGTCTGAAAAAAGTGAACCGGGCGCGCGAATACAATGCCGTGAACCAGGGTCCGGGCTTCAAAAATCCACCGTCACAGTCGAAAGCCTGAGACCGGCCATCAGGTCACGCAGTTCCTGCCGGGCGGCGATGTTCGACAGGTTCAGCTGATCCACCCCGGTATCGCGCAGGTCCAGCAGGGTCAGGCCGCGCGGAAACAGTTCGCGGAAGATCACCCGTTCGGAAAACCCCGGCACAACCCGAAAGCCGATGCGGCGCGACAGGTCTTCCAGCGCCGCGCCGACCTTTTTCTTGTTGTGCATCTGCTGGGCACCCAGACGGTTGCGCACCACAATCCAGTCGATGGGGGGCAACCCGGCCTGAGCGCGCAACTGCCGCGCGCCCCAGACCATCTCGGAATAGATCGACGGACCTTTCACCTTGCCCGTCTCGGCATCAACCCGCGCCAGCAGGTCGAAATCGACGAAGCTGTCATTCAGCGGGGTGATCAGCGTATCGGCCAGCGAATGTGCCACCTGCGACAGCCGGGTATGGCTGCCGGGGCAATCAATGATGATGAAGTCCTTGACCTTGTCAAACGCCGCGATGGCGTTGGTCAGCCGGTGATCATAGATATTCTCGCCTGTGGCAAGGACCGACGGGTCCACTTCGGGCAGGTCGCGGTAATCGGGCGTCGGCAGGGAAAGGCCCGTTCGCTCCAGATATGCGCGGCGGTTTTCGATATAGCGGCCAAAGGTCTTTTGCCGCAGGTCCAGATCCAGCGCACCAACCCGGTGACCCAGCCGTGACAGCGCGGTGGCCACATGCATGCAGGTCGTGGATTTGCCCGAGCCGCCCTTTTCGTTGCCCACAACGATGATTTGCGCCATGTCGTCCCCGCCCCAGAAACCCGTCGCTCTCTATTGGCTATGGATGCGCGCGGAGGGAAGACCTGATGCGCGATTCCAGACAAGATTATTGTGCGGTCGCGCCGCGAGTTTACTGTGGTGGACGCAACTTTGGATCAACCCGCCAGCGGATCGCATCTTGTGAAGGTGCTGCCGACTGTCGGACCTTTTTCGATATAGAGGAATGGCTGAAGATCGCCTGAGATGGTGATTTCCGCTGCGACACCGTCACGATCCCGGCTCAGTAAGAGCTGCCTGTCGTTTGTGCGATTCACGGTGAATGACAGGCTATCCCAAACCAATCCATCACTCCAGGTGACGGTTTTCTGCAAAGGAAGGACAAGCCTGTTGCCATCGGGCGAGAGCGCGACCTGAACCGGATTGGCGGCGCAAAACATCTCGCGCTGGCGGGGCCAGCAGAAGCGCAAGTCCTGCCAATCGGTTTTGCAATTGCGTGGGCTTGACCAGTTCAAGACGTGAACGAGCGAAAGGCAATTCAAAACGCCGCCCGGTGAGGGGCGGCGTTTGTTTCGGCTGTCTGGTTTAGAAGCCCAGACCGGCGTACTTGTTCTTGAACTTCGACACGCGGCCACCGGTGTCCATCAGCTTGGCGTTGCCGCCTGTCCAGGCTGGGTGCGCCAGCGGGTCGATGTCGAGCGCCATCTGGTCGCCCTCTTTGCCCCAGGTCGATTTGGTCTGGAACACGGTACCATCGGTCATCTTGACGTTGATGGTGTGATAATCTGGGTGAATGCCCTGTTTCATGTGCGTGTTCCTTATTCGGCTTTGGCTTTGTAGGCGGTATCCTCGGCGATCCGGGCCGATTTGCCACGACGGGCGCGCAGGTAATACAGCTTGGCGCGACGCACCTTGCCGCGACGGACCACGTCGATGCTGTCGATGTTGGTCGAATACAGCGGGAATACCCGCTCTACGCCTTCGCCGAAGGAAATCTTGCGGACGGTAAAGGAGGCGGCGATGGTCGCGCCCCCCTTGCGGCCGATGCAGACGCCTTCATAATTCTGCACGCGCGAACGGGTGCCTTCGGTCACTTTGTAGCCGACACGGATGGTGTCACCGGCCTTGAAATCCGGGATGGTCTTTCCGAGGGCGGCGATCTGCTCGGCCTCGATCTGTGCGATAAGGTTCATCGCGATTCCTTTCTGTGCTCGCGGTTTTTTCCGCGAAGATGATGCCGCCTCAGAGCTCTCGGTCTTCATTCGGGTCCCTACCGTGCGCCGCACAGTAAGCCCGCCAGAGATCAGGCCTGCGTTCCTTTGTCAGCCTTTCGGCCGTTGCCTTCCGCCAGGTGGCGATGTTCGCGTGATGGCCCGATTGAAGCACTTCGGGTACCCTGCGGCCTTGCCAGTCGGTCGGCCTCGTGTAGTGCGGAAACTCCAGCAGGCCTTCCGAAAAGGATTCCTCCTCGGTGGACTGCTGATTCCCAAGAACGCGGGGTATAAGGCGGACCGTCGCGTCAATCAAGGCGGTTGCGGCAATCTCTCCTCCAGTCAGGACGAAATCGCCAAGGCTGATTTCCTCGATGCCGTGATGGTCAAGCACGCGCTGGTCAATGCCTTCGAACCGGCCACAAAGCAGGGTGATGCCGTCGGCTTCGGCCAGGTGGCGGGCGGTGGCCTGATCGAAGGGTTTGCCGCGCGGCGACAGGTAGATGACGGGCCAGCGCGCACGGTCTGCCGGGGTGCCTTTGGCGGCGGCGGCAAGCGCCGCATCGACCACATCGGCACGCAGAACCATGCCTGCACCGCCCCCGGCGGGGGTATCGTCGACGTTGAGGTGCTTGCCGATGCCAAAGGGGCGCAGATCGATGGTTTCCAGTTGCCACAGCCCGTAAGCAAGCGCCTTGCCGGTCAGCGACAGGTCAAGGATGCCGGGAAATGCCTCGGGGAACAGGGTGATGATCTTGGCCGTCCACACACCCTTGATGACGCGCGGCTCTTCCAGCAGGTCGCGCGGCTGCAGGCTGGCGCGGATGGACAGTCTGCCGTGGCTTTTCGATGGGGGGACGGGATCGGACATGGCCGCTGCCATACCCGGAAATGATTGCGGTGAGAAGGCCGGTTCAGGCGTGATACGCCGCCGTCTGGGGGCCCGGCGGGTGACGGTCCGGATCGGTGGCGGGCGTCGAGCGGCCCAGCGCTGTTTCGACCGCATGGGCCAGCGCGACCAACCCGTCGCGCAAATCATCGCGAAGGTGGGCCGGCAAGTCGTTGGTGGGGCCGCCACCAAGCCCGTCAGAGGCCATCTGCCGCAGCAATGCCGGAGACGGAAAGCCACCCGCGCGATCGGGAAAGGCCCCGATCAGCGCCATGGCGCGCGGTACCAGACCGCGCAGCAGATCCCCATTGCCATCGGCAATCGAAAAGGCATTCGACAGCGCGTCGGGCACCAGTCCCGATGCCACGACCTCTGGCTCCGAGGCCCACAAGACCAGAGACCGCCGCAGAGCCGCGTGCGACCGGTTCGGTCGCTTTAGCGCGGCGGTCACCGCATTCAGGCGCAAAGCCGCGCCAGTGGCATACATGGTGCCGTCGACCAGTGGGTTGACCTGAGCGTCGGGCGCGTCGTCGGGAAGGTTGAGCAGGGGCACAACTGCCGCTGCCGCATCGGTGGCGGCCTGCGGGACCTGCGCCTGTTCAGCGTCGTCATCCAGAAAGATGCCGTCTTCGGCTGCCTTTCGCGCGTCCCACAGCAGCCGGCACACCGGGATGGCCAGAAAGGATAGCGCCAGTGGCATGTACGAATTCACGACCGTCAAAAAGCCGGCGATTCCGCCAATGCCGCGACCGATGCCGAACAGAACGGTGACAAGCAGCAGCTGTGACAGCACCAGGGTCAGGCTTGCCCCCCAGGCCTGCGCGGTCAGCCATTCTGCCGGGCTTGCAGGCCATTGTTCAGGGCGCAGAATGATCAGCCAAAGGACAAAGATGGCCAGAAAGAAGGGCACCTGTTCCCAGCCAAAGCCCGACAACCCGGCCAAAAGCGGGCCGAAATACAACAGGGCGGTCGCACCTTTCAGCAGACGCACGCGGGCTGGCATCACAATATCCTCACTTCAGAACCGATCCGGTCAGGCCGAAACTGTCGAAAGCTCAGTCCAGCCCTTCGGGCAGATCGGCGATCACACGTCCGACCGCAAGATCGACATTAGGCACAATTGTCTTGGTAAAGGGCAAAAGAAGGGCCGATTTGTGACCCGGCGAGGATATTTCAAGGATATCCCCGGCCCCATGATTGTGAACTGCGACAATTTTGCCGATCAAGATGCCACCCGGATCGTACGCATCCAGACCGATCAGGTCGGCATGGTAGAATTCGTCGTCCGGCAGCGAGGGCAGCTTCGAGCGGTCAACGAACAAGCTGGTGCCGCGCAGAGCATCGGCGTCGTCCTTGTTTGCGACGCCCGCGACGCGCGCGCCAAGGCCACCTGCGACGGGTCGGGTCAGGGTGATGCGGAACTGCCGCGCGCCGTCTTCGGACCACAGGGGGCCGTAGCTGACGATGTCTTCGGGCACGGTACAGAAAGACTTCAGCCGCACTTCGCCAGCGACGCCAAAGGCCCCGGCAATTGCGCCGATGCAGATACGGTCAGTCATCAGCGTTGCTCCATCCACAGTTTGGCGGACCGGGTTTCCCAGCCGGCCGTTTCCAGTTCTGGTGTCAGGCTTTCCGCCTCGGGCCAGCCGATGCAGAGATAGCCGATCGGCCGCCAATCCTGCGGCACAGCCAGATCGCGCGCAAGACGGTCAGGATCAAGGATCGACACCCAGCCGAGGCCCAAGCCTTCGGCCCGTGCGGCCAGCCACAGCTGCGTGATCGCGCCGACCACGGAATAGGCGCGGGTCTCGGGCATTGTTGCAGCCCCAAGCCCTGCCCCTTTGGGGTCGGCGTCATCGCAGAACACCGCCAGTTGCACGGGTGCATCCGACATGCCCGACAGTTTCAGCCCGGCATAAAGCTGGGCGCGGTCGCCGTCATAGCCGTTCAGCGCCGCCGCATTGGCGTCGCGGAAGTTGGCCAGACAGGCAGCCCGGGCCGGGGCTGTTTCAACCCGGATGATCCGCCAAGGCTCGCTGAGCCCCACCGAAGGGGCCAGTGCAAAGGCCGACAGGCAGCGGTCGATGACCGCCGCCTGTACCGCATCGGTGCGAAACCGGCGCACATCACGCCGCCAGCGCATCAGGTCATGCAAACCTTCACGGAATGCCGGACCAAAGCGGTCCGTCATCGCGGGACAGCTTATTCCGCTGCCGGTTCGGCTGCGGGTTCCGCAGCGCGCGCGGCTTTCTTGGTGGCGCGCTCTGCCATCGCCTTGCCCGGCTTGGCCGAGTTCGGGTTATTGCGCGCGGCTTTCGGGCGCGCACCAGCGGCTTCCAGCATCCGGGCGACGCGGTCGGTCGGCTGGGCGCCCTGGCTCAGCCAGTGCTGGATACGCTCCAGATTCATCTTGATGCGGCTTTCGTCGTCCTTGGCCAGCAGCGGGTTGTAGGTGCCCAGCTTTTCCAGGAACCGGCCATCGCGCGGCATACGGCTATCGGTGGCAACGATCGAATAGAACGGGCGCTTCTTGGAGCCGCCGCGGGCAAGACGGATTTTCATCGACATGGTGTAGTCTCCTTCGGGTTTCGCAGGATGGACAATTTGCCCACCACGGTTTGGGTTATTTCTGTAGTTTCTCGTGATGCCTGATGACTTCCGAGATGATGAAGGTCAGGAATTTCTTGGCGAGGTCGGGGTCAAGATCGGCCTCTTCGGACAGCTGTTCCAGCCGCCGCATCTGCCGCGCCTCGCGGTCAGGATCAGAGGGGGGCAGGTTGTGTTCGGCCTTCAGCCGACCCACGGCCTGGGTCCGCTTGAACCGTTCGGCCAGCGTGTAGACAAGGATTGCGTCCAGCCGGTCGATGCTTTCGCGGTGGTCCTTGAGCAGGGCCGCGGCGCGGGTGGCAGCATCCATCACAGGGCACTCCGGCTGTGGGGTGGGACGTGACGCCAGACGTTGCTGCCATCATGCGAACGGTCGCGCCGGGCACCCAGACGGGTAGCGACGCGGACCGATGCCGTGTTGGCCGGGTCGATATAGCTGACCAGTGACGGCAGGCGTAGCCGGTTCAGGGCGTGGTCGCGGGCGGCAGCGGCGGCTTCGGTCGCATAGCCCTGCCCTTCGGCGGTGGGCAGGAACAGATACCCCAGTTCGGGTTCCAGATCGCCCGCCTCGAACCCGATCAGCACGAAGCCCAGAAGATCGCCCGACCGGGTCTCAACTGACCAAAGGCCGTGGCCGCGCAACAGCCAGGTGCCGACCGTCGCCGCAAATTCGGTGTACGCTTGGTCGCGGGTGAAAGGGCCGCCCAGATGCGGGGCAGCGGGGCCGGTGAGGATTTCCGCCCATGCGTCGAAATCCTGCAGGCGCGGCGCACGAAGGCGCAGGCGGGAGGTGTCGATCTGCGGCAGATGAGCCGCCATCGAGGCTGCGAAATCGGCGGCAGGGCCCGGCATCGGGGTTTCGTGCGGGGTCATGCCGCCCCCCGCAGATCATGGCGGATCACCACATCGCCCGGGTCAACCCCCGGCAGCGTCGGGTCGATCACGCCGCCCAGCCGCAGGCCAAGGGCTACGGACCGGGTGTTGCCGGGGTCGATGATGCTGGTGATGTGGGGCCAGTCGAAGCTTTGCTTCAGCCAGCCGAGCACGGCTTTTGACGCCTCGTAGGCGACGCCGGTGCCTTCGGCTTTGGTCACCACGAACCAGCCGAATTCCGGGCCGGGGAAATGATCGGGCTGAAAAACGCCGACCTCGCCGACGAAGTCATAGCCATGGAATACCGAAAACGCACCGTAACCGCGCAGCTGCCAGCAGGCCACATCGCCCGCCCAGATGCCCCAGGCCGCCTTGCGGGACTTGATGCCGCCTTCCCACGACGCGCGGTGGCTGGCGTGAAAGGCGGCGTGATGCTCGAAATCCTCGATCCGGGGCACGCGCAGCACCAGACGCTCGGTCCGCAGGACCGG
>JANOQT010000139.1:0-13120 GCA_031415015.1 Paracoccaceae bacterium
GATTTTCCCACCACCGCCCGTTTTCCCACCACCGCCCGTGTGGTGATCATTGGCGGCGGCGCTGTTGGGGTGTCGGCCCTTTATCATCTGGCCAAGGCCGGGTGGACCGATTGCGTTTTGTTGGAAAAGAACGAGCTGACCGCCGGATCGACATGGCACGCGGCGGGCAATGTGCCGACGTTTTCGTCGTCGTGGTCGATCATGAATATGCAGCGCTATTCGGCGGGTCTTTACCGGGGCTTGGGGGCCGAGGTGGATTATCCGATGAATTATCACGTCACCGGATCGGTGCGGCTTGGTCATTCCAAGGAACGCCTGCAGGAATTCAAGCGTGTTGTGGGGATGGGCCGTTATCAGGGGATGGATCTGGACATTCTGGCCCCGGATGATATCCGCACGAAATATCCGTTCCTTGAAACGCACGACCTGACCGGCGCGCTGTTTGATCCCTATGACGGTGACATCGACCCGGCGCAACTGACGCAAGCGCTGGCCAAGGGCGCCCGCCAGATGGGCGCACGGATCGAACGGTTCTGCCCGGTCACCGGCGTGCGGCGAGAGGCTGGCGAATGGGTGCTGACCACGCCGAAGGGCGAGGTGCGGGCCGAGATCGTCGTCAACGCGGCAGGCTATTACGCCCGCGAGGTTGGAAGGATGTTCGGCCGCGACCTGCCGATGATGGTGATGAGCCACCAGTACATGCTGTTCGATACCATCCCCGAACTTGCCGCCTATTCGGCCGAGACGGGGGCAAAGCTTCCCCTGCTGCGTGACGTGGACAGCAGCTATTACCTGCGGCAGGAAAAGCACGGCTTCAACCTTGGCCCGTATGAGCGCAATGGCCGGGCGCATTGGGTTGCCAAGGACGATCCCTTCCCCGAGGACTTCAGCTTTCAGCTGTTCCCCGATGATCTGGAGCGGTTGGAATGGTACATCGCCGACGCCATGGCGCGGGTGCCCTTGCTGGAAAAGGCAGCCCTTACCAAGGTGATCAACGGTCCGATCCCCTACACGCCGGACGGTAACCCGCTGATCGGCCCGATGCCCGGCGTGCCGAACGCGTTTGAGGCGTGTGTGTTTACCTTCGGCATCTGTCAGGCCGGAGGGGCGGGCAAGGTGCTGACCGAATGGGTGACCGAGGGCGGCACCGAATGGGACATGTGGTCTTGCGACCCGCGCCGCTTTACCGGGTTCGAGGACGCGGAGTATTGTGTGCAAAAGGGGATGGAGGTCTACGGCCACGAATACGGCATGCATTTCCCGCATCACGTCTGGCCCGAAGGGCGCGGCAAGAAGCTATCGGCGGTGCATGACCGCACCGCAGCGCTGGGCGCGCAGTTCGGGCCCCACAACGGCTGGGAACGCGCGCTTTGGTATGCGCGGCCCGGCGATGACGTGTCCGAGACGGCACAACGTACATGGGTTCGCGAAGGCCCATGGTTCGGCGCAGTAAAGGCGGAATGCGATGCGGTGCGCGATGCCGCAGGGATCCTCGATCTGCCTGGATTTTCGCGGTTCCGTATCACCGGGGCAGGGGTGGCCGACTGGCTGGCCCGCCAGATCACCGGCAAGGTGCCGGCGGTGGGCCGCCTCGGGTTGGCCTATTTCGCCGACGACAAGGGCCGCATCGTGACCGAGATGTCGGTGGCGCGGCTTGCCGAGAACGAAGTTCTGCTGATCACCGCTGCGACGGCACAGGGCCATGACAAGGACTGGCTGCAGACGCATCTGGACGACGGCCTGAGCCTCAGTGACAGCAGCGATCTCTGGTCCTGCCAGATTCTTACCGGCCCGGCATCGCGCACGATATTGGCAAAGGTGACCACGGCAGACCTGACCCTGCCCTGGCTAGGCTTCCAGACCGCGACGATTGCCGGGGCTGAGGTATTGCTGTTCCGGGTGTCTTTTGCCGGGGAACTGGGCTGGGAAATCCACAGCCGGATCAAGGATACCGCCGCCGTCTGGGATGCCGTTATGGCAACAGGCACGCCGCTGGGCCTGCGCCCTTTCGGCATGTTCGCGCTGAACTCGCTGCGGATCGAGAAAGGGTATCGGGCCTGGAAGGGCGACCTTTCCACCGATTACACCGTGCTCCAAGGCGGGCTGGAGCGGTTTGTGGATTGGTCGAAGTCCGATTTCCGCGGGAAAACGGCGCTTAGCGCCGAGCGTCAGCGTGGGGTGACCAAACGCTTCTGCACCCTGCTGATCGACGCGGGCGACTGCGACCCGCCCTACATGTCGACGATCTGGCACGAAGGCCGGATGGTGGGCGAGGTGACGAGCGGATACTGGGGCCACCGGGTGGGGGCCTGCATCGGCCTCGGCATGCTGCGCACGGACGTGAACGTGCCGGGCACGGCGGTCGAAGTGGAGATTTTCGGCGCGCGCTATCCGGCGGTGGTGCAGGCCGACGCGCCGCTGTGGGATGCAAGAAACCAGCGCATTCGCGCGTGACTGCCGACGGAGCGGGGGTTTCACACCCCCGCACCCCCGTGGGATATTTGGGAACAGAAAAATGGGCAGGGGAATGGCTGAGGTTCCAAAACATGCGCGGGCGGTGATCATCGGCGGCGGCATTTCCGGGTGTTCGGTGGCTTATCACCTTGCCAAGGCTGGCTGGACGGATGTGGTGCTGCTGGAGCGCAAGCAGCTGACCTCCGGCACCACATGGCACGCGGCGGGGCTGATCGGCCAATTGCGCGGCTCGGCCAACATGACCCGATTGGCGAAGTATTCTGCGGATCTGTACGTCAAGCTGGCAGCGGAAACCGGGGTGGAAACCGGGATGCGGCAGGTGGGCAGCATCTCTGTCGCCCTCACCGAGGCGCGGCACGAGGAACTGTTGCGCCAGGCGACCGTCGCGCGGATTTTCGATGTGGAGGTGCATGAAATCTCGCCCGCCGAGGCCAAGGCGAAGTATCCGCACCTCAACATCGACGGTGTCGTCGGCGCGGTGGCGCTGCCGTTGGACGGCCAGTGCGATCCGGCCAACATCGCGATGGCGCTGGCCAAAGGTGCGCGGATGCGTGGCGCGCAAATCTTTGAACATACCAAGGTCACTGCTGTCACCCGCGCTGCAGGCCGCGTCATCGGTGTCGACTATGTCGCGAACGGCGAGCCGGGCCATATCGCCTGCGATGTGGTGGTGAACTGCGGGGGCATGTGGGGCCGCGATCTGGCGGAGTCGTCGGGTGTTACCCTGCCGCTGCACGCCTGCGAGCACTTCTACCTCGTCACCGAACCCATTGAGGGGCTTGGTCATTTGCCGGTTCTGCGGGTGCCGGACGAATGCGCCTATTACAAATCCGACGCCGGCAAGATGATGGTCGGCGCCTTTGAGCCCAAGGCCAAGCCCTGGGGCATGACCGGGATCCGCGACGATTTCATGTTCGACACGCTGCCCGAGGATTGGGATCATTTCCAGCCGATCCTCGAACACGCGATGAACCGGCTGCCGCTGTTCCAGACCGCCGGCATCCACACCTTTTTCAACGGCCCGGAAAGCTTTACCCCCGACGACCGCTACTATCTGGGCGAGGCGCCGGAGCTGGGCGGCTACTGGGTCGCCGCCGGTTACAACTCGGTCGGCTTTGCCGGGTCTGGGGGGGCGGGCATGGCGCTGGCGCATTGGATCACCGAAGGCGAAGCGCCGTTTGATCTGTGGGAAGTCGACATCCGCCGTGCGCAGCCCTTCCAACGCAACCGCAAGTACCTGAAAGAGCGGGTATCCGAGACGCTTGGCCTTCTGTACGCCGACCACTTCCCCTATCGCCAGGTCGTCACCAGCCGAGGAGTGCGGCGCTCGCCGATCCACGACCACCTCAAGGCGCGTGGCGCGGTGTTTGGTGAGGTTGCGGGCTGGGAGCGCGCCAACTGGTTCGCCAATGAGGGGCAAGAGCGGGAGTACAGATACAGCTGGAAGCGGCAGAACTGGTTCGACAACCAGCGCGCCGAGCACATGGCTGTGCGGGAAGCGGCGGGCTTTTTCGACATGACCAGCTTCGGCAAGATCCGGATCGAGGGGCGCGATGCCTGTGCCTTCCTGAACCGCATCTCCTCGGCCCAGCTGGACGTGGCCGTGGGTCGGATCGTCTACACCATGTTCCTGAATGAAAGCGGTGGGATCGAGGCCGACCTTACTGTGACGCGCCTTTCGGAGACCGCCTATCTGGCCGTGGTTCCGGGTGCTACCCTGCAACGCAACCTAGCCTGGATGCGTGCCCATGTCGGTGACGATTTCGCCGTCATCACTGATGTCACCGCCGCTCAGTCCGTCCTGTGTGTCATGGGACCAACGTCGCGTGACATCCTGGCCCGCGTCTCGCCCAACGATTTCAGCAATGCCGCCCATCCCTTTGGTCAGGCAAAGGAAATAGAGATCGGAATGGGGCTGGCCCGCGCCCACCGCGTGACCTATGTCGGCGAGCTTGGCTGGGAACTTTACGTCTCCGCCGACCAGACTGCGCATGTCTTCGAAGCGCTGATGGAGGCCGCACCGGACCTCAAGCTTTGCGGCCTCCACACGCTGGACAGCTGCCGGATCGAGAAGGCCTATCGCCACTGGGGCCACGATATCACTGATGAGGATCATGTTCTGGAAGCCGGCCTCGGGTTCACGGTCAGCCGCAAGAAATCGTCATTTATCGGACACGATGCCGTGTTGAGGAAGGAAGGCGCGGGGCTGAACCGCAAGATGGTACAGTTCCGCCTGACGGACCCTGAAACGCTGCTTTTCCATAACGAAGCCATCGTGCGCGACGGCAAGATCGTCGGCCCGGTAACCTCTGGCAACTACGGGCATTTCCTTGGCGGTGCAGTCGGCATGGGCTACGTTCCAGCCAAAGGGCAGACCGACGACGACATTCTTGGCTCCACCTATGAGATCGAGGTTGCAGGCCATCGCCACGCCGCGATTGCCAGCCTGCAACCAATGTACGATCCGAAATCGGAAAGGATCCGTGCATGACCCTTGTCGCCCGCCATCAGGCCTTTCACGACCTGCACCAGCAGGGCTGTTTCGTCATTCCCAACCCTTGGGACGCAGGCTCCGCCCGGATGATGGCCGCGATTGGGGCGAAGGCCCTTGCCACATCCTCCGCCGCGCATGCGTTCACGCTGGGGCGCTCGGATATGGGCGGCGTCACGCGCGACGAAGCATTGGCTCATGCTGCCGATCTGATTGCCGCCACCGACCTGCCTGTGTCAGGTGACTTCGAGAACGGTTTCGGCGATAGCCCCGACGATGTGGCCGAAACCGTACGTCTGTCAGGCGAAGTGGGACTGTCCGGGATCTCTGTCGAGGATACCCAGATGATCTCTGGGAACCCCGCCTATGACTTTGATCTTGCAGTAGAACGCATCCGCGCCGGGTCTGCTGCCGCTCGTGCCCTGAAACGTCCGTTCGTCTTCTGCGCCCGTGCTGATGGGGTGATGAATGGCGTCTATGATTTAGCCGAGGGCATCCGCAGGTTGCAGGCGTTCGAGGCTGCCGGGGCCGACCTTCTTTACCTTCCCGTGCCGCCGGGCCGCGCGGAACTGGCGCAGGTGTTGGCTTCGGTGACGACACCCTTCAACGCCCTCGCCGCCGGGCCGTTGAAGGCGCTGACCGTGGCCGAACTGGCCGCCATGGGCGTCCGCCGCATCTCTACCGGCAGCCAGATTGCCCGGCTGACGCATGCGGCGATCCGCGACGCGGTGACGGCCATGCTGGACGAAGGGTCGTTCGCGCCACTGATGGGCGCGGCCTCCGGCGATGAAATCGACTCGCTTCTTCAAAAAGGATCAACCAAATGACCGAGATCGGCGATATCTGCGAACCTGCCCGCGCCCGCCGATCCGGTGGCCGTACCGCCCGCGTGGCCCTCCGCGCGGCCCCACTGTCCGACGAGATGCGCCCCGTGCGTCCCGGCCTGCCCGGTGGGCAATACAAGCCGCTGTCCGAGGTCGCCGTGCAGCAGATCCACGCCGCCGCACTGGACGCGCTGGAGCAGATCGGCCTCAGCCAGGCCCCGCCCTCGGGCGTCAAGCTTCTGACCGAAGCGGGCGCGATCCTTGGCGATGACGGCCGCATCCGCTTTCCCCGGGCCTTGGTCGAGGACATGCTGACCATCGCCGCCCGCAACATCACGCTGCACGCCCGCGACCCCCGGCATGACCTGCACCTGACCGGCACCAACGTCCACTACGGCACGGCGGGGGCGGCGGTGCATATAGTCGATCCTGTGACCAACACCTACCGCGAGTCGACCGCGCAGGACCTGTATGACGCGGCGCGTCTGGTGGATAACCTGGACAACATCCACTTCTACCAGCGCACCATGGTCTGCCGCGACGTGGTCGACAACAAGGAGATGGACCTCAACACCCTTTACGGCTGCCTTGCGGGCACCGCGAAACACGTCGGCACCAGCTTTTCCGACCCCTCGCACGTCGCCGACTGTTTTGAGATGCTGCATATGGTGGCGGGGGGCGAGGCGGAATGGCGTGATCGGCCTTTCGTGAGCAATTCCAACTGTTTCGTCGTCCCGCCGATGAAGTTTGCCGAAGAATCCTGCATCACGATGGAGGATTGTATCCGCCGCGGCATGCCGATGCTGCTGCTGTCCGCCGGCCAGGCCGGGGCCACAGCGCCTGCGCCCATCGCTTTGACCATCGTGCAGGCGGTCGCCGAATGCCTGGCGGGCGTAGTCTACGTCAACGCCATCAAACCCGGTGCCCCAGCGATCTTTGGCACCTGGCCCTTCGTCAGCGACCTGCGCACCGGGGCCATGTCCGGCGGCTCCGCCGAACAGGCGCTGCTCACCGCAGGCTGCGCCCAGATGCACCGGTTCTACGACCTGCCCGGTGGTGCCGCGTCGGGCATCAGCGATTCAAAACTCCCCGACATGCAGGCCGGATGGGAGCAGGGCATCACAAACGCCCTCGCAGGGCTTGCGGGCCTGAACATGTGCTATGAGGCGGTGGGGATGCACGCCTCGCTCCTTGGCTTCTGCCTTGAATCGCTGGTGCTGGGCGATGACCTCCTTGGTCAGACCATGCGTCTGGTGCGGGGGATCGACGTCACCCCCGACTCAACCTCCATTCAGGCGATGAAAGAGGTCTGCCTTGGCGGGCCGGGCCACTATCTGGGATCAGACCAGACGCTGAAACTTATGCAGACAGAGTATATCTACCCGAACGTCGGCAACCGCATGTCGCCCAAGGAATGGAACGAGGCTGGCAAGCCCCTTCTTCTTGACACGGCCATCGCCCGGAAGAACTCTATCCTCGCCAAGGCAGGCTGCCGCGTGGACCCAGAGATCGACGCCGCCATCCGCGCCCGCTTCAACATCTACTTCAAGTGAGGTCTCAATGATCCCCGCCAACATGCTGAAATTCTACATCAATGGCCAGTGGGTCGACCCCCTGTCGAAGAACCGCATGGGTGTGGAAAACCCCGCGACCGAGGAGATCGTCTGCGAAGTCGCCATGGGCTGCGCCGAGGATGCCGACCGGGCGATTCTCGCTGCGCGCGCCGCGTTCGATGGCTGGACCTACACCCCGGTCGCCGAACGCATCGCCGTCATGAAGCGGGTGCTTGAGGTTTACAACGAGCGCTACGAAGACTTTGCCCAAGCCATGTCCACCGAAATGGGCGCCCCGATCACCTGGGCGCGCGGCGCGCAGGCCTGGGCGGGGCAGGTCCATATGGAGGCCACGATCAAGGCCGCCGACGAGATGGTCTGGGAATACAATCGCGGCACCACCCGGATCATTTATGAAGGCATCGGCGTCTGCGCGCTGATCACGCCGTGGAACTGGCCGATGAACCAGATCGCCTGCAAGGTCGCGCCTGCGCTGATTGCAGGCTGCACGATGGTCCTGAAGCCTTCCGAAATCGCGCCCCTCTCTGGCACCCTCTTCGCGCAAGTCATGCATGACGCAGGCGTGCCCCCAGGCGTCTTCAACCTGGTGAACGGGGCAGGGCCGAAGGTTGGCGCGCGCATGTCCACCCACCCTGAGGTGGACATGGTGTCCTTCACCGGCTCCACCCGCGCGGGCACCCAGATCGCCGCCGTCGCCGCCGCGACCGCCAAGCGCGTCGCGCAGGAAATGGGGGGCAAGTCCCCCAACATCATCCTGCCCGGTGCCAACATCGCCGAAGCTGTTGCTGCAGGCGTGACCGCCGTCATGTCCAACACCGGCCAGTCCTGCGACGCGCCGACCCGGATGCTCGTCCACCGTTCGCAGCAAGCCGAGGCGTTGGCCGTCGCGAAAGAGGCCGCCGAGGCGATCAAGATCGGCGATCCGCGTGACGAGGACACCGTGATGGGGCCGTTGGTGTCGAAGATGCAGTTCGACAAGGTGCAAAAGCTGATCCAGGCCGGGATCGACGAAGGCGCTACTCTGGTCACTGGCGGCGTGGGCCGCCCGGTGGGCGTCAACCGGGGCTGGTTCACCCGGCCGACCGTCTTTGGCGATGTGGTGAATTCGATGACCATCTCGAAAGAAGAGATTTTCGGCCCGGTCCTTGCGATCCAGCCCTACGACTCTATCGAAGACGCCATCCAGCAGGCCAACGATACGATCTACGGCCTTGCCGCCTATATCGCTGGCCCGTTAGAGGACGCGATCCCCGTCGCCCGCAAACTCCGCGCTGGCACCGTCAACCTGAACTATCCCGACTGGGACACTTCCGCCCCGTTCGGCGGCTACAAGCAGTCCGGCAACGGCCGCGAATACGCCGACTGGGGCATCCATGACTTTTGCGAGGTCAAGGGCATCGTCGGCTACGGCGCCTGAATCACAGGCGGCGGCTACTTGTTGCCGCTGCCCCAAAAAAGACGGACAGGGACATCATGCACTATGGGTATATCGGCCTTGGCAACCTCGGGGCCGCCTGCGCGGGCTGTTTGCTGAAGGACGGCTTCAGGGTTACGGTCTACGATCTGAATCCGGCCTTGGCGGCCCCGCTGGTGGCCCTTGGGGCAACGCTTGCCAGCAGCGTCGAGTCCCTTGCGGCGTCGGCGGATCATGTCATCACGTGCCTGCCGTCCCCTGCGGTCTCGGAAAAGGTTTTGCGCGCCATCCTGCCGCACATGAAGGCGCGCGCAAGTTGGGTGGAAATGTCCACCCTTGGCCGCGACGAGGTGCTGCGGCTGGCGGCGGTCGCCGCTGAGGCCGGGGTCCGGATGATGGAACTGCCGGTGACCGGAGGGGTGCATCTGGCGCATCAGGGAAAGATCACCATGCTGGCGGGTGGCGACCGCGATTTGTTCGATCTGCACCACAAGGCGATGCAGGCGATGGGCGACAGGATTTTCCACATGGGGCCTTTGGGCTCCGCGTCGATCATCAAGGTGATCACCAACATGCTGGCCTTCATCCACCTCAAGGCCACGTCCGAGGCGCTGATGCTGGCCAAGCGGGGCGGGCTCGATCTGGCGCAGGCCTGGCAGGCAATTGCGGCCTCGTCGGGGAATTCGTTCGTGCATGAGACGGAAGGGGCGCTGATCCTGAACGGGTCTTATGACGTCGCCTTCAATATCGATCTGGCGTTGAAGGATCTTGGCTTCGCGCTGGGTTTCGGCAAGGAATTCGGCGTCCCCCTGGACCTGGCCTCGATGACCAACCAGACCTATATTGCGGCGAAGGCGGCTTTCGGTGGGGAGGCGCAGTCGCCGATGATTGCGAAGCTGCTGGAAGATCTTTTGGGCACGGACCTTCGGGCCGAGGGATTTCCGGCCCGGCTGGAATAGGCAATGTCCACGCGTGGACATCTGCCCGCATCAAATGATATCAATGGGTTGACTCCCGGCAATTCATAAAGCCTTAACGTTTATCGCCAGGACCGGAGCAAGACATGACGGATGACGAGGCCCTGCGCGCGGCGCGGTTGCTGCACCACCGCAAGGCGCGGCTGACGCAGGGCGAGCCGATAGCCCCGCCGTTGATCTTGGCGGCGACCTATCATGTGCCCGACCACACCAAGGGCGGTTACAGCTACGGTCGGGCGGCGAACCCGACCTGGGACGAGTTGGAGGCGCAGTTGTCGCTGCTGGAGGATGCGACGGTGGTGGCGTTTCCGTCCGGGATGGCCGCGATCTCGGGGGCGCTGATGGCGACGCTGGCGGCGGGCAAGCGGGTCGTGCTGCCCTCGGACGGCTATTACAATACCCGGCTGCTGGCGGACGAATTTCTGACGCCGTTCGGTGTCGGCGTCGAGTATCTGGCAACGACGGCCTTTGACACCGCCGATTTCACCGGGGCAGGGGTGGTGTTCATCGAAACGCCGTCCAACCCTGGCCTTGACGTCTGCGATATCGCGGTGATTTCGGCGCGGGCGCATGCGGCGGGCGCGCTGGTGATTGCCGACAACACCACGATGACACCGCTGTTGCAGCGTCCCCTCGACCTTGGGGCCGATCTGGTGGTGGCGGCGGATACCAAGGCACCGTCAGGCCATTCCGATCTGTTGGCGGGGCATGTGGCGGGGCGCGATGCGGCGCTGATGGACCGGGTGCGCAACTGGCGCAGACTGTCAGGCGCAGTGCCGGGGGCCTTTGAGGCCTGGCTGGTGCACCGGGGGATCGAGACGCTGGAAGTGCGGTTAAGCCGGATGTGCGCATCAGCGCAGATCATTGCGGAACGCCTGGCGGCACATCCCAAGGTGTTGGCCGTGCGCTTTCCGGGGCTGCCGGCCGATCCGTCGCATGCGGTGTCAAAGCGGCAGATGTCGGGTTTCGGGTTCCTTTTGACCTTCACGCTGGCCGACGCGGTGGTGGCGGAGCGGTTTCTGGCCGACTGCCCGTTCATCGCGCAATCGACCAGTTTCGGGGCGACCCACACCTCGGGCGAACGCAGGGCGCGCTGGGGCGATGCGGTGCCGGAGGGGTTGATCCGGCTGTCGGTCGGGGTGGAGCCGGTGGATCCGCTGTGGGCGGCGATTGCGGCGGCGCTTGGCTAACGGACGCGGGTCCGGTTGACACCCCGGGGGATTTCCCATCCCCCGGACCCCCTATGGGATTTTTGCGCCAAGATGAAGCCAAATTTTAATCAAATGACGCGGGTATCAGGGGCGACTGCGTCAAGCAAACGGGCGGCCTCGGCCCCGGGGTCAGCCAGTATGCTGCGATCCTCGCCGGGAAAAAACCTTGCGCGGGTCGCGGTCGGCATCGGGTTTGGGGTCAGGATGGCGACCTGCGGGCCGTGTTTGCGGTTCTCGGCGGCCCAACTGCGGGCTAGGGCGATCTGCGCGGCCTTGGTGGCACCGTAAGCCCCGAAGAACTGCGCCCCGGCGCGCGGATCATCAAAGAACAGCGCCCGGCCATCGCGGGCGCGGAGCAGGGGTTCGACCATCGGGATCAGGCTGCCGGTGGCGCGGGTGTTGGTGGCCAGCGACTTGTCCCAGTCCTTGGCATCCAGCGAGCCTGCGGGCGCAAGCGGGGCTGCATGGATGGCGGTGTGCGCCCAAAGGTCAAGGCCGCCCCAACGGTCATGGATACTACGGCAAAGGTGGCGCATCGCGTCGTCGTTGGTCACATCCATCGGCGCCAGAGTGAGCGCACCCGCACCGGGCAGACCCAGCGCCTTGACCCGGTCGTCCAGATCCTCAAGCCCGCCGACGGTGCGGGCCACGGCCACGACATGCCAGCCCCGCGCCGCCAGCTGTTCGGCGAGAGCGAACCCGAGGCCGCGCGAGGCGCCGGTTATGAGGGCGAGTTTCTGGGTCATGTCTGGTCCTTGCGGGGCTGTGGAAGCCTCCGGCGGGGATATTTGAGCCAAGATGAAAGGGCAAGCGGTCAGCGCTGGCCGTAGCCTGCGGAAAGTTCGGCCTGCCGGGTGCGGATGATCTGGTCGAGGAGCGAATCGGGAAGCGGATGGTCGGGCGTGAACAGGACGCCGGATTTCGAGGTCTTGAAGGGGCGGCAGTCGATCTGCGGGATCACTGAGCCGGAATGGGGGTAGAGGCCGAGATGTTTTGCAAAGGCGGCGTATCCGATGACCATTTTGCCTTTCGGGCCGGGCTGGCGGAAGCCGGGCATGGCGTAGGAGAGGCACTCGGTATGGTCGGGGAGGAGGGTTTTCAGACGCGCACGTAAGTCGGTCAGGGCGTCGCGTTGGTCGGAGGGGAGGGCGGCAAGGTAGCTGTCGACGTTGATGGTGGGCAAGTCAGCCTCCGCGTTGCGCCTAACGGGCGATCAAGCTGAAGACGAGTAGGATACCAAAACTGGCAATTACCTGCATCTGGACCCGAGCCAAATCCTCTGGTCCTGGCGCTTTCCCTTCACGGTAAACGAACCAGTCACGAATGGTTTCGCTCTTTCGCAATCTGTTTCTCGCTGCACCGTGAATGACCCACGCGAAGATGCGTGCAGGTGCTGCGAGTCTGAGGAAGGGGACACGACCGGACGAGCGCAATCCGACGCCATACGCGGCCAGAACGAAGAGGAGCAACGGCACGGCAATCCGCAGGATGTCCTCACGCATTTCCTTGGGTTCCCGCAGTGAACGGCATTTTGATGCGGCCTCCGCTTATTCCGCGGCCTTCATCTCGAACCCCTCGGCGATCTTGTCGGACGGGGCGACGGGGTAGTCGCCGGAGAAGCAGGCGTCGCAGAATTTGGGAGCGGCGGCATCGCGGCCGGCGGCGACGCCAGCGGCGCGGTAGAGGCCGTCGAGGCTGACGAATTTCAGGCTGTCGACGCCGATCCAGTCGCGCATCTCGTCTTCACTCATCGTGGCGGCGAGGAGTTTGGAACGTTCAGGCGTGTCGACACCGTAAAAGCAGGGCCAGGCGGTGGGGGGGCTTGCGATGCGGAAGTGGACCTCGGCCGCGCCCGCCTCAAGGATCATGTCCTTGATCTTGCGCGAGGTGGTGCCGCGCACGACCGAGTCGTCGACCAGGATCACCCGCTTGCCCTTGATCAGGGCGCGGTTGACGTTGAGTTTCAGGCGCACGCCCATGTTGCGGATGGACTCGCTGGGTTCGATGAAGGTGCGGCCCATGTACTGGTTGCGGATGATGCCCATCGCGTAGGGGATGCCGGATTGCTGGCTGTAGCCGATGGCGGCGGGGGTGCCTGAATCGGGGACGGGGCAGACGAGGTCTGCATCCACGGGGGCCTCGATCGCCAGTTCG
>JANOQT010000140.1:0-2963 GCA_031415015.1 Paracoccaceae bacterium
CTTGCAGGACCAGATCATCCGGGTTCGCCCTTGCGTTGCCAGTGCCAACAAAAAACTCATAAGCCTGTCAGGGAGACAAAGATGACTGAACAGATGAAGGCGGCCGTGTTGCATCCGGCCGCAGGAATGTATGCCGACGAATTCAAGGCCGGCAAACTCAGCCGGCGCGAGTTTCTCAGCCGCACGACCGCGCTGGGCGTGTCTGCCGCAGCGGCCTACGGGCTGATGGGCGTCGCGGCCCCGGCGCAGGCGCAAGAGGCCAAGGTCGGCGGCATCGTGCGCTGCGGCATGGAAGTCAAGGGCACCAAGGACCCGCGTCTGGCCGACTGGCCGCAGATTTCCAACATCTATCGCGGCTGGCTGGAATACCTGATCCAGTACAACGCCGACGGCACCTTCGAAGGCCGCCTGCTGGAAAGCTGGGAGGCCAATGCCGACGCCACCCAATACACGCTGAAGGTCCGTCAGGGCGTGACCTGGAACAACGGCGAGCCGTTTACCGCTGATGACGTGGTGCGCAACTTCGCCCGCTGGACCGACGGCAACGTCGAAGGCAACGCGATGGCCAGCCGCTTCCCCGGTCTGGTGGACGAGGCGACCAAGACGCTGCGCGAAGGTGCCGTGGTCAAAATTGACGATACCACCGTGCAACTGAACCTCTCGGCCTCGGACGTGGCAATTGTTCCGAACCTCGCCGACTATCCGGCTGCCGTGGTGCATTCCAGCTTTGCTGACGGCGACGATCCGTCTGCCAACCCGATCGGCACCGGCCCCTATGTGCCGCAGGAAGTGTCGGTCGGTCAGAAAGCAGTCCTCGTCCGTGCCCCGAACCACACCTGGTGGGGTGGCACCGCACCGCTGGACGAGATTCACTACATCGACTTTGGCACCGACCCCTCGACCATGGTGTCGCTGGCCGGTTCTGACGAGATCGACACCAACTACGAGACAACGGGCGATTTCATCGAACAGCTTGACGCGCTGGGCTGGAAGAAGTTCGAAGTGGTCACCGCCGCCACCATCGTGGTGCGGATGAACTCGGCCTCAAGCGACCTTTACAAGGACAAGGCCGTCCGTCAGGCGATCCAGAAGGCGGTCGATCTGAAGGTCGTGCTGGAACTGGGGTATAACAACCTTGGCATTACGGCGGAAAACCACCACGCCTGCCCGGTGCACCCGGAATATGCCAAGATCCCGGATCAGGTTGTCGATGCGGCAGCGCTGAAACCGGCGCTGGACGCGGCGGGGATCGGCGACACCGAACTGGAAGTCATCTCGCTCGATGACGGCTGGGAGGCCGCGACCACCGCCGCCGTCGTGGCGCAACTGAAAGACGCCGGGGCCAACGTCAAGCACACGGTGATGCCCGGCTCGACCTTCTGGAACGACTGGCAGAAGTATCCCTTCTCTTCCACCACTTGGAACCATCGCCCGCTGGCGGTGCAGAACATGTCGCTCGCCTATACCGGAACCGGGTCGTGGAACGAGACCGGCATGGCCAGCGCCGACTTCGACGCAGCGATGGTCAAAGCCCTGTCACTGGCCGATGCGGACGCGCGGCGCGAGGTGATGGTCACACTGGAGACGATCCTGCAAGACGAAGGCTACATCATCCAGCCCTACTGGCGGTCGCTGTTCTCGCACGCCAAGGAAGGTATCAACGTCGAACGGCACCCGTCTAACGAGCATCAGCACTACAAGTGGTCGGTCTCCTGACCCTGCCTTCCGCCGGGCGCGCGCCTGTCGCGCGCCCGGCACCCTAACAGCCACCCCCGCCCATCGTCACCATCCGATAGGGACGGTCAGCTTGTCCGCAGGGAGCAAAGGCCACATCCATGTTGAAATTCGTTGCCCGCCGTCTGGGGCTGATGCTGCTGACAGCGTTCGTGCTGACCTTCATCGTCTTCTTTTTGACCAACCTGCCGCCCAACCTTGAAAAGCTGGCGCGCAGCGAGGGATCGGTACGCATGACAGAGGAATCGGTGGCCGACTGGATCATCCAGAACGGCCATGGCGGTTCGGTCTTCATGCGCTACGGCCAGTGGCTGGGCGTTGCCCCCGGTTGGGTGCTGACCGACGAAAAGGGGGTCACGCGCGGCCGCTGCATCAAGCCCAAGGTCGAAGCCGCCGATGCGCCGCGCTATTGCGGCATCCTGCAGGGTGACTGGGGTTTCTCCACCTTCTTCAAGAAAGACGTGCTGCCGTCGCTGTCCGATAAACTGGCTGCAACGGGATGGCTGATGCTGTGGGTGATGATCGTGATGGTGCCCTCCGCCCTGATTATCGGCGTGGTGTCCGGCATGCGCGAAGGCAGCCGGACCGACCGGGTGCTCTCGACCTTCTCCATCGCCTCGACCGCCACGCCGGAATACGTGTCCGGCGTCATTCTGGTGGCGCTGTTCGCCTCGCCGGTCACCGGCCTGTCGCCGATGCTGGCCGAATGGGGCTGGATCGATGGCAAGACGCTGTTCCTCGGGGCCGCCTCGCCCGACAAGATCACCTTCTGGAGCTTTACGCTGCCGGTCCTGACCATCGCCTTGTACGGCATCGGCTACATCGCCCGGATGACCCGCGCTTCGATGACCGAGGTGATGACGGCGCAATACATCCGCACCGCCCGGCTGAAGGGCGTGTCCTTCGGCCAGGTGGTGGTGAAACACGCGCTGCGCAACGCGCTGATCGCCCCCTTCACTGTGATCATGCTGCAGTTCCCGTGGCTGCTGAACGGCGTGGTCATCGTGGAAACCCTGTTCAACTACAAAGGCTTCGGCTGGACGCTGGTTCAGGCCGCCGGAAACAATGACATCAACCTTCTGCTCGGCTGTTCGGTCGTGGCGGTGTTCGTGGTGCTGGTGACCCAGCTGATCTCGGACATCGGTTACGTGTTCCTGAACCCGCGCATCCGGCTGGCGTAGGGAGCGTGACATGACAGATGTTCTAAGCTGGACCGGGGTTGCAGGCAC
>JANOQT010000141.1:0-37924 GCA_031415015.1 Paracoccaceae bacterium
TTCGCCTCGACCTCGATCCAGTCGATCTGTTCGGCGGCAAGCCGGGCCGTTATCACCTTGTCGGACCGGCGTTCGATGACGCGCGCGGCCGCATAGGCCACCGACACCATGGCCATCGCCGCCAGGATGAAGGCAAGAAGCGCAAGGGTGGTCGGGGACAGCTGACGAATTCGTTGCGGCAAGGGTGATAGGTTCCGGGAGACTCAAGGGAAGCAGACGCCCCCTGCTTCCTAGGGGTTTGGCCGGGGGGGTTCAATCAGAGCAATGCAGCGGTGGCAAGAAACAGCACAGGGATCAGCCCGGCATCCCGGTTGGTGCGGAAAGCGGCAAGGCAGGAGGCGGGGGTGTCAAGGTCGAGCCGCTGCATCTGCCAGACCATGTGCCAGCCCATTGCCCAGACGCCGGTGAGGGCCAGCAGCAGCGGCAGCGGCCGGCCAGAGGGCGCGAGGGCGATGACAATGGCCGCGCCGAACAGCAGGATCGTCAGGGCGAAGAAGATCCAAAGCCAGCGGCGGCTGTGGTCGGCAAACAGGCGCGCGGTCGATTTGACGCCGATCAGGGCATCATCCTCGCGGTCCTGATGCGCATAGATGGTATCGTAATACAGCGTCCAGGCGATTCCGGCGGCATAAAGGACCACCGCCGCCGGGCTGACGCTGCCGGAATGCGCGGCCCAGGCCAGAAGCGCGCCCCAGTTGAAGGCGAGGCCGAGGAACACCTGCGGCCACCAGGTGAAGCGTTTGGCGAAGGGATAGATGGCGACCAGCGCCAGCGAGGCGATGCCAAGCGCGATCGCAAGGCCATTGTAGCTGAACAGGATAGCGGCGGCCAGAAGGGCCTGCACCACCATCCAGACCAGCGCCTGCCGGACGGTGACCTGCCCGGATGGCAGCGGGCGGCTGCGGGTGCGGGCGACGGCGGCGTCGATGTCGCGGTCGGTTATGTCGTTCCAGGTGCAGCCCGCCCCGCGCATCAAGAACGCGCCCACCGCGCAGGACACCGCAAGCCAAAGGTCCCAAGTCCGAAATCCCGTGGTGCCAGCGGCCAAGGTGATCGCCCACAGGCAGGGGATCAGCAAAAGCCAGGTCCCGATGGGGCGGTCGGCGCGGGACAGCCGCAGGAAGGGGCGGGTCCGGGCAGGGGCAAGCCGGTCCACCCAATTGCCGCGCGGCGCGTCGGCCACCGCATCCGGGGTGGGCGCGGCCTCTGGTATTTGCGGCGGCTGGGCCATAGGGTCACGCTCATGTCGGATGCGAAGATCAGGCTCTTTGTAGATCAGCCCTTGTCCCCGGGGCAAGCCGTGCAGCTATCCGCCGATCAGACGCATTACCTGACGGGCGTGATGCGGCTGGCGGTCGGAGCGGCGGTGCTGCTGTTCAACGGGCAGGACGGCGAATGGCGCGCGGTCCTGGCCGAGACGGCAAAGCGCGGCGCGGTTTTGGTCTGCGAAGCGGTGGTACGGCCTTTGGCAATGCCGCCCGACTTGTGGCTGATCTTTGCGCCGATCAAGAAGGCGCGCACGGATTTCATTGTGGAAAAGGCGGTTGAGCTGGGCGTGCGCCGGATCCTGCCGGTGCAGACCCGTCACACCAATTCCGAACGGATCCGGCAGGACCGGCTGCAAGCGCATGCGACTGAGGCGGCGGAGCAATGCGGTGCGACTTATGTGCCCGAGGTGGCCGATTTGCAGCCGCTTGACCGGATGCTGGCCGCGTGGCCCGACGGGCGGCAGTTGCTGTGGTGCGATGAGGCGGCAGCGGGGCAGCCCGCACAGATCACAAAGGGCGGCAGTCCTGCAGCAATCCTGATCGGGCCGGAGGGCGGTTTTGCCGAAACTGAGGCCACGCGGCTGCGCGGCATGACAGGGGTCACCGCGATCAGCCTTGGTCCGCGCATCTTGCGTGCCGATACGGCGGCGGTGGCGGCAATCACCCTTTGGCAGGCGGCCTGCGGGGATTGGCGATGATGCCCGAGGCTGGGATGCGCGAGGCTGGGATGCGCGAAGCGGGGCCGGGGGACCTTGCGGCGGTGGAGGCGTTCTTGCTGCAGCATGCGGAGGGCGCGATGTTTCCGCTCAGCAACCTGCGCGCCCACGGTCTGGGGGACGGTGACTTCGGCTCGCCCCACGCCCATGCGCAACGGATCTGGATGCTTGATGACGGTCCGTCAGGTGTTCTTGCGGTGACGCGCGGCGGCATGCTGATGCCGGTGCTACCGGTCGGGGGCGATGCGGGCCGGTTCGGGGCGGTTCTGGCGGGTCTGGAGATCACTGGGGCGGTTGGCCCTGCCGGTCAGGTGCGGGCGCTGCTGTCGGGGTTGGGATTGGCCGAGAGGCCAGCGCTTCGGGACGCGGACGAGCCGGGCTTTGCGTTGGCGCTGGATCGGCTGCGGCTGCCCGCGACGCAAGCGGGGGGCCTGATCCCGCTGACCGCCGATCACCGCGCGCTTCTGGTGGGATGGCGGGCCGATTATCATCGTGAAATCCTTGGAACACCCGAAAACCGGGTGCTCGGGATGGCTGAGGCCGAGATCGACGCCGCCATCGCCCGCGACAGTCACCGGGTGCTTGTGGTCGAAGGCCAGCCGGTGGCGATGACCGGCTTCAACGCGACGCTTCCCCAGATCGTGCAGATCGGCGGGGTCTACACGCCGCCTGACCTGCGCAACCGTGGTTACGCCCGGCTGTCGGTGGCCTTGCATCTTGCCGAGGCGAGGGGACGCGGCGTCCGGCGCGCCGTGCTGTTCGCGGCAAGCGAGGCCGCGGCGCGTGCCTATCGCGGCATCGGGTTCCAGCCAGCCGGGTCGGTGGCGCTGGTGTTGTTCGACGGCGCGCAGCGGGTGCGGGTATGAGCTTTATCCGCCGCGAGGTGCTGCAGGGGTTGATCCGCAGCCGCGAGGTTATCCTTGGTGGGGTCATTGCGGCGGCGGGCCTGCGTCTGGTGGGGCTGGGCGGCTATTTCTTCGGACCATTGGGCCTTGCGGTACTGGCCCTGGGCATCGGCTGGGCGGTGCTGGCCTGGCGACGCATGCGGTTTGCACAAGCCGGCGATGCGCCGGGGGTGGTCGAGGTGAACGAATGCGAGATCGCCTATTTCGGCCCGCGACTTGGTGGCACGGTGGGCGTGCCGGATCTGGCCGAGATTCGCATTCTGTCCTTGCGCGGCCGCCGCGTCTGGCGGCTGAAGCAGGGGGATGGTCGGGTGATCCTGATTCCGGTCGAGGCGGCGGGGGCGGAGCAGTTGTTCGATGCCTTTGCCGCCTTGCCCGGCATGGATACCGCTGTCCTTGTCGCGGCCCTTGCGCCGCAGGGGGCCGCCACGGGAAACGTGCTGGCGCTGGGTGGGATCGACCGGCTGATCTGGCAACGACGCGGCGCGGGCGTGGTTGTCCGTTGACCTCAGGCAAGGGGCTGCGCCGGGCCTTGACTTGGCCGCGCGGGCAGGACACCTGTTAGCGCCTAAAGGCCGTCCATCCGTTCGCTGCCTGCCCCGGAGTCCTGATCATGTCTATTCCTCAGTCCGGTGGCGGACCAATCGAATCCTTCGATCAGCTTGCCGAATACATGGCGTCGGGATGCAAGCCTAAGGCCGATTGGCGCATCGGGACCGAACATGAAAAGTTCGGCTGGCTGACCGAATACCGCAAACCGCTGCCCTATGACGGGCCGCGATCCATTTCGGCGATTTTCAACGGGTTGATCCTGCACCACGGCTGGCAGCCGGTGCGCGAGGGTGACAACATCATCGGCCTGACGCGTAACGGTGCCAACATCAGCCTCGAACCGGGCGGACAGTTCGAGCTGTCGGGCGCGCCTTTGCTGACAACTCTGGAGGTCGCGGCAGAGCTGCAGAACCATCTGGACGAAGTGCAATCCATTGCCGATCCACTGGGCATCCGGTTCATGGGGATCGGGGCCGCACCAGTCTGGAGCGCGGACGAGATGCCGGTGATGCCAAAGGGGCGCTACAGGCTGATGACCGATTACATGGGCCGGGTGGGTACGCACGGCACCCAGATGATGTACCGCACGTCAACGGTGCAGGTGAATCTCGATTACGCGTCCGAGGCGGACATGGTGAAAAAGCTGCGCGTGGCGCTGGCGTTGCAGCCGGTGGCGACGGCGTTGTTCGCGTCTTCACCGTTCTTTGATGGCAAGGTGAACGGGCATAAAAGCTGGCGCAGCCGGATCTGGCGCGGCCTTGATGACAGCCGGACGGGGATGCTGCCGTTCGCCTTCGAGGACGGCATGGGGTTCCAGCGGTATGTCGACTGGGTGCTGGATGTGCCGATGTACTTCGTCTACCGCGACGGCAAATACATCGACGCGCTGGGCCAGTCGTTCCGCGACTTTCTGGCCGGCAAGCTGCCCGCGCTGCCCGGCGAGAAGCCGACGCTGTCGGATTGGGCGGATCATATGACCACGGTGTTTCCCGAAGCGCGGGTGAAGAAATACATCGAAATGCGGGGCGCCGATTGCGGTGATCAGGCGCATATCGTGGCGCTGCCCGCGTTCTGGGTGGGGCTGATGTATGATCAGGGCGCGCTTGATGCGGCTTGGGATCTGGTCAAGGGGTTTGACACGGACACGCGCGAAGGGCTGCGGGTTGCCGCCTCGGTCGCGGGGTTGCAGGGCGAGGCGGAGAGCGTCAAGCTGCACGATCTGGCGCGGGCGGCGGTGTCGCTGTCGCAGGCGGGTCTTGTCGCGCGCGGGCACGGCGAAGAGCGTCAGCTTGCGCCGCTGATCGACAGCATTGCCACGGGTCAGGTGCAGGCGGACCACTGGCTGGAATGCTACCGCGACGACTGGGAAGGCGACCTGACGCAGATCTATTTCGACACGAGTTTGTGATTTTCGGCGGTGATGGGCAGATTGCCCATCCTACGGTCAGCCCGCCCGCTTGCCGATCTTTGGTTCAGTTCCGGCCTTGATCCGCTTCAGGTTTTCGGAATGGCGCAGGTAAACCAGCAGGGTCAGAATTGCGGTCAGGACGATAAGACGCCCCTCGTTCAGCAGGATCAGCCATAGCGGCGTCAACCCCGCCGCCATCAGCGCCGCGATGGACGACGTGCGGGTGACGAGCGCCGCCACCGCCCAGGTGGCGCAGGCAGCCAGACCAACTGGCCAGGCCAGGGCCAGCAGGATGCCAAGGAACGTCGCCACCCCCTTGCCGCCGCGAAACTTCAGCCACACTGGGAAAAGATGCCCCAGAAACGCACAAAGCCCCGCCAGTTGTGCAGCATCCTCGTCCAGAAGTGCCCGCGCGATCAGCACCGCCACCCCGCCCTTTGCCGCGTCCAGCAAAAGCGTTGCCAGCGCTGCCCGCTTGTTGCCGGTGCGCAAGACATTGGTAGCCCCGATGTTGCCCGACCCGATCTGGCGCAGGTCGCCAAGGCCCATGATGCGGGTGATCACGATACCAAAGGGGACGGAGCCAAGCAGATAGGCCAGCAGCGCCGTGACCAGCAGCAGCATCGGATCAGTCGTCATTGGGGGCATGTGTCAGGTTTCCGCTGCAAACACCTGCGTCCCGGCGACGAAGGTTCGCAGTACCTTACCCTCCATCCGCGCGCCGTCAAACGGGGTGTTCTTGGATTTTGACCGCAAGGCGAAGCGGTCCATCAGGAACGGGGCGTCGGGATCGAACAGCACCAGATCCGCCGGGGCGCTGACCGCCAGCCTCCCTTGTGGCAGGCCCAACCTGCGCGCGGGGTTCAGCGTCATGGCGCGGAAGAGGGTTGGCAGGTCCATCGCCCCCGCGTGATAGATGCGCATCGCGGCGGGCAGGAAGGTTTCCAGCGCCACAGCACCGGAGGCCGCCTCTTCGAACGGCAGGCGCTTGGATTCTTCGTCCGCCGGGGTGTGCATCGACGAGATGATGTCGATAACCCCGGTCGCCACTGCGTCAACCATCGCCAACCGGTCATCCTCGGACCGCAAGGGCGGGGTGAATTTGAAGAAGGTGCGGTAGTCGCCCACGTCCAATTCGTTCAGCGTCAGGTGGTGGATCGAGGTTCCGGCGGTAACGTCCAGCCCCGCCGCCTTGGCGCGGGCCAACGCCGGCAGCGCGCGGGCGGTGGTGATCTGGTCGGCGTGGTAGCGCACGCCGGTCATCTCGACGAGGGCGAGATCCCGCTCCAGCCCCATCCGTTCGGCCATCGGCGAGACGGCGGGAATGCCGCGAAGCGACGCGAACTTGCCGCTGGTGGCGGAAGCCCCAGCCGATAGCGTGGGGTCTTGCGGGTGGCCGATGATCAGCGCGCCAAGGCTGCGGGCATAGGTCATGGCACGGGACAGCGCCTTGGTGTCGGTGGAGACGTGGGTGGCATCGGTGAACGCGATGGCCCCGGCGTCGAGAAGAAAGCTGATTTCGGTCATCTCATGGCCCGCGCGGCCTTTGGTCAGGGCGGCCATGTGGCGGATGCGGACCGGGCTTTCTGAGGCGCGGCGGGTGACAAACTCCAGCGCTTCGGGGGTATCGATGGCGGGGTGCGTGTCGGGGCGGGCGATGATGGTGGTCACGCCGCCCGCCGCCGCCGCAAGACCAGCGGAGCGGAACGATTCCTTGTGCCGCTCGCCCGGTTCGCCGATCTTGACGCCAAAGTCGATGATGCCGGGGGCAAGGCAGTGCCCGCCGCAGTCGATGATCTTGGCCCCTTTCGGCGTGGGGCCGTTGATCGCGGTGATCAGACCTTTCGCCATGGTCAGCGTGCCGGGCGTGTCGGTCAGCGCCTCGGGGTCGATCAGGCGGGCGTTGGTGAGGTGGAATGTCATGCGGTGCCCATCTGGATGCTGCGGATCAGGCGAAAGACCGCCTCGCCGTCGGCGATGTTGTCAAACCCCACGCGGGTCGTGGTGCGGTCGCCGTCGGAGTCCCTTTCGGAGTGGACATGAAACCAGACCGTATCCGCCGTGCGGCCCTTGTCCAGACCAGTGGGGGTGCTGCGCAGGATCGGATAGCACCCGATGCTGCGGGTCCACCAGGATTTCGCGATATAGGCGCAGCGGGTGCTGAGCGCGTAGCGGATCTTCCGGTGCGCCTGCCGCGCGGCATAAAACTGGCCGAACACCAGAACTGAACCAACCCCGGCAAAGGGGACCCCGAAGGCGGTGAAGAACAGCCCAAGCCCGGCATCGTTCCAGCTTTTGCCGCCGAACAGCATGACGAGACCGGTCACGCAAACCCCGATGCCGATGACCAGAAAAGGCAGGCCAAAGATGGCAAGGCCGATGATCTTGGCCAGACCGTGAACGCCGGGCTTCGGCGCGCCTTCCCAGAGGAGGGTTTCGCCGGGTTGGAGGTAGGGGGCCCAGCCGTCATCCATCGTCAGGCGATCCAGATGATGACGGCGGTGAACACGGCGAGGAAGACAAGGACGGCGGTGGCCACCATCCCGCCGATGCGGGCGTCGGATTTGGGGGGCTTGGGAGTGGGGTCGGGGGTCATGGGGTTGTGTCTCGGAGCAAGATCATTTTTCTGACCCTCCTAATTCCTCAACCAAACGCAATACTTGGCGGGCGTCAGGGATCAAGTAGAAGGTTACAGCATTTGCTTTTTGCCTCGCGTCGTAGCTCGTTGTGGGCTCGAACAGAGTCAGGGATTGCAGTTTTCCAGTGGTAAATTCCGTTCGCGGTGTTGGGACAAGAGGCACTTCAAACGCCGGGTTTGATTTGGCGCCAAGTTTGAGAACCATAGCTCTCTGGTTAGTCAGAACGTACTCAAGACGTTTTCTGTTACGTAGGTCCCAGAAAGGAAAAACTAAGATCAAGGCTGCACCAACAACCATAAAGGGTGCGTTTGCAAGCCATGGGACGAACCGGTCACTCTCGGCATCTTGCCAAATCAAAAACGCAATGAGAAATCCCAAGGTCACAAAAAGAACTCCGACCCCAACGACTGAAAAGTTGAGATGAAGCCTAGTGCTTGGCTTGCCTCGCCACAGAATCTTTTCTCCAACTCGAATGACACCATCTCCGATCCCAGCGCTCACACCATCACCCCCACCGCCTGCCGCCCCCGCTCCGCCCTCAAATTCCGCGCCAGCAGGTCCATGCAGGCCATTCGCACCGCGACGCCCATCTCCACCTGCTCCTGAATCACACTGCGGTTGATGTCGTCGGCCAGATCGCCGTCGATCTCTACCCCGCGGTTCATCGGGCCGGGGTGCATGACGATGGCATCGGGTTTGGCGTGGGACAGTTTCTCGGCGTCGAGGCCGTAGCGGTGGTAGTATTCGCGGGTGGAGGGGATGAAGCCACCGTCCATCCGCTCGTTCTGCAGGCGCAGCATCATCACCACGTCGGCGCCCTCAAGGCCCTTGCGCATGTCGTCGAACAGTTCGCACCCGAAGTCTTCGACGCCTGCGGGCATCAGAGTGGGCGGCGCGATCAGGCGCAGGCGGTTTTCCATCTTGCCCAGCAGGATCAGGTTCGACCGGGCAACGCGGGAATGCGCGATGTCGCCGCAGATCGCCACGGTCAGCCGCTGGATACGGCCCTTGGCGCGGCGGATGGTCAGCGCGTCCAGCAGCGCTTGCGTCGGGTGTTCGTGCCGCCCGTCGCCTGCGTTCAGGACGGCGCAATTCACTTTGGAGGCCAGCAGGTTGACCGCGCCAGACGACGGGTGCCGCACCACCAGCAAATCCGGGTGCATGGCGTTCAGCGTCATCGCGGTGTCGATCAGCGTCTCGCCCTTTTTCACCGACGAATGCGCCACCGACATGTTCATCACATCCGCGCCGAGGCGTTTGCCGGCAAGTTCAAAGCTGGCCTGCGTGCGGGTGGAATTCTCGAAGAACATGTTGATCTGGGTCATGCCCGCCAGCACGTCGGACTGCTTGACCGTGCGGCGGTTCAGATCGACGTAGCGGTCGGCCAGATCGAGGATGGTGACGATTTCGGCCGGGGCCAGATGCTCGATGCCCAGAAGATGGCGCGCGCGAAAGGTCATCGGTCTCTCCTGCCGGGATGGCGTGCTTATGCCAAAGCGGGGCAGGCTGGGCAATGGCGGTGTTTGGGGCGCTTTGCATGTTCTGGATGCTGGTCCGGCAAGCGACTAGGGTAGGGCATGGGAATCACCGCTGACATCGCTGAAGACTGGCACGCCTCGCTTGCGGCGCTGGCGTGGCAGGTCGATCTTGGTGTGACCGATCCTTTGGGCGAAGCATCGGTCAACCGGTATGAGTTGGGTGAGCCTGTGCGTGCGCCACAGGCTGCAGCCCCCGCCGCACGGAACCCCGCCGCACAGGCCCCGGCGCGAACTGTATCGGCACCGGTTGCTGCCACCGCAGAAGGTGCCGTTGCCGCCGCAAAGGCTGCCGCCGCGCGGGTGAGCACGCTGCAGGAGTTGCAAGCAGCACTGGCTGCCTACGACCATTGCGAGATGAAGCAGGGTGCGCGGAACCTGGTGTTTGCCGATGGCAATCCCGCCGCCCGCGTCCTGATCCTTGGCGAAGCGCCGGGCAGTGACGAGGACCGCGAGGGGCGGCCTTTCGTGGGCCGGGCGGGGCAGCTGCTGGACCGGATGTTCCTGGCCATTGGCCTGACGCGCACATCACCCGACCCCGCAACGGCGCTGTACATCACTAATGTCATGCCGTGGCGTCCGCCCGCAAACCGTGACCCGGAACCGGCAGAGATCGCCATGATGCGCCCCTTTGTCGAACGGCATATCGCCCTGATTGATCCGGAGGTGATCGTGGTGATGGGCAACACGCCGTTGATGGCACTGACCGGGGCGAAGGGCATCCTGCGGGCGCGGGGGACGTGGGGCGAGGCGCTGGGCAAGCCGCTGCTTGCGATGACGCACCCGGCCTATCTGTTGCGCAATCCCGAGGCGAAGCGCGAGGCATGGGCGGATCTGTTGACGCTGCAGGCAAGGTTGCGGGGATGAACCGGATCGACGAGACGAAGGATTTCATCCCGGTTCGCATCGCCGTGCTGACCGTCAGCGATACGCGCAGCGCGGCGGATGACCGGTCCGGGGACACTTTGGTGGAACGGCTGACGGGGGCCGGGCACCATCTGGCGGCACGGGGCATTGTTACCGATGACAGGGCGCTGATTGCCGAACGCTTGCGGCAGTGGGTCGCCGATCCGTTGGTGGATGTGATCCTGACGACCGGGGGCACCGGGCTGACCGGGCGCGATGTGACGGTCGAGGCGCACCGCGATGTGTATGAGAAGGAAATCGAGGCGTTTGGCACCGTCTTCACCATCGTCTCGATGCAGAAGATCGGCACGTCGGCGGTTCAAAGCCGGGCTTGTGGCGGGGTTGCGGGGGGCACCTATCTTTTCGCGCTTCCGGGCAGCCCCGGGGCGTGCCGCGACGCCTGGGACGAGATTCTGCGCTGGCAGCTGGATTTCCGGCACAAGCCCTGCAACTTTGTCGAGATATTTCCGCGACTGGAAGAACACAAGCAACGGAAATAGCCGCGCGCCGCGTAACGGCTTTGTGGCTGGCGCGCAGGCCGGACAGCGCTAGGTTTGACACGGGCGACAAGAGGGTGCCATGCGGTTTTTCGGACGAAGCCTGACAGGCCTTTTTCTTCTGGCGGTCACGCTGGCGCTTCTGGGCCTTGCGGTGGGGGTTGTGGCCACTGCTGTCAGTGACCGTGGCGCAGAGGGTGGCTCTGGCCGGCCCGAAACCGAACGTGTCGTTGCAGCCAATGTGATCACGCTGACACCGGGCGAAGTGACGCCGGTGATGACCGCCTACGGCGAGGTGCAGTCCCGGCGCACGCTTGACCTGCGGGTCCGGCAGGCGGGAACGGTCGTTTGGGTGTCGGACAACTTTCGAAACGGTGCGTCGGTTGCGGCGGGCGAGGTGATCCTGCGGCTTGACCCCGTCGCTGCCACCGAGGCGCTGGCGCTGGCGCGGGCCAACGCGGACGAAGCGGCGGCCAATGCGACAGAGGCGAAGGCTGCCGTTCTGCTGGCCGAGGATGATCTGGCCGCTGCCGAAACGCAGGCCGTTCTGCGCCGTCAGTCCTTGACCCGCCAGCAGGATATCGCAGCGCGGGGTGCCGGATCCCCGCAGGCGGTCGAGACGGCGGAACTGGCAGTGTCCGCTGCCGATCAGGCAGTGCTTTCGCGCCGCCAGTCGCTTGCCTCGGCCCGGGCAGGGGTCGATCAGACCGAGGTTGCCGTCACGCGGTCCGAAATAGCGGTGACCGAGGCACAGCGTGCTTTGGCCGAGACCGAGCTTCGGGCCGCGTTCTCCGGACTGATTGATGGCGTGACGATTGGTACAGGCGCGCTGGTCGGGGCAAACGAGGTCTTGGGCCGGATCATCGACCCTGCCGCGCTGGATGTGGCGATGCGGCTGTCAACGGCGCAGTTCGTTCTGCTTCTGGCATCGGACGGCGGCCTTGCGCGCGGTCGGGTTTCGGTAACGCTGGCTGCAGGGATCACCGAGCTGACGGCCGCCGGACATCTGGACCGCGTCGGCGCGTCGGTCGGTGAGGGGCAGACGGGGCGGTTGGTTTATGTGGCGCTGGACGTGGCCCCCGGCCTCAGGCCCGGCGATTTTGTCACGGTTCGGGTTGAAGAGGGTCCGCTCACCGATACATCGCTGGTTGCGGCGACGGCGCTGGGGCGCAATGGCACCGTCCTGGCCGTTGGACCGGAAGACCGGCTGGAAGAAGTGCCGGTCGAAGTTCTGCGCCGGCAGGGCGATGACGTGATCCTGCGGGTGGGTGCACTGGCGGGCCGCGAGATTGTCAGCGAGCGGTCGGTCCTGCTGGGTGCCGGAATCCGGGTGCGTCCGGTTCGCGCCGTTGCAGCCACGCCCGCCGCCGACATGATCACCCTGAGCGAAAAACGCCGGGCTGAACTGATTGCATTCGTCGTAGCCAATGACCGGATGCCAGCGGACGCAAAGGCGCGGGTTCTGGAACAGCTGCAAGCCAGTGAGGTTCCCGCAAGTGTGATTGACCGGCTGGAAAGCCGGATGGGCGGCTGACATGGGTCTGATCCGCTACTTTGTCCGCCATCGCACCATCGCCAACTTGTTGCTTGTGGTGATGCTTGTGGCCGGGTTGATCGCTGCAACCCGGATCCGGGCGCAGTATTTTCCCGACGTGGTGCTGAATGAGGTGACGGTCTCTGTCGCGTGGGAAGGTGCCGGTGCCGAAGACGTTGACCGCGCCGTCGTTCAGGTTCTGGAACCGGCGTTTCTGTCTTTGGATGGGGTGACGGACGTCAGTTCGCGCGCGACCGAGGGGCGTGCGGTGCTCGACCTCAGCTTCGAGCCGAATGGCGACCTCGCCGCCGCCGAAGAGGCGGTACAGGCGGCGGTCGATGGCTTGTCCAGCCTGCCCGAAGGCGCGGAACAGCCGGAAGTGAATGCCGCCGCCTGGCGCGACCGGGTGACCGATGTGCTGATCACCGGGCCGGTCGCAATTGATCAGTTGGCCCGCTTTGCCGATGAGTTCACGGGCAGGCTGTTTGCCGCCGGGATCACAAGGGCGACGATCCAGGGGTTAGCTGCACCGGAAACCGTGGTCGAGGTGCCCTCTACCGCCCTGATGCAGCATGACATCACCATGGCCGAGGTGGCCGAGGCCATCGGCAGCGCTGTCAGCAGCGCCCCAGCGGGCGAGGTGGGTGACGGGGCGCGGGTCCGTACCGGGGCCGAACGGCGCAGCACCGCCGAAATCGCCGGGATCGTGCTTCGCTTGCTGCCCGACGGGTCGAAACTGACGGTGGGCGACATCGCCACCCTGAGCGTCAATGATGCGAATGCGGTGCGTGCCGCGTTTGTCGGTGACAATCCGGCGATGACGATCCGGGTGGACCGGGCTGATGACGGTGATGCGATCCGGATGCAGGCGACCGTCGCCGAGGTGGCCGCCGCTATGCAGCCGGGCCTGCCGCCCGGTGTGACCATCGACCTGGTCCGCACCCGGGCCGAGCAGATCAGCGACCGGCTGCTGTTGTTTCTGGACAACGGCACCTCGGGGCTGCTGCTGGTGGTGGCGATGCTGTTTTTGTCGCTGAACGCGCGCATCGCGTTCTGGGTGGCGATGGGGATCCCGCTGGCGATGCTGTCGGCACTGGCGGTGATGTATCTGACCGGCCAGTCGCTGAATATGATCTCGCTGTTCGCGCTGATCATCATGGTCGGCGTTGTGGTCGACGATTCCATCGTGGTGGCCGAACATACCGAGTACCGGGTCACCACGCTGGGCGAAAGCCCGATGGTCGCCGCCGAGAACGCGGCGAAGTGGATGGCCGGGCCGATCTTCGCCTCGTCGATCACCACCACGATTGCCTTTCTGGGACTGGTGCTGATCGGCGGGCGGTTCGGCACGCTGATCACCGACATTCCGATCACGGTGACCATCATTCTGGCGGTGTCGCTGGTGGAATGCTTTCTGATCCTGCCGAACCATCTGGCGCATGCGATGGCGGATGCCGGCAAGAACAAGTGGTATGACGGGCCGTCGCGGCAGGTCAACCGCGGGCTGGATTGGGTGCGGGCGCGGCTGGTGAAACCATTCCTGCGCTGGGTGATCGTGGCGCGGTATCCGGTACTGGCGGCCTGTGTGCTGGCGCTTGCCGTGCAGGTGTCGCTGGTGGTGCGCGGCGAGGTTCAGTTCCGCTTTTTCAACGCACCGGAGCAGGCCTCTGTCACTGGCAGCTTTTCGATGCTGCCGGGGGCGGCGCGCGAGGACAGTCTGGCGATGATGCGCGAATTGCAGCGCGCCACCGATGCCGTGACCACCCGCTTTGCGGCGGAACACGGGCTCAACCCGGTGACGTTCGTGCTGGCCGAGGTGGGCGGCAGTTCCGGGCGTGGCCTGTCGGGGGCCGACACCAAGGGGCCGGACCTGCTGGGGGCCATCTCGATGGAGCTGATCAGCCCCGACCTGCGCACCTATTCCAGTTTCGAGTTCATTTCGGCGCTGGAAGCCGAGGTTGTGGCACATCCAAAGCTGGAGGAGCTGAGCTTTCGCGGTGCCCGGTTCGGTCCCGGCGGTGATGCGCTGTCGGTCGATCTTTACGGGGCCGATGCGGCACAGTTGAAAGCCGCCGCTGAAGCGCTGAAGACCGCGTTGTCGGTCTTTCCCGAAGTGTCGGGGCTGGAAGACAGTCTGGCCTATGACAAGGAAGAACTGGTCCTGACCTTGACACCACGCGGGGAAAGCCTTGGCTTTGATACCGCAACGCTGGCGCGGGCGCTGCGCGACCGGCTGAGCGGGATCGAGGCAGCCAGCTTTCCTGACGGGCCAAGGCAGGCGACGATCCGCGTGGAACTGCCGCAAGGCGAGCTGACTGCGGATTTCCTTGACCGAACGTTGATGCGCGCCGACGCCGGAATTTACGTCCCGCTTGCTGATATCGTGACAGTGGACAGTCGGTCAGGGTTTTCCACGGTCCGGCGTGAAAACGGGCTGCGGCTGGTCACCGTTTCGGGTGATCTGGCCGAAGACGATCCGGCCCGCGCCACCGAAGTGCAGCGCGCCCTGAACGAGGAAATCCTGCCCGCCATTGCCCAGGATTTTGCTGTGGGCTGGCAGCTTTCGGGTCAGGCGGCGGATGAAGCGGAGTTCTTTGGCGGCGCGATTGTGGCGGTTGGCGTCTGTCTGCTGGGCATCTATCTGACACTGGCCTGGATATTCGCGCATTGGACGCGGCCTTTGGTCGTGATGTCGGTGATCCCGTTTGGTTTGGTCGGCGCGATCTTCGGCCATTGGCTATGGGGCGTGCCGATGTCGATGTTTTCCATCGTCGGGCTGATCGGAATGGCGGGGATCATCATCAACGATTCCATCGTGTTGGTGTCGACCGTTGACGAGTATCAGGAAAAGCGTGGACTGTTCCCTGCCATCGTCGATGGCGTATCCGACCGGTTCCGCCCGGTGCTGCTGACCACGCTGACCACAGTTCTGGGGCTGGCACCGCTGTTGTACGAGAAAAGCTCGCAGGCCGAGTTCCTGAAGCCGACGGTGATCACGCTGGCCTTCGGGCTTGGCTTCGGCGTGGTTCTGGTGCTGCTGGTGGTGCCTGCGCTGATGGCTGCAGAGGGCGACGTTGCCCGCGCGTTCGCAGCCCTGCGGCGGGCGCTGCGCGGGGGCGGGCGGCGGATGCGCGGGGTGTTCGTCACGGCGACGGCGGCGATGGTCGTGCTGGCGGTGGGGATCATGGGGCCGGTTGCCGCGACCGGAGCCTTGCCCGGCTGGCTGGCGCTGCCTGCGCTGGCCAGGGTACCGGCGGGCGTTGCGGGGGTGTTGATCTTTCTTGGCGCGGCGCTTCTGGTAATGGTACTTGCGGCGGCGGCGTTCGTCACGCTCCGCCCGCGCCGGGGCTGACGCTTGACAAGATCACTGGGCGAAGCCGATCCCGGCGTGCCTGCGGATTGATCGGCTGTGGCGTTTCAGGGTGCGGGGCAACCGCGCAGTTCAACCGCGCCACCAGCGGCGAGGATCGTGACGGTCATGGCGGACCGGTCCAGCGCAAATGGCGCACCAGAGCGGTCGACCAGTTCGGTTACCGCAATCAGTTGATCCCCCTCGCGCCGCTCGGTGCTTTCAGCAATCCAGACGGACGGGTCTGTGGTCTCGAACGCCACAACCTCTTCGAGGCCTTGCCGGGGCAGTCGGATCGCTGCTGTCAGGCGTAAGCCGTCAGCAATCGGTTCAACGGTGCAGGCGATTCCCGACACCCGCGCTTCGGCTGCTGTAAAGGCGCGCTGGTCAAGGGCGGCGCTGATCTGCAGATCACCAGCGCCGGGCGCCACCAGGTCGGACGAAAGCGACAGGCTGGCGGGCAGACAAATCTCGTCGCAGATGCCCAGATCGACGCGGGCCGACAGGCGGATCGGTTTGGCCGGGTCGATGGCGGTCACCTCGACCGGCAGGACAAGGCGGTCATGATAGCCGATGCTTTGCAGGCCGTTGGTGTGGAACACCGTGGGGGAGGGCCAGTGCAGGCGCACGGACTTCACGTTGGTGGAACCCGACCAGTCAAAGCTGGGCGGGATGCCTGAATCACCCGGGCTGCGCCAATAGGTCTTCCAGCCGGGGGCAAGAACCAGTTCCAGCGCGGCCATATGCGCGCCGCTTTCCATCTGCCAGCCGGGCAGAAGCGCCGCCGCAAGCACATCGTCCTGCGTGGTGGCGAAGACCGGGGCGGCCAGAACGGCGGTGATGAGGGTCATACGGATCATTGCGCGAAGATAGGCAATCGGTGGCCACAGGGAAATCACTTTGCGGCGACCGCCCGTGAGGTTTTCCCGGGAAAGTGAAACATTCCGGGCTTGAGGCGCGACAGGGCCGGGGCCATGCTGGGATCAACGGAGGGTTTGAGTCGATGGAACTGGCGGGCAAGATCCTGATCGCGATGCCGGGTTTGGGCGACCCGCGGTTCGAGCGCAGCGTGATTCTTTTGTGCGCGCATTCGGCGGAAGGGGCGATGGGGATCATCGTCAACAAGCCCGCGCAGGACATGAGCTTTGCGGGCTTGCTGGAGCAGTTGAAGATCCCGGTCGCAGCTCAGGGGCGCGATATCCGCGTGCATCTGGGCGGCCCGGTGGAGCGGGGACGGGGCTTCGTGCTGCACACGCAGGACTGGCGGGCCGGGCGGGCGACGATGCAGGTACCGGGCGGCTACGGCATGACCGCGACGCTGGATATTCTGGAGGCGCTGGCAAAGGGAGGCGGGCCGGAGGCGGCACTGCTGGCGCTGGGCTATTCCGGCTGGGGTCCGGGGCAGCTGGAGGCCGAGATCGGGCGCAACGACTGGCTGACCTGCGATCCGGTAGCGGGATTGGTGTTCGGGGCGGATGACCGGGCGAAATGGGCGGCGGCGCTGCGGGGGATGGGGATTGATCCCTTGACGCTGAGTGCCGCGGCGGGGCGGGCTTGACGGAGGCCGCAAAGGACTCCGTTCTCTGTGTTAGATCAATGGGTTGGCGGGGGTTTGGAGTCTTTATCCCGTCTTCTGCCTGTCTTGCTTCCGTCTCTACGCCCGGGGAGAGGGGAGGGCTTTAAGCTTGAGGGGCGAATCGGGGGAGGGTGGCGGCGGTGGGTTGGCACCCACCCTACGCGGGTAACGAGGTGTTAACCTTGAGCGGATAGGATGCGGCCATGCCAAATTATGTCCGTCCAAAGATCGCTGGCGCGTCGGTGTTCTTTACCGTGGCTTTGGCCGACCGTGGATCGAACCTTTTGGAACGAGAGACCGACGTGCTTCGTGAGGCGGTTCGGACGACGTTGATTGAGCATCCTTTTCGCATCGACGCATGGGTCGTTCTGCCGGATCACATCCATTGTATCTGGACCCTTCCGGAAGGCGATGCGGATTACTCGGTTCGCTGGAAGAAGATCAAAGCGCGCTTCTCCAAGGCTGTTGGCCGGGTTGGCCCGCGCAGTGCATCCAAGGTCGCGAAGGGTGAGGCGGGACTTTGGCAGCGACGATTTTGGGATCACCACATTCGCGACGAGTGTGATTTCAACATGCACTTGCGGTATTGCTGGTGGAACCCGGTGAAACACGGGTTCGTTGAGCGCCCCGTAGATTGGCCACATTCGTCGATCCACCGGGATGTTCGCTTGGGGCAGGTCGAGCCGGAATGGGCTGGCATCGAGATCGACGGAGCGTTCGGGGAGTAGGGTGGGTGAAACCCACCGCTTGCGCGGGTTGGCCGATGGGGCGGTGGGTTGGCACCCACCCTACGATTTGATATCGACAGCCATGACGCAACCAAGCTGTCTTGCTTCGTGATTTTCGAGCGTGAAGCTGGCAAGCTCATCGTGAGCTGCGAGATGCTTGCCGTCTTGTTGCCAAACCCATTCATACCCGCCGAACCGCATGAAGGGTCCACTGTCTTTCCGCTGGGGCCATCCAACGGAAGGATGGTTTGTCACATCCTCAGTCAGGAGAAATGCGACAAAATCCTGATCAGGCGCTGCAAACGGGATTCCGCTGAGCAAGGAATTTTGCCATGACTTGGGTCCATCTTTAACGATGTCAATTGATACATTACAGTGCCCCCGTTCGATTTGGTGTAGCGCAACAATTTAAGACGGCTACCGACTTCGATTTCTTCAACTCGCAATCGAGCGAGAAAGGGAGAATGGGCTACCAGATAGACCGAAAGAAGCGCCTCCAGAGGGTTCACCGTTCTGTCTCCTTGGTCTAATTCCGCGGTTGAGGGGCGGGATCTACCACTTTTCCGTTTCAGCGGTGGGTTGACACCCACCCCACGAGGGAATTGGCGTCACTCCCCATAAGGCACCCAGACGGTCTTGACCTCCGTCGCCTGTGACAGGAACGTGCGGCCTTCGCCCTCTGCGCCCACCCAGTTCCTCGCCCGCCCGTGGTTGACCCAGGTGCGCTTGAGGTTGGTAGCGGAGGAGGCCTCGATCAGGGCGGAGAGGGGGTGAGAGGAGAAGCTCCACACCGCGTCGACGTCCAGGTGGCCGGCCAGGGATTTGGCGAGGTCGGGGCCGGGGCCGGTGACGATGTTGACGACTCCGGCGGGGAGGTCGGAGGTGTCAAGGATCTGGTAGAAGTCGGTGGCGGACAGGGGATGTTGGCCGGGGACGAGGATGCAGGTGTTGCCCATCGCGATGGCGGGGGCCATGACGGAGATGAGGCCGAGGAGAGGGGCCTCATCGGGGCAGAGGGCTCCGATCACTCCCACGGGTTCGTTCATGGCGAGCGCGATGCCGCGGATCGGGACGGATTTTGCGGCGCCATCGTATTTGTCGGCCCAGGCGGCGTAGGTGAAGAGGCGCTGGATGGAGGCTTCGACCTCCGCTGTGCCGGGCTTGCCGGTGAGGTCTTGCAGTCTGGTGGCGAACTCGGTGGCGCGAGCGGAGAGGTTCTCGGCGATGAAGTAGAGGACCTGCGCGCGGTTGTAGGCGGTGGTTTTTGCCCAGGATTTGGCGGCATGGGCGGCCTCGACCGCGTTCCTGATGTCCTTGCGGTTGCCGATGCCGACGTGGCCGAGAAGTTTGCCTTTGGGGCTGTAGATTGGCTGGGAGTAGCCAGAGTCAGGGCGGGCCTGTTTGCCGCCGATGTACATCTTGGCGGTGCGGTCGAGGGTGTCGACTTGCGGGTCGGCGGGGGCCGGGATCGCGGCGGCGGGTTTCAGGGCCGCGGGTTTCAGGCTGGGCTTGAGGTAGGCCATCAGGCCCTCCCAGCCACCCTCACGGCCGAAGCCGGATTCGCGGACGCCGCCAAAGCCTGCGGCGGCGTCGAAGAGGTTGGTGGCGTTGACCCAGACGACCCCGGCCTTGAGTTTGGGGGCGATGTCGAGGGCGAGGTTGATGTTCTCGGTCCACAGCGTCGCGGCGAGGCCGTATCTGGTGTTGTTGGCGAGGGCGACGGCTTCCTCGGGCGTGCGGAAGGTCATGGCGACGAGGACGGGGCCGAAGATTTCCTCTTGCATCAGGGTTGAGGCGGTGCCGAGGCCGGTGATGAGGGTGGGGGGGTAGAAGCAGCCTTGCGGGACGGGGGTCTGGGCGGTGTAATGGTCACCCTCGGGGTTGTCCTTGACCAGTTGGGTGATGGTTTTTAGCTGGATGGGATCGACGATGGCGCCGATGTCGATGGCCTTGTCGAGGGGGTCGCCGATGCGGAGGCCGTCCATCCGGCGTTTGAGTTTGTCGTAGAAGCGGGGGTCGATGCCTTCCTGGACGAGGAGGCGGGAGCCCGCACAGCAGACCTGGCCTTGGTTGAACCAGATCGCGTCGACGAGGCCTTCGATGGCAGAGTCGAGGTCGGCGTCGTCGAAGACGATGTAGGGAGATTTGCCGCCGAGTTCGAGCGTGAGGGCCTTGCCGGTGCCTGCGGTCGCCTCGCGGATGCGCTTGCCGACGGAGGTGGAGCCGGTGAAGGCGATCTTGTCGACTTGTGCGTCGACGAGGGCGGCGCCAGTGGTGCCGTCGCCGGTGACGATGTTGAGCACACCTTTGGGCAGCCCTGCTTCAATGGAGATTTCCGCGAAGAGGAGGGCGGTGAGGGGGGTATATTCGGCGGGTTTGAGGACGATGGTGTTGCCGGCGGCGAGGGCGGGTGCGACCTTCCAGGCCAGCATCAAGAGGGGGAAGTTCCAGGGGATCACGGCACCGCAGACGCCGAGGGGCTGGAGGTCGGGGTGTTCGGAGGGGAGAAGCTGGGCGAGGCCGGCGTGGTAGGAGAAATGGCGGGCGACAAGGGGGATGTCGATGTCGCGGCTCTCGCGGATTGGTTTACCGTTGTCGAGGGTTTCCAGGACGGCGAGGAGGCGGGCGTGTTTCTGGGTGAGGCGGGCGAGGGCGTAGAGGAATTTCGCGCGCTGATGAGCGGGGAGGGCGGCCCATTTCGGTTGGGCGCGGCGGGCGGCGGCGACAGCTTTGGCGACGTCGTCGGTTGTGCCTTGGGAGACTTGGGCCAGAGGTTTGCCGGTGGCGGGGTTCGAGGTGGTGAAGGTCTGGCCCGGTGTGATGAACGCGCCGTCGATCCAGTGGCCGAATTTGCCGTTGTGCTTGGCGATCCACGCGAGGGCTTCGGTCGCAGATTCGGGGGCGGGGCCGTAGGACATGCTGTCGAAGATTTCCTTGATGGTCATGGCGCTGGCCTTTCTGCCGTCGCGTCCGTGGCTGGCCGCGGCCTCCGGCGGGGATAGTTTTGCCAAGATGAATGGGCGGGGCGCATCTGGCCTATCCCATCGCGTGGCGGTTGGCAGCTGAATAGTGGCCGGTCAGGTGGTGTTCGAGCTGGCGCTCGATATCGCCGAGGAGGGAGGAGGCGCCGAAGCGGAAGAGGTCGGGTTGCAGCCAGGGGTGGCCGAGTTCGTCTTTCATGAGGGAGAGGTAGACCAGCGCGTCCTTGGCCTTGGCGATGCCGCCTGCGGGTTTGTAACCGACGCGGGTGCCGGTGCGATCCTGGTAGTCGCGGATGCAGCGCACCATCGTCAGGGTGACGGGGAGGGTCGCGTTGACGGGCTCCTTGCCGGTGGAGGTCTTGATGAAATCCGCCCCCGCCATCATGCAGATGAGCGATGCGCGGGCAACGTTTCTGAGAGTGCCAAGTTCGCCGGTGGCGAGGATCGCTTTGACGTGAGCGTCACCGCAGGCGGCGCGCATTTCCGCCATTTCGTCGTACAGGGCCTGCCAGTTTTGGGTCAGGACGTGGCGGCGGGAGATGACGATGTCGATCTCGCGCGCTCCGGCGCGGACCGACTCGCCGATTTCGGCAATGCGGAGTTTGAAGGGGGAGAGGCCTGCGGGGAAGCCGGTGGAGACGGCGGCCACCGGGATCGCGGTGCCTTCGAGGGCGCGGACGGCGGTTTCCACCATGTCGTGATAGACGCAGACAGCACCGGTGGTGATGTTGGGCATCCCCAGTTTGTCGAGCATCCATGGCGCGACGGGCTGGCGGGCCTTGGCGCACAGGCGCGTGACCCGACCCTCGGTGTCGTCACCGGACAGGGTGGTGAGGTCGATGAGCGTGATCGCCTTGAGGTACCACGCGGCCTGCCACTCCTTCTTGACCGAACGGCGGCCGGGGAGCGTAGCGGCGCGGCGTTCGATGGCAGAGGTGTTGGCCTGCACGGACGCGACCCAGTCAAGGTCGAGGGGCATCCCCGGGTTGCGGGCATGAGTGACCTGCGGCAGGAGGCCTTTTGTGGGGGTCAGCGTTTCCAAAGGGTCCTCCGCCCGTGCCGGATGCGGTGGACGATGCCATGGCGGGCGATGTGCCGCAAGTGTGCAGGGCGCAGTTTCCTGACTACCTGGTCAAATTTTGGCCGTGGGGCCAGCGCCGCCCAGCGTGTCGTCAAGCGTGGCCCATGGCGCATCGGTGCCGGTCGGGGGCAGGACGGACGTGTCGATGGTGCGGTGGATGTGGGTCTTGGCGAGGAACAGGGCTGACAGGGGGGCGGTCAACAGCAGGAACAGTGTCACGAGCAGTTCGTGCCAGCTTGGGTTGCCGCCGGACAGCAGACCCGTCAGCATCGAGGCAAGCAGGGCTGCGCCAACCCCGACCGTGGTGGCCTTGGTCGGCGCGTGCAGGCGTTGCATCGGGTCTTTCAGCCGGATCAGGCCATAGCTGCCGACCAGTCCAAGGACAGAGCCGCCGACCAGAAGCAGGGCGATTGCAAGTTCGGCCAGATGGGTCATTCGATGATGCTGCCGCGCAGGAGGTATTTGCAGTAGGCGACGGTGGCGACAAAGCCGGTCATGGCCAGCAGCATCGCGGCCTCGAAATACAGCGCGGTGCCGGAGAGCGTGCCAAACAGGATGACGAGGGCGATCATGTTGACGGCCATGGTATCGATCACCAGAATGCGGTCGGTCAATGTGGGCGCGGTGAACAACCGCCACAGGTTCAGCAGCAATGCCACGCCGAAGATGCCGAGCGACAGGTGAAGGGCGGTGGTCAGGATCATTGGAATATCCTTATCAGCCGGGATTCGTAGCGGGATTTGATGTCGTCGCGGGTGGCGTCGGGGTCCGGGGCGTGCAGGCAATGAATAAGCAGGGCGCGACCGCAGCTGGACATATCGGCTGTCAGAGTGCCGGGGGTCATGGTGATGGTGCCCGCCAGAAGGGTGATCGCCTCGGGCGAGCGCAGGTCGAGGGGGACGGTGATCCAGGCCGAGCGGATGCGATCGGCGGGCAGGAACAGGATGACGTAGGCCACCTGAAAGTTGGCGACGATGATGTCCCAAAGCACCAGTACCGAGTATGAGATCAGCCGGAGAGGATGACGGATGCGCGGCCTGTCCGGCCACCACGCGGCGGTCATCAGGGGAATCGCGGTGCCAAGGATCGCGGCCATGACAAGGCTGCCGATCTTGAGCTCGTTCACCAGCAGCATCCAAAGCATGATGAGCGCCAGGCTGAGATAGGGGTGCGGGATCAGCTTGCGGATCATGCTAGCGGTCCTCGTACAGTTGGGTGGAAGCGATGTAGGGGGCAGGGTCGTAAAGGCCGGCGGCGGTGGCGTCGAGCCAGTGCGTGACGGGGCCGGCAAAGACCGTCAGCGCGGCTAGGGCGGCCAGCAGGGCGCAGGTTGCCGCGATGGCGAGCGGTTCTGTCGGATGGGGGGCGGGGGTGCCTGCCGTGGCGTGGGATTTCCAGAACAGGACGGAGCCTGCGCGGGCCAGCCCGAGGATCATCAGGAACGACGCCATAAGGATCGTGGTCCAGATCAGCGGGGCCTGATCGCGGGTGGCTTGCAGGATCAGCAGCTTGCCGATGAAGCCCGACAGCGGCGGCATCCCGGCAATGGCGACCGCCCCGGCCATGAACAGCGCCGCAATCAGGCCGGACCCTGCGATGGGCGGCTGCGCGGTGAGGCTGGCATCGGTGCGGCGGCGGGTGACCAAGTCGGCGATCAGGAACAGCGCGGCGGTGGCGAGGGTGGAGTGCAGGATGTAGTAAAGCGCGGCGGAGGTGGATTGCGGGGTGAAACCCGCGATGGCCGTGAAGGCGGTGCCCATCGACGCGATGGCCGCGAAGGCCACCAGGCGCGGCAGGGTTGTGGCACCAAGGATGCCGATTGCGCCGACGATCAGGGTGATCAGCGCGGCGGGCAGGATCAGGTCGGCAATCATCGTGCCGGTGGCGGGGAGCGTCGTGGGGAAGATCAGCGTGCCGAAGCGGATCGTGGCATAGGCACCGACCTTGGTCATCACCGCGAACATGGCGGCGATTGCGCCGGGCGCGTTGGCATAGGTGCCGGGCAGCCAGAACTGCAACGGCACCAGCGCGCCCTTGATGGCAAAGACCAAGATCAGCAGGATCGCGGCGGTGCGGATCAGCGCGGTGTCGCCTTGCGGCAGCAGCGGCAGTTTCTGCGCGAGGTCGGCCATGTTGAGCGTGCCGGTGACGGAATAAACCGTGGCAAGGGCGATCAGGAACAACGATGATCCGACAAGGTTGAAGGCAATATACTGGATGCCCGCGCGGGTGCGGTCGCGGCCGCCGCCGTGGATCATCAGGCCGTAAGAGGCGATCAGCAGCACCTCGAAGAACACGAACAGGTTGAAGGCGTCGCCGGTCAGGAACGCGCCCGCGATGCCCATCAGCAGGAACTGCAGGAGCGGGTGGAAGTGGGCTCCCTTCGCATCCCAGCCAGAGCCTGCGGCGTAGAGGAGGACAGGCAGCGCGAGGGTGGTAAGCAGCAGGACCATCAGCGCAGACAGACGGTCGAGGACGAGGATGATGCCGAAGGGGGCAGGCCAGTTGCCAAGGAAATATGCCTCGGGGCCGTGGGTGGTGGCGGACCAGAACAGCGCGATTGCGATGGCGTTCAGGGCAAGGATGCTGGCCACGGAGGCCACGCGTTGCAAGAACAGGTTGCGACGCAGGGCGATGACCATCAGTGCGGCCATGAGCGCGGGCAGCACGACGGGGGCGATGATCCAGTGGCTCATGGCGCGGTCTCGTCGACCTTGTCGTTGCCCGCTTCAAGGTAGGCGCCAAGCGACATGATCACGATGACCGCCGTCATCCCGAATGAGATGACGATGGCGGTCAGCACCAGCGCCTGCGGCAGGGGATCTGTGTAACTGGCACCGTCCTTGATGATCGGGGGCATGTTCACCGCCAGACGCCCGGCGGCAAAGATGAAGATGTTGACGGCGTAGCTGAGGAAGGTCAGCCCAAGGATCACCGGAAAGGTCCGCTGGCGCAGCACCAGGTAGATGCCAACGGCGGTCATCAGTCCGACGGCGGCGGCGACGAGCAGTTCCATCAGCGTGCTTCCTTGTGGGGGTCGATGTCATAGGCGGTGGGGTTCGCCCTTTCGCCGCCGCGCTGGGCCATGCGGGAAAGTGAAGCCAGCGACAACAACACTGCGCCCAGCACGCACAAGAACACGCCAAGGTCGAAGATCGCTGCGGTCGCCAGTTCGAACGTCTCCAGCGGCCAGAGGGTGACGTAGCCGTAGCCCGAGGTCAGGAAGGGCAGGCCCATCACCCATGCGCCCGCACCCGAGAGCGAGGCAATCAGCACGCCCCAGCCGATCAGGACATGGTGGTCATAACGCTGGCGTCGGTCGCTCCAGACGTAGCCGGAGGCGATGTACTGGATGAGGTACGCGATGGCGAACACAAGGCCCGCGACAAAACCGCCGCCGGGCAGGTTGTGGCCGCGCAGGTAGATGTAGACGCCGGCCATCATCACCATTGGCAACAGCACCCGGGTGCCGATGGCCAGCATCATCGGGTGCCGGTCGCCCGCGTCGTTTGTGCCAGGTCCGATGGCGCGCAACCGGGCCGCCACCGTCGGGCTTTTCAGCAGCGCTTCGGACAGGGCGAAGATGACAAGGGCGGCGATGCCAAGGACGATGATCTCGCCGTAGGTGTCATAGCCGCGGAAATCGACGATGATGGTATTGACCGCGTTGGTGCCGCCCGCGCCGGGTTTGGATTGCGCGAGGTGGAAGACGGAAATGGGCTCGAAGGCCGGTTCGCGGGTCATCAGCTGATAGACCAGCGCGCCGATGCCTGTGCCCGCGATGCCCGCGATGGCCGCATCACGCAGGCGGCGCGGCGTTGTGCTTTCAACCGGCGTGGTCTTGGGCAGGAAGTTCAGCGCAAGCAGCATCAGCAGGATCGTCACCACCTCGACCGTGATCTGGGTCAGGGCGAGGTCGGGCGCCGAGAAATAGGCAAAGGCAATGGCAATGACCAGGCCGACGACGCCGGTCAGGATCAGCGCGACGATGCGGTCGCGGTGCAGCAAGGCGGTGGCAACGGTGGCCACTGTCAGGACAGCCCACGCGAAGACGGGCACAACGTGAACGGGCAACAAGGCGCGCGTGCCGGGCAGATGCGCGCCGCCGGCAAAGGCCCAAACACCGGCAGCGACGATGGTGAGGGTGGCAATGGCGATGGCGCGGGTAAGCGAGCCGTTGTGCAACGCCTCGGTCAGGGCACGGGCGGAAGTGGCAAGGGGCTCGATGATCCCGTCGAAAATGCGCTTGGCATCGGGACGCGGGGCGGCGTTCCACATGGCCATGAGCCGGGGGTGAATACCAAGCAGCGCCAGACCGCCACCGATGGCCGCAAGCGACATCCAAAGGGCGGAAGCACCCAGCCCGTGCCAATGGCCGATCTCTGCGCTGACGGCCTGACCGGTGACGGCAGAGGCGGCGGCATCCACCAGCCAGACGGCGCAGAGCATCGGAACAAGGCCGATGACCACGACAAGAATCGCAAGCAAGGCCGGGGCAGCCCACAGGCCGAAACCAGGGTCGTGCGGCCTGGACGGGTAATCGTCGCGAACCGGGCCGAGAAAGCCGTGGGCGAGGAACCGCAAACTGTAGGCCACCGAGATAAGCGCGCCGAGGGTGGCCATCAGGCCCATCGCCCACGGCGTGAGCCACACGGTCTGTGCGGCCTCTTCCAGCATCAGCTCCTTTGACAGAAAGCCGTTCAGCGGCGGTATGCCCGCCATCGACAACGCCGCGAGCAGGGCAATGGTGAAGGTGACGGGCATCAGGGTGCGCAAACCGCCAAGGCGTTTAAGGTCGCGGGTGTGTGCGGCGTGATCGACGATGCCGGCAACCATGAAAAGGGCGGCCTTGAACGTGGCGTGGTTGATGATGTGGAACACGGCTACGGTGGCGGCGGCCTTGGTGCCAAAGCCCAGCAGCATGGTGATCAGCCCAAGGTGGCTGACGGTGGAATAGGCCAGCAGCGCCTTCAGGTCGTCCTTGAAGAGCGCGATCTTCGCCGCCATCACCATGGTGACCAGGCCGGTGGTGGCAACGATCCAGAACCATTCCGGCGTGCCAGCCAGCACCGGCCAGAGGCGGGCGAGCAGGAACAGGCCCGCCTTCACCATGGTGGCTGAGTGCAGGTATGCCGAGACGGGCGTGGGCGCGGCCATCGCGTGCGGCAACCAGAAATGGAAGGGAAACTGCGCCGATTTGGTGAAGGCCCCCAGCAGGATCAGGATCAGCGCGGGCAGGTAAAGGTTGGAGGACTGGATGAGGGCCTTGTTCTCAAGGATCACTGTCAGGTCATAGCTGCCGGCGATCTGGCCAAGGATCAGCATCCCCGCGATCATCGCCAGACCGCCGCCGCCAGTGACGGCAAGAGCCATCCGTGCACCCTGACGGCCTTCGGGAAGGTGTTTCCAGTAGCCGATCAGAAGAAAGGACGACAGGCTTGTCAGTTCCCAGAAAATCAGCAGGAGGAGGATGTTGTCGGACATAACAATACCGACCATCGCCCCCTGAAACAGCAAGAGGTAGGTGTAGAACTGACCCATCGGATCGGCTTTCGACAGGTAAAACCGGGCATAAAGGATGATCAGAAGGCCCATTCCCAGGATCAGTCCGGCAAACAGCAGCCCAAGTCCGTCGAGGAAGAAACTGGCGTTGAGGCCGAGGGTGGGCACCCAGTCGACACGGGTTTGAACCACCTCGCCGCGCAGCACTGCCGGGGCGTGGAACAGAAGAGCCAGAAGTGCCAGTGCAGTGACCGAGCCTGCGGCAAGCGCCGACGCGTTGCGACCGAAACGGATCATGAGACCGGGAAGAAGGGCGCCGACAAAGGGCAGAGCCACAATCAGAGCCAAAGACATTGCGGCGGTTTCCTCGTCGATGGATTGCGGTCTTTGCGCTGCTTCGGCATCGCGGCAGGGTGAGAGGCCGGTGCGCGGCAAGGCCGGAATATCAAATGTTTGTAGGCGGATTTGCCAAACGATGAAACCCTAAAAGGGGGGCCGTCCTCAGGGGCATCGAGCCCCTTCGGACGGCGCTGGCGCACCCTGGATTGCCGGCCGGGGTGCGGGTGGATTGGTCAGGACGCTCCGCGGGGAGTATTTTCTGAAAAGCACAAATGGATCTCACGTTCTGACAGTGATCCTGAACGACGAGCAAAGTGCGGAACCGGGATGAGTCCCAATGGCAGAGCTACTCTTCACCAATCGGACAGTTTTTCGGCTGATTTGAGCTCCTGCCTGCACCTGCTGATCGGTATCGGTTGCGGTGGAATAGGCCACAGCGTGCGGTTGGCCGCCATGGGTGGTTGTAGAAGGTGATCCAGCGACCGACACCGGCCTTGGCCTGCGGCCGGGTTTCACAGCAGGCGTGCGGGCAGATGCAGTCATGCTCCCGGGACCGCCAGAGGTACCCGATGAAGTTGCTGTCGAGACAGCGGCCTTTTCCGCCCATCGAGATCCGGGTGCCGACCCGCTTCAGCCGGTCGGTCCAGGAAATAGACGTGACCTGCGATCCCTGATCCGTGTTCATGAGTTCGGGCGGACCAAAGCGATGGATGGCGTCGTTCAACGCCTCGACGCAGAAGTCTGCCTTGAGGGTGGCCGAAAGGCGTCAAGCCAGCACCGTGCCGGTGAACCAGTCCAAGATGGCGACGAGACAGAGAAGAGCCCCGCTGCGTCGGAATAGAGGTGATGTCGGCGCACCAGACTTGGCTTGTCCGCTCCACCCGCAGCCCGCCCGGCAGATAGCGGTAGCTCCGGTGTCCATATGCCGGCCCGCTGGAATCGGGCTTCTGGTAGATCGGCATCAAGCGCATCAACCGCCGGACGCGTTTCTCGTTCACGGCGTGGGCCTCGTTCTGTAGGTGCCACATCATCGGCCGGACGCCAGAGACCAGTGCGTCCTGAAACTGATGGTCGATCAGCAACATGAGATCGAGATTCATCGCCGTCTCGCCCCGCAGTGCGCAAGAAAACGACGACCGCGAAAGCGACAGCAGATGGCATCGGGCCACCAACGCCACGCGCGCCTTGAACGCTGTGTCGTGGTTCCTGCGTTTCGACATGTCTTGATCTCCGCGTGCTTGGAGACCAGCAGACTTCAGATCGTAGCGTCCGTAACTGTCCGATCTTCGGGGAGCAGCGCAGTTTCATGGGCCGTTCCTTCTCTGAGATCAACGAATGCGAAATCGAAGAATCCATCCGCAAGACGCGGATGATCGGGGCCGTCTCCACCAAAGTTGCCCCGGAGGTTCCTTCCTGCCTGCTGGCCGCCCCATCCCTTAGAACTTCTGATTGGGGTGTTCTGCGCAGACTGTTTGCGCCTTATTGTGTGGCTTAGGCCAGCCCCCACAAACGCCCCCTCAAGCTTCACCAGCCCGATTCCTGCCAGCCATGTAGTGGCTGATCCACGCACTCGATGCTTGCCTCTGCGTCATGCCCGAATGCTCTGCCGCATAGGCGGCAGTGTCCCTGCCACGCTTGGGGTCGCGTGGGCCAAGGTCAACGTCCCGCGTCACCAGTCTTGCGTTGACGTGACCCGGTCGGTCCGGGTTCGCCCGAATGATCTTCGCGTGAAGGGCCGGCAATGCGTTGGCCATCGTCTTGTCCTGCATGTGGAAGACGGGCGGACTGAGCGGGGTATGGTAGATTGAGACAGGGCGCGTCTGCGACATAAGGCCGGTTCTGCCCGCAACGCTGGCAGGCGAACTGACGATGGGCAAAAAGGTACCCCGGGAACCAACGGAGCCAAGCGGGCTTGGCCGCGCAGGCGACCTGAGCGCAGTGCCGCAGAATGCGGCTCCGCCAAATGACCGTCCGGCGGGGCGCAGGGTCAGACGGCTTCGGCTACTCCATCTGGCAGTTTCGCGCCGGTCATGTAGGCCACGGCATCCGACATGGAATGCTCTTTCGGGTTGATCACCGCCAGCCGTCGGCCCAGCCGGTGGATGTGAATCCGATCCGCCACCTCGAATACATGCGGCATGTTGTGGCTGATCAGGATGATCGGGATCCCGCGCGCCCGCACATCGCGGATCAGTTCCAGCACCCGGCGGCTTTCCTTTACGCCCAGCGCTGCGGTCGGTTCGTCCAGAATGACCACCTTCGATCCAAAAGCTGCCGCCCGCGCCACCGCGACACCCTGCCGCTGACCACCCGACAGGGTTTCGACCGGCTGGGTGATGTCCTGAATCGTCATCAGGCCAAGCTCGCTTAGCTTGTCGCGGGCGAACTTTTCCATCCGCGCATGGTCAAGTTTGCGAAAGAGCGACCCCATGATCCCCGGCATGCGCAATTCGCGGCCAAGGAACATGTTGTCCGCAATCGAAAGCGCGGGTGACATCGCAAGGTTCTGGTAGACGGTTTCAATCCCCAGGCTGCGGGCATCGTCGGGGCTGCGAAACTGCACCGGCTTGCCGTCAAGCAAGATCTCGCCATGGTCCGGCGTGACAGCCCCGGACAAGGCCTTGATCAAAGTCGACTTGCCCGCGCCGTTGTCGCCGATGACGCCAAGGATCTCGCCCGGCATCAGCTCAAAATCCGCCCCGCTCATCGCGACCACGGTGCCGTAGCGCTTCATCAAGCCCTTGGCCTGAAGGATCGGGACAGCATTGGTCATTGCGATGCCCTCCGCAGCCATTGGTCAAGCGCCACGGCGATGATCACAAGGCACCCGGCCGCGAATTTCTGCCAGTAGTCATCCACCCCCGCCAGCGACAGGCCGGTGATGAAGACGCCTACGATCATCGCGCCCAGGACCGAGCCGATGATCGACCCGCGCCCGCCAAACAGCGAGGTGCCGCCGATCACCACGGCGGTGATCGAGGCAAGGTTCACATCCTCAAAAGCGACGGGTGACACCGACTGGACCCGACCGATGGCCACCCAGGCGGCGAACCCGCAGATCAGGCCCGCAACGGTATAGACCGAGATCAGCACGCGGTTGACGCGTATGCCCGACAGGGTCGCCGCCTCGGGGTCGTCGCCGATGGCATGGACATGGCGGCCCCAGGCCGTGTGATTGAGCACATACCACAAGAAGGCCGCCATCAGGATCAGCGTGATGCCGCCCCATGAAAGCTGGGCCAGCGTGGCGAATTTCTCGGATGAGATGCCAGAGATGACCGGCTCGCCAAAGCCGGTGATCGCCAAACCGTAATCGGTGCGACCCTCGACGACGGTCGGGTCAGAGATGATGCTGATGCCGTCCCCGAACCACAAAAGCCCGGGGGCCTTTTCGACGATGTCGACATTGCGGATCGATTCCGACTTGGAATACCACAGCGTCAACGCCTCGAAGACCGACAGCGTGCCCAGCGTCACGATGAAGGGCGGCAGTTTGGCCTTGACCACCAAAAGGCCGTTGACCAACCCCATGAGGCCGCCAATCAGAATGCCAAAGGCGATGGCCAGCGGCACCGGCAGGATCTGGCGGGCAAACTCCAGCCCGAAGGGCACCGTCATCCCGAGAAATTCCATCGGGCCGAAGCCGACCGGGATCGGCACGCCGTTGGTGACGGCGGTGATGCCCATCACCAGGGACGAGACGACCAGAATCGCACCCACCGACAAATCGATGCCGGCGGTCAGAATGATCAGGGTCTGCGCGAGGGCGACAAAGCCGGTCACGGTCACCTGCTTGAGAACCAGCGAAAGCGCTCCCAGCCCCAGAAAACGCGGCGCGATGATCGAGAAGACGGCAATCGACGCCACCAGGACCAGCGCAGGGATCATCGTCGGATTGCGGCGAAGGAAGTTGCGCAGGACGCGGACAAATGACTTGTCATCCTGCTCAAAGCTGGCAACGGCGCTATCGGCCTTGGCCAGTGTCGCCTCATAGTCAGAGGCTGTCTTGGTCGGTGCGTTGTCGCTCATGTGCTGTAGTCTTCCCCCCGGATGACAGGGATGCCGCTCCCGGCATCCCTCAAGAAGAAGGGCGACTGTAAAGCCGCCCTTCGACTAATCAAGTCACTCGTTAAGGGACATCAGCCCCAGCAGAGCGCGGTGCCTTCGGTCGTGTTGATCGACGGCACGCCTTCGGCTGGCTTGTCAGTGACGAGGTTCACGCCGGTGTTGTAGAACGACAGGCCCTCGGTAACGGTCGGCTTGGTGCCGTCCTTGGCGAAGGCCGCAATGGCGTCGATGCCAAGAGCTGCCATCTTCAGCGGGTACTGCTGCGAGGTGGCACCGATGACGCCCGACTTCACGCTCGCCACGCCCGGGCAGCCGCCGTCAACCGAAACGATCAGGGCCTGACCTTCCTTGCCGGCGTTCTTCAGCGCCTGATAGGCCCCTTCGGCAGCCGGTTCGTTGATGGTGAAGACCACGTTGACGTCGGGGTCCTTGGCCAGCAGCGTTTCCATCGCGCGCAGACCGCCTTCCGGGTTTGCGTCCGAGGATTCATGGCCGATCACGCGCGGATCGGTTTCCGAGCCCATCACCGCCAGGTCCGGCACTTCGACGCCGAAACCGACGAGGAAGCCGGTGTCGCGCTGCACGTCGACCGAGATGTTGTCCTTGTTGATGTTCAGCATCGCGATCTTTGCGGTGGCGGCACCTTCACCCATGGTGGCAGCAGCCCACTTGCCGATCAGAAGACCCGCCTCAAAATTGTCGGTTGCAAAGGTGATGTCCTGCGCTTCGGTATCCGCCAGCGGCGTGTCCAGCGCGATGACCAGAATACCTGCGGCGCGGGCGTTCTTGAGGGCCGGGCCGACGCTGTCGTTCGACGGCGTGATCAGGATACCCTTGGCACCGGCTGCGACACAGTTTTCGATGGCGGTAATCTGCGGGGCGGCGTCGCCGTCCTTTTCACCGGCATAGGCCTGGAAATCCAGACCAGCGGCGGTGGCAGCAGCCTCGGCGCCCTCTTTCATCTTAACGAAGAAGGGGTTGGTGTTGTTCTTGGTGATCAGGCAGGCAAGGTCAGCAGCCGAGGCGGAACCCGCCATCAGTGCCATGGCTGCCGCTGCGCCCAAAAGGGCCTTGGTCTTGAATTTCATGGTAGTCCTCCCAAGAGTGACCGGCGCTTTGCCCCGGCTGTTGCTGTCCGTGCGCAGTCGTTCCTGCCGCTGCGGTGCACATAGAAAAGCTGATTCCCGTCCCTGCGTCAAGATAATTAAATCACTCTGATTTATTATTGACAGGATGCCCTTTTCTTTCGCACTCTGCCGTCAGCCCGGCCTCTGACCGGCCCCTAGCATCACGAGTCCGAAGTGAGACATCTTGCCGACCCTGCTTCGGACCTGCGGTCCGGCCCCGATCCGTCGGCGTTGCGCGGGTCAAACCAATCCGGCATGCGGGCGCACAACGAGCGGCTGGTCCTAAGTCTGGTGCGTCAGCAGGGCGCGCTCGCGAAATCCGATATTGCCCGTATCACCGGGCTGTCGGCACAGACGGTTTCGGTGATCATGCGGGCGCTGGAGCAGGACGGGCTTTTGTTGCGCGGCGAACCGCTACGGGGCCGGATCGGTCAGCCTTCAGTGCCGATGTCGCTGGCACCCGACGGGGCATTCTTCTTCGGGCTGAAAATCGGGCGGCGGTCAGCCGATCTGGCGCTGGTCGACTTTCTGGGCCGGGTTCGGGGCGCGCGGCGGCGGATCTATCGCTATCCCACGCCCGATGCCGTGGTGGCGTTTGTCTCGGAAGCGATGCCCGCGCTGACCGCGATGCTACCACAGGCTCAGCGTGACCGGATTGGCGGGACGGGTGTGGCGATGCCGTTCCAACTTTGGAACTGGGTGCAGTACATTGGCGCGCCGCAAGCCGAAATGGACGCATGGCGCGACCGGGATGTGCAGGCAGAACTGGCCGCACTGTCGGGAATGCCGGTCTACGTGCAGAACGATGCGACGGCGGCCTGCGGGGCGGAACTGGTGTTCGGGACCGGGGATCGGCCAAAGGATTTCCTGTATTTCTACTTCGGCTATTTCATCGGTGGCGGGCTGGTGCTGAACGGCCAGCTGTTCACCGGGCGGCATGGCAATGCGGCGGGCGTCGGCCCGATGCCGGTGCCGGGGCCGGACGGGCGGATGCGCCGGCTGCTGAGCGTGGCGTCGATGTCGGTTCTTGCCGCGTCGATGGAGGCGGCGGGGCAGTCCTCGGACCATCTGTGGGAACGCCCCGACCGCTGGGAGGTGCGGGAGGATATCCTGGACGCCTGGCTGGACAGCACTGCCGAAGGGTTGGCCAGCGCGGTGATGAGTGCAGCGGCATTGCTGGAGATGCAGGCGGTGCTGATCGACGGCTGGATGCCTGTGGCGGTGCGGGCCGAAGTGGTCCGCCGCACCGAAGCCGCATTGTACCGGCTGGACCTGTCAGGGATCGAGCCGCCGGTGATCCGCGAGGGCACAGTCGGGGCCGAGGCGCGCGCGCTGGGGGCGGCGGCGATCCCCTTGTCGCAGCGCTATCTGATCGACCAGAACGCGGCGGCGCGTGAGGGGTAGTGCGGTGCTTGTGGCTGGCCCCCGGGGGTTTCACACCCCCGGACCCCCGTGGGATATTTTCGCCAAGATGAATGCAGGTTTCAGATGTGTATTCTGCTTAGCCTTGCGGTGTCATTGCCTTGCGCTGCCGGGCGCGTTCCAGCCCCAGCTTGCGTTCGCGCCAGATGATCAGAATGCCAGCAATCACGATCAGCGCCGCGCCGCCCAGCATCGTCCAGGTCGGCACTTCGCTGAACACGAAATATCCGATGCCAAGCGCGAACAGCATCGAGGCATAGTCGAATGGGGCCACCAGGGACGCATCCGCCTCGCGGTAGCTGGAGGTCAGCAGGATCTGGCCGAGCCCGCCGAGCAGGCCCGCGCCGATCAGGATCGCTGTTTCGGTTGGCGTGGGCCAGACCCAGCCAAAGGGCAGCGTGATCAGTGACAGCATCGTGGCGGTTAGCGAGAAGTAGAACACGATGGCGGCGGTCTTCTCGGTGTTCACCAGCTTGCGGACAAAGACCTGCGCCAGTGCGGCGAACACTGCACCGCCCAGTACCAGCATCGCGCCGAAGGCCTCGGTGACCCCAGCGGCGTCGTTCGACACGATGGACAGGCGCGGGGCAAGGACGATAAGCACCCCGACCATCCCGAGGATGACGGCAGAAATGCGGAAGATCCGAACCTCTTCGCCCAGAAACATTGCGGCGAAGACAACGGTCAGCAGCGGGGCGGCGTAGCCGATGGCCGTCACTTCGGGCAGCGGCAGGTAGCCGAGGCCCGCAAAGCCAAGTCCCATCGCCAAGGTGCCGACGACGCCGCGCCAGACATGGCCCATCGGGGCATTCGCCCTGAGGCCCGTTGCCAGTTCGCGCCGCCAGATCAGCCAGACGACGATTACCGGGATAGCGAAGAATGAGCGGAAAAACACCGCCTGTCCGGCGGGCACATGCGCGGAGGTGGCCTTGATCAACGAAGCCATGACGATGAACACAAGCACCGAGCCAAGCTTGAACGCGATGCCGCGGAGAGGGCGCATGGGGTTGGCCTTTCGTCAGCCGAAAGTGCAATCTTCTTGACCGGCTGGATCGAGGTCAGATGCGCTTTGTGCTGGCAGCGACACTATGGTCTGCTACCACCAGATGCCAGCCCCCGCAGCGGTGAGACATGACCCCCGATCCTTTTGCCCACCACCCGGAACTCAGCACTCTGATCACCGATCCGGACCGGTCTGCCCTGCGGGGGTTTGATCCGCAGGTGCTTGCCGCCAGTCGTCCAGAGTTGGGGCTGGAGGCGTTCCTGACCCCGGCGGCAGAGCGCGGGGCCTTGCGCGGTGCAACGTTGGCGGGGGCCGAGGGCGATCTTTGGGTGTTCGGCTACGGCTCGCTGATGTGGGACCCTGCTTTCCGCTTTGCCGAACTGCGCCGGGCGCATGTGGCCGACCACGCCCGCCGCTTCATCCTGAAAGACAGTTTCGGTGGGCGCGGAACGGCCGAACAGCCGGGAATACTGGCGGCGCTGGATCATGGCCCAGGATGCGACGGGCTGGTCTTCCGCATCGCGGCAGCGGATGTGCCGGGTGAGACAGAAATCCTGTGGCGGCGCGAGATGGCAGGGCCGGCCTATCACGCGGCCTTCGTCATTGCCGACACCGCCATGGGCAGAGTCCGGGCGCTGGCCTTCACCGCCGATCATGCGTCACCCGCGATTGTCGGCGATATTCCGCGGGCAGAACAGGTGCGCTACAATGCGACCGGTGCGGGGTTTTTCGGTTCCAGCCTGGACTACCTGACGAACATTGCCGCGCATTTGGCGGTGCTGGGCATCGAGGATGCCGAGGTTGCCAACCTGATGCGCGAGACGGCGGCTTGGCTTGCCGATCAACATCAGGCCGGGTCCGGGCCGGACCGCCAGCAAAATGGAGGCAGAGGATGACCAGCAGGCTTGGCGACCTTATCGATCAGGGTCGGGGGATTGTGCCCGCCGATCTGGTGCTGAAAGGCGGGCGGGTGTTCGATCTGATCACCGGCGATCTGGTGCAAACCGATGTGGCGATCTGTGGCGATACCATCGTCGGGGTCTTTGGCGTTTATGAGGGGCGGCGTGAGATCGACGTTTCGGGCAGGCTGCTGGTGCCCGGCTTTATCGACACGCATCTGCATATCGAATCGTCCCTTGTGACGCCGCACGAATTTGACCGCTGCGTCACGCCGCGCGGCGTGACCACGGCGATCTGCGACCCGCACGAGATTGCCAATGTCTGCGGTCTGCCGGGCATCCATTACTTTCTGGACAGTGCGGCGCAGACGCTGATGGATATAAGGGTGAACCTGTCGTCCTGCGTGCCCTCGACCCATATGGAAACCACCGGCGCGCGGCTGGAGGCTTCGGACCTTGTCCCGCTGATGGACCACCCGGGCGTGATCGGGCTGGCGGAGTTCATGAACTACCCCGGCGTGCTGATGAAGGACCCGGGCTGTCTGGCCAAGCTGGAGGCCTTTGCGGGCCGCCACATCGACGGCCACGCCCCCTTGCTGCGGGGCCGAGACCTGAATGGCTATATCTCGGCGGGGATACGAACGGAGCATGAGGCAACCACTTATGACGAGGGGCTGGAGAAGCTGCGCAAGGGGATGCGGGTATTGATCCGCGAGGGGTCGGTGTCGAAGGACCTGCACGCGCTGGCGGGGCTGCTGACGGAACGGTTCTCGCCCTATCTGGCGTTCTGCACTGACGACCGGAACCCGCTGGATATCGGCGAGCACGGTCATCTGGATTACATGATCCGAACCGCGATTGCGCTGGGGGCCCCGCCTTTGGCCGTGTATCGGGCCGCTTCGCTGTCGGCGGCGGAGGCGTTCGGGATGAAGGACCGTGGGCTGATCGCGCCGGGCAAGCGGGCGGATATCGCGGTGATCGACAGTCTTGCGGGGTGCAATGCCGCGCTGGTTCTGGCGGGCGGGATCGTCGTTTCAGACGAGGCCTTCGCGGCGCGGGGGCGGGTGGAGCCGGTGGCGAGGGCCTCGGTGAAGGCTCCCAAGGTGACGGCGGACAGCTTCCGGACCGGGGGCAACCGGGTGGAAACGCCTGTGATCGGCATCCTGCCGGGCAAGATCATTACCGAGCACCTGACGTTTGATATCGCGCCGGTGGATGGGGACAAGCGGCCTGACGTGGCGCGCGATCTGGTGAAAATCGCGGTGGTGGAGCGGCACGGGGTGAACGGGAATATCGCGACCGGGTTCGTGAAGGGGTTCGGGTTGGCAAGCGGGGCGATTGCCTCGACCGTCTGCCATGACCACCACAACATCGCGGTGGTGGGGGTGGATGCGGCGGACATGGCGGTGGCCGTGGGGCGGCTGTCGGAGATCGAGGGCGGGTTTGTGGTGGTCGAGGGGGGCTGCGTGCTGGCGGAGCTGGCGCTGCCGGTGGCGGGGTTGATGAGTCTGCTGTCGTTCGAGGAGGTGCGGGAGAAGCTGGTGGCTTTGCGGGGGGCCGCAAGGGGACTGGGGGTGGTGCTGGAGGAGCCGTTCCTGCAGCTGGCATTTTTGTGCCTGCCGGTGATCCCTCATCTGAAGATCACCGATATGGGGATGGTGGATGTGGACCGGTTCGAGGTGATGCCGTGAGGTGTCCACGCGTGGACAAGGGTTCGGGGTGAGGGAAAACAAGGGGTTGCGGGGGCGAGTTAAGGGTTTGGTAAGGATTGGGGGGCCGCAAGGGCATCCGGGTGGGTGGGAGGGGGGGGGTGGTGAACCAACCGACCACCCCCGCGGGCTTTGGGGGGTGGGGGAATTTGAGTTATCATAAAACAAGGAAACAGGCAA
>JANOQT010000142.1:0-9750 GCA_031415015.1 Paracoccaceae bacterium
CGATGGTGGTGAAAAACTCTTCGCTTGATCTGGGCCTAACCGACTGATTCAATTGGTTCAGGCGGGTTGGAGGATCAGGCGATGATGGGTCGGCAAGAGGTTCAGGAAGCGCTGTTTTACCGCTTCCGCATCGAGGATCACGTCCCCACTGAACATCTTTGAGCTATGCCCGAAAGTTGGTGACGGTGTGATCAGGCGGCTTTGATTTCGTGCTTGATGCCGTCGCGGAATTCAACCCCTTGGATGATCTCGGGGAGGCGGTTTTGGCCGTCGAGTTTGCGCCATTTCTTCTTGGCTGACAGCATCAGCTGGTGGGTCATCGCCAGTGCCGACTGGCGGCTGAGGCAGCCTTTGGTCTTGGTGGTTCGATGCCGGACGGTGGCGAAGGTGCTCTCGATCGGGTTTGTCGTCCTGATGTGCTTCCAGTGTTTGGCCGGGAAGTCGTGGAACGCCAACAGGTCATCGCGGTCTTTGGTCAGGCATTTTACCGCGCGGTCGTATTTCACGCCGTAAGCCTCAACGGAGAAATCGAAAGCGGCATCGGCATCGGCCTTCGTCTCGGCCATCCAGATATCTTTCAGATGCGCCTTGGCCTTGGGCTGGACCGACTTGGGCATGGCGTTCAGGACATTGGCGGTCTTGTGAACCCAGCAACGCTGAACGCAGGTCTTGCCGTAAACCTCATGCAACGCGGCCCAGAAACCCATGGCGCCGTCAACCACGGCCAGCTTGGGTGCGGCCTCCAGACCCCGGCGTTTCAGGTCCAGGAGCAGCTCGCGCCAGCTCTGAGTGCTTTCGCGAAAGCCGTCGATCAGGCCCAGAACATCCTTGTTGCCCCACCCATCCGCCCCGATAATCACCAGCATACATTGACGATCCTCGTCCATTCGGGGCGTGAAGCAGACGCCGTCCGCCCAGAAATACACATAGCGCAGCGTCGAGAGGTCGCGCTTGGACCAGCGTTCATAATCCTCCCACCAATCCGCCTTCAGCCGGGTGATGGTGCTGGCCGACAGGCCCGGCGCGTCCGGCCCCAGCAGCGCCGCCAGCGCATCGGAGAAATCGCCGGTCGATATGCCGTTGAGATAGAGCCAGGGCAGCAACTCCTCGACCGACTTGGCCCGCCGCAGATAGGGCGGCAGGATGGTCGAGGTGAACCGCAGCGGTGCGCCCTCCGGGGCCCGGTCCCGGACCCGGGGCACCTTCACCGGCACCGCGCCGATCCCGGTCTGAACCTCGCGTTCGGGCAGATGACCGTGACGCACCAGACGCCTGCGTCCCGCAGCATCCGTCTGGTCGGCATGAGCGGCGAGAAACGCATTCAACTCGGCCTCGACCGCCTGCGCGATCAGTTCCCGCGCACCTTGGCGCAGCAAGTCTGTGAGCGGGTCGGGTGAAAATCCCTCTGGCGCGCGAAACGCGACAACCGTATCCTTCGTCATGTGGCATATCCTTTTCTCTGCGAGAACGGCGGCGCGTGAACAACGCCTTGATATGCCACCCAATCCCCCCGTCACCAACTTTCAGCTATTGCTCAACATCTTTTGCGTCGGATTGATTGGTTGTTGGACTTTGGCGCGATCCGCCATGAGCTGGAAGTGCTTTACAGCCATACTGGCCGCCCGTCGGTCGATCCTGAGCTGATGATCCGCATGTTGCTGATCGGCTATCTGTATGGCATCCGGTCAGAACGGCGGCTGGTTGACGAGGTTCACCTCAATCTCGCCTATCGTTGGTTTTGCCGGCTGGGGCTCGAAGGCCGCGTGCCTGATCGGTCGACGTTTTCCAAAAACCGCCATGGCCGCTTCGCGGACGGCGATATTCTGCGCCGCGTCTTCGAGATGGTTGTCGATCGTTGTGCGGCCTTTGGTTTGATTGGTGGGCAAGCGGCAGCAGTTGATGGCAGCACAATCGCCGCAGACGCCAGCCGGGAACGCAAGGATCAGCCTGAGGCGATGCAAAAGACCTGGACCGCAGAGGAAGACATCGCGCGCCCGGTCCGCGATTGCCTCGATCAGCTGGCAGCGGATTCGGCAGAGGTTCACGAGGGGCCACAGCATAAAGCCCCGAAATACCTGTCAGAAACTGACCCGCAGGCGGCATGGTCCATCAAGGATGGACCTGGACGGTTCAGCGATGAGACCAACTATCTGATCGACACTGATCACGGCATCATCATGGACGTCGAGGCGACCCCGGCCCGGTTGAGCCAGGAGATCGTCGCCGCCAAGAAGATGTTGGCGCGCACTGCCGACCGGCATGCGTTCCGCCCTGATGCATTGGCCGCAGACAAATCCTACGGCACCGGCCCTTTCCTGGCTTGGCTGCTCACCCGCAATATCGCACCCCATGTCCCAGTGCTTGACCGCCAGCATCAGACGGGCGGCAAGTATGATCTGAGCCATTTCAGCTATGATGCCGACCGCGACAGCTTCACCTGTCTCGAAGGGCACGAAATGACGCTTCGCACGGCTGACCATGTGAGAAGGATCAAGCATTACAGTGCAGACACGGCACACTGCAAAACCTGCCCGATCCGCAAGGCCTGCACCACTGCGCCCGCCCGAACGGTCATGCGGCACATGGACGAAGATGCCCGGCAGATCGCCCGCAACCTGTCCTACACCGAAAAGTTTGCCGTTAGCCGCCGCAAGCGCAAGAAGGTCGAGATGCTGTTCGCCCATCTGAAGCGCAATCTCGGCTTCACGCGCCTTCGGCTCAGAGGGCGGCGCGGTGCCAGTGACGAATGTATCCTCGCTGCCACCGCGCAGAACCCAAAACGTCTGGCGAAACTGGTCCCAGCGTAAGGCCGAAAGAGCCATCACAGGCCGGACGTCAAATCAACTGAAAAATATTCAAATTCAGTCTGTTAAATCGGCCTGAAAACGCCGGGCACAATATGTAGTAGGTCGAGTTTTTCACCTATATCGACCGTAATTTGCAACGGGTCATCTGTCGCGGGCGGCTGGCGCTGCGAACCTGTCCGGCCTGACCGCGCTGCCGAGGACGGTGGGTGGAGGATAGTGTGCACTACGGGATGATGGACACGGTCGGGGGACTTGGGGGTGGCTTGTGACGACGCGGCGGAAGCGGCAGGTTTGGACTGACGACGAGAAGCGGATGATCTGCGGTCAGACGCGTGTGGGCGGTGTGGGTGAGCCAGAGTGCCCGCTGATATGACTTGAAGGCCAGTCTGGTTTTTGTCTGGCTGCGTGATCCCCGGTTTGCTGATGCCGACGCGGCCGATGTCGTGCGTTTTTTGTCGGTGGGGATCGTCGCGCAGGCGAAGGTGCCGTTGGCGGTGACTGCCGCAGACAGCCATATAAAAAATCGAATTGGTCGGCGAACACCGGATACGGATCGTCGCCAGCCATGACCCCGGGCCTTGGCCCGGCTGATCCGGGACTGTCGGTGTGATCACAGGTCTGGCCAACATGCAGGTCTGGCTGGCGGCGGGCGTCGCTGACATGTAAAATGGATTTTCGGCACTGGCCACGCAGGCCGAAGCGGTGCTAATGAAGGGTCCGTTTGCTGGGCATCTGGGCCGGGATCATAGCCTGGGATGTCAAGTTGGTCGCGGAGTTGTCGGACGCGAACTGTCGTCCAGGTTTCGCCGTCCGGTGGCCGTGCGATTGGTCAAAGTGCGTCTTGTAGAAGACCCGCATCAGGCGGCCACAACGCGCCATGCCTGTCAGCCCCGCACGCCCACCACGCCCGGATTTGCGCGCCGCGCGCCGCTGCATATGGGCATTCTCGCCCAGCATGCGGTGATCTCTTCGTAAGCTGCCCAGTCGGCGTATCCGTCGTGATTGTCTTTGATCAGGACATTCCGGTCCGCCATGGCCTTGTGGTGGCCGCTCGTCTTGAGAGCGTGACCCTCGACCACGCGGGTGCACGCCGAAGTTCGGCCGAAAGCGTAGGCCCCCGCGTAGGTCGGGCTGTGCAGCACCTGCATGGCAGAGTGATAGGCGGGCATGCACCATTCAATCTTTCGAAGGGCGCCGGTCCGCCGCACATCTGCAAGCTGGATATCGGTGGCACGCAGCCACAGGAAGATCTGGCGCCCGCTGCCGAAATCGCGGAACTTTTCGAAGATCAACCGGATTGCCTGCTGAACCCGCTCATCCGGATCCATCTCGATCCTGTCGGATTCGTTCCAGCAGAATTCGGGTCGCAAGGCTAACCGCAAAGCACCGCGACCTGCCTTCGTATCACGGGCTGCGATCCCGTGTTGCCGAAGCAGGCTAAGTTCATATTCCGACCGTGTTTCCTTCAACCCAAGCAAAAACCGATCATTCATCAGGCGTGGATCGTAGACCCTATCCGGATCAACCACCAAAGCGACCGTCGCGGCGCAAAGATCAATGAGACAGTGGCCAATTCTTCCAACGGGTCAAGAAAGTCGAGTTGGAATTTGCTGACGATCGAAGGGGCTTTTGAAAATTGTTTTCCGACCTGTCTCAGGTCGGAAAAGAGCGCGCAAATACCGATGTCATCAATGGAAAACCAGCCCAATCCAGCCGGCATTCTGACACTGGCGGGGTCTGCGCCGTCCACGCCAGCGGGCGTCGGTTCTGCTGCCCGAGCAAGGACATCGCTGAAAAGCGCTACCAACCAGTCCATAAAGACCAGAAGAAAGCCGAAGACGTCGTTGTTCCGGCGGTACTCTTGTTCGGTGTCCTTCATCCTCACATGCAAAACCACGGTATGGGCCCTATGGTCCGGACTGATAACCCTTAGATGACGATGGCCGTGAGAGCGCATGCCGAAAGAAACCGGATCGGGCACCAGTGACACCCGGTCGCGACCCTGCGCCGGTCCTTGCGCCCGTCCTTGCGCGGCGAACATGGTCTCGGTCTGGTGACGCTGGCGACAGAGCGCGGCATCGTGTGGAAATTGGACCCTGCGGCCCAGCCTCGACGGGATGCAAGAAGAAATCGCCAGTTCAATCAGTGCGTTGCGGAACCAATCCGCATCATAACCCGGGCCTGCCAGCAGAGCCCCCGCCTGAGGGGCCTGCGACACCAACGCCCGCACGCGGAGGTCTGGCCTGCCGACAGGAACCTCCGGATCGGCCGGCCCTTTGCGTCGGCCAGGGCATGCCGCTTTGGGTCCAGACCGCCTTTCGACAGGCCTTTCGTCCGCCCCCGTTTGTATTGGCCCCCCTCATTTAACCCCAGGCCTGATGCCGTGCGGTGCGCCTTCGGATGGGTCGCCACGATCATCACCCTTTCGGTGTCCTGCGCCGGTGCCGCCAGTTCGGTCATGATTGTGGCGAACATACCCATGCGGAAAGTCTCTTGTCTGGAGGCAATGTCGATATTTCCGGTAAGATCACCACGTGGTCAATTTTCTGCCATTTGGCACTAGCGGCTGTCCGCATATCTGCTCTAGCAGACCAAGACGAGGCTGATGCTTAGATCGGCAATTGCGGATACGTATTAGGGCACAGATCGACAGCCCCGAAAATGCTGACAGAGCCAAAGCCATCCCGGACTGGCAGCGTTTGGAGGGCCGGATCAGGGCTGCGCTCTTTAAGCGGCTGTTTGCACCAGATGCACCAGGACTGCCGCGTAGAAGACCATGCTGGCGGCCAGCACAAACACGTGCCAGATCGTGTAGTGAAACGGCAGCCGGTCAAACAGGAAGAAGCCGACGCCGATGGTGTAAAGCGCCCCGCCTGTGACGATCAGCGTGATCACCGGCCAGGACAGGGTGCCGAAGAAATCACTGCCGGCAAACAGCCCGGCCCACCCCATGGCCAGCGCAATCCCGACGGCAAGAAGCTTCAGCCGGTCCGGTGCCATGATCCGCATGCCGGACCCCGCAATGGCCGCGCCCCACAGCCCGGTCAGCAACCAGCCCCCCTGCCCGCCGGACATCAGCATGAAGGGCGTATAGGTCGCGGCGATCTTGACGAAGATTGCCGTGTGGTCGAGATGGCGGAAAAACGCGCGACGACGCCCCTCGACCGTCATGTTATAAAGTGCGGAACAGACCAGCATGGCGATCAGCGCCACACCGTAGAGTGTGGTCCCTGCAATCGCCGAAGCATCGCCGCGCAGGACGATGGCCAGCGTGATCAGCACCGGAACAGCCATAAGCGCCACCACCACGCCCGAGACATGGACGGCGGCATCACTGAGCCATTCGGCACGAGAGTAACTGAGGCGTTGCGGCAAAAGCATCATCGGTAAAACATAGCTGATTCGAAGCGCAGCACACAGGGACGTGGCGTCACATCGCGGTGAAGGGATCGGACGATGGGCAAATTGCCCATCCTACGGGCGGATCAGGCCTTGGTCACGATCAGGCCTTGGTCACATTGTCGCGGAAGGCCACGTCGAAAGCGGCTTTGCCGGCCGCGTCCGCCTCGGTCTGGTGCTGCGCGACCCAATTGGCATAGGGCATGCCATAGACAGTTTCGCGCGCCTGATCCTTGGTCATTGCAATGCCTTTGGCCTCGGCCGCCTCCTGATACCAGCGGCTCAGGCAGTTGCGGCAGAAACCGCCCAGGCTCATCAGGTCGATGTTCTGCACCTCCGGGCGCTTTTCCATCAGATGATGGATCAGCGCGCGAAAGGCGGCAGCTTCAAGTTCGGTCCGGGTTGTGGTGTCCATCTAGAAGCCCTCCAGCGTCTGGGTCAGGATCGGGGCAAGGCGGTCGGCCCAATGGGCTTGACCGGCCTCAGTGTCGATCAGATCGTTTCTGATCTCGATCAAGGTGTTCAGCCGGCCCTTTGCAAGGGCGTGCCGGTCGATTGCATCCCCGGGCAGGTGGCCCGCGTAAGGCTCATTGTCGCCAATGCACAGATCGGTTTCGGCGTGCAGGCGCGTTATCAACGGCTTGGACAACCGCTCATCCAGATGGCTGTACAGCACACCTACATGCCAGGGACGCGGGCGGCGGCCATTCAGTTGCGGGGTGAAGGAGTGGATGGCAAGAATGACGGTATCTGCCCGGCGTGCGGCCAGATCGGCATAAGCCGCGTGGTACGGGCGATAAAGGCGGTCAAGCCGTTCTTCAACCGCCGCCGCGTTGATGTGGCGGTTGGCCGGGATGATGGTGCCGTCGTACAGCTGCATCACCAGCGTTGGGTCATCTTCGCCACGATTGGGGTCGATCACCAGGCGGCTGAAATCGGACAGGATCGCCGGACTGTCCAGCCGCCGCGCCAGCGCGCAGGCAAGACCGGCGGCCCCTACATCCCAGGCGATGTGCCGCGCCATATCCTGCGGACCGATGCCGAGCGATCCATCCCCGACCCAATCCGGCACCCGGTTTGAGGCATGGTCACAGGTCACCAGCCAACGACCGGGCCGCGCCTTGCCTTCGATATGATAGGCCACTGCTTACCCCTGCTTGCGATTGGAAACGGCTAATCGAACATCGCGCCGGGGTCCACACCTGCACGCCCTGATCGCCGTTTTGCGCAAAACCTGCAATTCCGTGCCGGAACGCCCGAAGGACTGCAGGGCCGTGCTGCATCTGCCAGATAATCCAACCCAATCCACGCAAACACTATTCGCACCGTTGCCGAACGTGCCGCTTTGCGCCATAACGCCAGCGGCCCACACGAAATTTGAACGCGACGAAAAGGAACAAGGCATGAGACGCCTTCGGAACGTAAAGATCGTGGCCACTTTGGGCCCCGCCTCCAGCGACTACAAGATGATCCGCGCCTTGTTCGAGGCCGGGGCCGATGTGTTCCGCCTGAACATGAGCCACGGGACGCACGCCGAGCAGGCCGCGCGCCACGCCATCATCCGTCAGGTCGAGGCTGATACCGGCAGGCCGATTGCCATCTTGGCTGACCTGCAGGGACCAAAGCTGCGCGTGGGCGTATTCACCAACCCGTCGGAGGAGCTGGTCGAGGGTGCGAAGTTCCGCATGGACCTGTCGACCGCCCCCGGCGACGTCACCCGCGTAAACCTGCCCCACCCCGAGATTTTCGCGGCGCTGGAACCGGGCACGTCGCTGTTGATCAATGACGGCAAGATCCGGCTGAGGGTGGATACCTGCGGCAAGGATTTCGCGAATTGCACGGTGACGGTGGGGGGGACAATCTCCAACCGCAAGGGCGTGAATGTGCCGGACGTGGTGCTGCCAGTGGCGGCGCTGTCGGACAAGGACCGGGACGATCTGGAATTTGCCTGCCAGATGGGTGTGGACTGGCTTGCCTTGTCCTTCGTTCAGCGGCCCGAGGATGTGATCGAGGCGCGGACACTCGCCAAGGGCCGCGCGGCGATCATGTCGAAGATCGAAAAGCCGGCAGCCGTAAAAGCCTACGACGCCATTCTGCAGGTGTCGGACGGCATCATGGTTGCGCGCGGTGACCTTGGCGTCGAATTGCCGGTCTATTCGGTGCCGCCGATCCAGAAGCGGCTGGTGCGTGGCGCACGGGCGGCGGCCAAGCCGGTGATCGTGGCGACGCAGATGCTGGAATCGATGATCGAGTCTCCGGTGCCGACACGGGCCGAGGTGTCGGACGTGGCAACCGCGATCTATGAAGGCGCGGATGCCGTAATGCTGTCGGCAGAATCGGCGGCGGGAAAATACCCGATCGAGGCCGTCACCACGATGAACAACGTGGCGATGAGCGTCGAGAAAGACCCGACCTACCGGTCGGTGATCGAGGCGAGCCGGGTGGTGCGGCGCGAATCCATTGCCGACGGCATTGTTGCGGCCGCCCGCGAGATCGCCGAAGCGACCAACATCAAGGCGATCTGCTGCTTCAGCCAGTCTGGCACGACCGCCAGCCTGGTGGCCCGTGAGCGCCCGCATGTGCCGATCCTGGCGCTGACGCCGCTGATGTCGACGGCACGGCGGATGGCGCTGACCTGGGGCGCACATTGCGTGATCACCGAACCGCAGGACCGGTTCAAGGGCGCGGTGCTGGCCGCAGTGCGCGCGGCCCGGGATGGCGGCTTTGCCACCGAGGAAGATCAGATCGTTGTAACCGCCGGTGTGCCGTTCAACGTCAAGGGCACCACGAACATCCTGCGGGTGGCACCCTGCGATGAACGGTTGATTTCACGGGTCGACCCCGAATAGTCTGCCTTTCAGGCCACAGACGGGAGGGACCATGGATACCGATCTAGTGTTGACGCTTGGCTTGTTGCTGGGCGTTCTGTCGATCCCGTCACTGTTTTCTGCCTGGACCGAAAGTCGCGCGCCGCGGATTGGTGCGATCATGATCATCGTGGCAATCGCGATGATCGTGGCCGCAGTCACGACGCGACCGGGTGGATACGCCTTCAACGAAGTGCCGGACGTGATCATGAATGTGGTGTCACGCTACATCGTCAGGTGAACTGTCCGGCGTCCGGCCCAGAAGGGCCTTGCGCCGCGTCCAGCCCGCTTTTATAGGGAGGTCTCGATTATCCCGCACGGCCGGCCAAAGTGGCATGCCGAGTCGTGCCTGCAACCACGGAGATGGAAATGCCCAAGATGAAGACCAAGTCGGCGGCCAAGAAGCGCTTCAGCTTCACGGCCTCCGGTCGGGTGAAAGCCGGCGTTGCCGGCAAACGCCACGGCATGATCAAACGTACGACGAAATTCATTCGTGACGCGTCCGGCACTATGTTGCTCAGCCCGTCCGACGCGAAGATCGTCAAGAAATACATGCCCTACGACCGGTAAGGAGAACAACCGATGTCCCGCGTTAAATCCGGCGTAGTTACGCACGCCCGCCACCGCAAGGTGATCAAGAAGGCGGCTGGCTATTACGCCGCCCGTTCCACGAACTT
>JANOQT010000143.1:0-35084 GCA_031415015.1 Paracoccaceae bacterium
CACCCCCGCCAGCCCCAGGATCGCCCCCGACAGAATCGCCACCCCCAACCATTGCAGCGGGCCGTAATGCTCGCCCAGAAACAGCGCCGCAAAGGCCAATGTGATCAGCGGACCACTTCCCCGCACCACCGGATAGACCACGGTATAGGCCGCCCGCGCGTAAGCCAGCGCCATGGTCAGCTTGTAGGCAAAATGGATCACCAGCGCGCCCGCCAGCACCGCCCATTGCATCCCCTCGGGCCAGGGCACCACAAACAGCGCCACCGGCGCTGCCAGCACCGCGATCCACAGGTCAATCGCCCCGCGCGTCACCCACGGGTCGTGCCGCCCCTTTTGCAGCGCCCCGAAACAGGCATGCGCAAAGGCCGATATCAGCGCCAGCAGCAGCGCCAGATCCTGCCCCGCCGCCGTTCCCTCCAAAGCGCGCAGCGCGTCGCTCAAGGAACAACACCAGCCTGCCAGTCCACCGCCAGCGCCACATCGTCGAACAGCTTGGCCAACGCCACCGGGGCAAGCGGGTTCTTGCGCAATCCGTTCACGGCCAGCCGCGCCGGGCTGATCCCCACCTCCGACCGCAGGCCAAGGATCAGCGTCCCCGTTGTCTGCGGCAGTCCCCGCAGCAGCGCGGTCAGTTCCGATTTGCCAGCGTCATCCAGCGTTGCCGCCGGGATCGCCTCAATGACCGCCGCAAGCACGTCTCGCACCGCTGCCACGGCGGCACTGTCATCCGCCCCGTCCGGCAGCATCCGCTCTCCCGCCATCTGCATCAGTGGGCCCGCGATGCGGCCGTCTGTGACCAGTTCCACATCCAGCACCGTCACGCCGCCCCCCAGCAGCGAATCGACCGCCGACAAATCCGCCCCCTTGATATCCGCCTTTAGCGTCAACCGGTTGCGCCCCGGCAGCGTCACCGCGAATTCAGAGATCACCAGCACATCCGCGTCCTTGTTCCACGCCGCCGAAAACACCACATCCGCCGTCTGCAGCCGCAGGAACGACCGCAGTCGGTCATCCATCGACCGGTCCCCGATCTTTGGGGCCACTTTCAGCCCGCCGATCTGCACCTCCAGTGCCGTCAACGCGCCCGCCACCTCTGTCCCGCGCGCCCGCGCCGTTCTGGCCGAGAGGGTGGGCACGTCCTCCGCCTTGCTGCGCAGCACCATGCCGTCCATCTGGCACCAGCCCCCGGCCTCGGCCGGGCGTGCCTCGCTGACCTCGTAGCCGCCGCTCAGTCCCGTCAGACCGGCAACCAGCGTGGCGCAATTTGCCGCAGTCGCGTCCTGCGCCAAGACCCCCAGCGGCCACCCGGCCACCATCGCGGCCAGCCCCAACGCCCTGCCATCACTCCACCGGATCATGCTGCCACTCCATGTTGATCACCACGCCGTCAAACACCGGGGCCGCCTCGGCCATCGTGCGGGGCACCCCGGTCATCGCAAAGTCCAGCACCCGCGACGGGCCGACCCCGGCCTCGGACCGCAGCGCCAGCGGCAATGTACCCGAAGGGTTCGGCAGTTCCGTCAGAAGCGCCACCATCGCCGCTTTGGTTCCCGCCGGGAACGTCGCCTCCAGCAACTGCGCGATCCCTGCCGCCGCCTGCGCCTTCAGCCCGGCCACCGCCGCCTGCATGTCACCCTCACCCGGCAGCAAGGCAGGCCCCAAGGCCATCAGCGCATACCACTCGAACAGCCCATGCGTCACCACCGAAAGGTCCGGCTTTGTGACCGCGAAGTCCGTAGCCAACATCTGCATCGACCCCGCGCACCACCGCCGACAGCGCCAGCGCATTCTCGCCCGGAAAATCCACCGTCAGCGCCTTGACCGTCAGCACCCGCGCCACCGCATCCCAGCCCAGCCTTACTGCGCTGTCAATCGTGTTCGCCCGCGCCTGCGCTGCAAACAGATAGTCAATCTGCGCTGCCCCCGTCGACAGCACCAGCCGCAGGCCACTGACCTCAACCTCAAGGTCCCCGGGCATCGCCCCGGCCCCGTCCGTGCCGCTGATCTGAGCGGCAAGCCACGGCAGCACGCTGCCGCGCAGTCGCAACCTGTCGGCGTGCCAGTCGTTTGCATAGTCGCCGGGCACAAAGTCGCCGGGCAGGTCAAGAACCACATCCTCAATGACGCACCAGTCACTGTCCGCCGCCGCCACCGTACCACGAACCACCTCCGCCGCACCGCCCGCCTGTGTCAGCGAAGCCCACACCGCACCGCAGGTGTCAGCCGACGCGGGCCCACCGAACACCGCACAGCACAGGGCCAAAGCCCGCATCAGACGTCAATTCCCACCAGCGCGCGCGCGAAATCATCGGGGTCGAACGGGGCCAGATCGTCGATCTGCTCGCCCACCCCGATTGCGTGGATCGGCAGCCCGAACTTGTCAGCCAGCGCCACCAGCACACCGCCCTTCGCCGTACCGTCCAGCTTGGTCATCACCAGCCCTGACACATCGGCGATCTTGCGGAAAATCTCGACCTGCAACAGCGCGTTCTGCCCCGTAGTTGCGTCCAGAACCAACAAGGTATTGTGCGGCGCGGTCGGATCGACCTTGCGGATCACCCGGACGATCTTGGCCAGTTCCTCCATCAGGTCCTGACGGTTCTGCAACCGCCCCGCCGTGTCGATCATCAAAAGATCCGCGCCATCCGCTTTCGCTTTCGTCAGCGCATCAAAGGCCAGCGAGGCCGGGTCCGACCCTTCCGGCGCGGTCAGCACCGGCACACCCGCCCGTTGCCCCCAGATCTGCAACTGCTCCACCGCCGCCGCGCGGAAGGTATCGCCCGCCGCGATGATCACCGATTTCCCCGCCGCCTTGAACTGCGACGCCAGCTTGCCAATCGTCGTCGTCTTGCCCGATCCGTTGACACCCACCACCAGCACCACCTGCGGCTTGGTCGGATAGATCGGCATCGGCCGCGCCACCGGGGCCATGATCCGCGCCACTTCTGCCGCCAGCGCCGCGCGCAGCTCGCTGGTGGAAATCTTGCGCCCGAACCGACCCTCGGCGATGTTGGCCGTCACCCGCACGGCGGTATCGACGCCCATGTCGGCCTGAATCAGCAACTCCTCCAGACTTTCCAGCATCGCATCATCCAGCACCCGGCGCGGCTCTTCCGCCTGTGCCCGTCCGAAAAGCCGCCCCAACAGACCGGGCTTTGCCACGTCCGGTTCCGGCACAACCACCGGTGCCACGCGCATCACCCGGTCCATCGGCGTCGGATCTTCTGGTCCCGGCGCCTCTGGCTCGGGCGCATCAGGCTCTGGCCATTCCGGTTCCGGTTCCGGCACTTCCGGCCATTCCGGCTCCGGCAGTTCGGGCATCGCCGGCTCCGGGACCTCGCGCACCGGATCGCGCGGCGCAGCCCCTTCGGCGACCAAAGCGTCCAGACCCTCGCCGATCTTGTCGGACGACCGGAACATCCTGTCTTTGAGTTTCTTGAAGAAAGACATGGCTTGGGACCTTTGCTTGACCAATTCCACCTAATGCCTTCGCGCCCGCATGAAAAGGGTCTCGGGCGCAAGGCGCGGCCATGGGCAGCCGCAAAGACAAGCCGTCCGCAGTCGCTGCACACTCATCGCCCCGGCCAACCACTGGCCCGGCGGACAAAGCCGCGTGCCAGCCGCCCCGTCTTATGCCCCGTCCCCTGCCGAGCCGTTCGCATCCATTGTCTTGAATAAACCACCTCTGCGACATCCCCCCGGCTTTCCTGCGACCGGGTTTCGTGCTTCTTTCGGCGTCATCATGACCCGCTCCCGCACACCTCTGCCCCTCGCCGCCTTCGCGCTTGCCGCACTCAGCCCGCTGCCGCTGCTGGGGCTGGGCGCGGTGGTGGGCGGGGTCTGGGTCTGGGCCGCCTTCGGCTACATGGCGATCCTGACCCTGCTGCTGGACCAGCTGATCCCCCTGACAACAGCCGAGGCGGACCACAAGGCCGAGTTTCCGGCCGCTAATCTCCTGCTTGTGGCCATCGCGACAGGCCATCTTGCCGCACTCCCCCTCGCCACCTGGGCCATTGCCGGGGACAGCGGTCTGCCCATCCTGCACCGTGTCCTGCTGTTCTTCGCTGCAGGATTCTGGTTCGGTCAGGTCGCCCATCCTGCGGCCCACGAACTGATCCACCGGACGCAGCGCCCGCTGTTTCGGCTTGGCGCGGCGATCTATGTGACGCTCCTGTTCGGCCAGCACGCGTCGGCCCACCGGCTGGTGCATCATCGTCACGTTGCCAGCCCGCAAGACCCTAACACCGCACGTGCGGGCGAAGGCTATTACCGTTTTGCCCTGCGCGCGTGGCGCGGCAGCTTTGCCCAGGGGCTGCGTGCCGAAACCGACCTGCGCGCCCTGAGCCCCGCCCGCACCCTGCACCCCTATGCCGCATACCTGATCGGCGGCGTTCTTTCCCTGACCCTCGCCGCGCTGATCGCAGGCCTGCCCGGTCTGCTCGTCTGGACCGGCCTCGCCCTGCATGCGCAAAGCCAGATCCTGCTGTCCGATTACGTCCAGCATTACGGCCTTTCCCGCACGCGCCTCCCCGATGGCAGGCTGGAACTCGTTGGCCCCCGGCACAGCTGGAACACCGCGCACTGGTTTTCCTCCGCCATGATGCTGAACGCGCCGCGCCATTCCGACCACCACGCCCACCCGCAACGCCCCTACCCCGCCCTTCGCCTGCCCCCAGCGGATCAGGCGCCCCGCCTACCCTGGCCCCTGCCGCTCGCCTGCGCCATGGCCCTGTCGCCCCGCCTGTGGCGCCGCGCCATGCGTCCGCATCTTGCGCAGTGGACCGACGCCAGACCTCAAGACACGCCAGCTTGACTGGAAATTCGCTGCCACCTCTGGCACATTCCTCCCCACCTCATACCGGAGCAATTGATGCGTCACGTCTTTCTCGCCCTCGCCCTGTTCAGCGCCGCCCAGCCCGTCTTTGCCGAAACCCCGCTCAACGCGGAACAATTCGGTGCCGATGTCACCGGCAAGACCATCACCTACGACTACGGCGATGGGCTGTTCGGCACCGAGGAATATCTGGCCGACCGCAAGGTCCGCTGGGCGTTTGAGGGTGATCTGTGCATCTACGGCACCTGGTTCCAGGAGGGCGACCAGATCTGCTTCATCTATGAAAACGACCCCACCCCCGCCTGCTGGCTTTACTTCCTTGAAGGCGGCGCGATCCGGGGCCGCTACATGGGCGAAGCTGGCGGCTGGGAAATCCTCGAGTCCGCCCGCACCGCGCAACCCCTGCCCTGCGCCGGTCCCGATGTGGGCGTGTGATATGAGGATGCGCACCCCGATCCTTGCGGCCTTCCTGGCATTCCCGCTGGCCGCAGCCGCCGAAACCCCGATGACGGGCGCCGAGTTTGACGCCTATGTCACCGGCAAGACCCTGACCTATTCGCAATACGACAGCATCTTCGGGATCGAGGAATACCTCGCCAACCGCAAGGTCCGCTGGAGTGTCGCGCCCGACCTTTGCCAGTACGGCAGCTGGTATCCCGAAGGCGACAAGATCTGCTTTGTCTACGAATACGACGCCGTGCCGCATTGCTGGACGTTCTGGCAAGGCCCCGCCGGTCTGACAGCCCTTTCGGTTGACGATGTGCCGGGGGCCGAGCTGAGCGAGGTCGAACAGACCGACACGCCCCTGCAATGCCCCGGCCCGGATGTAGGGGTCTGATCCCATGCGTCGCGCCCTTGTTCTGTGCCTCCTGACCGCCACCCCGGCTGTGGCCGAACCGCCGCTGACCGCCGAAGCGTTTGATGCCCTGTCGCTGGGCCGGACCATGACATGGGCTGAGCTTGGCATCGTCTACGGCATGGAACAGTACCTTCCCGGCCGCCGCGTCCGCTGGACCATGCAGGGCGACACCTGCATGACCGGCCACTGGTATCCCGACGGCGATGCGATCTGCTTCAAATACGAAACCCTCGACGACCCCGCCTGCTGGACACTGCTGCAGGAGGGCGGTCAGATGACAGCGTTCGATACGGACAATCCGCCCGGCACCTCGCCCGTGACCATCGCCGAGACCGACGAGCCGATGGCCTGTTTCGGCCCCGACGTAGGCGCCTGACCAGCAACGCCACCCTCGGGGTGGGCCGGGCTCAGCCCCGTAGGATGGGCAATCTGCCCATCACACCCACCATCTGACCAACCCAAACTGCAACTGCTGGCGGATTGCCCGACGCGGACGCAATCGTTCCCGCAACCGCTCCGTTTGCCTCCGCAAGGGGCACGCGAAACCTGGGGTCACAGGTCACTTCTGCGCCCGGCACCCGCAACCGCGCCAACACCTTGATATGCTTGTTGAAGCGTAAGGCCACGCCCGAAAATCAATCACGCTCAAAAGGGTGACCCCGAAGCAGTTCATCTGTAAAGCATGGCAGGCAGGGCCGGACCTGTTCCACCAAGAGCTGTGCTATCCACCCGGCAGCGGCAATCAGAACAAACTCCCCTGCCCGCCCCCGTCTCCCGCCTTTGCCTTGCGCGCCGCACGCGCGCCCAGCGCCAACTTCCCGTCGTGGAACTCCACCTCCAGCGCGCCGGCCTTTTCCGCCGCCGCCCGCGTGGTCACCACCGCGCCATCGCCCCGCACCACCGCATAGCCGCGCTTCAGCGTCTCGGCATAGCCCAGCGTCGTGCGGGTGCGGTCCAGCGCCTCCAGCCGGTCCGCCAGCCGCCGGAACCGCAGCCCCGGGGCCGCGTCCAGCCGCAGGCTCAGCACCTCAAGCGTCGCCCGCCCCTCGCCAACCCGCCGCGCCGCATCGCCCTGCATCCGCGCCAAGGCCGGGGCCAGCCGTGCGGCCAACGCCTCGGCACGGTCGCGGCTGCGTTCCAGCCGCCGTGTCAATGCCGCGCCAAGCCGCTGATCCCAAAGCCGGATCCCGTCCCGCCGCCGCACGATCAGCGCCCGCAGGACCTCAGGCCGCATCAGCCCCCCCACCCGGTCAAACTGCCCGCGCTTTCGCGCCACCGCCAACCCCAGCGCTGCGGCCAACCGCGCGGCCGCCATATCCATCCGCTGCCGGGGTCCGGCCAGCAACGTCTCCAGCCGGGGCAAGGCCCGCCCCAGATCGCGCAGCCGCTGGCCCCGCAGACCGACGCCCTGCACCACCCCGCGCACCAGCCGCGCGCCGGTTGCATCCAGACCCGCCAGCAGCTCCAGCCGCACCGGCACCGCCAGTTCCGCCGCCGCCGTGGGTGTCGGCGCGCGCAGATCGGAGGCATAGTCGATCAGCGTGGTGTCCGTCTCATGGCCCACTGCGGAAATCAGCGGAATGTCCGATCCCGCCGCCGCCCGGACCACGATTTCCTCGTTGAACCCCCACAGGTCCTCCAGCGACCCGCCGCCGCGCGCGACAATGATCACATCCGGGCGCGGGATCGGCCCACCGGGGGCAATCGCGTTGAACCCCTTGATCGCCGCTGCCACCTCGGCCGCACAGGCCTGCCCCTGCACCGCCACTGGCCAGATCAGCACGTGACGCGGAAACCGGTCGCGCAGCCGGTGCAGGATATCGCGGATCACCGCCCCGGAGGGCGAGGTGACAACCCCGATCACCGTCGGCAGATACGGGATCGCCCGCTTCCGCCCCGCGTCAAACAGCCCCTCCGCCGCCAGCGCCGCCCGGCGCTTTTCCAGCATCGCCATCAGCGCGCCTGCGCCCGCAGGGGCCACGTCATCGACGATCAGCTGATATTTCGACTGGCCGGGGAACGTGGTCATCCGGCCCGTGGCCACCACCTCCATCCCCTCCTCAGGCCGCACCTGCATCTTTGCGACCTGCCCCTTCCAGCTGATCGCCGCAATCACCGCCCGGTCATCCTTCAGGTCAAAATACAGATGCCCCGAGGCCGGACGCGACACCCGCCCCACCTCGCCCCGCACCCGCACCAGCCCGAACTCCCCCTCAATCACCCGCTTCACCGCGCCGGACAGCTCCGACACGGTGTATTCCGGCTGGTTGCCGGGTGGCGCGGGGGTATCGTCGATCAGGTCCATCAGTCGCCGCCATCCCCACCGCCTGAACCATCGCTATCGTATTGAGATCGCTTACGATCCAAGCTGGCGTCGTCTCTTTGTTCGTCGTAGTAGCGCGCCTTTTTTGGCAAACGAATCCAGAAGCTGACCAGCAGAACCAGCAGAATGGCGATCAGGATCAAGTCACCAGTTCCCATTCCAAGCGCCTCCCTTGCTCGCATGCGAGCCCGACCCTATGACGCCTAGCTCGAAAGTCCAAGCGAGGTCTCGGCAGGAATAAGCCTGGCAGCGACGGAGACGCGGCGAACAAGTTATCGCTCCGGTGATTGCATCGCCACCGACCGTTGCGCCGCCCTCAGTCTCCGCCCCTGCCATCATCGCCCATATCCCCCGACTCGCCCTCGCCCGGCGCAAACCGTCCGTGCTTGCACCGATACGCGGCATAGCTGCCAAGCACCATGGCCCCGCCAATCACAACCAGCCATAGCGGCCCGATCCCGATCCCACACAGTATGGCCCCCATCCCCGCAATCTCGGTCAGCCGCACCAGCAGCGACGGCTTTGGCCGCGCCGTCTTGCCCGCGCCCACAGTCAGGGTGAAATCCGGTTCCATGCTTGCCTCCCCGTTGCCCGCATCTTAAGACGCCCTCACCTTCAGGCCAAGCGGGAGCCTCCCATGAACATCCTCATCCTCGGCTCTGGTGGGCGCGAACATGCCCTTGCCTGGGCGGTGAAGCAGAACCCCAAGACCGACCGGCTGATCGTCGCCCCCGGCAACGCTGGCATCGCGATGCTGGCGGAATGCGCCGACATCGACATTCTCGACGGTGCCACCGTGGTGACTTTCTGCGAAGAAAACGCCATCGACTTCGTCATCATCGGCCCCGAAGCCCCCCTCGCCGCAGGCATCGCCGACGCCACCCGCGCCGCTGGGCTGCTGACGTTTGGCCCCTCCGCCGCCGCCGCGAAACTTGAGGCCTCCAAGCGCTTCACCAAGGAAATCTGTGACGCCTGCGGTGCCCCCACCGCCGCATGGGCCCGCTTTACCGACCCCGGCCCGGCCAAGGCCTACATCCACGCCATGGGTGCCCCCATCGTCGTCAAGGCCGACGGCCTCGCCGCGGGCAAAGGCGTCGTGGTCGCCATGACGGTTCCCGAAGCCGAAGCCGCCATCGACGACATCCTTGGAGGCGCCTTCGGGGCCGCAGGCGCGGAAGTGGTGATCGAAGAATTCATGGACGGCGAAGAAGCCAGCCTGTTCATCCTGACCGACGGCACCAACGCCCTGCCCGTCGGCACCGCCCAAGACCACAAGCGCGCCTTCGACGGCGACACCGGCCCGAACACCGGCGGCATGGGGGCCTATTCCCCGGCCCCGGTGCTGACCGCCGCCATCCAGCAGCAGGTGATGGACGAGATCGTCCTGCCGACGATCCGGGAAATGGCCCGGCGCGGCACGCCTTACAGCGGCGTTCTCTACGCGGGCCTGATGATCAAGGATGGCCGCGCCCGGCTGGTCGAATACAACGCCCGGTTCGGCGATCCAGAAACGCAGGTGCTGATGATGCGCTTCGGGGCACAGGCCCTTGACCTGATGCTCGCCACGGCTGAGGGCCGCCTCGACACCGCAAGGGTCCACTGGGCCGACGACCACGCCCTGACCGTGGTCATGGCCGCCAACGGCTACCCCGGACCTTACGCCAAGGGGACCGCGATCCACGGCCTTGACACCCTGCCCGAAGACAGCCGCCACATGGCCTTTCACGCCGGCACCGCCACGGCAGACGGCCAGATCATCGCCACCGGCGGCCGCGTGCTGACCATCACCGCCCGCGCCGCGACCCTCGCCGAGGCGCAATCCGCCGCCTACGCCATGGTCGACGCCATCGACTGGCCCGAAGGCTTCTGCCGCCGCGATATCGGCTGGCGCGCGCTTTAAGGTCAGGAATTCAGCAGGTGACACCGGGGGCAACTGCCCGCCATAGTCATCGCCATCACGTGGCACTGGAACACTGCCCGCTTCCGAAAAGGACCCGCCCGATGGTCATGCGCCCCGCAAGCTGCCTTTTGACGTTCCTTACCCTGTCCGGCGCTGCCTCTGCCTGTGGCGGCGCGCCGGTCTGCACCGTGGCCGATCCGACCAGCACGCCCCTGAACATCCGCATGTCGCCGGGCGGCACCGTGATCGGATCCGCTAAAAACGGCACCCGCCTTGCGTTTCTGGAACACCGCGAGGTGGACGGCAAGACCTGGGCGCTGGTCGAACGGTTTCACGACGGCGAACTTGCAGCGGATTTCGACGGCGCCTGGGTCTTTGGGGCCTATCTGACCTGCGATGCCACGACGCTTGGCCTGCCACAGGATCCCTACTCCGGCACCCCCTCGGATCCCGTCTCCTGCACCGTCGCCGATCCCACCGGCACCCCGCTCAACACCCGGATGGACCCCGGCGGCGAGATTTTCGCCACCTTGCGCAACGGCACGGTTATCCGGGCCATCGCCCAGACGCAGCACGACGGCGCACAATGGGTATTTGTCGAGAAATGGTCAGGCGACAACGCCGTCGGCTGGGTGTTTGACGCCTACATGGCCTGCGAGGAACAGGAAACCCACTGACGGCGACCCCCTCCTGACGGCAACAATCCGCCCCGGCATTCGTCTGTTACAAAACCGTCACCCAACGTCAACACACCCGTCGTCAGAATCGGCCACCTCTGACCTTCAGGGGTATCACCAGCCGCCGTCCAACCGGCGGCTGCCCCTTGTCCCAGCACACATCCGCGATGGAGCAAGGCATGAAAGACTACGAGAACGACTATCCCGACTACCGCAAAACCCCCTTCTTTGAACATGGCGACGAGGTTCCCTCGAACCGTTCCGCCAACCCCACGATGTATGACGTGATCGACGCCCGCGCCTCGCGCCGCGGCTTTCTGATCGGCGGACTTGCCACCATCGCCACCGGTCTTTTCGGCGCAGGCCTGTCGCCCCGCGCGGCGCTTGCGCAAACCGCCTCCGCGTCCGGCCTGCTGGGCTTTACCCCGGTGCCGCTGTCGAAGGACGACACCGTCGTCGTGCCAGAAGGCTACAAGGTCCAGATCCTCGCCCCCTGGGGCACGCCCCTGACCGGCGACATGCCTGCCTATGTACCGGGCGGCAACACCGGGGCCGAACAGGGCATGCAGGTCGGCAGCCACCATGACGGAATGCACTTCTATCCCATCGACGGCTCCAGCACCGATGGCCTGCTGGTGATGAACCACGAATACGTTGAGCCGCGCATCCTGCACGCCGTCAAATGGGCCGGTCAGGCGCTGGATGGCGATACGGTGATCTTTGCCGCCGATGGCAGCCGCGATGCGGGCGAAGTGCTGAAGGAAATGAACGCCCACGGCTGCACCGTCGCCCGCGTGCAACGCGGTGCCGATGGCCAGTGGTCGATCGTCGCTGACCCTGCGAACCGCCGCATCACCGCGCTCACCGAAATTTCGATCTCCGGCCCCGCAGCAGGCTCGCCGCATCTGGTGACGAAGTTCAGCCCGGACGGCATGCGCACCCGTGGCACCCTGAACAACTGTGCCTACGGGGCCACCCCCTGGAACACCTACATGACCGCCGAGGAAAACTGGGCTGGCTACTTTGTCAACGCCGACGCTGAAATGCCGCGCGAACAGGACCGCTACGGCGTCTCGAACGAAGAATCCCGCTACGGTTGGGAAAAGACCGCCGGTAACGCCGATGAAACCGTGCGCTTCAACGCCGCCGCAACCGGTGCTGCCCCGGCTGACGATTACCGCAACGAGCCGAACACCTTCGGCTGGATGGTCGAGATCAACCCCTTCGATCCCGCCTCCGTCCCGGTGAAACGCACCCACCTTGGCCGCTTTGCGCATGAAGGCGTGGTCTTCGCCCCCGCCGTCGCGGGCAAGCCGGTCGTCTGCTATTCCGGCGACGATTCACGCTTTGAATACATCTACAAGTTCGTCTCCGCCGCCGCCTATGATCCGGCCACGGCAAACGGTGATCTTCTTGATGCCGGAACCCTTTACACCGCAAAGTTCAACGAAGACGGCAGCGGCGAATGGCTGGCACTTGCGCCGGGTGAAAACGGACTGACGCCCGAGAACGGCTTTGCCGATCTGGCCGACATCCTGGTCAACACCCGCGCCACCGCCGATCAGGCCGGGGCCACCAAGATGGACCGCCCGGAATGGGGCACGGTCGATCCGAACACCGGCGAGGTCTACTTCACCCTCACCAACAACAACCGCCGCGACATGACCCAGATCGACGCGGTCAACCCCCGCGCCGAAAACAACTACGGTCAGATCGTGCGCTGGAAATACGACGGCAACGACCATGCGGCCACCACCTTCGCTTGGGAGTTGTTCGTCATCGCCGGCACGCCCAAGCAGTCGCTCACCGTCACCGGCGCGGCGCTGACCGACGACAACACCTTCGCCTGCCCCGATGGAATCTGGTGCGACCAGAACTCCCGCCTGTGGATCCAGACCGACATGGGTGACATCGGGCCCGCACAGGAAGGCCCGCTGGAACCCTTCGGTATGAACCAGATGCTGTGCGCCGATCCCGCAACAGGCGAGATCCGCCGCTTCCTGACCGGTCCATGGGGGCAGGAAATCACCGGCGTGATCTCCACCCCCGACGGCACCACGATGTTCGTCAACGTGCAGCACCCCGGCGGCCACGCCTCGGCCGAGGATTTTGCCGCCGGAAAGTTCGGCTCGGGCTTTCCGGACTACAACGGCAGCGTGCCCCGTTCGGCAACGCTGGTGATCACCCGCGAAGATGGCGGTGTGATCGGCGCCTGACACCAAGCCGCAGGATGGGGAAAAGTGCCCATCCTGCCCTTGCACCCACGCGCGCCGCCGCATATTGACACCAGCGACTTCAGGGCCGGTGCGGAGGGACCATGCCGCTTCTCGTGATGAAATTCGGCGGCACTTCGGTGGCCGACCTGGCGCGCATCAAGAACGCCGCTGCCAAGGTCAAGGCCGAGGTGGCGCGCGGCTATGACGTGATCGTCATTGTGTCCGCCATGTCCGGCAAGACCAACGAACTGGTCGGCTGGGTCGAAAGCACATCCCCCCTTTATGACGCCCGCGAATATGACGCCGTCGTATCCTCCGGCGAAAACGTCACCGCCGGGCTGATGGCCCTCACCTTGCAGGAAATGGACGTGCCCGCGCGCAGCTGGCAAGGCTGGCAGGTGCCGATCCAGACCACCTCCGCCCACGCCTCGGCCCGGTTTGTCGACATCCCCCGCACCAACATGGACGCCAAGTTCGCCGAGGGGTTCAAGGTCGCCGTGGTCGCGGGCTTTCAGGGTGTCTCGCCCGAAGGCCGCATCACCACGCTTGGCCGGGGCGGGTCCGACACCACCGCCGTCGCCTTCGCCGCCGCTTTCGAAGCCGTGCGCTGCGACATCTACACCGACGTCGACGGCGTCTACACCACCGATCCGCGCATCTCGCCCAAGGCCCGCAAACTGGACCGCATCGCGTTCGAGGAAATGCTGGAACTGGCCTCGCTTGGGGCAAAGGTGCTGCAAACCCGCTCGGTCGAGCTGGCAATGCGCTACAAGGTGCGGCTGCGCGTGCTGTCTTCCTTTGACGACACTGATGAGAACTCTGGAACCCTGGTCTGCGACGAGGATGAAATCATGGAATCGAAAGTTGTCTCCGGCGTAGCCTATTCCCGCGACGAGGCGAAAATGACCCTTGTCCGCGTCGAGGACCGGCCGGGCATCGCCGCCGCGATCTTCGGCCCCCTCGCCGATGCGGGCGTGAACGTCGACATGATCGTGCAGAACATCTCTGAGACCGACGCGCCCGGCGACAAGCGCGCCTATACCGACATGACGTTTTCCTGCCCGACCAATCAGGTCGCCCGCGCGAAAAAGGCCATCGAGGATGCCCGCGACGAGGGCCGCTTCGTCTACGCCGAACTCGTCACCGACAGCGATGTCGCCAAGCTTTCCGTCGTCGGCATCGGCATGCGCAGCCATGCCGGCGTCGCCGCGCGGATGTTCACCGCACTTGCCGCCGAGAACGTCAACATCAAGGTCATCACCACCTCCGAGATCAAGATATCCGTGCTGATCGACCGCAAGTACATCGAACTGGCCGTGCAAGCGCTGCACGACACGTTCGAGCTGGACAAGGCCTGAGACTGGGGCAGGCTTGGCTGCAGAGCGCGGTAGGCTTTATTGATTGGCGGAAGCACTGGTCCTCAATAATGGCAACCGACCCTTGGGAATGCGCAGGAATTTCAAAGGTAATCTTGCCCTCCTCCGCAATACGGGGGCGTGATGGTCATCCGACCACTTCGGAATTGACCCGGACCGGTCACCGGGCCGCCGCGTCGGTCCACTGCGCCAGCCGCCCCGGCACCGCCCGCCAAAGCTCACCCCTGCTGATCTTTCAGGCAGCATCTCGAAAGCTATTGTCCACAAGCACATGCCCGGTTCCGTTGTGCGCCGCCATGTGATCTAAGGTCGGAAACAAGCGTTGGGATGGGTCATGCCCGAACGGACCGAAAGCGACAGTCGCAAACTTCTCCGCCGCCTGCGCGACACGCTTGCCGTGCCGGGCCGGGGGCAGGACCGGCTTGACCAGATCACCCACCTGATCGCCGACAGCATGCGCACCGAGGTGTGTTCGATCTACCTGTTCCGCGATGCCGAAACGCTGGAACTGTGCGCCACCGAAGGGTTAAAGCCCGACGCCGTCCACAAGACCCGGATGAAGCTGGGCGAGGGTCTGGTGGGCCGCGTCGCCCGCACCGGCCTGCCAGTGAACACCGCCGACGCGCCGGGCGAAAAGGGTTTCCGCTACATGCCGGAAACCGGCGAGGAACTGTTCTCCTCGTTCCTTGGCGTGCCGATCCAGCGGGTTGGGGAAAAGCTGGGCGTGCTGGTCGTGCAGTCGAAAACCGCGCGCCAGTTTTCCGAAGACGACATCTACGCGCTGGATGTCGTGGCCATGGTGCTGGCCGAAATGACCGAACTTGGTGCCTTTACCGGTGATGACGGCGGGATGCGGGCGCTGCACAAGCAACCGGTGATGATCCGGGGCACCTCCGGGCAGGAAGGCGCTGCCGAGGGCAATGTCTGGCTGCACGAACCCCGGGTCGTGATCACCAACCCCGTCGCCGACGACCCTTTGACCGAGATTGACCGCATCCGCGACGCCGTCGGCCAGTTGCGGGTGTCGGTCGATGATCTGTTGTCCGCCGTCAGCCTTGATAAAGATCAGAAAGCCGTGTTGGAGGCGTACCGGATGTTCGCCCATTCGCGCGGCTGGCTGCGCCGGATGGAAGAAGACATCCAGCGCGGTCTGTCCGCCGAAGCCGCGGTAGAGAAAGAACAATCCGCCGCCCGCAGCCGCCTTGAACAGGTGCCCGACGCCTACCTGCGCGAGCGCCTGCAAGACCTTGATGACCTGTCGAACCGCCTTCTGCGCATCCTGACCGGTCAGGGCCGTGATACCGGGGCCGAAATGCCGGAAAACCCGGTGCTGGTGGCCCGCAATATCGGCCCCGCCGAACTGCTGGAATACGGCCGCAAGCTGAAAGGCGTCGTCCTCGACGAAGGCTCCGTCGGCTCTCACGCCGCCATCGTCGCCCGCGCGCTGGCGATTCCGCTTGTGATCAACGCCGACCGCGTGGTGAACGAGGCGCTGAACGGGGACGCCATTCTTGTCGACGGCGATCAGGGCATCGTCCACTTGCGCCCCGAAGAAACCGTCGCCCGCGCTTTCCGCGAGAAAATCGCCATGCAGGCCGAGGCGCAGAAACGCTACACCTCCCTGCGCAATCTGCCCGCCACCGCCAGATGCGGGGCCACGGTTGCCTTGCACATGAACGCAGGCCTGATGGCCGACCTGCCCTCGCTGGAAGGATCGGGGGCCGAAGGGGTGGGCCTGTTTCGTACCGAACTCCAGTTCCTCGTCCGCTCGAAAATGCCACAGCGCGCCGAACTCGCCGCCCTTTATACCCGGGTAATGGATGCGGCCAACGGTCGCCGCGTCGCCTTCCGCACCCTCGACATCGGCTCCGACAAGGTGCTGCCCTACATGAAGCCGCAGGACGAACCGAACCCCGCGATGGGCTGGCGCGCGATCCGGGTGGGGCTTGATAAACCCGGCGTGCTGCGCATGCAGATCCAGGCGCTGATCCGCGCCGCAAGGGGCCGCCCGCTGACCGTGATGTTCCCGCTGATCACCGAAATGACCGAATTTCAGCAAGCCCGCGCCCATGTGATGCGCGAGTTGCACCGCGAGAAATCGCTGGGCCACCCGGTGCCCGCCTCGGTGGAAATCGGCGCGATGATGGAAACCCCGTCGCTGGCCTATGCGCCGAAGGCGTTCTTCGACCTGACCGATTTCATCTCCATCGGCGGCAATGACCTGAAGCAGTTCTTCTTCGCCGCCGACCGTGAAAACGAACTGGTCCGCCGCCGCTATGACACGCTGAACCTGTCCTTCCTTGGCTTCCTCGAACAGATCGTCGCCCGCTGCGCCACCTCCGGCACACCCCTGTCGTTCTGCGGCGAAGACGCCGGTCGCCCGATCGAAGCCCTCGCCCTTGCCGCCATCGGCTTTCGCACCCTGTCGATGCGCCCGGCCTCTGTCGGCCCGGTCAAAGCCCTGATCCGCCGGGTGAACCTTGAAGAGGCGAAAGCCGTGATCGACCGCGCCCGCGACGACGGGGCGGAAACCGCCCGCCCCATGCTGATGGAGTGGTTGGCCACACAGGGGGAATGACAGACCGGGGCCGCACGCAGCGCCCCCGGCTTTGACGCCTCAGCCCTTGGGACAAAGGCTCACGTCAGGGGCGAACGACGTCCCAGACACCACCAACCCCGTCGCCCGTTGCATCGCCCTTGGCGCTGTCACCCGCCCAGAAATACAAAGGCTTGCCGTTCAGCGCCCATTGGTAGGTGTCATCCTTGCGCTCGATGACCGTCAGCGCGCCCTCCGCCTGGGCACCCTCTGCGGCCATGAACGGCGGCCATTTCACCGCGCAATCGTCATAGCAGTTCGACACGCCCTCCGCGTCCTTGCGGAAAGTGTAGACCGTCATCCCAGTATCGGTCGCGGCCATCACCTTGCCGCCCGCACTGTCCATTTCGCTCAACGCTCCGGCCGAGGCCATCGCAGCCCCAAGGGCAAAAGCAAGTGCCGCAGAAATCAGGGTCATTTTCATTGTGAAATCCTTTCAACGGGTTGGCCCGGTCAATGCCGGTCACAAGGTCAGCGCCACAGCGCCCCCTCAGACACCCAACGCCCCGGCCCCCCGGTTTATTCACCAACCCCCGAAAACAATTCCGCATGGACCCGGCGCAGCTCTGCCTTCTGCACCTTGCCCATCGCATTGCGCGGCAAATCCGCCACCACGATCACCCGTTTCGGGATCTTGAACCCCGCCAGCCGCTCCCGCAGCGCCGCCCGCACCGCCTCCGGCTCCACCGCGCCGACCACGCACGCCACCACCGCCTCGCCGAAATCCGCATGCGGCACGCCAATAACCGCCGACGCCTTAACCCCCGGCAAGGCATCCAGCGCCGCCTCCACCTCTGCCGGATAGACGTTCAGCCCACCGGTGATCACCAGATCCTTCGCCCGCCCCAGAATGCGCAGATACCCCTCCGCATCGAACGCCCCCAGATCGCCGGTCACGAACCAGCCGTCCCGAAACTCCCGCGCGGTCTGTTCCGGCATCCGCCAATAGCCCTGAAACACGTTCGGCCCCCGAACTTCGATGTCACCCACCTCGATCACGCCAGCCTCGCCCGCAATCCGCACCTCCACCCCCGGCAACGGCATCCCCACCGTCCCCGCCCGCCGCTCCGCATCGTAAGGGTTGGAGGTGATCATGCCCGTCTCCGTCATCCCGTAGCGCTCCAGGATCACATGCCCCGTCCGCGCCGCCCATTCCGCATGGGTGGAGGGCGACAAAGGCGCCGACCCGCTGATGAACACCCGCACCCCCGCCACCGCCTCAGCCGTCAGAGCAGGCTCGCCCAGCAGCCGCGCATAGAACGTCGGCACCCCCATGAACACGCTCGCCTGCGGCAAGGCCGCCAACACCGCCCCCGCCGCAAACCCGCGCTGAAAGATCATCGACGCGCCCGCGTGCAGCACGCAATTCGTCGCCACAAACAGCCCATGCGTGTGAAACACCGGCAATGCATGCAGCACGACATCGGCTTCCGAGAACCGCCACACCCCCACCAAAGCCTCGGCGTTGGATGCCAGGTTCTCGCGGCTCAGCATCACCCCCTTTGAGCGCCCCGTGGTCCCCGAGGTATACAGAATCGCCGCCAGCCCCTCCGGCCCCACCGACGCATCGGCAAACTCCAAGGGTGCCTCCGCAGCCCGCGCAACCACTTCCCCCAGCGATACCGCCCCCGCAACCGAGGCTTGCCGCGAAGCCTCCAAAATCACCAAAGCAGGTTCAGCATCACCCACAAAATGCGCCGTCTCCGCCACCGTATACCCCGGGTTCACCGGCAAAAACACCGCCCCCATCCGCAGGCAGGCGAGGTACAGCGTGAGCACCTCTTCGCATTTCTCCACCTGCACCAAAACCCGGTCGCCCCGCCCGACGCCCAGCGCAACCAGAGCATTCGCAAACCGCCCGGTATCGGCCAGCAACTCCGCATAAGTCACCACCCGCCCATCGCTGGCGAGCATCCAGACCCGCCCCGAGGCCGCAGCCCCCTCCCGAAGTTTCGCAATCACATCCACCGACACACGCGCCTCCCTAGCCAGCCCCCGATCAATCTGACCGAAGCCAAACCCATGATCAACCGCACCAATTGTGCGTTGCCACTTTGAACATAGGGCCGCGCCTGACCGCCGGGTGGGCGCCGCAACGCTGGTCTTAGGCGATTTATGGTTCAACCGCTCCCACATCAGTTCTGCTGGCGACAGTGCAAAAGCGCCCGCCCGAGGGGGCGGTCGGGCGCTGCCCGGCGGGCTTCGCCCTTGATTCCGGGCGAAGGTTGGAAAGGGTGCTTTGCGGACTGTGCTGCCGTTGACCGAAGTGTTGCGACTGCCGGCTTGCGCATGACCAACGTCAATGGCCACCGAAGGTGGCCGCCACGTGTGATTCCAATGGCGTTCCAGTTTCTCGAGCCAAGTAAAACAGCGTGGTAGCCGAAGCCGCCACAATGATGCTTTGCTGAATAGCAATGTCGACACTTTCCGGCTTTGGGGAAATTTTGACGGCTTCGACATCCCCTAGAATGCTGTCACGCCGTCTCTTATACCCACGCTCGAAGAATCCCCCACTTTCAACAGTCTCAGGAAGTTCAGTTACTGCTGCTTGCAAGAAATCTATGCCTCGATTGGTCTCAAAGTGAATACAGTCAATCATTTGTGACTCCGGAGCATCTAAATCCCGCCCGCCGCAGATGAGGACCATTCGTTTGAAACAGGTGTTCTGAAGGAAACCAAGAAACTCCAACTTGGCGTCGTCGACAGCCATCAGGCATGCAATATGGTTTGGGTCAACATCTTGAGACAGGTTGTCGGGAACATGGTCGGCTACAGCAAAGTCTGGCTGGACTATTGCGGCAGCAACCAAAACGAAAACAAAACTGTTTCGCAAAAAAATGATTCTTCGCCTCTCTTCTTTTGACACTGATCGCCTGATCACACTTCTGAATAGCTTCAGTGACCATGATGCATCGCGCAATATCGGTCAAGTCAGGCTCAATGCGACAATTGCCGCAACCGCCTGACCAGCCAGAACTCATGGATCTGTCCTGCGGCACGAATCCCCGAACCCGTTCGGTCGCCTTCACTGATCAAATGTAAACGAACCCCTAAAGCGGCCCCGCAACCCCTTGAAATCCCTCATCCCCAACCCCTGTCCACGCGTGGACATCCCTCACGCCTTCACAATCCTCACCGGCTCCACCGCCGCCGCAAACGCCCCCAGAACCGCCTCCACCCCATGCACCTCCGCCAGCCGCATCAGCCGGAACCGGATGCGGGCCACCTCGCGGTAATAGCTCAGGAACGCCGCATTCAGCGCGGCCCCCGTGACCGCCCCCAGGATCGGCACCGCCTGTGCGGCCAGCTTCTGCCCCAACGCCCCCGCCAACCGGGGTGCCACCGCCGCGATGATCTTCTGCACCCCCGACCCGGTGATGGTCAGCCGCGCCGACAAAAAGCTGGTGTTGATCCCGTCATCCGCGGCCATTGGCGTGCCCGCGCCGAACACCTTCAGGCACTCCGCCCGCACCCAGTCTTCCGCCGGGTCATAGCCTTCCTCCACCGCCGCCGCCCGCACCGCGTTCAGGATCAGCGTCACCGTCACCGGCAGCTCTGCGACAGAGGTCGCAAGCCCCCCCGCACCGCCAGCCGCCCCCGAGATCATCGCCGCCACCAAAGGCCCGCGCTCGCCCAGATCAGGCCCCACCCCGGCCAGCCCGTATGCCGCCTCCAGCGCCCGCGCCGTCACCTGCTCCACCCGGTCCCGCAGGCCTGCCGGGATCATGCCCATCTGGCTTTCCAACGACCCGCCCAACCGGTTCACCAGCCGCATCACCGGCCCGTTCGCCCGGCGATACCGCGCGGCCAGCGCCGCAATCTCGGCGGCAGGATCAACAACGACAACGGGGACGGGCAAATCTTCCATCTCCCGAATATGGCCCCCCCGCCGCCAACTGCAATCCCTCACGTCGCGCGCGTCACCAGTCCCGTCACCCCGGCCCAGGCCCCTGCCTTCAGCGCCAGCCCCAGCACCCGGTCCGGGTTGGTCGGAGGCGGCATCACCACGCCCTCCAGCAGCCGGAACCCAAAGCGCCCGTAATACGGCGCATCGCCCACCAGCATCGCCCGCTCCCAGCCCAGACGTCGCGCCTCGGCCAGACTTTCATGGATCAGCAACGCCCCCAACCCTTCGCCCTGCCGCGTCGGATGCACCGCGATCGGGCCAACCAGCAGCAAATCATGCTCGCCGATCAGCGCCGGCCAATACCGGATCACCGCCGCCAGCGTGCCGTCATCATCGCGCAACGTCAGGCACAGCGGTGCCACCGTCGGCACCCCCTCGCGCAGCCGGTACGAAGACAACGCCGTCCGCCCCGGCGCAAAGCACAGGTCGTACAGCGCCTCCACCTCCCACCAGTCGGCCTCCGTCTCTTCCTCCAGCCTGTACACGCGCGCGCCACCCCGCCCCATCTTCAATCGCGAATCCGCTTGATGCGCGCCGTAACATGGGGACATGTCAGGATCAAATCGCGAAAGGCCTGACCGATGTTCTACCGCCCCGCCGATGGCCACGGCTTGGCCCACAGCCCGTTCTACGCCGTGGTCTCTCCGCGCCCGATCGGCTGGATTTCCACCCGCTGCGCGGCAGGCGACAACCTCGCCCCCTATTCCTTCTTCAACGCCGTCTCCTCCGACCCGCCGCAAGTGATGTTTGCAGGTGGCCTAAAGGACAGCATTGCCAACGCCGAGGCGTCAGGCGTCTTCGCCGTCAACATCGTCGAGGAAGCCGCCCTCCACGCCATGAACGAAACCTCCGCCCGCTTCCCCCATGGCACCGACGAATTCACCGCCGTGGGCGTCCCGAAAGCCGAGTGTGAAACCATCAACTGCCCCCGCGTCGCCTCCGCCCCCGCCACCCTCGAATGCCGCGTCGTGCGGGTGATCAAGCTTTTGGGCGACGACCACATGGTCCTGGGCGAAGTCACCGGCATCCACCTGCGCGACGATTGCCTAGTGGAGGGCCGCTTCGACGTCACCCGCTACCACCCCGCCGCAAGGCTGGGCTATCACGACTACGCCTTTGTGCGGGAGGTGACGGCGTTGAAGCGACCGTAGGGCGGAGTTAACATTGGCTTGTGTGCAGAGAGTTTGGCTGAAATCCTATCTGCTGGCGGCACTGGTGACGACTGCGGTCCTGTCGGTCTGCGCGTCACTGTTGATCGGCATGGGCGGAAGCGGTGGTGGCCGATGAAGTGATCGAGAGGGTCAGGGCGCGCACGGGTTGTTTTGACCCTGCCCCGGCGAAGGCCGGAGACCTGGACTGCGGCTTGACGGGGCCGAAGCCCCACCGTCGACTGGGCGAGAGGGAGATGCGTTGGGTCCTCACCTTGCTCACTTTGCGTCTGGCGAAAGTCCGCTGAATCGCTCACTAAGATTGCCATTGCAATCAATCAAACGAAATGGCTTTCGAAATGTATTGAGCCGACAATAGAAATGATCCAATTGCCATCCCTGCCGCAGCAAATGTTCTTGGCGAATCCATCGGCACGTTTAAGTCTGGCTTTATCCTTCCTATAAGCTGGAAAAGCACTGTTAGAATAACCAATGAGGGCGGAAGAATTTGACCAATAATATCGCCAACTGCCAGTTGAATGTAAGCAACAACGCATCCGATCAATGCGGTAAACAGCATCTGAAAAAATATTTCTACTCGCTCATTACCTTTGCCAAGCCAAATTGAAATAATGGCTGCTACAATAGAGCCAACAATTAATAGAGGCGCAAATGCGATAAATGCATCAAAGAAGTAGCCGAAATTTACTTGAAGATTGCTCCAGTACCTTAACATCTGAGAACCTCAATCTGAACTTGAAATAGAAGCATTGCCAATTGTGCAACTCGGACTGTTTGCGCATAGTGCTTGAATCGCACCGAACAAATCTGAGAATCTTTTCAATTGATCTATTGAAAGGTCATAGACAGTAGCATAGTCACTAGTCTCGTTTTTAACATCACACTTTTTCTTTTCAGAGTTTATCTGACCTTTAATCTCCCGCTCATACCGATCCCAAGTCTCTAAACTAGAAGGTATTAGCTCGTTTCTTACATACGCATCAAAAGAATCCAAATGATCACATCTAGCTTTGAGCCGAATGTTGTATCGCTCAATTTTTAATCTGCGAAAAGACTCGAGCTCCGCCGGGAAAGCCGCAATAACTATAGGGTCAAAACGTAGCCTTCTTGGATCCGGCATTTCTTCGATTAACATTATCCTGCTACTATCCAAGTCAGGTAGCATAACGTCGTCAATACTCAAAGCTGACGCCGAAACTGGCTGAACTACAATCAATAATAAAAGCCTAAAGTAGCGCATCTTACTGCTCCCCACTCATTTCCTCTCTACCATTTCAGCCTTCCATTTTCAACGCCGAGATGAACATCTCCTGCGGAATTTCCACCTTCCCGGCTTTCGGCTTCTCCAGCAGCTTCTTCTTCCGCATCGCAACCTTCCCGTAGTATTCGCTGTCACGTGTTTGCGCATCGACGACAGCGTCTCGTACGCGATCACCATCGCCCTCTTCCTCACCGCCCCCTCCTCGCCCACCTCACATGGACCGAAGGCTCCTTCGCCCCCAACTCCGATGTTATCCTCACTTCTCCCGGCTGGTTGCAGGCCGAAGCGGCGGATTGCATCCCCTCCCCCAGCCCCAGCTGCGACCCAAACCCCGCCCTCACGTGGTCCAACGACCCCGCCGGTGGCCTCGATTGGGACAGTTTCAACCGCTTCGGCTACGCTGCCGACCTCGTGGTCCCGGTCCTCGACCTCGGCCAGACCGACGCTTGGGCCCCCTCCAAAGACCGTGGCCCCTACGGAAAGGCCCTGTGGTGGGGCCGCTGGGTTCTGGCGGCATTGGGTTGGTTCGTCACCGCCCTCGGCGTGGCCGCGATCACCGGCATCATGCAGCGGAACGCGCCGGAGTAAGGCTCCAAACCTTTCCAATTCCTTAATTCAACACAAATTATCGTTTCTTTTCAATGCGGCATTTCTTGTCCACGCGTGGACAAGCCTCAGACGGCCATCCGGATCAGCCCCAGCACCGTCTCCGCCGCCGCCGTCAACCGCGCCCCTTTCCGGGTCAGCAAACTATAGGGCGCGACCGTGATCCCGAAATCGGCCCGCACCTGAACCAGCGGAGCGCCCGGCCCCGCCGCGAACTGATCCGCCACCGCCTGCGTCAGGGGGGCCACCACATTCGATTGCCGCAGCATCGCCAGCGTCAGCAGGAACGACGCCGTCGACAGCCGCTGGTTCGGCCGGGGTAGCCCCAGTTCCGCCAGCCGCCCCAGCACCGCCCGCGCCAGGGGGCTCTCCTCCCCCGGCATCACCCAGTCGAACTCCAGCACCTCGGCCAGCCGCTGCGGCGGCACCTCCGCCAGCCGGTGCCCCTTGCGGACCACCAGCGCCACCGGCTCCGCCGCGACCACCTCGCCGTCGAACTGCCCCGCATCCACCCCGGCGGGCACCCGTCCGATCACGACGTCCAGCCGCCCCGCCAGTAGCTGATCACACAGGATATCCGAACTGGCCACCACCACCTCGGCGCTGATTTTCGGGTGCGACAGCCGTGCCGTCCTGAGCGCGGGCAGCACCAGATTGAGGGCCGGGGCCGTCACCGCCCCGATCCGCACCCGCCCCACCCCGCCGCCTGTGACCTCGCTCACCTCCCGCGCCGCCTCGTGCAACTCCTGCAGCACCCGCTCGGCCCGTCCGGCCAGCAACCGGCCCGCCTCGGTCAACACCACGCCGCGCCCGGACCGACTGCGTACCGGCACACCCAGAATCCCCTCGATCTCGGACAGCAGCCTCGAGGCGGCGGGCTGGGTGATCCCCAGCCGCGCCGCCGCCGTCCCGATCTGTCCGGTTCCGGCAAAGGCCGACATCATCTGCAGATGGCTTAGCTTCACCCCCCGGTTCAGCAGTCCTTGCGTCAAAGTCATATCCCTTTCGGTATGTATGCTTTCTGAATCATGATTTGACGGATAAGTCAGGCGGATGCAAACAACAGTCCTGGCTTACAGGTGCAGCCAAGTGCCGAGGCCTTGCCCGGTGATCGCAGCAGCGACGCCGCATTCTTGGGAGGAACAAGATGATCATTTCCAGAAGAGCGCTTCTCGCGCTCGCGACTGCCATGCCACTGCTGTCCCTGCCTGCCTTCGCGCAGGACAAGGGCACCATCGGCATCTCCATGCCCACCAAATCCTCGGCCCGCTGGATTTCGGACGGCCAGTCGATGGTGGACCAGTTCACCGCTGCCGGTTACGGCACCGACCTGCAATATGCCGAAGACGATATCCCGAACCAGCTGGCCCAGATCGAGAACATGATCACCAAGGGCGTCAAGGTTCTGGTGATCGCTGCCATCGACGGCACCACCTTGTCGAACGCTTTGGACAACGCCGCCGCGTCAGGCATCAAGGTCATCGCCTATGATCGGCTGATCCGCGACTCTGGCTCGGTCGACTATTACGCCACCTTCGACAACTTCAAGGTCGGCGTGCAGCAGGCGGAAAGCCTGGTCGCGGGCCTCAAGGAACGCTTCCCCGATGCAAAGCCGTGGAACATCGAGTTGTTCGGCGGCAGCCCGGACGACAACAACGCCTTCTTCTTCTACAACGGCGCGATGTCGGTTCTTGATCCGCTGATCGCGTCGGGTGATATCGCGGTAGGCTCGGGTCAGATGGGCATGGATGTGGTCGGCACCCTGCGCTGGGACGGCGCAGTTGCGCAGTCGCGGATGGACAACCTGCTGTCGGCAAACTACGGCGACAAACAGTTGCACGGCGCGCTGTCGCCCTATGACGGGCTGTCCATCGGAATCCTGTCTTCGGTCAAGGGCGTCGGCTACGGTTCAGGCGATCTGCCGATGCCAATCGTCACCGGTCAGGACGCCGAAGTGCCGTCGGTCAAATCCATGATCGCGGGCGAACAGTATTCGACGATCTTCAAGGACACCCGTGCCCTTGCCGGTGTGACCGTCAAGATGGTGGATGCCCTGCTGTCCGGCGGCGAGCCGGAGATCAATGACACCTCGACTTATGACAACGGCGTCAAGGTGGTGCCGTCCTACCTGCTGGAGCCGGTTTCGGTGAACCTGTCGAACTACGAGGAAATCCTTGTAGGGTCAGGTTACTATACCGCTGACCAGCTGAAGTAAGCTGAACAGCACATGCCCGTCGGACCCGGTTGCCCCGGGTTTCGGCGGGCATGGACTTGCATAGGGGGGGACATGCCAGCACTTCTGGAAATGCGCGGGATCAGCAAGGTCTTTCCCGGCGTGCGTGCGCTTGATCACGTGAACCTGACCGTCGAGGCCGGCGAGATTCATGCGATCTGCGGCGAAAACGGCGCGGGCAAGTCAACGCTGATGAAGGTGTTGTCCGGCGTCTATCCGCACGGGTCCTACGAGGGTGAAATCATCTATGACGGCCAGCCGCTGACGCTGCGCACCATCCGCGACAGTGAACGGAAAGGCATCATCATCATCCATCAGGAACTGGCGCTGGTGCCGCTGCTGTCCATTGCCGAAAACCTGTTTCTCGGCAACGAGGTGGCGCGCAATGGTGTCATCTCATGGCCCGCAACCTTCCAGAAAACCGAACAGCTGCTGGCCAAGGTCGGCCTGACCGACACGCCGACCACCAGGGTCGAGAAACTCGGCGTCGGCAAGCAGCAACTGATCGAGATCGCCAAGGCGCTGGCCAAGGATGTGCGCCTGCTTATCCTGGATGAGCCGACCGCTGCCTTGCAGGAAAACGACAGCCAGAAACTGTTGGACCTGATGCTGGAACTGAAGGCGCAGGGCGTAACCCAGATCATCATCAGTCACAAACTGAACGAGATCGGCCGGGTCGCCGACCGGATCACCATCCTGCGCGACGGGGCGACGGTTTCGAGCATCGACCGGGCCGACATCTCTGAGGACCGCATCATCCGCGACATGGTGGGCCGGGATATGGCACATCGCTATCCCGACCGGGTCCCGGACATCGGCGAAACTCTGATGGAGGTGCGGGGCTGGAACGTCTGGCACCCGGATCAGGCCGGCCGCCAGATGATCCGTGATGTGTCGATGACCGTCTGCAAGGGCGAAATTGTCGGCATTGCAGGCCTGATGGGCACCGGGCGCACCGAATTGGCAATGAGCCTGTTCGGTCATTCCTACGGGCGCAACATCTCGGGCGCGGTTCAGATGAACGGTGTGCCGGTTGACACGTCCACCGTGGTCAAGGCGGTGGCGGCGGGCCTGTCCTACGTCACCGAAGACCGCAAGGCGCTTGGCCTTGTGCTGGAAGAACCCATCGCCCGCAACATCACGCTGGCCAATCTGCCGGGCGTGTCCAGTCGCGGCGTGCTGGACAAGCGGGTTGAGACGCAGGTGGCCGAAACCTACCGCAAGGCGATGGCGATCCGCACGCCCGGGGTATTCCAGAAGGTGGTCAACCTGTCGGGCGGCAACCAGCAAAAGGTAGTGCTGTCGAAGTGGCTGTTCACCGACCCAAAGGTGCTGATCTTGGACGAGCCCACCCGCGGCATCGACGTCGGTGCCAAATTCGAGATCTACAACATCATGAACGACCTCGCCGCGATGGGCAAAGGCGTGATCATGATCAGTTCGGAAATGCCGGAGCTGCTGGGCATGTGCGACCGCATCTATGTGATGAACGAGGGCCGGATCATGGGCGAACTGACCCGCGCCGAGGCCAGTCAGGAACGGATCATGGCGATGATCCTCAAGACCGACGGAAGGGCTGCTTGATGCAGGAAGACCGGGGGATAAAGGCCCTTTTGGGCGGTCATCTGCGCGAAAATGGCATGCTGCTGGCGCTGGTCGCCATCGTGTTCTTCTTCACGCTGGTGGTCCGGCTGATGCTGGATGTGGATTTCCTGTCCGCCCAGAACATCACCAACCTGTTCTTGCAAAACTCTTACGTCATCATCATGGCACTGGGGATGCTGCTGGTCATCGTAGCGGGCCACATCGACCTTAGTATCGGATCGGTGGTGGGCTTTACCGGCGCCGTAGCTGCGGTGCTGACAGTCAACCTGGAATGGCCGGTCATCGCGGTGATCCCCGCCTGTCTGGCCGTAGGCGGGCTGATCGGGGCGGCGCAGGGCTACTGGATCGCCTATTGGCGCATCCCTTCGTTCATCGTTACGCTGGCGGGGATGCTGGTGTTTCGCGGATCTACCCTCTGGCTGCTGGGCGGACAGAACATCGGCCCCTTCCCGAAGACCTTCCAGTCGCTGTCCACCGGCTTTATTCCCGACGTATTCGGCACTGCGGACGAAACCCTTTTCGGCCTCGAACGGCTGAACGGCACGGCGCTGCTTTTGGTCGCAATAGCCGCAGGTGCCGTGATCTGGTTCGGCTGGCGCGCCCGCAGCCGGGATGCCGAATTCGGGATGACACCGGAGCCGATGGGGCTGTTCGTCGCCCGAAACATCGTATTGACCGCCGCCCTGATTTTCGTCGGCTACAAGCTGGCGCAATTCCGTGGCTTGCCGAACGTGGTGCTGGTGCTGACCGTCCTCACCGTGCTTTACGCGTTCTTTACCGAAAACACGACCACGGGCCGGCGTATCTACGCGCTTGGCGGCAATGAAAAGGCCGCGAAACTTTCGGGCATCCGCACCAACCGGCTGGTGTTCTTTTGCTTTGTCAACATGGGCGTTCTGGCCGCGCTTGCGGGCATGATCGTTGCCGCGCGGCTCAACTCTTCCACACCCAAGGCAGGTGGGGGGTTTGAGTTGGACGTCATCGCCGCGGTCTTCATCGGCGGCGCCTCGATGACCGGGGGGTCGGGCAAGATCCTTGGCGTCGTGGTCGGCGCGCTGATCATGGGCGTGATGAACAACGGCATGTCGATCCTGGGGATCGGCATCGATTATCAGCAGGTGATCAAGGGGCTCGTCCTGCTCGCCGCTGTCATCTTCGACGTCTACAACAAGAACAAGTGAGGCTTATCCGATGCTCCTGTCGCAAGTGATCCGCACCGATGGCAGCCTTGCCGTCACCCTTCGCGAAGGGTCTGAAGCGGCCGTGATCAAAGGGGCCAAAAGCACCTACGCGCTGGCGATGGAGGCTGCCAGTACAGGCCGCAGCCTTGCCGCAGTCATCGCTGTATACGGATTGGCGGAAGCGGTGGATCTGGCAGCGCTGGCTGCAGACAATCGCCTTGCGCTGCCGATCACCCACCCTGATCCGTCGCATCTGCACCTGACCGGCACCGGGCTGACCCATCTTGGTTCTGCCGCTGCCCGCGACGCGATGCACACGACGTTGCAGGCCGAAACGGTGTCCGACAGCATGAAGATGTTTCGCATGGGGCTGGAGGGCGGCCGCCCCGCGCAAGGCAAGACGGGCGTGCAGCCGGAATGGTTCTACAAGGGCAATGGTCACACCGCCATTGCCCCCGGTGCCCCGTTGACCGCCCCCGGTTTCGCCGAAGACGGTGGCGAAGAACCTGAGATCGCCGGCATTTACATCATCGCCCCCGATGGCACCCCCTGCCGCGTCGGCTGGGCCTTGGCGAACGAGTTTTCCGACCACGTCACCGAGCGGGTCAACTACCTGTTTCTCGCCCATTCCAAACTGCGCGAGGCGTCCTTCGGCCCCGAAATCCTTGTCGGTGGCCTGCCCGCCGACATCCGCGGCACCAGCCGCATCCGCCGGGGCGGCGCAGTGATCTGGGAGAAGCCGTTCCTCAGTGGCGAGGCAAACATGTCGCACGCTTACGCCAACCTCGAACACCATCACTTCAAGTACCCGGTTTTCCGCCATCCCGGTGACGTGCACGTCCACATGTTCGGCACCGCCACGCTGTCGTTTGCCGATGGCATCCGCTGCGCACCCGGTGATAGCTTCGAGATCGAAGCGGCTCCGTTTGGCCTGCCTTTGATCAACCCGCTGGCCTTCGCGCCAAAATCCGCAGCCCCTGTGACCGTAAAAGCCCTGTGAGGACCAGATGACCTTCAAACCCGCCCAATGGCCCCGCAAGCTGCGCTCTCAGGAATGGTTCGGCGGCACGTCGAAGGACGCTATCTACCATCGTGGCTGGATGAAAAACCAAGGCTACCCGGCTGACATGTTTGATGGCAGGCCGGTGATCGGCATCCTCAACACCTTCTCGGAACTCAATCCCTGCAACGCCCACCTGAACGACCTTGCCGAACGGGTAAAGCACGGCGTCTACGAGGCGGGAGGCTTTCCCGTCATCGTCCCGGTGTTCTCGGTCAGCGAATCCGGCTTTCGCCCCACCGCGATGATGTTTCGCAACATTGCCGCCATGGCGGTGGAGGAAACCATCCGCGGCCAGCAGATGGACGGCTGCGTCCTGCTGGTCGGCTGCGACAAGACCACTCCCTCGTTGCTGATGGGCGCGGCCTCTGTCGATCTGCCGTCGATCTGCGTCACCGGCGGGCCAATGCTGAACGGGCACTTCCGGGGGGAACGCGTCGGCTCCGGCACCCACCTTTGGAAGTTTTCCGAAGCGGTGAAGGCTGGCGAGATGACGGCCGAGGAATTCGTCGAGGCCGAGGCCTCCATGTCCCGCTCTCCCGGATCGTGTAACACCATGGGCACCGCGTCGACCATGGCTTCGATGGCCGAGGCCCTGGGCATGGCCCTGTCCGGCAACGCCGCCATTCCGGCGGTGGACAGTCGTCGCCGCGTCATGGCGCAACTGACCGGGCGGCGCATCGTGCAAATGGTCAAGGATGACCTGAAACCCTCCGACATCATGACCCGAGCGGCCTTTGAAAATGCCATCCGCACCAACGCGGCCATCGGCGGATCGACCAACGCTGTCATCCACCTGCTTGCCATGGCGGGCCGCGTCGGCATCGACCTGACGCTGGATGATTGGGATCAGCTTGGCCGCGACGTGCCCACCATCGTCAACCTGATGCCGTCGGGCAAATACCTGATGGAGGAGTTTTTCTATGCTGGCGGCCTGCCTGTCGTCATCAAACGGCTTGGCGAAGCTGGCCTGCTGAACAAGGACGCGATCACGGTCTCTGGCAAGTCCATGTGGGACGAGGTGAAAGACGTCCGCAACTGGAACGAGGACGTGATCCTGCCGACGGAAAAGGCGCTGACGCAGTCCGGCGGCATCGTCGTCGTCAAAGGCAACCTCGCCCCTGACGGCGCAGTGCTGAAACCTTCCGCCGCGACCCCAGCCCTGATGCAGCATAAAGGCCGAGCCGTGGTGTTCGAGGATATCGACGACTACAAGGCGCGCATCGACCGCGAAGACCTTGATATCGACGAGACTTGCATCATGGTGCTGAAGAACTGCGGCCCGCGCGGCTATCCCGGCATGGCAGAGGTCGGCAACATGGGCCTGCCGCCCAAGGTGCTGCGCAAGGGGATCACCGACATGGTCCGTATTTCCGACGCGCGGATGAGCGGTACTGCGTATGGTACGGTGGTGCTTCATACTTCGCCTGAAGCGGCGCGCGGTGGCCCGCTGGCGGTGGTGCGAAGCGGTGATATGATCGAACTGGACGCCAAGAACCGCCGCCTGCATCTGGATATCTCGGACGCTGAACTGGCCCAGCGGCTGGCGGAATGGAAAAGCCCGGTGGACCGCCCGAACGGCGGCTACGCCCAATTGTACCATGACCACGTGCAAGGGGCTGACAAAGGCGCCGACATGGACTTCCTCGTCGGTTGCAGGGGCAATGCCGTGGGGCGGGAGAGTCACTGATGAAGATTGCCCTCGTCGGCATCGGCAAGATCGCCATCGACCAACACGTCCCGGCAATTGCCGACTCGCCCGACTGGGAACTGGCGGCAACGGTCAGCCGCAAGGGCAGTGTCGAGGGCATCGAAGCTTTCACCGATATCCAGACCATGCTTGCGGCACGCCCCGATATCCCGGTGATCTCGCTCTGCCTGCCGCCGGTGCCACGCTTTGACTATGCTGAAAAGGCCCTGCTCGCCGGTCGCCACGTCATGCTGGAAAAACCTCCGGGAGCGACGCTGGCCGAAATTCACGCCCTGCAGGCGACGGCCGTTGCCTCCGGCGTCACCCTTTACGCCACATGGCACAGTCGAATGGCCCAAGCGGTTGCTCCCGCCAAGGCCTGGCTGCATGGCAAGACCATCACCCGCGCCCACATCACCTGGCGCGAAGATGTGCGCAAATGGCATCCCGGACAGGATTGGGTGTTTGCGCCCGGCGGTATGGGAGTCTTTGACCCCGGCATCAACGCGCTGTCGATCCTGACCGAGATCCTTCCAACCCCCGTACACCTGACCGCCGGTACCCTGACCTTTCCCGAAAACCGTCAGACCCCGATTGCAGCGGCGCTGGTCTTTTCCGGCAATGTCAGTGCCGATTTCGACTGGCGGCAGACGGGCCCGCAGACCTGGGACATCGAGGTCGAGACACCAGAAGGCCATCTTGCCCTGCGGATGGGCGGCAATGTGCTGGAAATCGACCACAAGCCGGTATCCGGCGAACATTCGATCATGGGCGAGTATCCCGCCCTCTACGCCCGTATGGCCCAACTCGTCGCCACCGGGCAAAGCGATGTCGACCTTGCCCCGATGGTGCAAGTGGCAGATGCAATGACATTGGGTAGCCGTCAGACCACCGAAGCATTCGAGTTCTGAGATCGGAGCCAGCAGCGGCAACTTTCGGTGTCGGAGACCCAGTCGGCATGCAAAACGGTCCGCCGCATTTACCTTCCCCGCACCCTCTTTGGTTCTGCCGGAGGGCGTGTTTTTGGCCGGGGGTCGGGACAGAGCTGTGGGCAGAGGTTGGGATTTCTCTCACCTAAGGCAGGCGCAGGACCGGTTCCGTGGTGCCGCCAAGGGCGTGGCGCTGGGACCCAACAGGCACCGCCTTGCCCTTGGGTCACGCCGGTCCGCATCAAACTGATCCAGATCAAAGGTCGGACGTGCGGAAACGCCTAGCATTTCGGCAACCCCAACTACAGTCGAAATGGATTGGCGGACCGATGGCGACTGATCCCTATGCCGCACTTGGCCTGACCAAATCCGCCACGGCGGCAGAGATAAAATCGGCCTACCGCAAGCTTGTGCGCACATCGCATCCTGATCTGCACCCGGATGATGCCGGGGCCGAGGCGCGGTTTAAGGCTGTGTCGGCAGCGTATGACCTGTTGAAAGACCCAGATACCCGCGCGCGGTTCGATGCCGGAGAAATCGACGCGTCGGGTGCCGAACGCCCACACCGGACCTTTTACCGCGATCATGCTGAAGCGCCGGGTCAAGGCTTTGGCCAAGGCTCGGGGTTCGGCGACTTTGACGACCCGGCGGACATCTTCGCGCACATCCTGCGACAGCGCGGACGCGGCGGTGACCCCAGCTTTGCCCAACCCGGCCCCGATGTGCGCTACATGCTCAACGTGCCGTTTCTGGATGCCGTCCGGGGTGCGAAGACCCGCATCACGCTGCCCGAAGGTGGCAACCTTGAGCTGCAGATCCCCAAAGGCATGCGCGATGGCCAGACGTTGCGGCTGCGCGGGCGTGGTGGTCCGGGCTATGGTGGCGGGCCCCCGGGCGATGCGTTTGTGACGGTGCAGGTCAACGCCCACCCGGTGTTCCGGCGCGACGGCGACGATATTGCGATCACGCTGCCGATCACCATCGACGAGGCCATTCTGGGCGGAAAGGTCTCGGCCCCCACCATCGACGGGCCGGTCAGTGTGACCGTTCCGAAAGGCGCCAGCAGCGGGCAAATCCTGCGACTGCGCGGGCGCGGCGTCGGTCGGCCCGACGGCCATCCCGGTGACGCACTGATCGAGTTGCGGATTGTTGCGCCGCCAGTAGCTGATACCACACTTTCGGATTTTCTGCGGGAGTGGCGCAAGACCCATGCCCACGATCCCCGCAAGGCAATGATGGAGGAGACCCCGGATTGACCGCATACCTGACCTACGATCAGACGATAGACGCCGTTCCTGGTCTGTCTGAAGCGCGGCTCGTGGCGTTTCTGGATGCCGACCTTGTGCGGCCAACGCTTTCTGCCATCGGTCTTGGTTTCCGCCCCGGTGATCTTGCACGGCTGGAACTGCTGTGTGAGTTGTCCGACCAGTTCGATCTGCATGAAGACGCCTTGGGCGTGGTGATCGGGCTGATCGACCAGTTGCACGCAGCGCGCCTGCATCTGCGCGCATTGGCACAGGCGATGGAAGCTGAACCACAGGAATTGCGCCAGCGGGTCGGGGCGCGGTTTGTGGGAATACTGGCGGTCTGAAGCCTTGGTTACCGCCTGCGCACAGAATTGCCGCCCGCCAGAATTCCGTTGATCAGTTTGGCTACCGCAATGTGCAGATCGGACGTACCGTCTTCACCCGTTGGCGCGTGGTGATGTGCTGCCGCGGCATCCCTGAGGATGCCGATGATTTCGGATTCCGGCAGGATATTGCGGTCGTTCAGGGCCAACAAAAGGGATTCGCAAATGGCGAGTGCGGCAGTGCCTGACACGTCGTTGATCTGGGCCATGATGAGGTGTTTTCCAATATGCTACCTTCGGTGACACAGCCTGCCTGCGCAGGCGGAACCAAATGCATACTGGCAGAGTTAAGTCAGCACGGGCTGATCGAAAGCAACTCAGATGAATAGTTTCCTTGCCAACAACGCAGTGAGGCAGGGAGCGCGACTTTGCGCTGATCGCTCCTCTGGTCAGGTCTTTCCCATGATGGACAAAAGCCCCTTTGCGCGCAAGCTGAGTGCCTTTGTCGCTTTGTCGGATGAAGATCTGACGACGCTTGATCGTCTGCACCAGCGCCGGCGCAATTTTGTCGCGGGCGTGGATCTGGTGCATCAGGGACAGGCCGGCCAGTCCGCCTATATTCTGGCAAAGGGCTGGGTGTGCTCGTATAAAATCCTGCCCAACGGCGCGCGCCAAATCGTTGATTTCCAGATTCCCGGCGACTTTCTGGGGCTGCGATCCGTGCTTTTTCGCACCGCCGATCACAACATCGAGCCGATAACTCCGGTCGAGGCGTCAGAGGTCATCGTCACGGATCTGCTGGATGCCTTTGCACGCACCCCGCGTCTGGCCACCGCAGTCCTGTGGGCTGCGTCCCGCGACGAGGCGATGGTGGTCGAACATCTGGTCGGCATCGGGCGGCGGAATGCGCTGGAACGTACGGCGCATTACCTGCTGGAATTGGGGGCCCGCCTGAAACTTGTCGGGCTGGTCACCAAGACGGGCTACGACTGTCCGCTGTCGCAATACATGCTGGCGGATGCGCTTGGCCTGAGCGCGGTGCATGTCAACCGGGTGTTGCGTCAATTGCGCGAGATGGGGCTTTTGACGTTT
>JANOQT010000144.1:0-21087 GCA_031415015.1 Paracoccaceae bacterium
CACAGATCGACCGCTTCTCCTCGTCAGTCCAAAGCCGTTTCGTTCGCCGAACCACCCAAAACCCCATAGTGTCCGCTATCCAAAGCGGACACTATCCAACCCACTCTATCCGCGGCAGAGCAGTCAGACCGGACGGTTACATTTCCACCGCCCTGATGGGATCCGCTGTAATGGTTGCCCTGACCATTGGGCAAGATACCCTGATCCCGATCCTTGTCGCCGCCGCTGCAGGGTTTTTGCTGGCAATTCCGGTCAGTTGGTTTGTGGCCAGACAAATCGCCTGACCTGCGACGGAAGATATGTTCACTGCGTGTCAAAAGCGTTGACCGATACGGAGAAATCATGTCCCCGCCCAACGCCATTCGTTCACCCAGTTCGCGCTGCACTGGAGTTTGGCAGGTCTGATCACTGGTCAACTTGTCTTTGGCGAGGCGATCGGGAACGCTTCTCGCGCCCTGCGCGAAACCGGGGTCGCGCGCTATGAGTTGATGACGCTGGGCCATATCGGCGCGGGGTTGCTGGTTCTGATGGTTGCGGTATGGCGTCTGATCCTGCGCCTGCGGCGCGGGGTGCCAGAGCCGACACATGCCGGACCAAAGCTGCTGGAACGTGCGGCAGAGCTGGGGCATTTGGCCTTTTATGTCTAGATGATCATGGTCCCGGTGACCGGCCTTGTCGCCTGGTTTGGCGGCGGCATTGAGACGGCGGCGGACCTGCACGAATTGGGCAAGCCGGTGTTCATCGTGCTGATTGCGGCGCATGTTCTGGCGGCGCGCTGGCACCACTTTTGGCTGAAAGACGGGCTTCTGAACCGGATGCGCTGGCAGCGCAGCTAACGCCTAGGCCTGCAGAAACACGCGCACGGTTTCTTCGAACTCGCGTGGCTTTTCAGCGTGCAGCCAGTGGCCCGCGCCGGGGATCCGGGCAAGGCGCGCTTTGGGAAACAGGGTGCGGATGGTCTCTCGGTATTCGGGCAGCACGTAGGTGCTGTCTGCGCCTGACAGGAACAGGGTGGGGCCGCCGAAGCGGCCGGCCACTTCGGGCCAGCCAACGATCTTGGGCATCTCTGCCTCCAGCACATCAAGGTTCAGCCGCCACACTGGCGGTTTGATGCGGAAATCCAGCGATTGCAGGAAAAAGGCGCGCAGGGCCGGGTCATCGACGGTGCGGGCCAAGGCAGTGTCTGCCTCGGCTCGGGTGGTGACAGCCGTCAGATCGACGGCGCGCATGGCGCGCGCATGGCGGGTCTGGTCATGCCTATAGGCGACCGGAGCGATATCGGCGACGATCAGGCGGCGCAACAGGTCCGGCCGGGTCAGGGCCAGCATCATTGCCGCTTTGCCGCCCATCGAGTGTCCGAGAAGGTCGGCGCGTCCCCCAAGGCTTTCGATGACCTCGGCAAGATCGCCAGCCATCTCGGGGTAACTCTGGGTTTCACGGCGCGGGCTGTCACCGTGGTTGCGCATGTCGACCGTCAGCACCTCGCGACGGTCAGCGAGGCGCCGGGCGATCACGCCCCAGTTCCGTCCCGACCCGTAAAGCCCGTGCGCTATCACAAGCGGCGGGGCATCGGAGGGGGTGGCGGCGGGGTGGTGGATCAGCGACAGCATGTGGTCTTCTAACGCTCACGCAGCCGTCAGGCCAGAGCGGTTGAACCTGCCCGCGTTCCCCCTTAAGTTTGCTTTGCGCGAAACAAGGAGACAGGCATGGGTGCGGTAACGATCCAGCAGATGGCGGATCGGGTGGCTCAGCTCATGGAAGAGCGGCTCGCCATTCGCGGGCGCGACCTGCCCGCCAAGCTGCGACGGGCCGGCCGGTTGCTGCCGCGTCGTGTGCGCGAGGGCGGCGAAGTTCTGGCCGAGGCGGCAGCGAAAGCGCAACACCCCAAGCTGTTGGGTCAGATCGACATGGGTCAGATCGCAGATGCTTATGACGTCTGCGTGCGCCATCTTGCGGCCATCGATGTAGGCCAGCAGCGACGGGCGCGTTTGGGCAGCATGGTCAGTTCCGTGGGCTTCGGAACATTGTTTCTGGCGCTGGGGGTCATCGGGGTACTGGTCTGGCGCGGCTATCTTTGATCGCGGGCGGCGGATAATGCCGTGCCGATGACAGGGCGCTGCGGGTCACCAGGGTGACCGTGACAAAAGCAACATACAGCAGAAGATACCACGAACCGACCTTGGCAAAGCTGACGATTTGCCCCGGCAGTTGTCCGGAATAGGCCCAGGTTCCGGTTGCTGTTCCCACATTTTCAGCGACCCAAAGCGCGAAGGCCGACAGGAAGGCCGCCACCGGCAGCGGCATCCACCAGTGCCGGTCCGAGATGCGGAACCAGATCCGGGTACGCGCGTAAAGGGCGATGGTCGCCACAAAAAGGATGACCCGGATGTCCGCCACAAAGTGATGTGCGAAGAAGTTGATGTAGATCGCCCCGGCCAGAACCAGTGTCATCCAGAACGGCGGATAGGGGGCAAACCGCATCTCGAACACCCGGATGACCCGCGCCATGTAGCTGCCGACCGAGGCGTACATGAAGCCTGAAAACAGCGGCACGCCCAGGACCACAAATATCCCCGCTTCAGGATAGGTCCATGACCCGGCGCTGACCTTGAACCACTCCATGGCCGTGCCGGTCAGATGGAACAGCAGGATCACCCGCGCCTCTTCCCACGTCTCCAGCCCGGTTTTGAGGAACAGCACCTGCGTGGCAATGGCAAAAAGGAAAAGCGCGTCATACCGGTGGACGGACCAGCCAGGCTGCCAGATCAGCTTTGTCCCGATGATGGCAACCAGCAAAAGCCCGCCAAACAGACAGGCCCAGCCCTGCTTGAGCACAAACATCACGAACTCTGCAAGCCCATAGGGCAGACGTGCCCTTGCCCAGTTGCCAAGGCGGCGTTCCAGGCTGGGCGTGCTGTCTGGCTTGCGGATCATTGTCCTGCAACGACGCTCATTGGCCCTGACGGGCCGCATCGCTGACCGGCAGCGAAGAGGGACCGGCCGGGACCGATAAGCGCCCGCTCACCGCCCGGGCCCTCACAGGCCCGGGTAGATCGGGAACCGCTCGCACATCGCCTCGACTTCGGCGCGGACGCGGGCCTCGACGTCACCGTTGCCGTCCTCGCCGTGGGCAGCCAGCCCGTCGACAACCTCGGTGATCCAGCGACCGATCTGGCGGAATTCGCCTTCTGCAAAGCCGCGCGTGGTGCCTGCCGGGGTGCCCAGCCGCACGCCAGAGGTGATCGTCGGCTTTTCGGTGTCGAACGGGATGCCGTTCTTGTTGCAGGTGATATGCGCCCGGCCAAGCGCCTTTTCGGTTGCGTTGCCCTTGACCGATTTCGGCCGCAGATCGACCAGCATCAGATGCGTATCGGTGCCGCCGGTGACGATATCCAGCCCGCCCTTCATCAGCTCATCCGCCAGCGCCTGCGCGTTCTTGATAACCTGCGCCTGATAGGTCTTGAAACCGGGTTGCAACGCCTCGCCGAAAGCCACCGCCTTGGCCGCGATCACATGCATCAGGGGGCCGCCCTGAATGCCGGGGAAGATCGCCGAGTTGAATTTCTTGGCCAGCGCGTCGTCATTGGTCAGGATCATCCCGCCACGCGGCCCGCGCAGGGTTTTGTGGGTTGTCGTCGTCGCTACATGCGCATGCGGGAACGGCGAGGGGTACAGACCCGCCGCCACCAGTCCCGCAAAATGCGCCATATCGACCAGCAGGTACGCGCCCACCGAATCCGCAATCGCACGCATGCGGGCAAAGTCGATGATCCGCGGAATGGCCGACCCGCCGGCGATGATCATCTTCGGCTGGTGTTCGGTGGCCAGCGCCTGCACCTGATCATAGTCCAATGTCAGGTCCTGCTTGCGCACCCCGTATTGCACGGCGTGAAACCACTTGCCCGACTGGTTCGGTGCCGCACCGTGGGTCAGGTGACCGCCGGCATCCAGCGACATCCCCAGAATGGTGTCGCCCGGTTTGATCAGCGCCTGAAACACTCCTTGGTTCGCCTGGCTGCCCGAGTTCGGCTGTACATTCGCATATGCCACACCGAACAGCTTGCAGGCCCGGTCAATCGCCAGCGTCTCAGCCACGTCAACGAACTGGCAGCCGCCGTAGTAGCGCTTGCCGGGATAGCCTTCGGCGTATTTGTTCGTCATCACCGAACCCTGCGCCTCCATCACGGCGCGGCTGACGATGTTTTCCGACGCGATCAGCTCGATCTCGTGGCGTTGGCGTCCAAGTTCCGAGGTGATGCTGGCGAACAGTTCCGGGTCGCGGCTGCTGAGCGGTTCGGTGAAAAAGCCAGTGTCGCGGTGGGGCGCATTCATGGGCATGTCCTCTGGGGCAAAGGGTCGGGCTGCGGCGTTATTTAGAGCACCGAATGCCGTACGGAAAGGCAGGAAAGCGACCTGTGTGGGATTGGGCGCGAAATAATCTTGCCGACAGGAAATGTCCGAGCGGATCGGAAACCGCAAGCCCGGGGGTTGAGTTTGCCCGACCGCCCGGCCAAGACTGGCGGCAGAGGGGCCGGGAATGACACAGACGCGGATCAGGTTCACGGCCAGCAAGGCCCCGGCGGCGGTTGCGGCATTTGCTGTGCTGAGGGCGGCTTATGGTCAGGCAGATGCCCGGGTGGCCGAGGTGATCGTGGCGCTGGGGGGGGACGGCTTCATGCTGCAGACCCTGCATGCCAACAAGGATCGCGGCCTGCCTGTTTACGGGATGAACTGCGGCACCATCGGTTTTCTGATGAACACTTATGCGTCGGAAGACCTGCCCGCCCGGCTGGCAGCGGCAGAAGAGACAGTGATCAACCCCCTGTCGATGCGGGCAATGAACGCGCGCGGCAAGCTCACCGAGGCGCTGGCGATCAACGAAGTGTCGCTGCTGCGGCAGGGCCCGCAGGCGGTCAAGCTTCGGGTGTCCATCGATGGGCGCGAACGTCTGGCAGAACTGGTCTGCGATGGCGCATTGGTGGCGACGCCTGCCGGGTCGACGGCCTATAACTATTCCGCCCACGGCCCGATCCTGCCGATCGGGTCGGATGTTCTGGCGCTGACCGCGATGTCGGCTTTTCGCCCCCGGCGCTGGCGGGGTGCGTTGTTGCCGCGCACCGCCGTGGTGCGGTTTGACGTGATCGAGCCGGAAAAGCGCCCGGTGATGGCCGATGCCGACAGCCGGTCTTCGGTGCGCGATGTGATCAGCGTAGAGGTGCGATCAGAACCGGGTGTCGCGCACCGGCTGCTGTTCGACCCCGGCCACGGGCTGGAAGAGCGCCTGATCGGCGAGCAGTTCGTCTAGGCACGACCCCAGGCTTCGATCTTGCGATACAGCGTTGAGGGGGACACATCCAGCACCCGCGCGGCCTTGGGAACCGAGCCGCTGAAGCGGTCCAGCGTTGCTTCGATCACCCTGCGCTCCGCTTCGGCCAGGGTCAGGCCCAGCAGGGCATCGACAGAGGGTTGCTCGGTCCCCGGTGGCGGGGCAAACGCGGTTTGCATGTCGCGCCCAAGCGGCACGTCGAGGCCGGGGGGCAGCATGTCGGGCGTAACCCAGCCACCATTGTTCAGCACCACGACGTTGCGGATGACGTTCAAAAGCTGGCGGACGTTGCCGGGCCAGGGTAGCCGCGGCAGAAGGTTGCGAACTGTGGGGTCAAGACCGTGGAAGGTACGCCCCTCCTCCTCGGCGAAGCGGAACAGGGCGGTTTCCGCAATCTCGATCACATCAAGCCCACGGTCGCGCAGCGGCGGCATGTGGATCGGCACCACGAACAGCCGGTAGTAAAGATCCTCGCGGAACTGGCCGCGCCGGACCGCATCCATCGGGTCGCGGTTGGTGGCGCAGACTATGCGGACGTTCACCTTGCGCGGCCGCGTCGCCCCGACCGGCTGAACCGTCGAGGTTTGCAGGAAGCGAAGGAGTTTTGTCTGCAGGGCGGGGGCCATCTCGCAGATCTCGTCGAGAAACAGGGTCCCGCCATCGGCTGCCGCTGCCGCGCCGGGTTTGTCGGAAATAGCGCCGGTAAAGCTGCCCTTCATATGGCCGAAAACTTCGGATTCGAGCAGGTCCTGAGGGATTGCCCCGCAATTCAGCGCGATGAAAGGCCCCGACGCCCGCGCAGAATTCGCGTGCACGGCAAGGGCGCAAAGCTCTTTTCCAGTACCGCTTTCGCCAGTGATGAACACCGTTGCCATCGATCGCGCCACCGAAGCAATGGTGCCGTGAATCTGCTGCATTGTGTCCGACGAGCCGATGAAGGATGATCGGTCATGCAACACGGCGCACTCGGACACAACAGGTGCGGCGGCGGAGGGTGACTGTCGCGGCACCCGTTCGGCCAGTGCGTTCTGGACGGCACCCAGAAAGCGGTTTTCGTCAAAGGGCTTGACCAGAAAGTCATGCGCCCCGGCGCGCATCGCCTCGACCGCCCGGTTGACCGACCCGTTGGCGGTGATCGCGATGACGCAGGTTTCCGGGCGCTGGGCCAGCATGTCCTGCATCAACGCCAGCCCGTCGCCATCCGGCAAGATCAGGTCCAAAAGCACGACGGCGGGCTGCAGTTGGCGGAACTGCAATAGACCGTCTGCGGCCGAACCCGCGACCGAGACTTTGTATCCGGCCGAGGCCAGCACGGATCGGTAGACCATCTGCAACGATGGCGTGTCTTCGATCAGAAGCAGGGTCGGGGCACCGGATGCGCGGGGCTTCATCGCGTGCCCCGTTGTGGCGGAGGCGTGGCGGCGATGATGTCCAGAAGCGCATCCAGTTCGGCCAAGAGAGGCGGCATCACCAGCGGCAGGATCGACCCATCCTCTTGATGCGTGGCCACATTCAGCCGTTCCGACATGTCCTGCAACGACAATGCACCCACCGAACCTGTCAGCGAGATCAGCACATGGCTGGCCCCGCGCAAGGCGTTCCAGTCGCGAAGCCGTGCTGCCGCCTCGACCGTCTGACGGGCGCTGCCAAGGTCTTCGGCCAGACGCGCCAGAAGTTCGGCGGCGTTCTCGGGGCCAGCCAGTTCCAAAAGCCGTTGGAACCGCGTGGGATCGTAGGATTTCAGCGCGTGTGCGGGTGACCGCTGCGACACGTCCTGCGACAGACGCAGGGCGATGGATCGCAGAAGGGCGATGTCGGCACTGTCTGCCTTTCCCGACAGCAGGCTTTCCAGCCGGTCTATTGCGTGCAGAAGATCATCGCGCGCAGCCATCAGGTCCGGATCGGGGGCAGTCACAGAAGACGCTCCTGCCCGACGGTTGCGGGAGGCGCAAAGTGATGAGCGAGGCTTGGTTGCATAATGCAAATAGTTGCCGCATTGTGCGACAACTGTCCAGTGCGGATTGCGTTACGCTTTGGCCAGTCCAAGGCTTTGCAAAGCCGCAGCGATTTCGTCCAGGATCATGGGATCGTCGATGGTCGCAGGCATCTTCCATGGCTGGTTGTCGGCGATCTTGACCATTGTGGCGCGCAGGATCTTGCCGGATCGGGTCTTGGGCAACCGGTCTACCACGACCGCCCGCTTGAAATCCGCGACCGGGCCGATCCTGTCGCGGACAAGCGCCACGCATTCCTTGACGACATCTTCATGACGGCGGTCCGAGCCTTTGTTGAGACAGAGAAAACCCAGGGGAGACTGGCCCTTCAGGTCATCCGCCACCCCGATCACCGCGCATTCGGCAACGTCGCGGTGGGAGGCCAGAACCTCTTCCATGGCACCGGTGGACAGGCGGTGGCCCGCAACATTGATGACGTCATCGGTGCGCGCCATGACATAGAGATATCCGTCGGCATCGACATAGCCTGCATCGCCGGTTTCGTAGTAACCGGGAAAATGGTTGAGGTAGCTTTTCTGGAAGCGGTCTTCGGCATTCCAGAGTGTTGGTAATGTGCCCGGTGGCAGGGGCAGCTTGATTGCGATTGCCCCCAGAGTGCCGGGCGATACCGGATGCCCGCCTTCGTCCAGGACCTGCACGTCATACCCCGGCATGGCAACGGAAGGAGAGCCGATCTTGACCGGCAGATGTTCGATGCCCAACGGGTTGGCGGCGATGGCATAACCGGTTTCGGTCTGCCACCAGTGGTCGATCACCGGGATGTTCAGGTGCCGCTGCGCCCACTCGATGGTGTCGGGATCGGCGCGCTCGCCTGCCAGAAACAGGGCCTGCAAATGCGGCATTGGATGAATGCTGACCAGTTTGCCCTCCGGGTCGTCGCGCTTGATCGCGCGAAGGGCGGTGGGGGCGGTGAAAAAGCTGCGCACCTTGTGTTCGGAGATGACCCGCCAGAACGCTGCGGCGTCGGGCGTGCCAACGGGTTTGCCTTCGTAGACAATGGTGGTGCAGCCTGCGATCAGCGGGGCGTAACAGATGTAGCTGTGGCCGACGACCCAACCTACATCCGAAGCGGCCCAGAACACGTCGCCGTAGCCGCAGTTGTAGATGGCTGTCATCGTCCAGTTCAGCGCAACCAGATGCCCGGCGGTGGGGCGCACCACGCCCTTCGGTGCGCCGGTGGTGCCGGATGTGTAAAGGATATAAGCCGGGTGGTTGCCTTCGACCGGCACGCAGTCGGCGGGTTCGATGCAATACTGAAACTCGTGCCAGGCGACGTCACGACCGGTGATCAGTTTGGCAACCTCTTGTTCGCGCTGGAAGATCACGCAGAAATCTGGCTTGTGGTCGGCCATTTCGATTGCGCCGTCCAAAAGCGGTTTGTAGTGGACAACGCGGCTGGGTTCGATGCCACAAGAGGCGGCAATGATCGCTTTTGGTTTGCAGTCGTCGATCCGCACGGCAAGTTCCGCCGCCGCAAAGCCGCCGAAGACGACGGAGTGGATTGCACCAAGCCGGGCGCAGGCCAGCATCGCCTCCAGCGCCTCGGGGACCATGGGCATGTAGATGATGACGCGGTCGCCCTTGGTGATGCCTTTGGCTTTCAACGCGCCGGCCAGTCGGGCGACGCGGGCCTGAAGCTCGGCGTAGGTGATGACGTGTTTGGTGCCTGTGACCGGACTGTCGTGAATAATGGCCGCTTGCGCGCCGCGCCCGGCGATTACGTGACGGTCAACCGCGTTCCAGCAGGTGTTGACGGTTGCGTCGGTGAACCATTCATACAGCGGCGCGCGGCTTGAATTCAGGGCGTGGGTTGGTTTGCTGACCCAGTCGATGGCCTGAGCCGCACCCATCCAGAAGGCTTCGGGATCGGCTTTCCATGCTGCATAAAGCTCGGAATAGGTCATCGCGTCTTCCCCCGCTGACAAGCCACGTTGCAGCGTTGTTACGGCAGGATCGCCCCCTGACGCAATGTTGTTACCGGAAACGGAAACAGGAATATTTGCATAATTTACTCACGACCAAGTCAAAACTTTGCAAAGTATTGAGGTTGACTGTCTCTCGCGGGTTTAGCCTGTGGAGTTTGCAAACCTGGTCTGAGTTTCGCGCAACCGATGACCGATTGCGCAAAGGATGATTCTATCCGTAATGCGCGACGGGCGTGCCCGCGATGGCTGACATGTTCAGAAGGCCGCGCGCGGTGATGGCCGGGGTGACCACATGCGCCCTGTTGCCCATGCCCATCAGGATCGGCCCGACTTCAAGCCCCCCGGCCTTGACCTTGAGGATGTTGCGCACACCGGATGCGGCATCGGCGCTGGCAAACACCAGCACATTCGCCGCCCCTTCATAGCGCGAACCGGGCAGCAGCCGGTCACGCAGCGACTGGTCAAGGGCGGCGTCGATGTTCATCTCGCCCTCATAGGCGAAATCCGGCTCGCGGGCGTCCAGCAGCTCCAGCGCGGCACGCATTCGCAAAGCGTTGCCGTTTTCCATGTTGCCGAACTGGCTTTGCGTGCACAGCGCAATCTTTGGCGTCAGGCCAAAGCGGCGGACGTGGCGGGCGGCACCGATCACGGTGTTCATGATCTGCTCAGGCGAGGGCTCGTGGTTGACGTGGGTGTCGGCGATGAACAGGGGGCCATCCTCAAGGATCATCATGCTGAGGGCAGCGACAGGGTGCAGCCCGTCGCGCGCCAGGATCTGGCGGATGTAGCCCAGGTGCCAAAGGTATTGGCCAAGCGTGCCGCAAATCATGCTGTCGGCCTCGTCGCGGTGAACCATGATCGCGGCGATGGCGGTGGTGTTGGTGCGCATCACGGCGCGCGCGGTGTCTGGCGTGACGCCGCGACGGGCCATCAACTCGTGATAAGTGCCCCAGTAGTCGCGATAACGATGGTCATTTTCGGGGTTCACAAGGTGGAAATCCTTGCCCGGCCGGATCGGCAGGCCATAGCGTTCACAGCGCGCCTCGATCACCTCGGGGCGGCCGATCAGGATCGGGAAGTCGGTGGTTTCTTCCAGCATCGCATTGGCGGCGCGCAGCACACGCTCGTCCTCGCCTTCGGCAAAGACGATGCGGCGTGATGTCGTGCGGGCCGCCTCGAACACCGGGCGCATCAGGAGGGCGGATTTGAAGACCGAACCGTCAAGTTGGCGGCGGTACGCCTCAAGATCGGCAATCGGGCGGGTGGCGACGCCGGTTTCCATCGCGGCCTTGGCGACCGCGCTGGCAACAACGCCGATCAGGCGCGGGTCGAAGGGTTTGGGGATCAGGTAATCCGGGCCGAACGACAGGGTTTCGCTGCGATAGGCGGCGGCGGCCTCGGCGCTGGTGGTGGCGCGGGCAAGGGCGGCGATGCCTTCGATGCAGGCGATTTCCATTGCCGCGTTTATTTCGGTCGCGCCCACGTCAAGCGCACCCCGGAAGATGAATGGAAAGCACAGGACGTTGTTGACCTGATTTGGATAGTCAGACCTACCGGTCGCTATGATCGCCTCGGGGGCGACAGCGCGCACTGCGTCGGGCTGGATTTCGGGGTCTGGGTTGGCAAGCGCGAAGATGATCGGCTTCGGGGCCATCTTGGCGACCATTTCTGCGGTCAACACGCCCGGGCCGGACAGGCCGAGGAACATGTCGGCCCCGCCGATAACATCGGTCAGCGACGCGGGGGTGGTGCCTTGCGCAAAGGCAGCCTTCTGCGGGGTCATCTGGGCAATGCGGCCTTCGTAGACCAGCCCCTCAAGATCACAGAGCCAGATGTTCTTGCGCTGGACCCCCAGCTTTACCAGCATCTCAAGGCACGCGATGCCTGCGGCCCCGCCACCAGTGGAGACGATCCTGATATCCTCGAACCGTTTGCCGGCCACGATCAGGGCGTTGGTCGCGGCGGCACCGACGACAATGGCGGTGCCGTGCTGGTCATCGTGAAACACCGGGATCTTCATCCGCTCGCGGCACAGGCGCTCGACGATGAAGCAGTCGGGGGCCTTGATGTCTTCCAGATTGATCGCACCAAAGGTCGGTTCCATCGCACAGACGATCGCGGCCAGCTTCACCGGATCGGGCTCGTTCAATTCGATATCAAAACAGTCGATGTTGGCGAACTTCTTGAACAGGACGGCCTTGCCCTCCATCACCGGCTTGGAGGCCAGCGCGCCGATGTTGCCAAGGCCAAGGACTGCGGTGCCGTTGGTCACGACCGCAACCAGATTGCCGCGGCTGGTGTACCGGCTGGCAGTTGACGGATCGGCCTTGATCTCAAGGCAGGCTTCGGCGACGCCGGGGGAATAGGCGCGGGCAAGATCGCGGCCGTTGGCCAGTGGCTTGGTCGCACGGATCTCAAGCTTCCCGGGCTTTGGGAATTCGTGATAATCCAGCGCCGCCTGACGCGCATTCTCGTTCCGAGCTTCGTCCATCCGCCCCTCCGTAAAATTTGGTTTAGCCTTAAACCAGTCTGCTTAAGCTGCCAATGCGTGATGACGCAAAGCACTTTCCTGCCCCGCTTGCAAATCGGGCTGGCGCCGATCACCATGCCGCCATAGCACGGGGAATGCCATGAGTGAAACGCGCGCCGAAATCCGCCTGCCGACGCAGGAATTGCGCAACGATCTGCCGTTCTACACCAAAGTCCTGAAGATGCGGCTGGACATGATCTATCCCGCCGACAACCCGGAAGTGGCGGTGCTTTCGGGCCACGGCCTGCGCCTTCGTATTCAGAAGGGGGCGCCAGAGGGGCCCGGAACCCTGCGCATCCTGACAGAAGACCCGGACGGGTTTGCGGGTGGCGCGCGGCAGCTGACTGCGCCCAACGGCACGCGGATCGAGATTGATGAGCTGAACCCGCCGCTGGTGATGCCCGAAACACAGCACGCCTTCGTGGTGCGGCGACTGGCGGATCAGGCGCCTTGGGTCATCGGCCGGGCAGGGATGCATTACCGCGATCTGGTGCCAAGCCGCTTGGGCGGGGCGATGATTGCCAGCCACATCCGCATTCCCGACGGTGGGCCGGTGCCGGACATGGTGCATTTCCACAAGGTCGGCTTTCAGCTGATCTTTTGCATCAAGGGCTGGGTCGACGTGGTCTACGAAGATCAGGGCGACCGCATTCGTCTGACTGCTGGGGATTGCTTCATCCAGCCGCCCGAAATCCGCCACAGGGTGCTGGAGGCGAGCGACGGGATCGAGGTCATCGAGATTGGCGTTCCCGCCGATCATGTGACCGAGATCGACCATGTGATGTCCCTGCCGACGCCGACCCTGCGCCCTGACCGGGAATGGCAGGGCCAGCGCTTCGTGCATGATGTGGGGGCAAAGGGCGTGTTCGTGCCGTTCCGAATTCCGGGGTTCGAGGCGCGGGATACGACGATCAATGCCAACACCAAGGGTGTGGCGTCGGTGATGGTGGCGCGGCCTGTCGGCGTGGCACTGTGGACGGCACATGACGGGGATATCCTGTTCACCTTCGTAATTTCTGGCGGAATGACGCTGGAAGGCGAGGGAAAAGACCCGTTCCGTCTGTCGCCCGGCGATGCGTTCGTGATCCCGCCGGGACTGGCGACAAAGTACAGTGATGCGACGGCGGACCTGCAGCTTCTGGAAGTGTCACTGCCGGGAAATCCGCCGACAAGGGTAGCCTGAACGGCTTGCATAAGCGGGCGGGGCGGCACACACTCTGACCACGTGGTCAAGAAGGGGAAGGTCGATGTCGCTGTTGGATGCCGCGCGGGCCGTGCGCGAAAACGCCCATGCCCCCTATTCGCGCTTCAAGGTGGGGGCTGCGATCCGGGCTGCCTCAGGGGTGGTCTATGTTGGCTGTAATGTCGAGAATGTGGCCTATCCCGAAGGCACTTGTGCCGAGGCCGGGGCGATAGCGGCGATGGTCGCGGCGGGAGAGACGCGCATTGCCGAGGTGCTGGTGATTGCCGACAGCCCTGCGCCGGTACCGCCGTGCGGCGGCTGCCGCCAGAAGATCGCTGAATTTGCCGCACAGGACGTGAGAGTGACCCTATGCACGACGGATGGTAAGGAAAAGGTCATGACGGTGGCCGAGCTTTTGCCGGGTGTGTTCACGGCGGCGCATATGGACCGGGCATGACCGACGCGCGCAGCATCATCGTCAGCTTGCGCGACGGCGGCCAGCCCAGTGCCGAAGACCTGCGCTGGTTCGCGGCGGGCCTGGCCTCGGGCGTGGTGACGGATGCGCAGGCGGGGGCCTTTGCGATGGCGGTGCTGCTGAAGGGCCTGGGCGAAGCGGGCCGCGTGGCGCTGACGCGGGGCATGCGCGACAGCGGCAAGGTGCTGAGCTGGGATTTACCCGGCCCGGTGGTGGACAAGCATTCCACCGGCGGGATCGGGGATTGCGTGTCGCTGCTGCTGGCCCCGGCGCTGGCGGTGTGCGGGGCCTATGTGCCGATGATTTCGGGCCGGGGGTTGGGGCATACCGGCGGCACGCTCGACAAGCTGGAGGCGATCCCAGGGTTTCGGACCGCGTTGGGCGAAGACGCTTTGCGGGCGCAACTGGCCGACGTTCGTTGCGCAATCGTTGCGGCAAGCGCCGAGATCGCTCCGGCGGACAAGCGGCTATACGCGATCCGCGATGTTTCGGGCACCGTGGAAAGCATCGACCTGATCACGGCGTCGATCCTGTCAAAGAAGCTGTCTGCCGGGCTGGAGGCGCTGGTTCTGGATGTGAAATGCGGGTCCGGCGCTTTCATGAAGACAATGGATCGGGCCGAGGCGCTTGCACGCGCTTTGGTATCCACCGCGCAGGGGGCTGGTTGCATGACCAGCGCCCTGATTACGGACATGAGCCAGCCCTTGGCGACTGCGGCGGGCAACGCGCTGGAAGTGATCGAGGTGATGGAGACGCTGACCGGAACGTCGGTGAACACCGCGCTTTGGGACCTTACGGCGGAACTTGGTGGCGAAGCGCTGGCGCTGGCCGGATTGGCGGCTGACCGGGAGGATGGCGCCGGGCGCATCCGACAGGCGCTGCAATCGGGGGCTGCGGCCGAAGTGTTCGGGCGGATGGTTGCGGCGCAGGGTGGGCCTGCGGATTTTGTGGAACGCTGGCCGGACCGGCTGCCGTCCGCCCCGGTGGTAATGGAGGTTCCGGCGCTGGCGGATGGGTTCGTGATCGGGGTGGACGGCGAGGCGCTGGGCCATGCCGTGGTGCGTCTGGGTGGCGGGCGTCTGCGCGAAGGCGATAAGGTGAACCCGTCCGTGGGGTTTTCAGATCTGGCTGGCCTTGGCGAAGAAGCGGGTGCTGGCGTGCCGATTGCCATGGTGCACGCGGCCACCGAAGATGCGGCGCGGGCGGCGGTTGTCGCGGTGCAGGCAGCCTACCGTATCGGGCCGGATATGCCGGATGAGCCGCCGCTGATCCTGAAGCGGATCGCGTGATGGCCCGGGCTTTCCTGATCGTGATGGATTCGGCAGGGTGCGGCGGCGCGCCGGATGCCGAGGCTTTTGGCGATGCCGGGTCAAACACTCTGGGTCACATCGCGCAGGTTTGTGCGGCGGGCAGGGCGGAAGCCGGCCGAAGTGGGCCGTTGCAGATGCCCAATCTGGACGGTTTGGGTCTGGGTGGGGCAATCCGGTTGGCGTCGGGCGCCGCCACGCCCGGACTGTCGGCCGCACCGTCTGGCCTTTGGGGCGCTGCGACCGAAGTGAGCCGTGGCAAGGACACGCCGTCCGGGCACTGGGAACTGGCCGGGGTGCCGGTACCGTGGGACTGGACCTATTTCCCCGATACGGTTCCGGCTTTTCCCGGCGATATCGTGGCCGAGGTTTGCCGGCTGGCCGGAACCGACGGAATCCTTGGCAACTGCCATGCGTCGGGCGTGCCGATCATTGCCGAACACTGCGAAGAGCATCTGCGGACCGGCTGGCCAATCTGTTACACATCGGCGGATTCGGTGTTTCAGATCGCTTGTCATGAAGAGGCGTTCGGTCTGGACCGGCTTCTGAAGCTGTGCGCCGATCTGGCCCCCATGCTGCACGCCCGCAAGGTCGGGCGGGTGATCGCACGGCCCTTTACCGGCGGGCCGGGGAATTTCAAGCGCACCTCGAACCGGCACGACTTTGCCATAGCCCCGCCTGCACCGACGCTGCTGGACTGGGTCGCAGACGCCGGTCGGGAGAATCATGCTGTAGGCAAGATCGGCGACATCTTTTCGTTGCGCTGCATCGGGAAGCTGCACAAGGGCAAGAGCGATGCTGATCTTTTCGAACATCTTGTTCGTCTTGGGGCCGAAGCGGAGCCCGGTTCCTTGACCTTTGCGAACTTTGTGGAATTCGACACGCTTTATGGCCACCCCCGCGATGTGGGAGGGTATGCGCGCGCGCTGGAATGGTTTGATGCTGCCTTGCCCACGTTTCTGTCGCAGCTTGGCCCCGGCGATCTTGCGATCTTCACCGCCGATCACGGCAATGACCCGACCTATCGCGGCACCGAGCACACGCGTGAGCGGGTGCCCGTTGTCGGCTACGGCGTCGGGCTGGTTGCGGTGGGTCAGGTGGGGTTCGTCGACGTCGGCGCATCCATCGGCGCGCATCTTGGAATTCAGACATTTGGACCTGGACGGAGCTTTCTGTGACCCTTTCAACCCTGCCGAAAATCGAACTGCATCTGCATCTGGAAGGTGCCGCCCCGCCGCACTTTATCGCGGCGCTGGCGAAGGAAAAGCATCTGGATATCGCGGGTATCTTCGGGCCGGACGGCCATTACAGCTATCGCGACTTCTGGCACTTCATCGACGTGTACCACACGGCCTGTACCGCGCTGCAAAGCCCGGAGGATTATCACCGGCTGGTGCTGACGGTGCTGGAACAGCAGGCCGAAAGCGGGGTGGTCTATTCCGAACTGTCGCTTTCCCCTGATTTTTGTGGTGGCCGCGATCTGGGCGCGTGGCGGGAATACCTGCACGCGATCCGCGAGGCGTCTGCGCAGGCAGAGCGCGAAATGGGGATCGTGTCGCGCGGGATTGTCACCTGCATCCGGCACTTCGGGCCGGATGCAGCGAAAGAGGCGGCGCGATGCGCAGCGGAAACGGCGGGCGACTGGCTGCGCGGCTTTGGCATCGCTGGCGATGAAAAGAAGCTGACGCCCAAGGATTTCCGCTGGTCCTTCGATCTTGCGCGCGAGGCGGGGTTGCGGCTGACCGCCCATGCCGGGGAATGGGCCGGCCCTGACAGCGTCCGCGATGCGCTGAACGATCTGGAGGTGGAGCGGATCGGCCACGGCGTGCGCGCGATTGAAGATCTGGCGCTGGTGGACGAGTTGGCCGAACGCGGTGTCGTGCTGGAGGTTTGCCCGGGATCAAACGTCGCACTGGGCCTCTATCCAAGCTTCCGGGATCATCCCATCGGGCAGTTGTTCGACCGGGGGGTGAAAGTCACGGTGTCGACCGACGATCCGCCGTTCTTTCACACCACAATGGCGCGGGAATACGACATGCTGCACGATGCCTTCGACTGGGATGAAGGGGTCTTTGCCAAGATTGCCACCACCTCGCTTGACGCGGCGTTCTGCGATGCCGATACCAAGGCCAAAATCCGCGCCAAACTGGAGGCTGCCGATGCTTGATCATCTGACCGTCGTGTCGCACCCTCTGGTTCAGCACAAGCTGACCCTGATGCGGGAAAAGGACACCTCAACCGCCAGCTTCCGCAAACTCCTGCGCGAGATCAGCCTGCTTCTGGCCTATGAGGTCACCCGCGACCTGCCGATGACCACCAAGCGGATCGAAACCCCGTTGCAGCCGATGGATGCCCCGGTGATCGAAGGCAAGAAACTGGCGCTGGTGTCGATCCTGCGCGCGGGCAACGGCCTGCTGGACGGGATTCTGGAGCTGGTCCCGGCGGCAAGGGTGGGGTTTGTCGGTCTGTACCGCGACCCCGAGACGCTGAAGCCGGTGCAGTATTACTGCAAGCTGCCCGATCACCTGGAGGAACGGGTCAGCATTGTGGTCGATCCGATGCTGGCGACGGGCAACTCCTCGGCGGCGGCGGTCGCGCTGCTGAAACAGGCGGGTGCGCGGCAGATCCGGTTCCTGTGCCTTCTGGCGGCTCCTGAAGGGATCGCCCGGATGAAAGCGGCGCATCCGGATGTGCCGATTGTCACCGCCGCCGTTGATAGTCATCTGAACGATCACGGGTATATCGTGCCGGGATTGGGCGATGCCGGTGACCGGATGTTCGGGACGAAATGAGCAAGACATGACTGGCCGTTCGCCGGGTCTGGACGCAGGGAGAGGTTTCATCTTGAGACATATCGGCAAGCTGGCGTGTGCCGCAGTTCTGGTGGGATCGGCGGCTGCGGCGCGCGAACCGATCCGGCCCGCCGAGCTGCCGTCTGACAGCTATGCCGGGCAACAATATGTGGACAGCAAGGGGTGCCTGTTTCTGCGAGCCGGATCAGCGGGGCGGACGGCTTGGGTTCCACGCGTCACCCGGCAGGGCGTCGCGGTCTGCGGCTATCCCCCCTCGGGAAACCGGGTTCCGGTGGTTGAAGAAGGGGCTTCGCCGTCCAGCCCAGCCCCGTCCGGCCCAGCCCCGACCAGCCCAGCCCCACAGGACACCCCCGCCAAGGCATCCGCGACGGAAGGCGCGCTTCTGGTGGCCATCGGCAGCTTTGCCGTTTCCGAGAATGCCGACCGCGCCGAACGCCAGATCACTGCGCTGGGCCTGCCGGTGCACCGCGGCAGCGTGGTTCGGCGCGGCACGATGCTGATGACGGTGTTTGCCGGACCCTTCGCTACGGCTGAGGCGGCGGAAGACGCGTTGCGATCCGCCCGCTCGATCGGGTTTACGGACGCATTGATCGTCCGGTACTGATCCCGGATCAGCCCGAACAGATCGCCTGCAATGCGACCCAGTCGGCATCCGGCACCAGCGGGGTTGGCGACAGCCCTTTGTACGGATCGCCTTCGATCAGGCCTGCCGTCGTCTTGCCATCAGGATCGACGGACAAGGCAAAGGCGGAAGCCGGGATCTGCGCCGCCTCGAACGCATCCAGCAGCGCCTGATCCGGAACTGCATCGGGCGCTGCCTGAAGCGCAGCCTCGCCGTAACCCTGCAGCGCCGCATCGGGAAGGTCGGCAGTGGTGAGCATCTGGAAGGTTGCTCTTAATCCGGCATGCTCCAAAAGCGGAATCATCGGATCACGCATCTTCATTCGAAGTCTTTCGGCAAGGGCCGCCCCTGCTGCTGCCTCGGGACCGGTGGTGCTTTCGACCAGGCGGCGTGGCAGGATGATGACGTCGCCGGGAAAATGAAGCGCGTGGTCCACCGCGTCTGGCAGGACGTAGAGGATTGGAGTGTCGACCGGGCCAAAGACCCGTTCCGCCAACCGCGCCAGCGCCTGCAAGCCCAACTGACTGTCGCATGGCGCGCCGGTTATGCGCGTCAGATCGTCCAGTGCGCGTTGCCCGATCTCGGCACGTTGCGCTTCAGGTACGACCGAGGCGGTGTGGGAAACCAGCGCGCCCGGCACCCAGAATAGCCCCAGACCAAGGACTGCCAGCGTTGCTCCGCCAAGGAACAACCCGCGAAGACGCCCCGGCCGAGGGATGGCTGCCTGTACCGCGTTATGGACTGCTTCCAGTGCCTCGATCATGTCGGGATCGGTGAGCTCGAGGGTTTCCGAAGACTCCGCCCCAGGGCCGAACACCGGCGGTGAGCTGCCGGGGTTGGTGCGTTCCACCGCGGGCAGCGACCAATGGCTAAGCGCAGTCCCGCTTTTGGGATCGCTGAGAATGAGGGTGGCGTCGCCAAAACAGACTTGCACCTCACGGCGCTGATCGTGGGGCGCCTCGCGCCACAATCCGCTGCATTCCAGCCGTTGATACTTTTTCAGCGCCGTCATGTGGCGATCAGTCTCTGCCTGTTTTGCAAGACCTTAGCCTTTGGCGGGCGCGGCCACAATCGCCGACGGGTGTGCTTGGGTGTCTGGCTGCGGAACGACCGGATTTGATGTCCCGCGTCGCGTTCAGACGGGCGCGGAGTCTTGGCGGCAGGCATGGCTGTGCCTTTGAACGTGGAAGATCTGATGACCGACACTCCGAACCGAACCCTTGCCGCAGCGGGCGCGGTGCTGATCTATGCCAGCCTGATCGGATTCACCGACAACTTTGTTCGGGTGATTGCGCAAGATACCGGGCTTTGGCAGTTTCACGCCACACGGTCGGCGATGGCTTTTGTATTACTGGGGATGTTTGCCGCACCTTTGGGCCTGAAGCTTTGGCCGCGCCGGTTGTCCGCAGTGGCGGCGCGGTCAGCGATACACGGTGCGGCGATGCTGATCTATTTTGGCGCGCTGGCGTTCCTGCCGGTGGCGCAGGTGGCGGCGGGACTGTTCACCGCACCGGTGTTCGTGCTGTTGATCCAGCGCTTTGCCTATTCCCGGCCCATCGGCGCGCTGCAAATGCTGGCGGTGGCACTGGGATTTGGCGGCGTCGTTTTGGTGCTGGGCCCGGCGGCACTGAGCGGTGCCACACTGGCGGCTGGACTGCCGGTGCTGGCGGGGGCACTTTACGCGATGGGCAATATTGCGACCCGTGAATGGTGCCGGGGCGAAAGTGCCGAGACGCTGCTTGCCGGATTTTTCGCAGCCCTTGGTGCGCTGGGGATCGTTGGGTTGGTCGTCATCGCCGTGAGCGGACCCGAGGTCGCAAGCGGCCCTGCAGGGTTCGTGATGCGCGGCGCTGTCTTGCCCTCACTGCCAGTGCTTTGGTGGACCTTCGTTCAGGCGGCCGGGTCATTGTTGGGCGTCGGCATGATCATCAAGGCCTATCAGATCGCCGATGCGGCCCGTGTTTCGGTGTTCGAATATGTTATCCTGCCCGTGTCGGCCCTTTGGGGATGGATCATCTGGGGACAGACGCTGGATTGGCGGGCAGCACTTGGCATGGGATTGATCGCGCTGGCGGGCGTGCTGATCGCGCGTCAGTCGCCCATCGCCTCGCGCCAGTGACGGCGGCAGAGGGAAACGTAAGTCTCATTCCCGCCGATCACCACCTGATCGCCGTCGCGCAGTGCGCGGCCGTCCGGCCCCTTGCGCACGACCATCGCGGCCTTTTTGCCGCAATGGCAGATCGTGCGCACTTCGCGCATCTCATCCGCCCAGGCCAGCAGCGCGGCGGACCCTGGAAAGAGATTGCCCTGGAAATCCACGCGCAGGCCGTAACACATCACCGGCACGCCAAGATCGTCTACCACGCGCGCCAGTTCCCAGACCTGATCCTTGGACAGGAACTGCGCCTCGTCGATAAACACACAGGCGACCTTGCCTTGGGCGAAACGCTGCTGCAGCTTGGCAAACATATCCTCATTGGGGGCGAAGGTATCGGCGTCCTCCGCTATGCCGATGCGGCTGGCAATACGCCCCTGACCGGCGCGATTGTCGAACTGCGCGGTGATCAGATAAGTCGCCATCCCCCCCTCGCTGTAGTTGTGCGAGGCTTGCAGAAGCAGGGTCGATTTGCCCGCATTCATGGTGGAATAATGGAAGTAGAGTTTCGCCATGGTCGTCAAGCCCTAGCCCATCACCGAGGGCTGGCGCAAGCACCGAGGCCGGCACGTGCTGCGTGGCAACTGGCAGGCAAGGGTAATCCCCCCATTTTTAACGGGGTGTATTTGCAGAACTTACGCGGTCATTTTGTCGCTTTGCGCCCTCTTCGGGAACAGTTTCTGTGCGGGTGTGATGCCGCCGATGCCCATGTTCGGGCGGTCGTTGTTGTAAGTCC
>JANOQT010000145.1:0-7744 GCA_031415015.1 Paracoccaceae bacterium
CCGCATTTGCAGATCGGTTCGCGTCCGATCCACAGCAGCCATGCGGCTGTCAAGATCAGGATGGCAACCAAGACTATGGCGGGGGAAAAGCGTCTTATCATGCGGCGAGGGAATCACGGGTTTCGCCGCCCGTCCAGTGGAAATGAGGCTGTGATGCGACAGATATTGCAGGCGGTTACGGTTTGCGCGGCGCTGACGCCGGGTCTGGCGGGGGCATGCACCTACCTGGAGGCATTTGCCGTTGAAGATCTTCGGGCGGCCGATATCATTCTGGTGGGCGAGGTCACCGGCTTTGAGGTGATAGGCACAGGCCCCGGGGCGGCGCTTGTGACATTGCGGATCAGCGACGCGATCAAGGGCGAGGCGGAAAGCGAGATGGTTTTGATCTGGAATGCAGGGCTGGCGACGGGGCCGCATAGCGGTGCGGCCCGCGGCAAGGTGCTGATCGGCGCGATGCTGCCGGGGCGCGCGGTGAGTGACAGGGCCTATGACTACCGCCCCGACCTGCCGATGATCGTGCAGCCCCATTGCGGCGAGGCGATCATACGGCCTGCCTCGCCGGAGCTGCTGGCGGACGCCAGGGCAATGGTGGCGGAATGAGCGACAGGGACCCACATCGTTTCGGCCCCTCGCGCGGTGAGTTGAAATTCCGGCTGGGGATATCGCTGGCCGGGTTTGCGCTGATGGTGTTTGCCCTGTTTTTTCGCGGCATCCCGGACGGCCCGGCGCTGGTCGAGGTGGTGGGGATTGCCGGGCTGTTCTTTGGCGGCTCGGCGGTGTGGTCGGCGGTGCGGTTGTGGAAGACCCGGTAGCCGCGCCCTCACGCCTGTCGCTGTGGCTGCAGCTGGCGGCGGGTGTCGCGGCAGAGGGTGGGATTCTGTACGTTCTGTTCACTACAGGAGTGCCGGGCGGGCTTGGCGCGGCCGAGTTGATGGCGGTGCCGATGTTCGTGCTGGTTCTGGTGGTCAGCCGGGCAGCCGGGCAGTTGTGGCGGGGCGATCAGCGCTGATCAGGCGGGCGTCAGGGCAACCCGTCCGGCGTTGGTCAGAAGCCATGCCGCGCGCCCTTCGATCACCACGGCGGACAGCGGGCCGCCGTAGGCCGCCCCGCTGTCAAGGTTCAGCCGGTTGCCGTAATGCGTCGCGCGGTCCAGCGCGGTGTGGCCGTGCACGATCAGGGGACCGTGCGGCAGGGGATCGTCCAGAAACGGGCCACGAATCCACAACAGATCGGTTTCGCTTTGCTGGTCTAGCGGAATTCCGGGGCGGATGCCGGCATGGACGAACACCGCGTCGCCGTGGTGGTGCATGACCGGCAGGCTTTCGATAAAGCTGCGGTGGTGAGTGGGAACCGACGCGATGGCCTCGACGTGGACCGGTTTGACCGGGCGGTCGGCGGCGTTCCTGATCCCGTACGAGGCCAGCGTCGCCGCCCCGCCGATCTTGGGGTTGAGATAGCCAAGATCAGACCGCAGACCCGGTTCCGGTTCATGGGGATCGCGCAGAAAGCGGGCGAACATCCGGTCATGATTGCCCTTGAGGACGGTCCAGTCCTCGCCCCGGGCGATGCCGGTTGCCAGATAGTCGATCACCCCCCGGCAGTCGGGGCCGCGGTCCACCAGATCGCCGACATGGATGATCGGGCCGGGGCCGTGGCGGGCCATGTCTTCGGCGATGCGGTCGTGCGCGGCGCGCAGCAGGTCAATATGGCCGTGGATATCGCCGATGGCATAGCTGTGCATTGTATGATTCCAGCCGGGGAACCGGGGGCCAGCCCCCGGACCCCCGGGATATTTGCGCCAAGATGAAACGGCAAGAAGGATTGTAGCTACGCCACCTCGAACTGCAGCGCCTTGACCTGGCTGAACATGCCGGTGCCTTCCAGCGTCTCGATCACCTTCGGGTCGATCCGCTGGTCGAGGTACAGGATCGCGATGGCGTCCTGCCCCACGCCTGAGCGGCCAAGGGTGAAGTTGGCGATGTTGACGTTGTTCTTGCCCATGGTCATGCCCAAGAGGCCGATGATGCCGGGCACGTCCTCGTTGGTGGTGTACAGCATGTGAGCGCCGATTTCGGCGTCGATGTTGATGCCTTTGATCTGGATGAAGCGCGGCTTGCCATCGCTGAAGCAGGTGCCCGCAACCGAGCGTTCGCGCGTGTCGGTGACCATGGTGACCTTGATATAGGCGTCGAACACGCCGGTCTTGTCCTGGCGGGTGGTAGAGATCTGGATGCCCTTGTCCTTGGCCACGATCGGCGCGGAGACAAGGTTCACATCCGGGTTCTGCGCCTTCAGGACACCCGCGATGACGGCAGAGTTGAGCGCTGCGAGGTTCATTTCCGCGACCGTGCCGTCATAGAGGATGTTGATCGCCTTGATCGGTTCTTCCGTCATCTGGCCGATGAAGCTGCCGAGGTGGGAGGCCAGCTTGATCCACGGGCCCATCACGGCGGCCTCTTCGGCGGTGACGTTGGGCATGTTCAGCGCGTTCTGCACCGCCCCAGTCAGCAGGTAATCCGACATTTGCTCGGCCACTTGCAAGGCGACGTTCTCCTGCGCTTCAGTCGTGGACGCGCCAAGATGCGGGGTGCAGACGACATTGGGCAGGTTGAACAGCGGGCTGTCGGTGGCCGGTTCGGTCTCGAACACATCCAGCGCCGCGCCCGCGACATGGCTGGATTTCAGCGCTTCGGCCAGGGCTGCCTCGTCGATCAGGCCACCCCGGGCGCAGTTGATGATGCGGACGCCCTTCTTGGTCTTCGCAAGGTTTTCCGCCGACAGGATATTGCGGGTCTTGTCGGTCAGCGGCACGTGCAGGGTGATGAAATCGGCGCGGGCCAGAAGGTCGTCGAGGTCTACCTTGTGCACGCCCAAGGTCTTGGCGCGTTCTTCGGACAGGAAGGGATCATAGGCGATGACCTTCATATGCAGGCCAACGGCGCGGTCACAGACGATGCCGCCGATGTTCCCAGCCCCGATGACGCCGAGGGTCTTGTTGAACAGTTCCACCCCCATGAAGCGCGACTTTTCCCACTTGCCGGCCTGGGTGGAGGCGTTCGCCTCGGGCAGTTGCCGGGCGACGGCGAACATCATCGCGATGGCATGTTCAGCGGTGGTGATGGAGTTGCCGAAGGGCGTGTTCATCACGATGACGCCCTTTTTCGACGCGGCGGGGATGTCGACATTGTCAACGCCGATCCCGGCGCGACCGATCACCTTCAGACGGGTTGCCTTCTCAAGCTGGTTTTCGGTGGCCTTTGTGGCGGAGCGGATGGCTAGGCCGTCATACTGGTCGATGATCGCGGCCAGCGCGTCCTTGTCCTTGCCGACCTTGGGCAGGTAATCCACCTCGATCCCGCGGTCGCGGAAGATCTGGACGGCGGTTTCAGAGAGTTCGTCGGAAACGAGAACCTTGGGGGCCATGATGGGCTCCTGTGCAATGAGGTGAGGTGGGGAAGATGGGCAGATTGCCCATCCTACAGGGCGGCGATCTCGGCCTCGAAGGCGTGCGCGATCCACGGCATCAGTGCGGCGACGTCGGCGGTTTCCACCGTGCTGCCACACCAGATGCGCAGGCCGGGGGGCGCATCGCGGTACGCGCCGATGTCATAGGCGACGCCTGCCTTTTCCAGCCGCTTGGCCACGGCTTTGGCGAAGGCCTCACCTTCCTTGATCCGAGGATCGGTAAACTTCAGGCAGACCGAGGTGGTGGAAGCAATTGCAGCCGTTTCCGCCAGATTGGCCAGCCACGGATTGGCGGCGCAGAAATCCCAGACGACTTGCGCGTTCGCCGTGGCACGGTTCACAAGGCCGGTCAGACCGCCCACCGATTGCGCCCATTTCAGGGCGACGAGGTAATCTTCGACCGCCAGCATCGAGGGGGTGTTGATCGTCTCGCCTTGGAAGATGCCCTCGATCAGCTTGCCCTTGAAGGTGAGGCGGAAAATCTTCGGCAGCGGCCAGGCGGGGGTGTAGCTTTCCAGCCGCTCCACCGCACGGGGCGACAGGATCAGCATGCCGTGCGCGCCTTCGCCGCCCAGCACTTTTTGCCAGGAGAAGCTGGTGACATCCAGCTTGTCCCACGGCAGATCCATCGCGAAGGCTGCCGAGGTTGCGTCACAGAGCGTCAGGCCCTTGCGGGTGGCGGGGATCGCATCGCCGTTCGGCAGGCGGCAACCAGAGGTGGTGCCGTTCCAGGTGAAGGCGACATCGGCGTCGAAATCGACGGTGGTGAAATCGACGATCTGGCCATAAGGCGCAATCTTGACCTTCGCGTCCAGCTTCAGCTGTTTCACCACATCGGTGACCCAGCCTTCGCCGAACGATTCCCACGCCAGCATCTCCACCGGGCGGGCACCCAGCAGCGACCACATCGCCATTTCGAACGCGCCGGTATCGGAGGCGGGGACGATGCCGATGCGGTAATCGGCGGGCACGCCGAGAATCTCGCGGGTGAGGTCGATGGCTTCCTTGAGCTTGGCCTTGCCGATGGCGGCACGGTGCGACCGGCCCAAAGGCGCGTCGGCAAGGTGATCAAGGGAAAAGCCGGGAATCTTGGCGCAAGGGCCAGAGGAAAAGCGCGGATTTGCCGGGCGCTTGGCCGGGGGGGTCAGATCTGTCATGGTAGCCTTCCAGCTAAAAGCCCTTCGTTGGGGAAGGGTGTCCCAAAGTCGCGTCTAACGGCCATGCAGGGGTGGCACAAGCCGGAAAATCGCGGTAATCCGCCGCATCGTCGCGAAAAAGCGACCCGCCCGTCCCCTATCGGAAACTCGTCTCATGTTCATCGTCACGCTTTTGACCAACCCTGATACACCAGTGCTGGAGCGGGTGACGGTCGAGAGCCTGCGAAATGCGTGGGGCGGGGGCGAGGCGCGCTGGCTTGACCCCGGTGTGGCGGCAGAGTTCGACGTTCAGGCTGTGCCAGAAAACCGCTGGGCGGTCTGGGAGGGCCTGCAGGCGCTGCGGATCGACATGGTGGTGCAAGCCGCCGAGGGGCGGAAAAAGCGCCTGCTGATTGCCGACATGGACAGCACGATGATCCGGCAGGAATGCATTGACGAATTGGCCGACGAGGCGGGCGTCGGCGCGCATGTGGCCGGGATCACGGCGCGGGCGATGAATGGCGAGCTGGATTTCGAGGCGGCGCTGCGGGAACGGGTGGAGTTGCTGAAGGGGCTGCCTGAGTCAGTGATCGGGAGGGTGCTGCGCGACCGGATCACGCTGATGCCGGGCGGGCCGGTGCTGCTGGCGACGATGAAGTTGAACGGGGCCTATGCGGCGCTGGTGTCGGGCGGGTTCACGGCATTCACGGCGGCCATCGCGGCGCAGTTGGGGTTCGATGAACACCGGGCCAATACGCTTCTGGTTGCCGACGGTGCGCTGACAGGTGAGGTGGCGACCCCGATCCTTGGCAAACAGGCCAAACTTGACGCGCTGGAGGCGATTGCAGCGCGGCTGGGGATCACGCCGGATGAGGCCATTGCGGTGGGCGACGGTGCCAATGATCTGGCGATGCTGCGGCGTGCCGGAACTGGCGTGGCGCTGCATGCCAAGGCGTCGGTTCAGGCGCAATGCGACATCAGGGTGAACCACGGTGATCTGACTGCGCTTCTCTACCTGCAAGGCTATGCGCGCGATGATTTTGGTGCCTGACAGGTTGCCGCGACGGCGGTGATCTGGCGGAGCCGCGTACCGCGGCACGGCTCTGAGGTCGCTGGCGCGGGCAAATGCCCGCTTGGCTCCGATGGTAGCGGCCGGACCGATCTGCGTGGTGCCGGACCGCGCTTCTGGCGGAATCCGCAGGACGCTCCGCGGGGAGTATTTACGGCCTTATGTAGCAAACGCACCATGTCTCACGCTAACCTAAAGCCCTGAATCGTCTAGATTCTTGCCATGCAGGGCAAGACAATCACCAACGCCTTACTGGCCTTACGCGCCCAGATCATTCGGGGGAACCTGGACGGGCTGGATCACGTCGATGCGTTACTGGTGGCGCGGGGGATTGACCCGGCGGCGCAGGTCGTGCGCAAGCCAAGATCGGCGAATAGGATGCCCCGGCGCGGCTTGGCATCGGTGATCATGGACTGCCTGCGAGACGGGCCAAAGCGGAGCCGTGACGTAGCCAGATATCTTGCCGAGCGTGAGCCGAGCGTCATCTATGCACAGGGGATGCGGCGGGTGTATCAGGGGCTGTACCGGCTTGGGCGGCAAGGGGTGGCGGTGAAGCATGGGCGGTCGTGGCGAATAAAGGAACTACCTAAGTACCCATTCGCTTCATCATGAGCCACGCATACTCCTTCTGGTCGTCCTCCGTCAGTCTTCCGATCCGTGGGGTTTGAAAGCCTAACCAAGGCTGGAAGTTTTCCAAATCCCAGCGCAGAACCACCCGCTTGCTACCGTCTAGATCAAACCTCGTTGCAATCGGAATACCAACTTCCTGCATGTCAGTGAAATTTTGGACTATCAGGTCTTTATCTTTTCTTTTCAATATCTTGAGATTCTTTGTCCCATAGGCGATTTCGCAGGCATAGTCCCCTGTTTCGGTGTCTTGGAAGACGTGTGTGACCAAGCACGGCCGGAGCGCTGGCGTTCCGGCCACTGGCTTTGACTCTGGGTAAAAGCCCGTTACGATATCGAAAAGGTTTGGTGGACTGAGCGTCTAGTTAGGTTGCGCGGACAACTTGCCCCAGCGCCTCAATGGTTTTCCAGCGCGGCTTGGTCACATCTACGCCGGCCTTGGCGCGAATAGCCTTCACCACATCAACCGTCACATCGTCATTGTATGCGTTCACTTCCGGCGGGAAGCCTTTCCCGTTGCCTGCAAACGTAGCGCTGGGTGCTTTTTGCATCATTCTCATCTCCAACTTCGCCAGATTAAGATATGGGCAGCAACCCATAATATCAACGATTCTGACTATAGTGTGACCTTGCGTCAGAAGCCTGACTGTCACTTCTTAGAACTCGAAGGTTGACAAAAAGTTCCATCCACGGCCTCAGCGCGGGTCCACTACACCGTTAAACAGACGCAGGCAGCCAGCGTTTTGTCAAGCCGCCCGCTGCCAGTACCCCTTCCACGCGCGGCTGACGGGGCAATCCATCGCTTTTGCCACCAGACCGAAGGCCAGCCCACCGTTGCTCTTGCGGCGATTGTTCTCAAGCCAAGCGGCTTGCGTCGCGTACTGGTGCAGGTAGCGCGGGCTGACGTGGTGGTGCTGACCCTGCACCATGCGACGCAGGCGGGAAAAGGAGCTTTCTGCCCAGTTGGTATGCTTGCCGTGGTCGCTGTAGATTTCCGAGTGGTTCACGCGGTCAACCTGCCAGCCTGCATGCAGCATATCCCAGTGGCTTGCCTCATCGGCTGACAAGGTGGCCATGCGGTCAACGTTGGCATGCACCAGTGCGACACCTTCGGCCTCTGCCATGGTGACAACGGGCAGGGTGCGGCCCAGGCGCTCACGCATCACCACAACCACGCGGCGCTGGCCGTTTTGGTGGGCTTTCAGGCGGCGGTCCTTGCGATCTGCCTTGGCGTTTTCCGGGCGGATGGTGCCGCCGAAGTAAGCGCCGACAATCTCGACATGGCCGGTCAGGACTTCGCCCGTGTGGGTAATCCCCCCATTTTTAACGGGGTGTATTTGCAGAACTTACGCGGTCATTTTGTCGCTTTGCGCCCTCTTCGGGAACAGTTTCTGTGCGGGTGTGATGCCGCCGATGCCCATGTTCGGGCGGTCGTTGTTGTAAGTCC
>JANOQT010000146.1:0-1766 GCA_031415015.1 Paracoccaceae bacterium
CTGGGCCACGGCCATGATGTTGCCTGCCACTGGACCCCGCCGCTTGCCGAGATGGCGCAGGCCGGAGCAGCGCATGCGTGATACCGCAAACCCACGCAAACTGGTCGAGGTTTCGGGCCTCAAGATGTATTTCCCGATCCACTCCGGCCTGTTCCGCCGCCACACCGGCGATGTGAAGGCGGTGGACGGCATCAGCTTTGATATCTACGAGGGCGAAACCCTTGGCCTTGTCGGCGAATCCGGTTGCGGCAAATCCACCGTCGGCCGCGCCATGCTGCGGCTTTACGAACCCACCGCCGGGCGGGTGGTGATCGACGGCGAGGATGTGTCGCAGCTATCCCCCGAAATGCTGCGCCGCAAACGCCCCACGATGCAGATGGTGTTTCAGGATCCGCAGGCCTGCCTCAATCCGCGCATGACCCTTGCCGCCATCATCGGCGAGCCGCTGAACGAGCATACCACCTGGAACACCGACCGCAAACTGGACCGTATCTACGAGCTGATGGATGCCGTCGGCCTGAACCGCCGCTTTGCCAACCGCTTTCCACACGAGTTTTCCGGCGGCCAGCGTCAGCGCATCGGCATCGCCCGCGCGCTGGCACTCAACCCCAAATTCATCGTCTGCGACGAACCCATCGCAGCACTCGATGTGTCCATTCAGGCGCAGGTGGTGAACCTGCTTGAAGACCTGCAGGAAAAGCTGGGCCTGACCTACCTCTTCATCAGCCACGATCTCTCCATGGTCCGCCACATCGCCGACCGCGTGGCGGTGATGTATCTGGGCCGCATCGCCGAGTTGTCACCGCGCGACGCGCTTTATGCCCGCCCGCTGCACCCCTACGCCGAGGCGCTGCTGTCGGCGGTGCCCGAACCCGATCCGAACCTTGAGGCTACGCGCACCCGCATCATCCTGCAAGGCGATGTGCCTTCGCCCGCGCGGCCGCCCAAGGGCTGCAACTTCTCCACCCGCTGCCCCAAGGTCTTTGACCTCTGCCGCAGCGAAAAACCCGAATTGCGTGAGGTAGAGCCGGGCCGTCAGGTCGCCTGCCACCTTTACAACGGCGTCAACACTGCCAGCGGATCAACCGCTGGAACCGGGGCAAAAGAGCATCCTCAACAAGGAGTAAACTGATGAAACTTAAAACCGCCCTTCTCGGGGCCGCTTGCGCATTCGCGATGGCGCCCGCCGCCTTCGCCGAACGCGGCGCGGATGGCGAGCTGAAGCTCACCTTCCCGCAAGCCGTCTCCATCCTCAACCCGTATCTGTCGAATGGCACCAAGGACGTTTATGCGTCCTCGATGATCATGGAACCGCTGGCGGGCTTTGATACCTCGGGCGCCATCTTTGCCCGTCTGGTCACCGAGATCCCAAGCGTCGCCAATGGCGGCATCTCGGAAGATCTGACCACCATCACCTGGAAACTGATGCCCGGCCTGAAATGGTCCGATGGCAGCGCCTTCACCGCGGGCGATGTGGTGTTCACCTATGAATATTGCACCCATCCCGAAGGCGGCTGCGCGTCGCTGTCGAAGTTCGACGGCATCGCCTCGGTCGAGGCCGTGGATGACGTCACCGTGAAAGTCACCTTCACCGCACCCAAGCCGAACCCGTTCAACGCCTTCGTCGGCACCCAGTCGCCGATCCTGCAAAAAGCCCAGTTCGAGGCCTGCATCGGCGCTGCCGCCCCCACCTGCACCGCCCAGAACTTCGGCCCGATCGGCACCGGCCCGTTCCGCGTCACCGGCTTTACCGTTGACGACACCGT
>JANOQT010000147.1:0-2255 GCA_031415015.1 Paracoccaceae bacterium
CGACACCACGATCAACACCGAGGTGCCGCCGAAATAGAACGGAATGGCGAACTGGTTGCGCAGAATCTCGGGCAGCAGGCAGACGGCGGCCAGATAGGCCGATCCCAGCACCAGAATCCGCGTCACCACATAATCCAGATAGTCCTGGGTTTTCTGGCCGGGGCGTATACCGGGAATAAACCCGTTCTGGTTCTTCAGGTTGTCCGCCACCTCATCGGTCTTGAAAGACACGTTCGCGGTATAGAAATAGGCGAAGAACACGATCATGCTGACGAAGAACAACAGATAAAGCGGCTGCCCGGGGCCGAAATACGCCAGAATGGTGGACATCACCGGCCCGGTATTGGCCCCCGAAAACGCCGCCACCGTGGTCGGCAACAACAACAGCGACGAGGCGAAGATCGCAGGAATAACCCCCGCCGGGTTCACCTTGATCGGCAGGTTCGAAGACCCGCCGTCATAAACCTTCATCCCCACCTGACGGCGCGGATACTGGATATGGATCTTGCGCAGCGCCCGCTCCATGAACACCACAAAGCCGATCACCGCGACCACCATCACCATCACGCCCAGAATAACCGGGGTCGAGATCGCACCCGACTGGCCCTGACTCAGAAACTGCGCCATCGCCGCCGGAATTTCCGCGACAATGCCGACAAAGATGATCAGCGACACGCCGTTGCCGATGCCGCGCGCGGTGATCTGCTCGCCCAGCCACATCAGGAACATGGTGCCGCCCACCAGCGTGATCACGCAGGAAAGTTTGAAAAACAGGTCCGGGTCATGCGCCAAGCCGCCCGCCGCGATCGAAACCGCGATCCCCCAGCCCTGCATGATCGCCAGACCAACCGTCAGATAGCGGGTGTACTGGTTCATCTTCTTGCGGCCCGCGTCGCCTTCCTTCTTCATCTGCTCCAGCGCGGGCACCATCGAGGCCAGCAACTGAATGATGATCGAGGCCGAGATATAGGGCATGATCCCCAGCGCAAAAATGCCCATCCGCGCGATGGCACCGCCGGTGAACATGCTCAGGATGCCGCCGATGCCCGCACCCTGCCCCTCCATGAAATTGCGCAGCGCTGTGCCGTCTATGCCCGGCACCGGAATATAGGTGCCCAGCCGGTACACCATCAGCAGCCCGAGGGTAAAGAAGATGCGCTGCCGAAGATCGGTCGCCTTGCCCAACGCACCCCAACTGAGGTTCGCCGCCATTTGCTCTGCAGCAGATGCCATATCCGGTCTCTTTCAAGGACAGCGCCGCCGAACCGTTTTCCGGTTGGCGGCGCGGGAAAACATTTATCCGATGTAAGCGGTCCGAAGGCCGCTCACAACCCGTTATTCCGCCGATTTCGGCTCCAGCGCCGTGATCGTGAGGACGCCGCCCGCTTTGGCAACCGCCTCCACTGCCGTCACCGAAGCGCCCGTCACATGCAACGAGATTTTCGCAGTGATCTCGCCCTTGTTCAGCACCCGGATGCCGTCGCGCTTGTGGCCCGTCAGGCCCGCCGCCACCAGCATGTCTTCGGTGATGTCAGCCGCCACGTCCAGCTTGCCCTCAGTGATGAACTTCTGGATCAGACCCAGATTGATCACCGCAAACCGCTTCTGATTCGGCTTGTTGAAGCCGCGCTTCGGCAGACGCCGGTACAGCGGCATCTGGCCGCCCTCATAGCCGCCGATGGCCACACCACCACGGGATTTCTGCCCCTTTATACCACGGCCGGCAGTCTTGCCCGATCCCGAACCGGGGCCACGGGCAACCCGCTTGCGTTTCTTGGTAGCGCCGGCATTGTCGGCAAGTTCATTCAGTTTCATGTCGCATTCTCCTATGCCGGAACTGCCCAGGCTGCGACGGCGAGGGCAAACGCGGCGATGTTGATTCTTGTGGCGATAGGCAGCCACCGGCGGCGTATAGGGGAACCGCACGCATGGGGCAAGGGGGTGTAGGGTGCGCGTTCACGGCGCACCGTTCGATGGGCCGAAGAGGTGCGCCATGAATGAGCACCCTACGGGCAAACGCGGGGCCGACGTCCGCGGCTCAAGCCCCCGCAGGCCAGTGAAAGCTTGGCTGCAAGCCGCCAAACACCGGGCGGCCATCGTGGGGCTTGGCGTAGCCCTTGGTCTCATCCCAGAACGCGTGATACGTCGCCTTCGGAAAAGCCCCGACGTCATAGCCCATCACATTCGGCACCGCCACGCGGATGCGTTTCTGCTTGTCATCCAGCATCAGCACCGCGTTGCAATCGGTGCAAAGA
>JANOQT010000148.1:0-4456 GCA_031415015.1 Paracoccaceae bacterium
CAGGGCCTGTCCGGCTTTGCGATGACCAAGGCCGAAGATGGCGCGGTCTATGCGCTGACCGACAACGGTTTCGGCACCAAGGCGAACAGCCCCGACGCGATGCTGTTCTTTCACCGGCTGATGCCGAACTTTGAGACGGGCGCGGTGGAGGTCAAGCAAACCGTGTTCCTGCACGACCCGGATTTCAAGGTGCCGTTCCGCATCGCCTATGAAGGCACGGACGCCCGCTATCTGACCGGCGCGGATTTCGACACCGAAAGCATTCAGCTGCTGAACGGCGAGATCTGGATGGGCGACGAGTTCGGCCCCTACATCCTGCGCGTGGCGCTGGATGGCAAGGTTCTGGCCGTCTACCCGACGATGATGGGCGAGACGGTGCTGAAAGGCCCCGACACGGCGGGCATCAGCGCGGTGTCGGTGATGGGCAAGGATTGGACGGTGCAGCGGTCGGGCGGATACGAGGGCATGGCTCTGCAACCGGGGACCAACCTGCTGTGGGCGATGATGGAAAAGCCGCTGTTGGGCGAGGATGGCAAGCCCGAGGGCACCTATCTGCGCTCGCTGGCCTTTGATCCGGCCAAGGGCGAATGGACCGGCGCGGGCTTCAAGTTTGCGCTGGCCGAAGGGGCAACGGCGATCGGCGATTTCAACTTCATCGACGACACCCGTGCGCTGGTGATCGAGCGGGACAACGGCGAGGGTGCCGCATCCCTGAAATGTGCCGCCGATCCGGCACCGGATTGCTTTCCGGCACCCGCGTTGCTGAAGCGGATCGTGCTGATTGATACGGCCACTGTCAATGCCGACGGCTTCGTCCGTCGCATCGGCCATATCGACCTGATGGACATCGCAGACCCCGACGGCAAGGCACGGCTGGAAACGGCGGGCGGTGTGGCGGGCACGTTCACCTTCCCGTTCTTCACCATCGAGGATGTGATGAAGGTCGACGACACCCACATCATGGTGGCCGTGGACAACAACCTGCCCTACTCGTCTGGCCGCGCTTTGGACAAGGCTGCGGACAACGAGATGATCCTGTTGTCGGTGCCGGAGTTTCTGGCGGCGAAGTAACGGGTGCGGGGCGGCTGTCATGGCCGCCCCCACTTAGTCAGACGAGGATTTCGCCCAAAGGTTCACGTCCTTTTCCTCGGATATCCGGTCGATCTGCGCCAGTTCTTCCGCCGTGAAATCCAGATTGTGGATCGCCCCGGCGCAGTCTTCGACCTGCTCGGGTTTTGACGCACCGATCAGGGCACTGGTGATCCCGCCGCCGCGCAAGACCCAGGCCAGCGACATCTGTGCCAAGGTTTGCCCCCGCGCCTCTGCCATCTCGTTCAGCTTGTGGATCGACCCGATGGCCTTTTCGACAACCTTCGGGTCCAGCGACTTGCCCTGCGTGGCACGGCTGCCTGCCGGGATGCCGTTCAGGTATTTCTTCGTCAGCATGCCTTGCGCCAAGGGGATAAAGGCGATGGACCCGATGCCAAGGTCTTGCAGCGCGTCCTTCAGCCCGTCGGTTTCCACCCAGCGGTTCAGGATATTGTAGCTGGGCTGGTGAATCACGCAGGGCGTTCCCAGCGATTTGAGGATCGCCGCCGCCTCGCGCGTGCGCTGGGCGTTGTAGCTGGAAATGCCCGCATAAAGCGCACGCCCGGACCGCACGATGTAATCCAGCGCACCCATGGTTTCTTCCAGCGGCGTGTCGGGATCGAACCGGTGCGAATAGAAGATGTCCACATACTCAAGCCCCATCCGCTTCAGGCTTTGATCGCAGGACGCGACTAGATACTTCCGGCTGCCCCACTCGCCGTAAGGGCCGTTCCACATGTGGTAGCCAGCCTTGGACGAGATGATCAGCTCATCCCGGTGGGAACGAAAGTCGGCGCTAAGGAGTTCTCCGAACGCCTCTTCGGCGCTGCCAGCCGGGGGGCCATAGTTGTTGGCAAGGTCGAAATGGGTGATGCCGTGATCAAAAGCTGTACGGCAGATGGCCTGTTTGGTCTGATGCGGCGTGTCGTGGCCAAAGTTGTGCCACAGCCCCAGCGAAATCGCGGGCAGCTTCAGCCCGGATGCGCCGCAACGGCGATAGATCATCCGGTCGTAACGGTCTTCGCGGGCGGTATAGGTCATGGCAGGCCTCCTGTCAGCGCTACCATTTCACGCAGGCCGACAGGGTGCAAGTTGCACCGGCGCGCCGGGCGCGGCATGTTGCGGGCATGAGATTCAGCATCGGCGCGCTTTGGTCCTTTATCGTCGCGGTCTGGAACCGGGTGGCCGAAGGCCATTTTGCCCTGATCGCCGCCGGGGTGGCGTTCTACGCGATGTTCGCGGTGTTTCCGGGCCTGACCGCCACCATCGCGATCTGGAGCATGGCAGCCGATCCCGGCGTGATCAGCGGTTATCTGGCCGTTGCCGAACGGTTCCTGCCACCCGACGCCGGGCAGTTGGTGCATGATCAGGTTATGGGACTGATCGCAGCACCCAAGACCGGCCTTGGCTGGGCGACGGCGATTTCGCTGGCCATCGCAATCTATTCTGCGCGCGCGGGGGTTTCTGCGCTGATTCAGGGGCTGGATGTGGTTCACCGCGCGCGGCCCCGCGGCTGGATCCGTGGATGGGCGGTCGATTTCATCCTGACCGCCGCGCTGATTGGCGCGCTGATCGTGGCGTTGGTGACCGTTGTCGTGGTGCCGGTCCTGCTGTCCTACATCACGTTCGGGACGTTTGAGGCCTGGCTGACCCGCGTCCTGCCATTCGGGGCGATGTTCATTCTGGTGCTGACCTGCTTGTCGATCCTCTACCGCTTCGGCCCCAATGTGCCCGGCGGTTTCCGGTCACCCTGGATCACGGTGGGGGTACTGGTTGCGGCCCTTGCGTGGTCGGGCGTGTCGATCGGATTTTCGGTCTATCTGTCGAACTTCAACAGCTACAACAGGATCTACGGCTCCATCGGGGCAGTGATCATCCTGATGACCTGGCTGTATCTCAGCGTCTGGGCCGTCCTGCTAGGCGGCGCCATCAACGCCGAAATAGACGAGAGGGTGCAGGCCCGGACAACCCACACCCGCAAGCTTCAGACGTAGCGATTCCACAGGTTCTCCAACCGCTCCTGTCGGCCGGATTTCGGCTGTGGTTCCAACTTTTCGGCCGTCACCCGCGCCGCCGCATCCTCAAGGCTGCCCTTCAGCATCGCCTGCGCCTTTGGGCTTTCCCAACCGGCGTAGCGGGCCTTGACGGCGGCCTCCATTTCCCCGCTCTCCATCAGCGCGGCGGCGGCTTTCAGCGCCCGCGCGCAGGTGTCCATGCCGCCGACATGGGCAAGGATCAGGTCTTCGGCATCCAGCGATTGCCGCCGCACCTTGGCGTCAAAGTTGACGCCGCCAGTGGTGAAACCGCCCGCTTTCAGGATCTCGTAGAACGCCACCGCCTTCTCGGCGTGATTGTTCGGGAACTGGTCGGTATCCCAGCCGGATTGGTAATCGTTGCGGTTCATGTCGATCGACCCGAAGATGCCCAGCGCCGATGCCAGCCCGATCTCATGCTCGAACGAATGTCCCGCAAGGATCGCGTGACCCTGTTCGATGTTGGTCTTGACCTCACCCTCCAGCCCGAAATCCTTGAGGAAACCGTAGACCGTGGCCACATCGTAATCATACTGGTGCTTCGACGGCTCCTGCGGCTTTGGTTCGATCAGGATCGTGCCCTTGAAACCGATCTTGTACTTGTACTCGACCACCTGCTGCAGGAACCGCCCCGCATGGGCGCGTTCGGCCTTGAGGTCGGTGTTCAGCAGCGTCTCATACCCCTCGCGCCCGCCCCACAGCACGTAGTTCTGCCCGCCCAGCTTCATGGTGGCGTCCATGTTCGCCTTCACCGTCGCGGCGGCATAGGCGTAGACGTCCGGGTCGGGGTTGGTGGCGGCACCGCTCATCCAGCGGCGGTGCGAGAACAGGTTCGACGTGCCCCAAAGCAGTTTCGCCTTATGCGTGCCCTGCTTTTCGGCAAGGTAATCGACGATCTCGTCAAGGTTCCGCTTCGTTTCGGCGAACGTCGCCCCTTCGGGCCGCGCGTCGGCGTCGTGGAAGCAATAGAACGGCTGGCCAAGGATATCGAACATCTCGAAGGCGACGTCCGCCTTCATCTTCGCCAGCGCCATGGTCTCGCCGAACCAGGGCCGCTCGATCGTCTGCCCGCCGAACGGGTCGCCGCCGGGCCAGGCGAAGGAATGCCAGTAGGCGACGGCAAAACGCAAATGGTCCTCCAGCCGCTTGCCCATGACCAGCTCATCGGGGTTGTAGTGGCGGAAAGCGTATTCATTGGTGCTGTCCGCGCCTTCATACTGGATTTTCGGAATATTCTGAAAGAAGTCGGTCATGTCAGTCCCCTGATGGAATCTCGCGCGGCACTGTAGCGGGCGTGGCCCTCGTCGAAGGCGGTGGTAAGCGATGGCTCGGGG
>JANOQT010000149.1:0-4198 GCA_031415015.1 Paracoccaceae bacterium
GGCAAGGCGATGGTGCTGGCAATGTCCGAAGGCGCGGCGGGCATAGATGACATGATCGGCAAGGCCCGCGAAAGCGGCGTGGTGATTGATGAAGAAATGATCCGCAAGGCGGCGGAGCTGGACGATAAATTCGACATGATCAGCGCGCGGATCGAAAGCGCCTTCAAGCGCGGCGTGGTGGGCGCTGCGGAGTTCTTCGCCGTGGTTGATGATGGGGTGCCGGAAACGTCAGCATTCATCCAATACCTGAATAATCTGGCAAGCCTAATGTCCAACGCCCGTGGGGGCGTGTGGGCGGCGGAGGCAGTAGCGGCGATAACTGAGGTGGAGGGTGCGACCATCGGCAGCCTTGAGCGGATGCGCGACGGTTTCGAGCAGTTCCGGGCAAGTATCAGCATAGGCCCCGATCTTAGGGCGCTGGCCGAAGAGCTGCCCGGTGCGGCAGATGCCATCGCTAACCTGACCGATCTTGCGTTTGATCTTGGCCAGAAGCTTCAGGAGGCTCTTGATGCGGGTGATGTAAGGGCTGCTAACCAATATTCGGCAGAGCTGCGCGTTGCCGTAGATAATCTTGAAAAGGCTGTAGCGGGCGCGGACGCAATTTCCGAAGTCGATATGTCCGGCGCGATATCTTGGGCAGCGGGCCTTTCAGGCGCGCTTGGGCAGGTTGCTGCGGCGGCACGTGATGCTCTTGCCGCAACGGTCAATCTCGCGGGAATGAACACCGGCACCGGCCTTTCATCCGGTGACGTGGCCGGACTTATGCCGCCCGGCACAGGTTCGGTTGACACCAGCCCGCGCCCGCCGCGCGCCCCGCCGATGCTGGGCGAGGGCGGCGGCGGAGCGGGTGGCGGTAGCCGTGGCGGCGGCGGTGGCGGTGGGGGAAGCCGGGGCGGCGGGCGGATCGAAGCCCTGCTTGCCGATCTGCAAACGGAACGCGAGGTGCTGACCGAATGGTATGAGGAAAGCCTGACCTTGCTGAACTCTGCCACCGAAGCGCAGCTTGCGGCGGTCGGTGGGAAGCACGAAGCGCTTGAGCGCCTTGAGGCCGAACACGCCGAACGCATGGGGCAAATCCGCGAGCTGTCGAATTCCGGCGCACTGGCCACCGTCACGGCGGCGGGTGGTGACAGGATGGTCAAGGCGTCCCGCATCTTCGGCGCGGCGGAAGCGCTGATCAACGTGGGGCGCGCGCAAGCCCAAGTGCTTGCCGACCCGAAGCTGGGGTTCTGGGCAAAGCTTCCCGCTGTGGCGGCTATCGGTGCGGCTGGCATGAAGCTGGTGAGCGCCATAAAGGGGGGCGGTTCGTCAGGCGGAGGCGGAGGTGGCGGCGGATCGGGCGGTTCGTCGGCGTCTGCGCAGGCGGGGCGCGCATCTGAAGGACCGCTGCTGGTTCGTTTCGAGGGGCTTGATGATGACAGCCTATATTCCGGCAAGTCGATCCGGCGCTTTTATGACGCGATGACAAAGGAAGCCGGGGACCGTGGCGCGAAGTTCGTGGGGGCAGGTGGATGATCCTGCACCTTGCCGGGCTGACACCTTCCGCGCAGCCCTTCGCCCTTTTCGACAACCTCTTTGCGGTTGCGGGCGTCAGCTTCGCCGCGTCCAGTTCGGCGGTCGGGTTTGACCCGGCGTCGGTTGGCACCGAAAACACATGGCAGGAATGGAAGGCGGGCGGCACATCTGCGACCCTGACTGTCGATCTGGGGTCGCCCAAGAATTTCGACACGCTGGCCTTGGCGGCAAACAATCTGGGCACCGTGGGCGCGAAGGTCCGCGCGGAGCATAGCCTTGACAATGTGACCTATACCACCCTCACCACGTCTGCGGCCCTGACCACCAATCGGCCAATGGCAATCCTTGCCGCGAACCCGGTTTCCGCGCGCTACATCCGGTTTGACTTTGGGCAAGCGCCTCTGCCTTCCGCGCCGGTGATCCTTGCCGTCGCAGCGGCGGGCCTGCGCTTTGAGTTCCCCGGATGGCTTGGCCCCGATTTCATCCGGCCATGGGATGCGGTGACGGTCGAGGTACAACCTTCGCAATCGCTGGAGGGGCAATACCTGGGGGTGATCATCCGGCGCAAGGCGGGCCGTCTTTCGCCCCGCCTGTCGCCCCTGTCGCGCGCATGGGCAGATGCGAACCTTGCGGCCTTTCGTGACCATCACGATCAGGCCCGCCCGTTCTTTTTCGCGCCCGGCCCGGCTGCGTTCACGAATGACCTGATCTATGGCTGGCGTGGCAACGGCGCGGGCGAGCTGCGCGCGCAGGTCATAAGCGGCGGACGGCTGGTCACCTTCGGCATGGAGCTGGATTTCCATGCCGCGTGAGCCGTTCACCATTGTCGAGATTGACATGGACCGCTGCACCCGCACGTGGGGCACGGCACCTTGCACGGCGGCGCTGTCTTCGGACGTGCCCCGGAAGTGCTTCAACACCTTTGGAACCTGCAAGGCCAAGGCTGCATTTGTGTCCGCACCCTACACCCTGCGCTTTTGCGAGCCGCGCCCGAACTTGCCAAAAGGGCTGGGCCTTCTGCCGTTTCTCAAGAGCGTGTCGCAGATCACTGCAACCGTGAACATCGCAGGGTCTGACGAAAAGTTGGGGCCGCTGGGCAGGACGGCAACGGCGCGCGTGCGGTTTCAGGATGCTCCGCACAATGATCAGGGGCTTGACCCCTACCGCCTTGAACGGATCACCGGGGCGGCGCAATGGGGTGGCGCTGGCGTGGTGCCGGGCACGGCGGGCACAATCTTTGGACGCCTGCGCGCGCGCTGGCCGCACTATTCCGGGCGCGCGTTGCGCATCCTTGAGGGCTATATCGAAGGCGGTGGCTTTACCCTTGAGCAACAGCGGCACTACATCCTGACCGATTGGGTTGGCCCGGATGAAGACGGCGCGGTCGAGCTTGAAAGCAAAGACCCGCTGTCGGCCCTTGCCGATGACCGCGCGTTGTGGCCCCCACCGTCAAGCGGCGTTCTGGCCGCTGCGATCACGGTGGGCGATACCAGTGCCAGCCTTTTGCCGGTAGGGATCGGCGCGCTGGAATATCCCGCTTCTGGCCGTGCCCGGATCGGCGGGGAAATCCTGTCCTACACGCGCACGGGCGATGTGCTGACCCTGACCGCGCGCGGGCTGGCTGGAACCGTCGCAGCGGCGGGTTCTGTCGGAGATACGGTGCAGCACGTTGAATGGCTGAATGACGAACGCATTGATGATTTTGTGTATCGTGTTGCGGTGACCCGGTTGCCCGCCAGCTTGCTGCCGAAGGTCACGAAGTGGATGCCTGAGATCTCCCGATGGATGCCTTTCGTAAAGCTTAATACCCATATCGCGCAACCAACCGGGATTGCGAAGTTGATTGGGTCGCTGGCCGTTCTGGGCGTGTCGATCTTTTGGGATGACGTGGCGCAGGAAATGGCCTTGAAGCCGAACCGGCCACCAGACGGTGACACGGTTTACAAGCTGACCGCCAAGGGTCACCTGAAAGCTTTGAAGATCGAGGACCGCAACGCTGATCGGCTGACGCAAATCAACTTCTGGACGGTGCAGATTGACCCGACGAAAAGCGCGACCGATGGTGCCAATTATCGCCGCACGTCCGCCTTTCCCGATCTTGAGGCAATGGATGCGCGCGCCTTCGATGATGTTCGAATTCGCAACGTCTTCTGTCCGTGGTTCAATGACGGCGCTGATACTATCGTGAGTGGCCTTGGACGCAGGCTGTTGTCCCGCTTCAAGACAGCGCCCCGGCACCTGACGGTGATGGTTGATCCTAAGGACCGCACCATTCCCCTTGCCGCCGTGTGCGAGGTTACCGCGTCTGCAATTCAGGATGACTATGGCGATAGCCTGCCGACCCTGATGCAGGTGATCAGCCGCGAACCTGCCGGGCCGGGGGGTGATGTGGAGTATGTCCTTCAGGCCTACCAGTTTGGCGGGCGCTACGGTTACGCAACCGAAAACAGCCGCCCGTCCTATGCGGCCTCAAACGCAGTGCAGCGCGGACGCGGGATGTATGCCTGTGTCACGGCAACCCTTAAAATGAGCAATGGCGATGAACCATACAGGGCAATCTGATGACTGATTATGTTGGCTACACCCCGCCCGAATATGCGCCCGATGCCCCGGCCACGGCGCTGCATTTCCAGAGGTGGTTTGAAAACTGGATTGCAGGATTTGAAGGCGCGCCCGGTGCGCC
>JANOQT010000150.1:0-6430 GCA_031415015.1 Paracoccaceae bacterium
AACAAGGCCCCGGCAGAAGCGCGCCGAGCGCTTGAGCTATTTGATGGCAGCGCACTCGGCGCGCTTGCCACACCCGAAACCAACGACTATCAAACCCAAGGACTCTCGTTATGACTGAGGGACCACCGGGGGGCAGGTCACCGATTATGCAGATAAGGCCTTCAAGTTTGCGGTGCTCGACTACGATAAAATTACAAATGGCTCAATCACTCTGGATGGAGCAATGGAGATCGCTGGAGTAGTTCCGCTTGCAAAGCTTGCAAAGTTCGGCGGGAAGGCAATCCAGAAAGTCGCAAAGACCGTCAGTGCGGTATGTTCTTTCGACGGCAGTACTCTTGTTCTAACCAAGTTTGGCAAGAAACCCATTCGGGCGATTCTGCCCCGAAGTGATCGTGTCTGGGGGCTCGACGCCACTGGAAAAGGCGACTGGCACCTAGTCACGAGCCAAACCGTCGCAACCTACGACCACAAGGTGCTTGTGACCACCCGCATTCCGCTCGCCTTCCTTGCGCCAAAGCTGCAGGCCGCGATCCTCGACGGGCGGCAGCCGGTGCAGCTATCGCTGGCGCAGCTCATTCGTGATGGCATCCCGATGGACTGGTCCGAACAGGCGCACCTCTTCGGCATGGCCTGACGCCCCGATCCGCTCCGGCCGCACCCCGTGGGGTGGCCAGAAACACGCGCCAAACGCCGCCGTCCGGCAATCCGGCGCTTCCCTGTTCTTCCCAATTCCTTCCCGGTTCGGTCGAATTTTATTCCCTGATATTAGAATTCCCTGTGCTTGGCGCGCGGCCAAACCGAACGGGACGAGCGGCCCGCGGAGACGCGGGGCGCAAAACCGGCGATCAAGGAAGGCTGGCGGCGTCTCCGTCGGAGGAAAACCGACTTAACCCCCGGAAACACCGGATTCTTTCCTGGCAGAACCGAAAGAGCATTAATATCAAGGGGTTGTTGGCGGAGGGAACGCGACTGCCGTCGAACCTTCTCTGGCGGAAACTGACGATGTCAGCCTAGTTGCGACGGACCAAAGAGCGCGCATCACTCTGACACCACAAAGATTTCAGGAAGACTATCTCTAAACCAGTCAATCGGGCGTATCCGGATGAGGCTCGATCGTAACGATACCAGTGCCGCCTTTGAACAGCTTCCAACGCTGGACGAAGGTAAGCGTCCGGTCTGGCTGCCCTGCTGCTGATAGAGTGGGTTTGATAGTGTCCGCTTTGGATAGTGGACACTATGGGGTTCGAGGTGGTTCGGCGGACAAAGCGGCTTTGGACGGATGAGGAGAAGCGGTCGATCTGTCTTCAGACGACGACGCCGGATGTTTCTGTTGCCCAAGTGGCGCGGCGTTATGCGCTGAATGCCAACATGATCTTCAAATGGTTGCGGGACACGCGCTATGCGCCGGGATCGGAGTCAGGTGTTGCAGATGCACCGGTCTTCTTTCCGGTTGAGATTGTGAGCCTGGCCCGTTCGGAAGTTGCCCGGCCCATTTTGCCTGCCAGCGCTTTGCCCAATTGCCTGCTTGAGGTCGAGATAGCCGGTGGGCACCGGCTGCGTGTCAGCGGGGCCTATGATCCCGAGGCACTTGCCCAACTGATCCGTGGCCTTTCGGGATGATCCCGGTTCCGATGAACGCGCAGGTCTGGCTGGCAGCCGGTGTGACCGACATGCGCAAGGGCTTTGCGGCGCTGGCCGCGCAAGCCGAGCAGACGACAGCGCAGAACCCGTTCAGCGGTCATCTATTCGTGTTCCGGGGTCGGCAGGGTGATCTGATCAAGATCATCTGGTGGGATGGCCAGGGGGCATGCCTGTTCTCGAAGCGATTGGAGAAGGGTCGGTTCGTGTGGCCCTCGGCCACGGACGGCAAGATCGCGCTGACCCCTGCGCAGTTAGCAATGCTGCTGGAAGGGATCGATTGGCGGTTGCCACTGCGGACGTGGCGGCCTTTGACGGCAGGATAAATTGAGGGATTTGCTGTTTTGGGATTCCCGCAAAAGCCTTGTTTTGCTATGATTACCCATGCTGGATGTCACCAAATTGCTGCCGGAAGACCCCGCCGAACTGCGGGCGTTCACAGCACTTTTGCTGGCCGAAGTGAAGTCTCAGGCGGTGCTGATCGAGAAGCTTCGGCACCAATTGGCAGGCCAACGTTCCCATCGGTTCGGGCCATCGTCCGAGACGTCCGACCAGTTGCAACTGGCCCTGGAGATATCCGAGATCGCTATCGCGGCGATGACCGCCAAGCTGCGCCTGCCCGAGGATATACCCGCTGACAAGCCGAAGCGTAAACCAATTCCGGACCACATTCCGCGCATTGAGGTCGAGTTGACACCCGACAACGCAGACTGTGCCCAGTGTGGCGGCAAGCTGCGCCGCCTCAGCGAAGATGTGACCGAAGAGCTGGAATATGTTCCGGGCCACTTTGTCGTGAACCGCATCGTGCGGCCGCGTATGGCCTGCTCGGGTTGCGATTGCTTTACCCAAGCACCGCTGCCATCACGACCGATCGAGCGCGGGCGGCCAGGTCCGGGTCTGCTGGCGCATGTGCTGGTCAACAAATACGCCGATCACCTGCCGCTTTACCGCCAAAGCCAGATCTTCGACCGCGAAGGCCTTGATCTGGATCGCTCAACACTGGCGGGTTGGGTTGGCAAATCCACGGCATTGCTGGAGCCGCTGGCTGATGCCATTGGGCGCCATGTGCTGGCGGGGCAAGCAATTTTTGCCGACGACACTCCGGTTGCGATGTTGGCCCCCGGCACTGGCAAGACCCAAACCGCCAGACTCTGGGCCTATGGGCGTGACGAACGCCCTTGGGGCAGCGCCATCCCACCCGCCAGTTGGTATCAGTTCTCGTCCGACCGCAAAGGCCAGCACCCCAAAGATCATCTGGCCAAATACACTGGGTGGATGCACGCCGACGGCTATGCCGGGTTTGAGGACCTGTATCGCACGGGTGAGATACGCGAGGTCGCATGCCTCGCCCACGTCAGGCGCAAGTTCGTTGATGTCCATAAGGCACAAGGCTCGGCCATTGCTGACGAAGCCATCCGGCGGATTGCTCAGCTTTACGCCGTCGAGAAGGCGGCACGAGGGTTGCCCCCGGATGGACGGGTCGATATCCGGCAGGCCAAAGCCAAACCCGCCTTCGATGCACTGGACGTCTGGCTGAACAGACAACTCCATGACATATCCGGAAAAAGCCCTCTGGCCGCCGCCATCCGATATGCCCTGACCCGCATGGCCCGCCTGCGCCCCTACCTCGATCACGGCATCCTTGAGATCGACAACAACACCGCCGAACGCGCCATGCGCGCCGTCGCATTGGGGCGAAAGAACTACCTCTTCGTCGGATCGCAGACCGGTGGCAAATCCGCCGCCATCGCCTACACTCTGATCGAAACCGCCAAACTGAATGGCGTCGATCCGCAAGCATGGTTGGCCGACACGCTTGCCCGTATCCCGGACCACAAGATCAACCGCATCAATGATCTGTTGCCATGGAACGCACGATAGCTGCGGTCAGACCGGACGCTTACGGACGAAGTGTCGATCAACGAACACCGATAACGGTCGGCAATTCTCAAATCGGCACGAAGACATCGCTGCACCAGTGCCAGAACGGCATCAGGGTTTCTGCGTTGTGTTTCATCACCGCCATCAGGCCGTCGGTGGAAAGGCCGTCTGACAAGGGCATGCCAAGGGCGATCTGTTTGCGGCGAAGCAGGTCCCCATGGGGATGATCCTGATCAAAGGGTTTGGGAACCCGCTTGAGCGTTGTGTCGCCAAATTCGATCACGTCGGCCCCCTTGGCACGTCCGGCATCAATGGCGTCTTGCAAGGCGTCACCGTCGCGGTCGACCGCGGCGCGGTAGCGGGCCAGGCCGTCGGGATCAAGGTCATGCAAGCCCGTCATCAGCTTGGCCCCCGACGCATCAATATGCAAAAGCCAACCCGCCCCCATTCCGCCAGACGGCATCCAATAGGCGTGAACATGGGTGTTGTAAGGGCTTTTGTCCTTGGAAAAGCGCACGTCGCGGTAGATGCGACCGACTTTGCCGGCATGGCTTTTGCCGGTCAGGCGCGACAGATCCTCGGCGAAAAGATCGGTCAGGAGTTTGAGCGGCGCTTCGATATCGGCCTTGAACGTGGGCTTGTGATCCTCGAACCAGTCGCGATTGTTGTTGTCCGCGAGGCCCCCCAGGAAACGCCGCGCAGTGGTGATCATGTCTGCAAATCCGTCGGTCATCGGGGCTACTCCGCTGCGAGTTGTGGGGTTGGGGTCTTGGGGTTGTCTGGTTTCAAGATCAGGACGGGCATCGTCAGGGCAGCGCGTTCGGCCCTGCGTTCCTGGCCCAGGTAGGTGTGATACAGCACCGGAACGCCGATCAGCGTCAGGACCGATGCAAAGCCGAGCCCCGCCATGATGGTCACCGCCATCGAGGCAAAGAACGGATCGAACAACAACGGGGCCATGCCAAGGATGGTCGTGCCCGCAGCCAACGCCACGGGCCGCAGGCGGCTGACGCTGGCGGTGATGATGGCCTGTGATTGCGGCAATCCTTCCTCGTCTTTCTGCACGTCGATCTCTTCGACCAGAACAATGGCGTTCTTTATCAGCATCCCCGACAGGCTGAGCAGCCCAAGAAGTGCGGTAAAGCTGAACGGCAGTCCCGTGGCCAAAAGGCCGATCGCGGCACCGTTCACCGCCATCGGCACGACCGTCCAGATCACGGCCGTCTGGCGCAGCTTGCCAAAGAGCAGCATCGTAATCACCAGCATGGTGCCGAAGGCCAGCGGCATCTGTTTGCCAAGGCTCGCCTGTGCCTTGCTGGCGCTTTCAAACTCGCCGCCCCATTCGAATGTGTAGCCCGGAGGGAGCGCAATCGCCTCAAGATCGGCGCGCACTGCGCGGAACGCGGCATCGGCCAGCACGCCGGGCACGGTAAAGGCCTGCACGCTGATCGTGGGCAACCGGTCACGGCGCACAATCGCACCGTCACGGGCCTGCACCGCAAACCCGTCGATCACCTGATCAAGCGGGATGTATGAAGCGATGACTGGCGCATAGATCAACTGATCCAGCAGGCGGGCGTCATCCGCTGTCCCATCGCGCGGGGTCCGCACCACAATGGGGATGTCGCGTTCGCCGATCCGCAGGGCACCCGCAGGAATACCATCCGTCGCAAAAGCCACCGCTGCCGCTACATCGGCGCGCGTCACGCCCAGGCTTTGCGCCCGGTCCTGCGCGTAGATCGGCTGCATGGTGAAATCCCGCTCGCGCCAGTCGATGCGTTGCGCCTGCAAACCCGGGGATGCCTGCAGCGCGGCCAGCGCCTGATCCGCCAGACCGCGCAGCACATCCGGATCGGGGCCGGACAGGCGCACCTCGACATCCGACCCGACGGGCGGGCCATAGGTGATCTGCTGCACGCGGGTTTCGGCCCAAGGCAGCGCCTGCCGCGCAAAGGCTGCCAGATCGTCGCGCAGGGCCGGTATCGCCTCGACGCTTGCGGCACTGATCACAAGCTGGCCGTAAGCCGCATCGGGTTTGGCGGGCGTATAGGTCAGCATGAAACGTGACAGGCTTTGCCCCATCGTGGCCGTAACCGCTGTCACGTCGGCCCGGTCTGCCAGCCAGTCCTCGATGACGGAAAGATCCTGCGATGTCTGCCGGATCGAACTGCCCTGTTGTGCATAGTAATTGAGGTAGAACAAAGGTGTGGTGGCGGGCGGAAAGAACTGCTGGGTCACGAAACCCATTGCGCCAAAGCCCACGACCGTGCCGCCGATCAGACCGACGATGACCAACCAGCGCAGCCGCAGCGCGCCGCGCACTACAGCCGCGTAGGCCCGGAAGAATGGGCGGTCATAGGGATCTTCCCCATTGGCGAGCCCCCCCTGTTGAAAGAAATAGCTGCCCAGCAGCGGCGTGACAGTGACCGCCAGCACCCAGGACAACATCAGCGAGATCGTGATGACCGCAAAAAGCGAAAACAGAAACTCGCCGGTACCGTCAGGCGACAAGCCGATGCCCGCGAAGGCCATCGCGCCGATGATCGTGGCCCCCAAAAGCGGCACTTGCGTCTTGCGCGCCGTTTCCTGTGCTGCATCAGCCGCCTTGCGGCCCCGGCTCATGTCGATCTGCATCCCCTCGGCCACCACGATGGCATTATCAACCAGCATCCCCATGGCGATGATCAGGGCACCAAGGCTTATGCGTTCGACCTTGATGTCGAACAGCATCATGAAAAGGAAGGTGGCAATCACCGTCAGCGCGAGTGTGACGCCCACAACCACTGCCGCGCGCCAGCCCATGAAGAGGGCAAGAACCCCGATCACCACGACAACCGACAGGACCAGGTTGACCAGAAAGCTGGTGCCCGCCTCGTCAACAAGCGTATGCTGCTGATAGATCGGATGAATA
>JANOQT010000151.1:0-1952 GCA_031415015.1 Paracoccaceae bacterium
GTGCGCTGATGTTGCAGCTTCAACATCGCAGGGCTCACGCGATACTGGTCGATCCACTCGACTTTGACCTCGGCCGGACGTTCAAACCGCATTTTGCTTATGCTAAGGACGGCGCTCCCGCGGCACTTGATAAGCTTGCGGCGCAGATCGTTCTGGCCGACGGGTATGTGATGGTCAGCCCTGAATACAATCACTCTATGAGCCCGGCACTTTCGCATCTGCTCAACCATTTTGGCAGCTCACTTTTTTCTTATAAGCCGAGCGTCATAGTCACCTATTCTGCCGGTCAATGGGGGGGCGTCCGCGCAGCGGTGGGGATGCGGGGCTTCTTGTCCGAACTTGGCTGTCTGCCCGTCTCGGCGATGATACACGTGCCCAAGGCGCAGGACGTTTTTGCAGAGGATGGCAGCTTCCTTGATGGCGTGGCTGCCGACGATTGGTCGGGGTATATGACGCGTGCCACAGCACAACTCGACTGGTGGGCGCGGGCCGCCCTGCGCCAACGCGGGATCGACGACAGCCCTCGGCCGGATGCCTTCACCCGTGACCCGTCGCAGCGAAACGCGCCGTAGTTTGGTTCGTACTGGGGCGGTTTTTCCCCCTGACATGTGATTGGCCCATTTGCCACAGCCTGGCCGGAAGGCGCATCACCCCGATGTCGCGCGATTTACTCCGCCCATATCTTAGATCGCTTTGAAATTAACCCGCCGGGATAGGTCCTCAGCCGTTTCCTTGCGCTCCGAGTAGCGGTCCACAAGCTGATCCTTGATGTCGCGGGTCAGCAGGGTGAACTTCACCAGTTCTTCCATCACATCGACCATCCGGTCATAGAATGGCGACGGATTCATCCGCCCTGCCGCATCGAACTCGTTGAACGCCTTTGGAACCGAGGACTGGTTGGGGATCGTCAAAAGCCGCATCCAGCGCCCAAGTATACGCAACTGGTTGACCGTGTTAAAACTTTGCGACCCGCCGTTCACCTGCATTACCGCAAGTGTCTTGCCTTGGGTCGGCCGCACTGACCCCAGCGACAGCGGAATCCAGTCGATTTGCGCCTTCATCACCGCCGTCATCGCACCATGCCGTTCGGGCGAACACCAGACCATCCCTTCGGCCCAAGTTACTAGATCACGCAGTTCTGCGACTTTCGGATGGCTGACATCTTCGCCGTCAGGCAAGGGCAGGCCGTGGGGGTCGTATATTCGTGTCTCCGCCCCAAACAGGCGTAGGACACGCGCCGCTTCTTCCGTCATAAACCGGCTGAAGGATCGTTCGCGCAGTGACCCGTAAAGCAGCAGGATGCGTGGCGCGTGGCCCGCATCATCGGCGCTGTGGATGGACTTGACAAATGTCGGGTCAAGCGCGGGCAGATGGTCGGGATCGTTCAGGGCGCACTGGGTCATCGATCACATATCCTTGAGTTTTGGCGCGGTGTCGGGAAACCAGCGGCGACCCAAATGCAGCGCCACATAGACCAGACCGATCAGAACCGGCACTTCCACCAGCGGGCCGATGATGGTGGCGAAGGCCACGGGTGATGCAAGGCCGAACGTGGCAATCGCCACCGCGATGGCCAGTTCAAAATTATTGCCCGCAGCCGTGAAGGCCACGGCCACCGCGCGGGGGTAGTCGGTCGCAATCAACCGACCAAGTGCAAATCCGATGGTGAACTGGATCAGGAAATACAGCGCCAGCGGCAGTGCGATGCGCAGGGCATCGACGGGCAGGCGCAGCACCTCGCCGCCTTTGAGGGTGAACATCGCGGTAATGGTGAACAGCAGCGCCAGCAAAGCCAACGGGGCGATGCGCGGCAGGAAATGCGCCTTATACCAAGGCTCGCCCCGCCGCGCGACGAGTATACGTCGCGTCAGGTATCCCGCCGCGAAGGGTATCCCGAGATAGATCAGTACCGCCTGTGTAATGGTCCAGAACCCAGCATCAATGACCTGCCC
>JANOQT010000152.1:0-2306 GCA_031415015.1 Paracoccaceae bacterium
CTCTTACAAGGTTATACTCCGGATTCCGGAGATGGCTTTGGGGAAAATCCGGAGATGGAACGCCCGGAAATCCGGAGATGGAACGCCCGGAAATCCGGAGATGGCCCCATCTGGCAATTCCGGAGATGGGTCGTCATTTTCGTCAGTGATTTCAACAAACCCATCTCCGCTTTCCGGAGGTGGCTTTAACGGGAATCCCTGCTCGAACCCGAGAATGTAACGGGTCGGCAGACGCCGGTGGTTGTGCGGGTCATGAGCGCGGATGCGGAGGATCAGGCCCAGTTCCTCCAACGTCGCCAGATGCCCATTCAGGGCGGAGATGGACATTTCCGCATCCTCGGCCAGCCGTGCCTGCGTCGGGAAACACCCGAAATCCGGGTTGTGGCGATCGCAGAGAAACCACAGGACGATCTTTGTGGCAGGCTTCAGCCCGCGCTGCTGGATGGCCCAGGTGGTGGCGGCGTGGCTCATGGGAGGACTCCGGACATGGAAAAAGGCCCGGTGATGAACACCGGGCCGGACAGGGTGGGGCGGGGTCTGAAACGCCTGGCTGAGGCGGTTCTGTGGCGGGGCAGGGATGGGAGCGGGACGGTCGCGACGTTGATCAGATTGCGGGCGCGCACTCAGACGCAGGGTGCGCACCTGCGAACCGCGCACCCAAAGGTGCGAACCCAGAAAAAATGTTTGACGCTAGAGACTTACCGCGCCTCTGCCCCCCGCATACACCTTAATCCCGGGTGGAACCGGGGCCCGGGGGGGGCATTGCGAGGGGCGCGGGGCAGTGCGATCTGATCCGCACAAGTCTTCCGAGCATAGGAAATATATGCCCTGAAAGTGTTGCATCTGTCGCGCCCGAAGTTCGACGTGTTTTCCCGTCATAACAACGTGCCCGACCCGCTTTCGTCCGGTTTGACCACGTTCCTATCCGCCACTCTTTTCGGTGCGGCGACCTTACGGCCTGATTTCTCCAGTGCGTTCAGATGCTTGGCGATGGTGAGAAGGGACGCGGCCCAACGCCGCCACGCGGTGATCGCACCACCCCGGCGCGGATGCAGACCTGCCGCCACCGCACACCCTCGGCCCGCAGCCAGACGATCCGCGCATCTTCGGGATCGAGCCACGCCAGCCAGCCGATGCAATCCTCCATCCGCTGGATATCGCGGGCGCTGGGCACCACCCGCATCCGCACATCGTCATAGCCATAGGCCTGCCTGGCATCGTGCACGTATTCCGGCCAGGACTGCCCATAGCCCTTGGCGCCCGAGCCTGGCGGGTTGGGCAGGCGGCGCAAGGTCAGGGCGGCATCCTCGAACTGATCTTCGATTTCGCGGGGTGTGATGGGCATCAGGGCCTCCGTTCTGGTCAATAAATCTGGTGGGAGCGAAGGGTGGCCTTGGTCACAAGCCCGGCCCTCAGCAGTGCATCCCGCGTGGTGTTGTTCACGGCGCTGGGCGGGACGAAGCGGCCGGAGTTCAGCCATTCAGCCGTTTGCAGCAAGATTTCATGGGCGGTCAGCGTGGGTACCGTCTTGGCTTCCCCAGCATTTTTCGCCCTCGTGGCCAGCGCCACCCGTTGGGCATGGCGCTTCGCGATCGCCTTGGTGAAATACGCCCACGTACGGATCGGGTCGGCGCGGGTTTGGCCGGTTCGTTCGGCAAGCGTCGGCAGGATGTCCGCGGTGAGGTCGTAGCCCGCTTCAAGCCACTCCGCGATCACCGGCCGGGTGGTAACGATGGTGATCCTGGCCGAAGCGCTGAGCCCCGGGCCGCAGGCCGCAAGGCAGGCCGCTTCGGCATCAGCTGCGGGAGCGGCGCCTTGGTCGAAATCGGGGTCGGCCGCGGCCCTCGCGGGCACGTTACGCGCAGTAGTAGTTCTTTTTAGTATCTTTGAAGTATCAAGGGCGGCCACTGTGGCCGGGGGGTCCGGGTCTGGTGGCCGGTTGTCAAGCGGCCGCGTTGGCCGGTTGTCGCCATTGGCCGGTTGGTCCGGAGGGCTGGATTTGACCTCATCCAACCCGTCTTCCGGTCCGTCATCGAGCATGCCGGGAGGGGCTGGTTTGCGCCCCTCAAAGGCGGCAAGCAGGATCATGTCCGACTGCCTGCTGCCATTGCCGCGGCGGCGGACGATGCGCCGGATCACGCCGCGGCGTTCCATGTCTGCCAGCACCCGGCGCACTGTCCGCTCGCCCAGCGCGGTCTGGTCGGCGAGGGTTTTCTGCGACGGCCAACTGACGCCGAACTCATTGGCATAGTTGGCCAGCACGAGGAGCAGCACCTTTTCGGTGACGCTGCCCGCGGCATAATCCA
>JANOQT010000153.1:0-6186 GCA_031415015.1 Paracoccaceae bacterium
ATCCTGGGCGGCGTGAACTTTTCGGATATGTTCCTGGATCTGTCTGGCACCAATCCCGCGTCCTTCGCGGCTGCTAAAGAATCCGGAGCGGCGGTGTTTGCTTATGGCGCGTTCATCACCGCCATCATCAACTTTCTGATCATCGCGTTCGTGGTGTTCATGCTGGTGAAGGGCGTGAACAAGCTGAAAGGCCCGACTGTGGTGGCAGAGCCGGTTGGCCCGACCGCCGAGCAACTGCTGGCTGAAATCCGCGATTCGCTGAAGGCGCGCTGATAAACTTTCGTACCTGGCGAAGGCCCCCGAGCGGATCGGGGGCCTTTTGTTTGGCCTAAAGCGCCAAAGCTTCGACAGCCGTGATTACTGGCAGGCCAAGTGCCGTGCCTACAGCGGCGTAGGTCAGCTTGCCCTTGTGGGTGTTCAGCCCCGCCAGCAGGTGCTTGTCATCCGCGCAAGCCTGTTTCCAGCCCTTGTCGGCCAGCGCCAGCAGGAACGGCATCGTCGCATTGCCCAGCGCCAGCGTCGAGGTGCGTGCGACGGCCCCCGGCATGTTGGCGACACAGTAATGCATGATCCCGTCAACTTCGTAGATCGGATCCTGATGGGTGGTGGCGCGCGACGTCTCAAAGCAGCCACCCTGATCAATCGCCACATCGACCAGTGCAGCGCCCGGTTTCAGTTCCTTCAACTGCGCGCGTGAGATCAGTTTCGGCGCGGCGGCACCGGGGATCAGCACCGCGCCGATGATCAGATCCGCCTCCCGCGCAAGGGTGATCGTGTTGCCGGCGCTGGCATAGGCGTTCTTGAACTGGCCGCCGAACACATCATCCAGATAGCGCAACCGGTTGATCGACCGGTCCAGCACGGTGACATCCGCACCCATGCCCGAGGCGATCTTGGCCGCATGGGTGCCAACCACACCGCCACCGATGACCAGCACCTTGGCGGGCAGCACGCCCGGCACGCCGCCCAGCAAGACGCCACGCCCGCCGTTGGCCTTTTGCAGCGTCCATGCCCCAACTTGCGGGGCCAGCCGCCCGGCCACTTCGGACATCGGCGCCAGCAGCGGCAACCCGCCGCGGTCATCCGTCACCGTCTCATAGGCGATGGCGGTGACGCCAGAGGCAAGAAGGTCGGCCGTCTGGTCCGGATCGGGGGCAAGGTGCAGATAGGTGAACAGCACCTGACCTTCGCGCAGGCGCTTGCGTTCCGCCGGCTGCGGCTCCTTGACCTTGACGATCATGTCTGCGTTGGCGAAGACCTCTTCCGCGGTGCCGATGATCATGGCACCAACGGCAGTGTAATCGGCGTCGGTAAAGCCCGAACCGGTACCGGCATTGGTTTCAATCATCACCTCATGGCCGTGCGCGATCGCTTCGCGCGCGGCATCGGGTGTCATGCCAACGCGGAATTCCTGCGGCTTGATCTCTTTGGGGCAACCAATCTTCATACATCTCTCCCTGCTGGCCGGACGGCCATTATGAGATCAGTGTTTGCCTGTTTCCCGGTAAATGCTTTGAATTCTGGATGACGAATGCGGGCCTTTGTAGTAGAATTCTCCGAATTGTATCACGATGGCCGAAGAAAACACCACCAGCATGAGCCTTGACGCGACAGACCGCCGTATCCTGACCGTTGTGCAAAAGGACGGTCGCATCACCAACGCCGAATTGTCAGAGCTGGTGAACCTGTCACCCTCGGCTTGCCACAGGCGCGTGCAGCGGTTGGAAGACGAAGGCTATATCGCGGGCTATGTAGCGCTGCTCAACACTCGCAAGATGGGTCGGCTAACGACCGTTTTTGTTGAAATCACCCTGCAAAGCCAGGCTGAGGATCTGCTGGATGCATTTGAACGCGAAGTCGCGCGTGTCCCGGATCTTCTTGAGTGTCATCTGATGGCCGGTACGGCGGACTATCTTCTCAAGATCATGGCCGAAGACACCGAAGACTTTGCCCGCATCCACCGTCATTACCTCAGCCGTCTGCCGGGCGTTCGCCAGATGCAATCGTCCTTTGCGCTGCGGACGGTGGTTCAGACGACCGCGCTGGCGGTATAGCCCCGGTCAGGGAACCGCTGGCTGATCGACCCGGTCGGTCCAGACCTGAAACTTCTGAAGAACGTGCGCCCCGAAAGAATGGATCAGCGGTACGTCCGCCGCGTCCCGCCCGTAGGCAACCACGATCCGCCCCAGCCGGGGCTTGTTGTTGCGGGGATCGAACGTGTGCCAGCGACCGCCCAGAAACACCTCCATCCAGGCGCTGAAATCCATCGGGCCGGTGACGGGCACGCCAATATCACCCAGATAGCCGTTCACATAGCGCGCGGGGATGTTCATGCAGCGGCAGAACGCGATGGCCAGATGGGAATAGTCGCGGCAAACTCCGACGCCTTCCTCCCACGCCTCATGGGCCGTTCGGGTGGCGCGCGCCTGCATGTAGTCGAACTTGATATGTTTATGGACCAGATCGCAGATGGCCTGAACGCGGGCCCAGCCCGGGGCGGTCTTGCCGAACATGTCCCAGGCCAGTTGGCTCAGCTTGTCGGTCTCGCAATACCGGCTGCCCAGCAGATAGATCAGCGTGGCGTCGGGCAGAAGTGCAACAGGCGTCTCGCCCAGGGTTGCCTCGACCGGATCAGGGGTATCGGAGCCTATGATCGTGCTGTCGCTTTTGATCGAAAACAGCCCGGCCGGGGCCACAAAGCGCCGACATGTGTTGCCGAACAGATCGAAGTAAACGCTGGTTTCAACGGATGGCGTCGTCAGGATTCCGGCCTGCATCCGCAGATCGTCAGTCCGCTCACCGCGCACCGACATCATGCAGATCATGGGTGTGTCCTGCGCGCAGGACACCGTTATGTCGTAGCCAAAGCGGACCAGCATCAGTGATACTCCTGAAAACCATACGTTCAGCCATCCGTCGCTGGCATTCTGAAGTGTCTTTCAACGAATGCCGACCAGACGGGTTCCCTGCGACTAAAGCCCGCCCGGGGGTGCCCCGTACAGCAGACAATGCAAAGGCTGCGCTGCAAGGCACCTGTCGTTGAAAGACGCCCGAAATTTAGGCGGTCGCACGGAAAGAAAAACCCCCGGCCTCACGGACGGGGGTTGATCGGGTGGGTATCGCTACCCCAGTTTTCGCGGACGTCTTACAGACCGCCTTCACGCTGAAGCTTCTTACGCGCGAGCTTGCGCGCGCGGCGTACAGCTTCGGCTTGTTCGCGTGCTTTCTTGACGGAGGGCTTCTCGAAATGCTGCTTGAGCTTCATTTCCCGAAACACCCCTTCGCGCTGAAGTTTTTTCTTCAGGGCACGGAGAGCCTGTTCGACGTTATTGTCGCGGACACTGACCTGCATGTGGTTGTCACCACCTTCCTAGGTTAAAGTTGCACTGACTTGTGCAGGCTCGCGCCCTATAACAAAGGGGGCTGGCCTTGTCTACCACGGGGGCCGATAGGAGGGTGCGATGGCTGAACATGTCACGAAAGACCGGATTCTGGACGCTGCCGTGGCGCATGTGCCCTTTGACGGATGGTCGGAAACCACCTTCCGCGCCGCTGCAGTCGATTCGGGTGTTGCCGACGGTGTGGCCCGTGCGCTGTTTCCGCGCGGCGGGGTCGATCTGGCGCTGGCCTATCACGCAAGGGGCGATGCCGAAATGGTCGCGCGGCTTGCGGCGATGGACCTTTCGGCGCTGCGCTTTCGGGATCGCATCGCCAAAGCTGTGCGAACGCGGCTGGAACTTGCGGATAAAGAACTGGTGCGGCGGGGGACGACACTCTTTTCCCTTCCGCAACACGCGGCGGACGGCGCCCGCGCGATCTGGGGCACCACCGACAAGATATGGACGGCGCTGGGCGACACCTCTACCGATCTGAACTGGTATACCAAACGCGGCACGCTGACGGCAGTTTACGGATCCACCGTGCTGTATTGGCTGGGCGATGGCAGTCTGGATCATCAGGCAAGCTGGGATTTTCTGGATCGGCGCATTGATCAGGTGATGCAGTTCGAGAAACTGAAGGCCAGTTTGCGGGAAAATCCTCTGGGAAAGGCGCTTTTGGGTGGACCATTGAAGATTTTGGAAAGGGTTCGTGCGCCAAAGATGCCGAACGACCTTCCCGGCCGCAACTTCTTCTGATTCCCGAAAGGCCTACCGAAAATGACCCTGTCGCACAGCATGCTAGCCATGGAAATTTCAACACCCGGCGGGCCAGATGTCCTGATGCCCTGTTCCATGCCGGTTCCGGTGCCGGGGCATGGCCAGATCATCATCCGTGTGGCCTATGCTGGGGTGAACCGCCCGGATGCCTTGCAGCGCGCGGGGGCCTATGCGCCGCCCGCCTCCGCCTCACCACTGCCGGGGCTGGAATGTTCCGGCACGGTGGTTGAGGTGGGGCCGGGCGTCACCCGTTGGCAGATCGGCGACAAGGTCTGCGCTCTGCTGCCGGGCGGCGGCTATGCCGAGTATGTGGCCACTCACGCCACCCACGCTTTGCCGATCCCTCCCGGCATGTCGATGCGTGACGCGGCCTGCCTGCCGGAAACCTGCTTTACCGTCTGGTCGAACATGGTGATGCGCGGCGGACTGACTGCGGGGGAGCGGTTCCTTGTTCATGGCGGCACGTCAGGTATTGGAACGACCGCCATCCAGATCGCATACGCCTTGGGTGCCCGGGTCTTTGCAACCGCCGGATCGGATGAGAAATGCGAGGTTTGCCGTAGCTTGGGGGCCGAAGCCGCGTTCAACTACCGGACGACAGATTTCGTGGCCGAGGTTCAGGCACAGGGCGGCGCGAACCTGATCCTGGATATGGTTGGTGGCGGCTATATTGAACGCAATATCAAAACGTTGGCTGATGACGGCCGCCTGATCCAGATCGCTTTCCTGCAGGGTCAAAAGGCCAGCATAAACTTTGCCGAAGTGATGATGCGGCGGCTGATGATCACCGGTTCCACCCTTCGTCCGCAATCCGATCTTGCCAAGGCACGAATCGCCGAGGCAGTGGAAACTCATGTCTGGCCGATGATCGAACGCGGCGCGCTGCGGGTGGTGACGGACAGCGAATTCGCCCTGACTGATGCCCCTGCCGCCCACTGGCGGATCGAAGCTGAGGGGCATGTCGGCAAGATCGTTCTGAAGGTGAACCCCTGACCGCCTGACGCTGTATTGACGTGGCAGCGTCGAATTAACGGTTTCTTCACGCGCAATCACAGCCGCAGTTTGCTAGATTTCCTTCAGGCGGGATCGGGTTTTGATCCAGACTTTAGCCGGAAGGAAGATCCCCAGCTTCCACCCGGTACCGAGCATTGAAGCGAGTTATTTTTTCTGTCTTCCCCTCCATACACGCATTCTTCTTTCGGTCCCGCCCCCTTATCTCACCGGCTCCAGAACCGCATCTGTCAACTGGCAATCGCGCACCACATCCTGACCGCAGCTGCGCGGCTGCAACTCCGGCGTCAGGCAAAGCCGCACCTCTTGGATCAGGCCGTCCTTGCAGGTGATGGTGATCTGGTTTGCCAACAAACCGGGATTGGCTTCAAGAAACGCGTCCTCCACCACGCTTGCAGGTACGGTCAATGGCTTCGAGACCCTCGAGAATAGAGCTGGAATCTGAAAGGTCTCCAGCGCCAGCCGCGCGACCGCAAAGTAGGCCACGGGGGACAAGCCTGAACATCGACCGTGCTTTTTCCATTGGTAGAAAGCCGGCCCTGCGCCGCCCATGATATCTGCCATCGCCACCGTCTCGCTGCGGGACGGGTCCCGCTCGCCGGTGCGGCAATAGGACGGCCAGCCGTCCTCGTACTGCGGCCAAAGCCCGTGCAGCACGAAGGTCAGTCCGCGCCCTGTGTCGCATTGCGGATCGTCACGCGCATCGCCTTCCAGCGCGCACCACGCGGACGACCAGGATAGCGACATGACGTAATAGTCGAAATCGCCCGCGCTTTCTCCTTCGGCCCGCACCGAGGCGGCCCAGCACATTGCGGCAAGAGCCAACAGGATATGGCGCATTTTCACTTCCCCTTTGCCGGTTGAGGCCCTATATGAGCGGAGAATTCCCTGAAAACGTGGAACTCGCGGGCCCCGCCCGCCGCCGTTTTCCCGGCCCGGGAGAGATTTGTAAAGGAGTGATCCGATGTCGAAGCCGCTCATGGCCAAAGCCACCGCCGTCTGGCTGGTGGACAACTCC
>JANOQT010000154.1:0-28894 GCA_031415015.1 Paracoccaceae bacterium
CTGGGACGGCGAGGACCGCTTTGCCGACGGGCGGACGGTCTGGGTGCGCGAACGGGCAACACCCGCGCGCGAAACCGTCGGGCTGTACGAAGATGTCACCGCCCGGCGTCAGACTGACAGCCGCTTGCAGCAGGTGGTCGAAGGGGGCGAGGTCGCGATCTGGGAATGGGACGCCGAAAAGGGCCTGACCGCGATCAACGACCGCTGGCGTGGCATGCTGGGCTATGCGCGCGGCGATGCGGATGCCCCCGGGTTCGACGATCTGCCCGATTTGCTGCATCCCGGTGACATTGCCGCCGCCAACGACCTGCACCTGCGGCTGTTTTCACAAGGCGTCGATGACTTCGACCTGCTGAACCGGCTGCGGCACCGCAGCGGTCGCTGGGTCTGGATGCTGTCACGCGGCAGGGTTCTGGCACGAAAGTCCAACAGTAGTCCGCGGCTGATATCCGGCGTGACCCTCGACGTCACAGCCCGGATCGAGGCGGAACAGCGGCTGAGCCGGTTGATCGACGGGGCGCGCGTCGGCACCTGGGAATATCATTTCCACGAGGGTCACACCATCGTCAACGACCGCTGGGCCGAGATTGTCGGCTACCGCGCCGCCGATTTGAACCCGCTGCCGTTGGACCGCTGGCTGACGATGATCCATCCCGATGATTCCGCCGAGATGCTGGCCAAGGAGGCAAAGCTGTTCGGCAAGGGTGAATGGGTGATCGAACACGAGATGCGGCTGCGCCACCGCGACGGGCACTGGGTCTGGGTCCTGTCGCGCGGTCAGGTGATCGAATGGAACGAGGCAGGACGACCGGTCAGCATCACCGGTGTGCATCTGGATATTTCCGCCGCCAAGGCGCTTGAGGCTGACCTCGCCCGGGAACGCGACACCCTGGCGCGGATCATGGAAACCTCGGTGTCCGGGATCACCGCAATGGACGGACAGGGGCGGGTGGTCTTCGCCAATAAAGAGGCCGAGACGATTCTGGGCCGCGCCATTGCCTCGCAGGCGATCCTGCTGCAAACGCCCGATGCCACCGGAATTACCGATCTGACAGGCCGGCCGGTACCTCCCGAAGACCTTCCCGCCGCACGGGTTCTGGCAGGGTCCGGCATCGTGCGCGACCAGCGCTATGCGATCCGCTCGCCGGACGGATCTCGACGTGTCGTTTCGGTCAACGCGGCCCCGCTGTCGGCGCATGGCACCGATCTGGCGGTGGTCTGTTCCTGGACAGACATCACCGACGCGGTTGAGACCGAAGACCGCCTGCGTGCCGCCCGCGCCGCCGCCGAAGCGGCAAGCCGGGCCAAGACCGAATTCCTGGCCAACATGAGCCACGAGATCCGCACACCGCTGAACGGCGTGTTGGGGATGGCCTATGTGCTGGAAGACCGGCTGGCCGATGCGGAACACAAGGCCATGGTCCGGGTGATCCGCGATTCGGGTGAACATCTTCTGGGTGTGATCAACGACATCCTTGACCTTGCCAAGATCGAGGCGGGGCGGCTGACGCTGGACCCGCGCCCGATCAACCTGGACGATCTTTCCGCCCGGATCGAGGCGCTGCACAGCGTGGCTGCGGCCTCCAAGGGCATCACCCTGCGCCTGACGTGCAATACCGCCACCTCTCTGCCCGGCCATCACATCCGGCTGGGCGACGAACAACGCGTCCTGCAAATCCTGCACAATCTGATCGGCAACGCGATCAAGTTCACCCACACGGGCGAGGTGACGATGCGGGCCGATGTCTCGTCGCCGTCCCGGCTGGTGCTGGACATCACCGACACCGGTATCGGAATGACCGAAACCGAGATGGCGCGTGTGTTCGAAGATTTCACCCAAGGCGATGGCGGCATCACCCGGCGCTACGGGGGCACTGGGCTGGGTTTGCCGATCGTTCGGCGACTGGCCTTTCTGATGCAAGGCGAGGTCAGCCTGCAGGGCGCGCCGGGGCAGGGGCTGACCGTCCGGGTTGATCTGGGTTTGCCAGTCGTTGCAGCCGGACCGGCAGAGGATGCGTCCGCAGGCTTGCCGCACGTGCCGCCGATGAGCGTGCTTGTCGCCGAAGACAACGCCACCAACCGGCTGATCCTGCAAACGATGCTGGGCGCGCTTGGGGTCAGGTCCACGGTCGTCTCTGACGGTGACGAGGCGCTGACGCTTTGCGCCACCCACCGCTTTGACGTGCACCTGCTGGATATCGCGATGCCAAAGCGCGACGGGATCAGCACCCTGATGGCGCTGAACGCGCAAGCGGCGTTGCGCGGCCACCACGCCACCCCCGCCATTGCGGTCACCGCCAATGCTATGACGCATCAGGTTGATGAATACCTGTCGGCTGGATTTGCGGCCTTTGTGGCCAAACCTATCCGCCTTGACCGGCTGGCCGAGGCCCTGATCGCCTGCTATGCCCGTCACAGCGCCTTTATCGGGCCAGCGTAACCTCGACCCCCGCCACCTGCAGCAGGTTGGCCAGATCGCCCTCGGGCATCTGGTCGGTCACCAGCCGCCGGAATGCCTCGGGCTCGGCAATGCGGATCGGGGCGGATCGGTTGAACTTCGACGCATCGGCCGCAATGATGGCCTGTTCGGCACAGGCGATGATCGCGCGGCTGAACTCCGCCTCGCGCAGGTCTTGCAGCATGAAGCCCGCCTTGGCATCCAGCGCCGCCGCCGACAGGATCGCGTAGCGCACCCGGAACTGGCGCACAAAAGCCAGCGCCTCGGCCCCGAACGCGCCGCCGTCATGCGGGCGCAACTCGCCCCCCGCCATGAACACCCGGTTGCCGCCGCGCCCTGCCAGCGTCTGCGCCACCGCCAGGGAATTGGTGACCACCAGCAGATCGCGGTGATCCCGCAGCGCCTGCGCCACGTAGGCGGTGGTGGAACCGATATCCAGAAACAGCGACGCGCCGTTTTCAATCAGCTCTGCAGCCCGGGCCGCGATGGCGCGCTTCCGGTCGGTGTTCAGCCCGAACCGCAGCGCAAAGCTTGGCTCCGGCCCCCAGTCCTTCAGATGCACGCCGCCGTGCACCCGGGTCACGCTGCCGACCGCCTCCAGCCGTTTCAACGACCGGCGCACGGTTTCCTCGCTGACCTCCAGCCTGACCGCAAGGTCGGCGATTCGCGCCGCGCCGGTGGTGTTCAACTGCTCAAGAATCGAGCGTTCGCGGTGGGTCTGGGTCACGCTGTTGCCATGGCTTGTGGATATCCTCGTAATTGTGCGGCCATACGTGAGTAAATCAACAGAATTCCAACCCTACCGGACAAAATCTCGCAAATATTTTGACAGTGCGGACCAACAGACGCACACTCGGATCACGGTTTTGGCTCATTCAAACCCCTCTTCAGAACCACAGCCGACCACCACCGTTGCCGCAGAGACCTGGACTCTCTGTCGGATTACAGCGGGCGGATTTTGATCCCCTCAAGTCCGCCCGTACCTTCCTGATCGTGGCAGAAACCGCCGCGATCCTGCTGATGAGGCCACAGGCTGCAGTGACGATCTTGCGACCCTCCGTTGCCTTTCCCGGCACAGCAATTTGCGGTCTTGCCTGCGTTGCCTGCGGCGTGTCAAATCGGATCGGCGCACCGTTTTGCATCGCACCGGGGGAGGCCAGGGCATGACCGGACCGAAAACTGCAATCGAACGCGCGCTGGCTTTGCCGATCTGGACAGGTACACCCACGGCAGTGCCAATGGGCGGCGGCATCACCAACCTGAACCTTCTGGTCACCGATGCCAAACGCCGAGCCGTCGTGCGCATCGGCAATGACATCCCGGTGCATCAGATCATGCGCTTCAACGAACTGGCGGCCAGTCGCGCGGCCCATGCGGCGGGCGTGTCCCCGGCGGTGCTGTATCACGAACCGGGGGCACTGGTGATCGACTTCGTCGAGGGCCGAACGATGTCGGCCGAAGACCTGCGCGCGCCCGATCTTCTGGAACAGGCGCTGGCGCTGGTGATGCATGCCCACCGCGACATTCCCCGGCATCTGCGCGGGCCTGCGCTGACCTTCTGGGTGTTCCAGACCCTGCGCGATTACACCGCCACGCTGACCGAGGGCCTGTCGCGCCACCAGCCCCGGCTGTCCGGCCTGATGGGCGAGGCGGTGGAACTGGAGACAGCGGTGGGCCGGATCGACCTGATTTTCGGCCATAACGACCTGCTGCCCGGCAACTTCCTGCATGATGGCCGCCGGATGTGGCTGATCGACTGGGACTATGCGGGCTGGAACTCTCCGCTGTTCGACCTTGGCGGATTAGCCGCCAACAACGGCCTTGATGCGGCGCAGGAAGACTGGCTGCTGCAGGCCTATTTCGGCCAGACGCCGGATCAGGATCAACGGCGCCGCTACCGCGCGATGAAGGCGGCAGCGGCCCTGCGCGAAGCGATGTGGTCGATGGTGCAGGAAATCCACTCCACCCTCGATTTCGACTACCCCGCCTACACGGCGGATAACCTTGCAACCTACCAGACGGCGCTGGACGCCTACAGGAACACCTGATGACCGATCTACCCACCACTGCCCGCGCCGTAATCATCGGGGGCGGCATCGTCGGCTGTTCGGTGGCGTACCATCTGGGCAAGCTTGGCTGGACCGACACCGTGCTGCTGGAGCGTAAGAAGCTCACCTCCGGCACCACATTTCACGCTGCGGGTCTGGTCGGCCAACTGCGCACCTCTGCCAATATCACCCAATTGCTGGGCCATTCCGTCGCCCTTTACAAAACGCTTGAGGCAGAGACCGGCCTGCAAACCGGCTGGAAGATGAACGGCGGCCTGCGCCTCGCCTGCAACGCAGAACGCTGGACGGAAGTAAAACGCCAGGCCACCACCGCGCATTCCTTCGGGCTGGAAATGCACCTGCTGACGCCCAAGGAAGCGCAGGACTTGTGGCCGCTGATGACCATCGACGATCTGGTCGGCGCCGCTTACCTGCCCACCGACGGACAGGCCAACCCGTCAGACATCACCCAATCGCTGGCCCGAGGCGCCCGGATGGCGGGCGTGAAGATCTTCGAGGATACCCCGGTCACCCGCGTCATCGTCGAAGATGGCCGCATCCGTGGGGTGGAAACTCCCTTCGGCACAATCGAGTGTGAGAAAGTCGTGGTCTGCGCCGGCCAGTGGACCCGCACCCTTGCCGCCACCGCGGGCGTCAATGTCCCGCTCGTCTCGGTCGAACACCAGTACATGGTGACCGAAAAGATCGAAGGCGTGACCTCGACCCTGCCCACCCTGCGCGATCCTGACCGGCTGACCTACTGGAAGGAAGAGGTCGGCGGTCTGGTCTGGGGCGGGTACGAGCCGAACCCCAAGCCTTGGGCCGTGAACGGCATTCCCGAAGGCTTCCACTTCGAACTTCTGACGTCGGATTTCGATCACTACGGCCAGTTCATGGAAGATGCGATTGCCCGGGTGCCCGCTTTGGCCACCGCCGGCGTCAAGCAACTGATCAACGGCCCGGAAAGCTTTACCCCGGACGGCAACTTCATTCTGGGCGAGGCACCGGAGCTGCGTAATTTCTTCGTCGGCGCGGGGTTCAACGCCTTTGGCATCGCGGCGGGCGGCGGAGCAGGGATGGCGCTCGCCGAATGGGTCGCCACCGGGGCCGCTCCCTACGACCTCTGGCCCGTCGATATCCGCCGCTTTGGCCCCGCGCACCGCTCTACCGATTGGGTGCGGACACGGACCCTGGAGGCATATGCCAAGCACTACACCATCGCCTGGCCGTCCGAGGAAATGCGCTCCGCAAGGCCCACCCGCCGCTCGCCGCTGTACGCGCACCTCAAGGCTGCGGGCGCGTGTTTCGGTGAAAAACTGGGCTGGGAACGCCCGAACTGGTTCGCCGCAGCGGGCGAAATGGCCGAAGACCGCTACTCCTACCAGCGCCCCGGCTGGTTTGACGCCGTAGGCCGGGAACACAAGGCCGCGCGGGAAGGCGCTGTTTTGATTGACCAAACCTCGTTTGCCAAATTCACCCTGAAAGGCCCTGACGCCGCACAAGCGCTGAACTGGATCGCCGCCGGAAACGTCGATCGGGCCGTGGGATCGCTGACCTACACCCAGATGCTGAACGCCAAAGGTGGCATCGAATGCGATCTGACCGTCATGCGCCGCGCGGCGGATGAGTTCTACATCGTGACAGGCACCGGCTTTGCCACGCATGATTTTGACTGGATTGCCAAAAACTTGCGCGGCGATGCTCATCTGATCGACGTCACTTCCGGCTCCGCCGTCCTGTCCCTCATGGGCCCAAAGTCACGCGATATCCTGCAACCCCTCACCCCCGATGATCTGTCCAATGCCGCCTTCCCCTTCGCCACCGCGAGGGCCATCTCGGTCGCCGGTTGCCCGGTCCTTGCCCTGCGCGTCACCTACGTGGGCGAGTTGGGCTGGGAATTGCACATGCCAACCGACGTCGCCGTCACCGTCTACGAGGCCCTCATGGCCACGGGCGGCATCACCAACGCCGGCTACCGCGCGATTGAAACCCTGCGGCTGGAAAAAGCCTACCGCGCCTGGGGCTCCGACATCGGGCCGGATCATACCCCGGTCGAGGCGGGCCTGACGTGGGCGTGCAAGCTGAAATCCGCCATCCCGTTCCTTGGCCGCGAGGCCGTGGCTGCCCAACTTGCAAACGGCGTCCAGAAGCGTCTTGCCACCTTCACCGCCGCGCCGGACGTGGTCCTGCTCGGCCGCGAAACCATCATCCGGAACGGGGTACGCGTCGGCTGGCTGTCGTCGGGTGGTTACGGCCATACAGTCGGGCAAAGCATCGGCATCGGCTACATCCGCCACCCCGGGGGCGTGACGGAAGATTTCATCCTGTCAGGCACTTACGAGCTGGAAGTCGCCTCTGAACGTGTCCCCGCCAAGGTGCATCTCGCCCCCCTCTACGACCCGCAAAACCTTCGCGTCAAAATCTGATTTCATCTGTCCTCAAATATCCCGGGGGTGCGGGGGCTGGCCCCGCTTTCTACCCGTCAAACCGCGTGGCACCCCGACGACGTTCGTCTACCGGCTGGGTCAGGATCGTCGCCTGATATGCGCGCTGGTCGCAATGCGCCCGCGGGCAGACGCGGCAGTTGATCCCGATCGGCACCATCCGCGCCCCGGTCACCGAAAACGCCTCGGCATAGCCAATTTCGGCCGCGTGGTCGATGGTACAGCCGATCGCCACGGCCAGCCGGTTGTCCTGCGCATGTCTTATCCATGTTGGCCGGTCCACCGTCCGCGAGAATACGAAATACTGAGATTTGTCAGGCATTTCCACAAATTGCGGAACGATCTTCCCAGGCGTTCTAAAACTGGTATGCACGTCTAGCCGCGGACAAGCCCCGCCATATTCCGCCAGATGAAAATCCGTTGCGTTGAACCGCTTGGTCACGTTGCCGCCCTTGTCGATCCGCATGAAAAAGAACGGCACCCCTTGCGCGCCTTCGCGTTGCAGCGTGGTCGCCCGGTGGCAGGCCTGCTCGAACGAAACACCAAACCGCGTGGCGATGTGATCCAGATCATACTTCGTCGCCCGCGCCTCGGCCAGAAAGGCACCGTAAGGCATCAGCACGGCGGCAGCGAAGTAATTCGCCAACTCCACCCGCAACCGCGCCACCCCGCGCGGATCGCTGATCGCGGCCCGGTCAATCAATCCGTCCAGCAAGGCGCGCTGTTCCAACAGGCCGCACATATGCACCAGTTGGAAGGTGCGGTTGGTATGGTCCAGCGCTTCGGACAGCAGGATCTCGCGCCGTGCCTCGTCATACTGGCGCAGCGTCCCCGGCAGGTCCTCCACCCGGACCAGACGAACCGCAATCCCCAACCGGTCACGCAGCCGACGCTTCAGGGCCACATAGACCTCGTCCCGCTCCACCGCCTCGTCCCAGAACGCCTCCGCCGCCTCCTCAAGGTCGCGGAAGTGGTTGCGTTGACGGCGAAACACGTTGTGGACGGCGGCTTCCGGCGTCGCATTGATCGCCCGGGCGTCGCTCTCGCCCAAAGACAGCAGCTGATCCGACGCGGCCTGCCAGCTGCGGTGCAGCCGCAAGAATGCCGCCGCAAGGTCCGGCGCATGCACCAGCGCCGCGCGCAACTGCGTCAGGTCGGGGCGCGCCTCGGCAAACACCGGATCCTGCAGGGCGGCCCGCAGATCGGCCAACTGGCCCGAACCGTCCTCCTCGGCAATCTCGCGCCAGTCCACGCCGTAGGCCTCGAACAGCTTCAGCAACACCTGCACCGACACCGAGCGTTCGTTGTTTTCCAGAAGGTTGACGTAAGACGGGCTGATCCCCAGGGCACGCGCCATGGCCCCCTGCGTCTCGCCGCGTTCCTGCCTGAGCCTTCGCAGATGCGGGCCGATGAAGGTCTTCTGCATGCCGCCGTACACTTCCCAAGGTTTGTGTAGTTTACAATATTACAAAACTGAAGATTTGTAAATTCTCGCGTTTACAGCGCGACCCGCTTTGCTTTTGCACATTGCGGCTTTGGTGAGAGGAGGGGGCAACCAAGGGAGGACCGACATGCGCACCGGAACCAATCACCTGTTCATCCCCGGCCCGGCCAACGTTCCCGACGATGTGCGCATGGCGATGAACGTGGCAATGCAGGACCAGCGCGGGCCTGACTTCGGGGCCTTCACCCTGTCAATCCTTGCCGATCTGAAGCGCGTGTTTCGCACCTCAACCGGCCAGGTCATGCTGTTTCCCGGGTCCGGCACCGGCGCGTGGGAAGCCGCCATCACCAACACCCTCAACCCCGGTGACCGGGTCCTGATGGCCCGGCATGGTCAGTTTTCCACCCTTTGGGCCGACATGGCCACACGCCTTGGCCTGCGCGTCGAAGTGATTGACGTGCCATGGGGCGCGGGCGTCCCGGTGACCGAGTTCATGCGCCGACTGGCCGCGGACCGGATGGGCGAAATCAAGGCCGTCTTCGTCACCCACAACGAGACGGCGACCGGTGTAACCAGCGACATCGCCGCCGTTCGCCGAGTATTGGACGACTGCTTCCATGACGCGCTGCTGTTCGTCGATGGTGTGTCTTCTGTTGGCTCCATCGATTTCCGGATGGACGACTGGGGCGTCGATCTGGCCGTCACCGGCAGCCAGAAAGGGCTGATGTGCCCTGCCGGTCTTGGCATTCTTGCGGTGTCGCCAAAGGCGATGGCTGCTTCGGATACCGCGACCATGCGCCGGGCTTATTTCGAGTTCTCTGACATGCGCCAGACCGTCGAGACCGGATATTTCCCCTATACCCCGCCGACGCAGATCCTTCACGGGTTGCGCCGGGCGCTGGACCGCATCCATACCGAAGGCCTGGACACCGTCATTGCCCGTCATGCCCGCCTCGCCGAAGGTGTGCGCCGCGCCGTCGCCGCCTGGGGTCTGACGACCTGCGCCGAGCATCCCTCGCTTGCCTCCAACACCGTGACCGCAATTCGCACCCCCGACGGTGTGGACGCGCGGGATGTGATCCGCATCGGCTTTGATCGGTACAACACCTCCTTCGGGTCGGGCCTTGCGCGGCTCGCGGGCCGCGTGTTCCGGATCGGACACCTTGGCGATCTAAACGAAGGCATGTGTCTGACAGCACTTTCGGTCGCTGAAATGGCGCTGGTCGAGGCGGGCGCGGATATCGAATTCGGATCGGGCGTGGCCGCGGCGCAATCCTGGTACGCGCACGGCCGTTCCAACACACTTCGCATGGCCGCAGAATAGCATAGGAATCAACACGATGAGCCACACTCTTTATCCGTTGCGCAAGCAGCGGCTGCAGCGGTCTGAACTTGCGGTCCCCGCCTCGAACCCCACGATGATCGACAAGGCAGCAGATGGTCCCGCCGATTACGTCTTTCTTGATCTTGAAGACGCCGTCGCCCCGCCGGAAAAGGAACAAGCCCGCCGCAATTGCATTCAGGCGCTGAATGACATCGACTGGGCGGCCAAGGGCAAAACGGTATCCGTCCGCATCAACGGCCTGGATACCCATTACATGTACCGCGACGTGGTTGATGTGATGGAACAGGCCGGGGCCTTCGTCCACACGCTTCTGGTGCCGAAGGTCGGCGTCCGCGATGACCTTTACATGGTCGAGGCGATGGTCAATCAGATCGAACAGGCCAAGGGCTATACCACCCGCGTCGGGCTTGAGGCGCTGATCGAGACGGCTCTTGGCATGGCCAATGTCGAAACCATTGCCCAGTTCGGCGGCCGGTTGGAGGCGCTTCATTTCGGTGTTGCCGATTACGCCGCCTCGATGCGCGCCCGCACCGTTAACATCGGGGGGCTAAACCCGATGTATCCCGGCGATCAGTGGCATGCCGCGATCAGCCGCATGGTCATCGCAGCCCGTGCCTACGGTTTGCGCCCCATCGACGGCCCGTTCGGCGATTTCTCTGATCCCGACGGCTATAGGGACGGTGCCCGCCGCGCCGCCGCCCTGGGCTGCGAAGGCAAATGGGCGATCCATCCGTCGCAGGTGGCGCTGGCCAACGAGGTCTTCAGCCCGACTGAAGCCGAGGTCACCAAAGCCCGCCGCATCATCGAAGAACTAAAACTGGCCGAGGCACAGGGCAAGGGTGCGGCCAGCCTTGACGGCAAGATGATCGACGCGGCCAGTGAGAAGATGGCGCGCAATCTTCTGGCCGTCTCTGACGCTATCGCAGCGAGGTAACACCATGGATATCCACGAATATCAGGCCAAGGAAATCCTCGCCCGCTTTGGCGTACCGGTACCGCGCGGCGGGTTGGCCTACAGCCCAGAACAGGCAGGCTACCGCGCCCGCGAACTTGGCGGCAGCGCATGGGTGGTCAAAGCCCAGATCCATTCCGGGGGCAGGGGTGCTGCAGGCGGCGTCAAACTGTGCCGCGACGAACACGAGGTTGCCAGTTTCGCCGCAACCCTTTTCGGCAAACAACTTGTCACCAAACAGACCGACGCCAACGGCAAGGGCGTCTACCGGCTTTGGGTGGAAGCGGCCTCCGACATCGCGCGCGAGATGTATCTGGGCTTCGTCCTCGACCGCAAATCCGAACGCATCATGATCGTCGCCTCCGCCCATGGCGGCATGGAGATCGAGGAACTGGCCGAAACCGACCCCGACAGCCTGCGCCGGATGACCGTTGACCCGGCGGTTGGCTTGTCTGAATTTCAGGCCCGCGAACTGGCCTTCCAGCTTGGCCTCAAAGGCGGTCAGATCGCCCAGATGGTCACGATCCTGAAAGCCTGCTACCGCGCCTACCGCGACCTTGACGCCGTGATGGTGGAGATCAACCCGCTGGTGATCACCGGGGCCGGTGACCTTGTCGCACTAGATGCCAAGATGTCTTTCGATACCAATGCCTTGTTCCGCCAACCTCAAGTCGCTGAACTGCGCGACCGCAGCCAGGAAGACCCCCGCGAATCCACCGCAGGCGACCACGGCCTTGCCTATGTCGGCCTAGATGGCGACATCGGCTGTATCATCAACGGCGCGGGCCTCGCGATGGCGACGATGGACATGATCAAGCTGGCCGGGGGGGAACCCGCCAACTTTCTCGATATCGGCGGCGGCGCATCCCCGGAACGCGTCGTCCGCGCCTTCCGCACCGTCCTTGCTGACCGCAACGTCAGCGTGATCCTTGTGAACATCTTCGCCGGAATCAACCGCTGCGACTGGGTGGCTGAAGGCGTTGTGAAGGCATATCAAGAGGTTGGCCTGACCATCCCCGTCGTCGTCCGCCTTGCCGGCACCAACGTCGAGGAAGGCAAGCGCATCATCGAATCCTCCGGCCTTCCCCTCATCTCTGCCGACACCCTCGCCGAAGCGGCTGCCAAAGCCGTCGCCGCCAAAGCCGCCTGAAGGAGCATCCATGGCCATCCTCATCACCGAACAGACCCGCGTCATCGTCCAGGGCATGTCCGGCCGCATCGGCGCTTTTCATGCTGCCGACATGATCAAGTACGGCACCAATGTCGTCGGCGGCGTCACCCCCGGACGTGGCGGCGACTCCCACCTGGACCGCCCGCTGTTCAACACTGTCCGCGAGGCGGTGGAGGCGACCGGCGCCGAAGCCTCTCTCGTTTTCGTGCCGCCCCCCTTCGCCGCCGACGCGATCATGGAGGCTGCCGACGCTGGCATCCGCACCGCCGTCTGCGTCACCGACGGCATCCCGTCGCAGGACATGATGAAGGTCAAACGTTTCCTCAAACGCTACCCCGAAGAACGCAAGCTGCGCCTCATCGGCCCGAACTGCGCCGGGATCATCTCGCCCGGCCGCGGCTTCATGGGCATCATGCCGCCGCATATCTACATGCCGGGCCGCATCGGGATAGTCGGGCGTTCCGGCACCTTGGGCTATGAGGCGGCGGCGCAGATGAAGGCGCTTGGCATCGGCGTTTCCACGTCAGTCGGCATCGGAGGCGATCCGATAAACGGAAGCAGTTTCAAAGACATCCTGGCCCTTTTTGAAGAAGACCCCGACACCGACGCCGTGATGATGATCGGCGAGATTGGCGGCCCGCAAGAAGCCGAAGCCGCCGCCTTCGCCCGTGACCACATGACCAAACCCGTCGTCGCCTACATCGCGGGCCTCTCGGCCCCCAAAGGCCGCAAGATGGGTCACGCGGGCGCGATCATCAGCGCCTTCGGCGAATCTGCGCAGGAAAAGGTCGAAATCCTTGAGGCCGCCGGGATCACCGTCGCCCCCAACCCCAGCGCCATGGGCGAGACGATGGCGCGGGTCCTGACCAAACGTCAGGCCGCCTGAACTGCCCGCGCCAAGGCACAGAATTGCTCCAGTCCGATCTCCTCGGCCCGCGCGGTCGGGGGGATCGCCACGCTTTCCAACAGCGCCTCGATGCCCGGGCGCAGGCCCTTCAACGAAGACCGCAGCATCTTGCGGCGCTGCCCGAAAGCCATGGCAGTGATGCGCTGCAACATCCCGAAATCACACGGGAAACGCGGCTCTGGCAGGGCGGTCAGCTGCACCACCGCCGAATGGACCTTGGGCGCGGGCGTGAAGGCCTCAGGCGGCAGCACCATGACGATGGCTGCATTACACCGCCACTGCGCCAGCAAAGCCAACCGCCCGTAATGCTCGGTCCGTGGCTTGGCCACGATCCGCTCCGCCACTTCCTTCTGGAACATCAGCGTCAGCGATGACCAATAGGGCGGCCAGACCGGGGGCGACAGCCAGCGGATCAACAACTCCGTCCCCACGTTGTAAGGCAGGTTCGCCACCACCTTGATCGGCGGGGTCAGATGCGCCAGCACATCCACGTCCAGCGCATCACCGACGATGACCTGCAAGCGCCCGGGATAAACCAAGGCAATCTCCTCCAGCGCAGGCAGACAGCGCGCATCCTTCTCCACCGCCAGCACGCGCCGCGCGCCTTCGGCGAGCAACCCGCGCGTCAGCCCGCCGGGGCCGGGGCCAACCTCCAGCACATCACACGTCGACAAATCGCCCGCCGAACGTGCAATCTTCGCCGTAAGGTTCAGGTCCAGCAAGAAATTCTGCCCCAGCTGCCGCTTTGCCACCAGGTCATGCGCCCGGATCACCTCGCGCAGCGGCGGCAGTCCGTCTATCGTTCCCAAGCGCTCAGCCCTTTCATCTTGGCGAAAATATCCCCGCCGGAGGCTCCGCCCTCACCGCCGCGCCGCCATGTCACGCGCCATCGCAAGCGCCGCAATCAGGCTCGTGGGGTCCGCAACCCCGCGACCGGCAATGTCATAGGCGGTGCCGTGATCTGGTGACGTACGCACAAACGGCAGGCCCAAGGTTACATTCACTCCTCCGGCGAAGTCTATGGTCTTTATCGGAATAAGCGCCTGATCATGATACATACAGATTGCCGCATCATACTTCGCCCGAGCGCTTGCATGAAACATGGTGTCCGCCGATAGTGGACCACGGATGGCCATTCCGCCTGCCGCCAACCGGGCCACCAAGGGGCGGATCAACCGCTCGTCCTCCCAGCCCATCGCGCCGCCTTCGCCCGCATGCGGGTTCAGCCCTGCGACAACAAGCCGGGGTGCGGCAATCCCGAAATCGCGGATCAGCGCGGCATGAGTGATCCGGATCGTCTCTTCCAGCAGCGCCCCGGTCAGGGCGGCAGGAACCTCCGACAAAGCGATGTGGATCGTTGCAGGCACCACCCGCAACTCGGGGCAGGCCAGCAGCATCACCACGCGGTCCACCCCCGCCAGATGCGCCAGAAACTCGGTATGACCGGGAAAGGCAAATCCCGCACCGTCCTTCAGCGCCTTCTTGTGGATCGGTGCAGTGCAGACAGCCGAGGCCTCGCCCGCCAAGACCAGCGCCACCGCGCGTTCGATGACGGCAATCACGCCGGCGGCGTTCGCGGGGGCGGGCTGGCCGGGCAGGGCGGGGGTGGCAAAGTCGTGGCGCAGCACCGGCAAGACCCGCAGCGGCCCCGGATCGGAAAGGCTGGCGACTTCGCGCCAGGCTGTTCCTGCAGGAAGGTGGCGCGGATCGCCCAGCCAGACGAACCGCTCTCCGGCAAGGCTGGCCTTGACCGCGATTTCAGGCCCGATGCCCGACGGGTCACCGCAGGTCAGCAGGATTGGCCTGCCGCTCACGGCTCGCGGATGATCGCGGCCGCGCGCAGCTCTTCCAGATACCCTTCGGCCAGACCTTCCAGCTTCTGGTTGATCACCTGTTCGCGCACCGCATCGCGGTTGACCGGCTCTTCCTGCCTGGTTTCTCGCCCGCACAGCATCAGGAACCGCCGATACCCCGACCGCGTCAACGCGACCGAGCTTTCACCGGGATCCAGCTGCGCCAGTTCCAGCCCCACATCGCCGGGAATGTCCGCCATCGACACCTTGCTGACCGTCAGCCGGTCCTCTCGCAGACCGTTTGCCTGACCGTACGGATCCTCGCAGACGTCCACTTCGGCCCGCAGCCGGGCGATCTCGGCCGCATCGTCGGGGATCAGATAGTCGGCATATTCCACCGTCACGGCAATGGGTTCAGCGGTCTCGTCCCGCGCCACGTCACGCAACAGGAACAAGACCACCGCGCCCGGCACCTGCACCGGATCAGACACCTCGCCCGGACCCAGCGCCAGAACCGCCGCCCCGATCGCCGCGGGCAGGTTCGCCAGCGGAACCCAGTCCAGCCGCCCGCCACGTCCCGCCGTCGGCGACGCCGAGTACCGACCGGCGGCTGCAGCAAAGGCACCTTCGCCCGAAATTTCGTTCGACAACCGTTCGGCCAGCGCCAACGCCTCTGCCTCGTTGCCTTCCGGCAGCGGGATCACCAGTTCCGACGCCAGCACCCTCAGCGCGCGGGGCCGTGCCGAAGCCTCCAGCGCCTTGTCGACATCCGCTTCACTGATCGGCACCTGACCCAGGAACCGCGCGCGCACCGCCTGCCGCCACAGCAAGCCCGCCGACACAAAATCGCGGTAGCTTTCCGCCGAAATCCCGACCTTTTCCAGTTCGGCTATCAGGCCTTCCGTGGTCAGATTGGCCCGGGACGCGAATTCCGTCATCCCTTCCATCAGCTGCTCTTCGGTCAGCTCGATCCCCAGACGCTCCGCCTCGGTCTGGCGCAGCCGGTCTTCGATCAGCGCCTTCAGCGCTTCGTCTTCGGGGTTGCCGGGGGCCTTCAGCACCTGCAGGAACATCGCCCGCTGGATCACCTCGTACTCGGTGATCACCCGGTCGTTGATGTAGATCCGCGGCGCGAACAGGTCCTGCGCCACGCCTTGTACCGCAAGCACCGGTCCGGCCAGCACCGCCGCGCAGACCAGCCCAGCCATCCGCCGTTTCAGAAAGGAAAATGCCATTGCCTCAGCCGCTCTTGCTCTCTGCGCCGGGTCTGTGCCCGCCAGTATTGTTCACGTCGCTTCAATCACTTCCGGCACGTCCGTGCCGGACCAGCGGTGCCACCGCCACCAAACCCCACCAGATCGACCGTCAGGCCGAAATCCGTCGTCGGTGTCACACTAGTCGAGGACGTGAACCGACGCGAGAGGGAAACATCAAGCCGCACGCATTCGTTCAGGAACTCCAGACCCAGTCCTGCCACCGTGCCCCGGTCAGCCACGAAATCATAGCGGCCCGACAGCTTGGCCGTCCAGTTGTCGGTCATCTTGCGCCGCGCGTCGAAGGTCAATTCCTGCGTCGGGTCGGGCCGGTTTTCCAGCGGGTCCGCCACGGCCCAGATCACGCTGGTGGCCAGCGCCGTCTTCGGGCGGCTCATCGTCAGCCGGGCCTCGCCTTTGGTCAGTGTCAGGTCATCGTCCAGCACCAGCCGCCCGGTCATTGCGAACCCGTCGGCCAGATCGAAATTCACCGCCGCCAGCCAGTCCGACCGGCTGCCGTCCAAGCCTGACCCGGCGCTGAACTGCCCCAGATCAGCCTCGCGGAACACCCGGCCCAGCGTCACGCCCATCGCCCAGCCTGAGGGGTCATGCCGCGTCCACGTCACCCCCACATTGGCGCGCGGGCCCCGCTCTACCGCATCCGACCCCGGAAACCGGTTCAGCGCGAACAGGTTGCCCTCGTCGAATTCGACCAGTGCCGAATCCTCATTCGGCAGCGTTTCCGCATCGGAGGAGGCCCAGATCAGCTGCACCACCGGCTCTATCACATGGGTGGCACCATTGGCCCCCGCCTTGACCCATGGCCAGCGGAACTCTACTCCGGCATTGCCGTGGGTGCGCGTGGTGTTGCCGCCAAAGGCAGCATCCTCGGCAATCGTATAGGCATCCGCCGTCAGATCGCCCAGCACGGTGCCTTCGATGCCCATCGGCAACAGGAAACTGCGCCGCCAGTCGATCCGCGCCGAGATGCGGCCAAGATCGCGGCCATCGGCAATCAGGTCGCTGTCCGGCCCGTCCAGCGGGCTGGACGAACTGCGATAGTGGTTGTGCGTCTGAAAGCGCAAGCCGCCCTCACCGCCCAGTGGCCCCAGCGAAAACCGCCGGTGAAAGGTCAGATCGCCCACAACCGACGGGATGGTGGTGTTGTCCTCGTCATCACGCAGCGTCTGAAAGCTGATGATCCGGCCCGAGATATGTTCGTTGCGCCGGGTCCGGGTGACCTCCAGCCGACTATCCAGCCGGTCGATGCTGCCGATGCCGTAATCCAGCAGATAGGCCGGATCGGTCACTGTCTGGCCCTTCAGGGTCAGGTTGAAGTTGGCGGGCAGCGTGAATGCGCCTTCGACAAAAAGGTAGCCCCGCGCATCACCAGGGATCAGATCGTCATTGCTGACAGCGCCGGTCATGGTGATCTCGCCGGTGGCGAACGCCTGCCGGTAGCGCAGTTCCAGCGTCTCGCTGTTCTTGGTGGTCAGGTACGGCGTCAGCGTCAGATCGCTCGACGCATTGATCACGATGAAATACGGGAACTTCAGCCCGGTCCCCAGATCGGATGTGGTCCTGAGGGACGGAGTCAGAAACCCTGTCGCGCGCTTCAGCGTTGGGTCGGGCATCCGCAGGCGCGGTATGTAGAACACCGGCACGCCCGCAACGCGAAACTGCGCGTTGTCGAAGTAAATCTGCCGTTCCACCTCGTCATGCACCACCCGTTTGGCGCGGATTTCCCACAGTGGCGTTGGATCGCCCTCACACACTTTGCAGGACGAGGCGACCACGGTTTCCAGCGTGGTATACCGTCCGGCAACCCGCATCATCCGGTTGGCGGCCAGCTGCAACTGCCGGTTCAGCACCAGCCGGGCGCTGGTCAGGATGCCTTCCGACAAGTCCGCCGTCAGATCGGCCTGCGAGGCAAGGATCAGCGTGTCGCCCGTCTCATCGGTCAGCACGATGGGGCCGGTGATCTGCAACCGGTCACCGGCCTGATCATAGACGATCCGCGTGGCTTTCAACCGGCGGCCTTTGAAGAACACCTCGACATTGCCATCGGCAATCAGCGTGGTGTCACCGGCGATCTCCAGCCGGTCAGAAATGAGCGTTGCCTGATCCTGCGCGCCTGCGGGCAAGCTCAGCGTCAGAAGAAGCGTGATGAGTGACAGGAGGCGAAGCATCAGCCATCCTCCAGATGCAACAGCAGACCCAACGACATCAGGAACGCCGCCAACGGCGGGCTCCACGCGGCAACCGGAATCGGAATTTGCCCACTGTCGCCAAGCGCTTGGGCGAAGTTTCTAAGAAAGAATATGGCGAATCCGGATAGCATTGCATAAAGCACCATCTGCCCCGTTCCGCCAAATCGCGTGTGCCGCATGGTGAAACCGGCGGCCACCAGCACCATCGCCGCCATCAGCAAGGGCTGCGCCAGTTCCATCTGGAACCACAGCCGGTAAGCGCGGGCCGAAAACCCGGCGCGTTCCAGATCGCCGATATAGGCGGGCAGGTCCCAGAACGCGATGGCCGAGGGCGTACCGAAACTGTCACGGATCCGCTCCGGCGTCAGGTCCGATGGTAACGTCGTCGGCCCGGCCTCGTGCAGGGCGGACAGTTCGGGATTGGGCGCGGTCAGATCCCAGGTCTTGGCCCCGGTCAGCTCCCACGCACCTTCGGTCAGTTTCGCCGTCTCGGCCTCGATCCGCGTTGCGGGCAGGCCGGTCGCGTCGAAGCCCAGGAACGTCACGCCGAACAGTTCCGTCCCGTCCAGATTGGCCCGTGCGGCCTGAATGACCGTCTGCCCGCCCTCGGCCCCTTGCCGCAGCCAAAGGCCGGTATCGGCCACCGACAGCACCGACCCGCCGCCCTGCGACAGATCAGCCCGCGCCGCGTCATAATGCTTCGACGTCGCCGCCACGATCGGGTTGAACGCGCCCACCGTCAACAGCCCCAACGCCACCGCCACCACCACCGGCACCACCAGAAACCGCAAGCCAGATCGCCCCGCCGCCCGCACCACCACCAGTTCGGACGACCGCGCCAGCCCCAGAAACATCGCGATCGACCCCATGATCAGGATCAGCGGCAGGATGCGGTACAGCGTCGAGGGCACGTTCATCAACGACAGCCCCGCCGCGTCCCACAGCCCCACACCTGCGCTGGAAAACCGCCGCAACTGTTCGATCATGTCGATCAGCATCAGGATGCCGAAAAAGATCAGGAACACCCGGCCCACCGTCCCCAGAAACCGCCGCGCGATATACAGGCTCAGCGTCATGCCGCCACCTCACGCCGCGTTTTCGGCCGTTGCGCCTGCCACAACAGCAGCACCGAGACCACGACCCCCAGCACCGGCGCCAGATAGCTGAGCGGCCAGGCGACCGCGGATTGCATCGCCACGCCGCCCGCCCATGTGTTGACCATCTGCAGCCCGATCAGCAGCACCACCGCCAGCCCCATCTGCCGCCACAGCCCGAACCGCGAAAACCCGCCCAGCATCAATGCCGCAAACCCCAACAGCGCCGCCGCCACCGCGAGAAGCGGCGTGGAAAACCGCGAATGCCCTTCCTCAAGCATCTGCGCCGGGGTGGACCGCGTCGCTGTCGCCATAGCCTCGGTCGGCCACAGCAGCGCCGCCGTCGGCAATTCGTTCAGCGACAGTCGCCCGGCACCGCCCACCGACACCAGCCCCGCCAGATCCAGCGTGAAATCGGAAAACCGCGTCACCGACATCCGCTGATCGGCCCGCACCAGCACTTGTGCGGCACCGTCGAACATCACCAGCTTCGGTGCCACCTCGCCCCGCACCAGCAGCGCCTTGCGTGCCGTATAGGTGGTGCGCTCGGTCGCCGACCGGTCGTCGGCAAAGAACAGATCGTTCAACTCTCCGGTCGGGCTGATCTCTCGGATATACAAGGTGATCCCCTTGGCCGGATGCATGAACCGCCCCGCATTCAGAAACCGCGCTGTGACATTCTCGGAAATCTCGGCACTGCGGGCGTTCAGCATCCGCTGGCTGGCGGGCACCAGCACATGCGTCAGCACCAGTTGCATCACCATGACCACCAGCCCGAAATACAGCACCGGCCGCGCCAGACGAAAGTAGGAAAACCCCGTCGCCTGCATCACCACCAACTCGCTTTCCTGCATCAGGCGGTTGATCACAAAGACCGTTGCCGCAAAGGCCGACACCGGCAGCACCAGCCGGATCACATTTGGCAGTGTCAGCACTGAAAACTCCAGGAACACCAGCGCCGACTGGCCATCCCCGATCAGCTGGTCGAACAGACCTACCGCCCGGTTCACCCAGTAGACCGCCACCAGCACCAGCGAGAAGAACCCAAACAGCTGAAGCAGTTGCGACAGCAGGTATCTGTCGAATCTGGACACGTGCCGCAATGCTCCCACAAGATGTTGCGATGACCCTAGCGGAATTCACCGACGGCGAAAACTCATATCTGGCCAATCCGCCACGCTGATTGTAGCCTTCAGGCAAGGCCCCGCCGAGTAGGGGTCACCCTCCCTCGACAAGCGAGACCTCCGATGCCCCATCCCCTGCCGATCCAGTTCCACGACACCGATCTTGAGGCGCTCGTCGTGCATCCGGGCCGTATCGTCGCCCTGGCCGAACCCGGAACGCCGCTCAGCCCCGGTCTTCGCAGGCTCGACCGGCAGATGAAGGGGGCCATTGCCCGGGCCGTCGCGTCAGAAGCGTTTGGCAAACTGAAAGCGGGCGATGCGATTGATCTGGCCTATCCCAGTGGCCTCGCCGCCGAAGCGGTACAGCTGATCCGGCTGGCAAAACGCACCGACCTTGCCTCGGCGCGCAAGGCCGGGGGCGCGGCTGGACGGGCGCATGGCACCTCCGCCAGCCTGATCCTTGCTGAAAACCACCCGCGCGCCGCCGACATCGCCTTTGGCTTTGCCCTGCGCGCCTATGATTTCACCGCCCACAAATCCGGCACGCAGACGGTTCCCGGTCCGGTCACCATGATGGCGGCCAACCCCGAATCCGTGGCGAAAGAGGCAGCCCCCATGGCCGCCGTCGCCGAGGGCGTGTTTTTCACCCGCGATCTGGTCAATGAACCCGCCAACATCCTGACCACGCATGATTTCGCCGCCCGGCTGGCCGCGATGCAAGAGCTTGGACTGGATGTGGAAATTCTTGAGGAGGAAGAGCTGACCAAGCTGGGCATGAACGCGCTTCTGGGCGTGGGCATGGGCTCCGAAACTCCGTCCAAGGTGGTCGTCATGCACTGGCGCGGCGGGGCCAAGGGCGTGGCCCCCTTCGCGCTGGTCGGCAAGGGCGTGGTGTTCGACACCGGCGGCATCTCGATCAAGCCGGCGGCGGGCATGGAAGAGATGACGATGGACATGGGCGGGGCAGGGGTCGTCGCCGGGGTGATGCGGACCCTCGCGATGCGCAAGGCGCGCGCCAACGTGGTGGGGCTGGTCGGTCTGGTCGAGAACATGCCCGACGGACGCGCCCAGCGTCCGGGCGACGTGGTCCGCTCGATGAAGGGCGACACGATCGAGGTGATCAACACCGACGCCGAAGGCCGCCTCGTGTTGGCCGATGTGCTGTGGTACGCGCAGGAACGCTTCAAGCCCTCGGGCATGATCAACCTCGCCACCCTGACCGGGGCGATCATCGTGGCGCTGGGGCATGAAAATACCGGCGTGTTTTCCAACAATGACGATCTGTGCCACGCGTTCCTCAAGGCGGCGGCTGCCGAAGGCGAGGGCGCGTGGCGGATGCCGATGGGCGATGCCTATGACGCGAAACTGAAATCCCGCATCGCCGACATGGTCAATTCCTGCGGGCGCAACGGCGGGGCGATCACCGCAGCGCAATTCCTCGCCCGATTTGTGAAACCCGAAGTGCCGTGGTGCCACCTTGATATTGCCGGAACTGCGCTGTTGAAGTCCGACACTGCCCTTGCGCCAAAAGGCGCCACCGGATGGGGCGTCATGGCGCTGGACCGCCTGATCCGCGACCGGTTCGAAAAGGGGTGAGTCCGGTGGCACTCATCCCTTCCTTGCGGTCGGTCTTCGCTATGCCAGCGAAGAGCGGGCGACAGCGCGCGATGAGCAGCGCAACCGGGCTTCGCAGGGTGGCCCAATGGGCACGGTGATGTTCTACCATCTGACCCGCTCAACCCCGTCGGAAACCCTGCTGGCGCTGGTCAACCGCGCCCTGCTGCAGGGCTGGCGGGTGATGGTGCGCGGCACCGATCCGGCCGCACTGGAACGGCTGGACACGCAGTTCTGGCTGGCCCCCGAGGATGGCTTTCTGCCGCACGGCTTGCAGGGCGGGCCGCAGGATGCCGATCAGCCGGTGCTGATCGGGCAGGGGCGGGCGGTCAACGGCGCGCAGGCGCTGGCGCTGATCGACGGGGCAGAGGCCTCGTCGGATGAAGTGGCCACGATGGAGCGGGTCTGGGTGCTGTTCGACGGCGCGAATGACGCGCGCCTGCAGGCCGCCCGCGTGCAGTGGAAGGCGCTCAGCGCGGCAGGCGTGGCGGCGCAATACTGGTCCGAAGAGAGTGGCCGCTGGCAAAAAAAAGCCGAAACCGCCAGCACGTAGGATGGGCAATATTGCCCATCTTACCCGGCCTCAATTCTTACCAAATCATTAATTCGATACAAAAAATACAGTGATTTCAATGGGGGCAGGACTTGTCCACGCGTGGACAAGGCAAATCCTCACTGCCGCAGGATCATCCGGTTGCCCGCAATTTCCAGCCGGAACTGCCCCAGATAATCCATCCCCAACAGCGATCCCTCCATCTCTCCGTCATTGACGAAAGCATCGAAATCCTCGTTCCGGAACGGCCCCAACTCCACCACCGGCAAGGTCACCCGCGCCGTCCGCACAACCCCGTTCGCGGTCGACGCCTCGCCGAGATAGCGCAGGCTCTCCGGGTCGATCCCAAGGCTGCGGGCGTCTTCCCGGCTCAGCACCATATTGCTGGCCCCGGTATCGGCCAGAAACACCACCGGATTGCCATTGATTTCCAGCGTCAGATAATAGTGCCCGTCCTCCGCCCGCGGCACCTCGATCTCACCGCTTGCCGACACCATCTGGCTCGGCAAGATATCGTTGCGGATGTCCGACCACAGCCCGTAGCCAGCCATCATCCCCACAAAGATCAGTCCCCAGGCCATCGCCATCCGCAGCGCCTGACCCATCCGCTGGCGAAACTCCACCATCACCCAGCCGCCCACCGCGACGAGAAGCAGCAGCAGGTAGGCCAGCCGGGCGTACGTGTCACTGTCCATCAGACCCTCACCCGATCAACCCGGTGCCGCGCACCCCGTCGATCACGAACTGCACCGACAGCGCCGCCAGCAGCATCCCCAACAACCGGGTGATCACAATCGTCCCGGTCCGCCCCAGCATCCTCTCCAACGGCGGCGAGGCCAGCAAGAAAAGATAGGTCACAAAAATCATCATCAGCAGCAACGCCAGCACCCAGAACGTCCCACTCCACCCCGGGCCGGATTCGCCAACCAGCAAGATCACTGACGCAATCGCCCCCGGGCCGGCGATCAGCGGCGTGGCCAGCGGAAACACCGACGGATCATGATCGGGCTCCGCCTGCTGCCCTTCGCGCCGCTGGGTACGACGTTCAAACAGCATGTCCAGCGCCGTAAGGAACAGCAGGATGCCGCCCGCAATGCGGAAAGCTGGCATTGAAATGCCGATAAAGCCCAGGATCGCCTCACCCGCCAGCCCGAACAACAACAGCAGGCACGCCGCAATGATGCACGCCCGCAGCGCCATCGCCCGCCGCTGATCCACCCCCATCCCCCGCGTCAGGGCGATAAACAAAGGCACCAGTCCCGGTGGGTCGATCACCACGAACAGGGTGGCGAAAGCGGTGATCAGGAAGGCTGTTTCGGGCATGGTCCCTCGCTGGGTTTGCCTTTGCTACCCTGCACGGCGTGCTTTGGAAAGGGCGGTATCAGGCCGCCGCTTCCAGCTTTTCCTGTGCGGCCAGCCACATCGCCTCGGCCCGGTCCAGCGCCCCCATCACCTCGGCGTACTTCTTGTTCCAGGTTTCCAGCTCTCCAACCCGGCCTGCCTCGTACAGTGCCGGGTCGGCCAGCTTTTTCGCCAGCTTGTCGCGCATCTCGTTCAGCTTGGCCAGCCGCTCCTCGCTCTTGCGGACTTCGGCCTTGAGCGCCAGAACTTCGTCGCGGCTGGCCTTCTTCGGTTTTTCTACCGGCTTTGCGGGCTTTGCGTCTTCATCTCCGGCCAGAAGCTGACGGCGGTACGCCTCCAGATCCTCTGTGTAGGGAGTGACGGCCCCACCTTTGACCAGCCATAACCGGTCGGCCACGAGCGACAAGAGGTGCATGTCATGGCTGACCAAGATCACCGCGCCGGAATATTCGGTCAGCGCCTCGACCAGCGCTTCGCGGCTTTCCATGTCGAGGTGGTTTGTCGGCTCATCCAGGATCAGAAGATGCGGCGCTTCGATGGTCGCCAGCAGGAGAGACAGCCGTGCCTTCTGCCCCCCGGACAGCCGGCCCACAACCGTTTCCGCCTGATCCGCCATCAGCCCGAACCCGGCAAGCCGCGCCCGTAGGCGAGGCTGGCCCTCGGCCGGACGCAGGCGCATCAGGTGCTGCAAGGGGGTTTCATCAATGTGCAGTTCGTCCACCTGATGCTGCGCGAAATAGCCGATCCGCAGCTTGGAGGATTTGACCAGCTTGCCCTCGACCGTATGAAGCTTGCCCGCTAATAGCTTGGAAAGCGTAGACTTTCCTTCGCCATTGCGACCCAGAAGGGCGATCCGGTCATCCTGATCAATCCGCAAACTCATCTTGCGCAGCACCGGCGGCCCATCATAGCCCACCGCTGCGCCATCCATGTTGATGATCGGGGGCGAAAGCTCTTCGGGCTTGGGGAAGGTGAAGACCACCTTCTTGGCATCTTCGGGCGCGGTGATCGTCACCATCTTTTCCAGCATCTTGACCCGGGACTGGGCCTGAACCGCCTTCGACGCCTTGGCCTTGAAGCGGTCAACAAACGATTGCAGATGCGCGCGCCGCAGTTCCTGTTTCTTTGCCTCGGCCTGCAACACGGCGCGGCGTTCAGCCATCTGACGGGCAAACTGGTCGTAGGGTCCGGTCCAGTAGGTCAGCTTGCGGTCATCGAGGTGCAGGATGCCCTGCACGGCGCGGTTCAACAGACCACGGTCGTGACTGATGATCAGTACGGTATGGGGGTATTTCTGAAGGTACGCCTCAAGCCACAGCGCCCCTTCGAGGTCCAGATAGTTGGTCGGTTCGTCCAGCAAAAGGTAGTCCGGCTCTGCAAACAGCACGCCGGCCAGCGCCACCCGCATCCGCCAGCCGCCCGAGAACGCCGAACAGGGGCGCAACTGTGCCTCGGCATCAAAGCCCAGGCCTTTCAGGATTGCACTGGCCCGCCCTTCGGCTGACCAGGCATCGATATCGGCAAGACGGTGCTGGATATCTGCGATGCGGTGGGGGTCGGTTGCGGTGTCGGCTTCGGCCATCAGCGCGGTGCGCTCGACGTCCGCCTGCAACACCGTATCCAGAAGCGAGGTTTCAGACGACGGCACCTCTTGCGCCACGCCGCCGATGCGGGCGCGCGAGGGCAGGGTGATCGTGCCGCCTTCCAGCGCCAACTCGCCCTTGATCAGCCGGAAGAGCGTGGTCTTCCCCGCCCCGTTGCGGCCAACGAGGCCGACCTTGTGACCGGTGGGAATAGTGGCGGACGCACCCTCGAACAAAGGGCGGCCTTCCACGGAATAGGTGATATCTTCGATTTTGAGCATGCGCAGGGCCTTGCCCGATGCAGCGGACAAGGTCAACCATCCACACCCATCTTTTCATTCTTGCCGCACCGTGCTAGCTGCCGCGCATCCCATTCGGGCGCACCCCGCGCCACAACCAAACGGAGAGCCTCATGGCCATCGAACGCACCTTGTCGATCATCAAACCCGACGCCACACGGCGCAATCTGACCGGCAAGATCAATGCCAAGTTCGAGGAAGCGGGTCTGAGGATCGTGGCGCAGAAGCGCATCCACCTGACCCTTGCGCAGGCCGGCGCATTCTACGCCGAGCACAAGGAGCGCGGCTTTTTCGGTGAGCTGTGCGAATTCATGGCGTCCGAGCCTGTTGTCGTGCAAGTGCTTGAAGGCGAAGGCGCCATCCTGAAGAACCGCGATGTTATGGGGGCCACCAACCCGGCCAATGCCGCCGAGGGCACCGTCCGCAAGGAGTTTGCCTTGTCCATGGGCGAAAACTCGGTTCACGGATCGGACAGCCCGGCCTCTGCCGCGCGGGAAATTTCGTTCTACTTCTCGGGACTTGAACTCGTCGGCTGAAGGGCCCTTCGTCGAGAAAAGCTTTCAGCCCGGCCAGCGATTGGCCGGGCTATTCTATCTGCAGGCCAGATTGCGCGCACTGCGAAAACCCCTTTAGAAACAAAACTCTGAACCGTCATTCCGGAACCGCGATTGCCGCGCTGGCTTGAAGGTGGGGAATCCCGCACCATGGAATCGTTGACCAGAGTGCGCCCCTTGTCCTATCCTTTAAGTTATAGGCTTTTAGCGTTTTCTTTTATCTTCGGTGTTTGCATTGAGCCATTTTTCAGTGGTGCGGGACGCGAGTCTTGCCCTTAGATCCTTATTGTTTGTCGCAGCAAACTCCGTGTCCGATGTGGACTTCGGGATCGACAATGAAACGACCCACATCTCTCTTGCGCCGCCGACCGATGATATCGGCGATGAGGCGCTGCTGTCGGTGTATCTGTACCACATTGCCCCGGATGCCAGCCTGCGCAACCAACCGCAGCTGCCGGTGGGTTCCGGCGGGCTGATCAAGCCACCGCTGGCGTTGCGGTTGGGCTATCTGATCACGCCCCTGTTGGGGACCGAAGCCCTGAACCAGATGCTGTTGGGCCGTGTCATGCAGTCGTTGCATGACCAGCCGTTGATCACCGCGCTGTCGGGCGTGCCGCTGGGCGACAGCAACGGTGGCGGCAGTCCGGCGATCCGGGTCTGGATGGAGCCGCTGGCGCTGGAGGACCTGACCCGGATCTGGCACGCGCTTGGCACCGATTACCGCCTGTCACTGGCCTATCAGCTGCGGGTCGTGCTGATCGACAGCGCTACGCCGCCGCAGGCTGCCGACCGGGTTATGGCGTCGCATCTGTCGCTTGAACGGAAAGGAGTCTGAGCCATGGCGCGCGACCCCCTGTCTCGCCAGATTCTTATCTCCGGCCGGATTGTTGATGGACTGACCGGCGGGCGTCCCCGCGGGGGGCCGGTTGCGGAAGTTGACGGACCACCCGGACTGCTTCTGCGCGACGGTGCGGACGGGATCTATGTGGTATCGGTCCAACCGGACATCGCGATGCCCCTTCCCGGGGACCGGATCACCTTATCCGTCAGCGCTGACGGCTATCAGGGGACCACTGCGCAGATCCTGCTGGATGCGGGGCATCTGACGCGGCTGGACCTGGCAGTGCCGCTTGGCGGCGAGATTGCGGACCTGCCGCACTTTCCAAACCTTCCGGTGACCCTTGATCTGCTGCTTTTGCCACAGCCAGTCGCGCTTAAGGGTCGGGTGGCCGAAGCTGACGATCCTGCGCTGGCCATTGCCGGGGCGACGGTCCGGGTGACTGCCCCGGTGCCCATAGGCCCGGTCCAGACCGATGCTTCCGGGTATTTCAGCCTGCCCGCTGTGCCGGTTGCCGCCGCGATCACGCTTCGCATCACCGCCCCGGATCATGTGGCACAGGACTTCATCTTCAGACCCGATTTCAGCCTTCCCATCAACCACGGCGCTTTCGCGCTTTCGTCCATCTAGGGAGAAGTCATATGCCAGAATATCTAGCGCCCGGAGTTTTTGTCGAAGAGCTTTCAGGTGGGGTCAAGCCGATTGCAGGCGTGTCCACCTCGACCATCGGGATGGTGGGGGTGACGGAACGCGGCCCGGTGAATCGCCCCACGCTGGTCACGAATGCCGGTGATTTCGCCCGCGTTTTCGGGGGTTTCCTTGATCACCGTGTGTATACCGGCAACCGCAGCGTGCTGCCTTATGCGGTGCAGGGTGCGTTCGACAATGGCGCGGGGCGGGTTTACGTGAACCGCATTCTTGGCACCAATGCGGCGTTTGCCGTGGCCGATCTTTTCGGCAGCGCGGTGGAAGGTTCCGCCGCGACCGCCCTTGCTGAACGCGCCGCCGCCGGGGCAACCCTGCTGCGCATCGACGATGGCACCGGTCTTGGCGCCGGCGACCGGCTTTTGCTGTCGGACGGCCCCCGGTCGGAATATGTGACGGCACAGAGCGATCCATTGGCGTTTGGCGTGGCCCTTGCGGGTACACTGCACGCCGATCAGGCCGACGCTGTGGCCGCCGATCTGCAGGACCCGCCGGTGGACGGCGCGGACCTGACAGCCGGGGTCACCGGTGACATGGCGGCGGGGGGTGGGCTTTTGCTGGATGCCGCGCGGCTGGCGCTGTTGCAGGCGGGCGACATCCTGCGCATTCGTCAGACCCTGGCCCCGGCGCAGACCGAGTTCGTAACGATCCTTGCCGACGGGGCAGGGGACTTCGCAGAAAGCACGCTGCTGTTCGACCACCCTGCCGCCACGGTCGAGGTTCACGTCGTGACCCTGGCTGACGAGGGCACGTCGACGACGCTGGACGGCGCGGCGGGTGCCGGGGCCGGGCTGATCGCGCTGGCCGCCTCGGCGGGCCTTGCCCCCGGTTCGGTTCTGGCCATCGGTGCAGGTGCATCGCGCGAGTTTCACGAAGTCCGCACCGTCGTGTGGCAGCGTTCCATCGGTGCGTCCCCGACAACCGCAATCCCAGCGCAGGGCGTGGCCCTGATAGATGCCGCGATGGGCCCCGCGGAAGATCAGCTTGGGATGCTCCCACAGGAGCTTGCCCTCGCAGTCACCGTCCGCAAGATGGCCCCAGACGCCGCGCGCTTCCTTGCCCATCCTCAAGCGCCCTTGAAGACCGGAGTGCGCTTTTCGAGGATCGCGTCGACGCCTTCCATGTGGTCCTCGGTGTGGTGGG